>CAYFSW010000162.1:0-8030 GCA_964345885.1 uncultured Gemmatimonadota bacterium | reverse complement strand
GAAGTGGGGAGAGGCTGTCACCAGCCCATATGCGGTATTCCTGTAAGTCGTTGTACAACTTAGACTTACAAAGTCGGGACGGCGGGATTCGAACCCGCGACCTCCTGAACCCCATTCAGGCGCGCTACCGGACTGCGCCACGTCCCGTTTGCCGGTGGCCGGTGATAGGTGGCCAGTAACCGGTCGACTCTCTCGATTGCCGGTCGCCGCACCGGCTACCGGTCACCGGCGCACCGGCTACCGAAATCGGGGAGGCGGGATTTGAACCCGCGGCCTCTGCGACCCGAACGCAGCGCTCTTCCGGGCTGAGCTACTCCCCGGGGGTTCGGTAAGCGGTGAGCGGTAGCCGGTAGACGGTAGGCTGTCTACCGTCCACCGTCTACTGTCTACCGTCTACCGAACGAGGCCCGGGAAGTTTACGTCATCCCAGCCGGCCCGAAGACCCGCCGAGTGACTTCCTCCTTCCCGGGCAGCTTTGGACACCCAGAGCGGGCGACCGGGGTCGAACCGGCGACCTCAACCTTGGCAAGGTTGCGCTCTACCAACTGAGCTACGCCCGCAGCCGAGCAAGCCAGCGGTGGGAATCGAACCCACAACCCCGGCATTACGAATGCCGTGCTCTACCGTTGAGCTACGCTGGCGCCGGGAACGGCAATCTATTCGGCGGATTCTCGAGGGTCAACCTCGGTTCTGGCCAGCATCTCCGGATCGGGAAGCGGAACGGCACCAGCACCCAAGGAAAGCGGGGCGCGGCTGGGGAAGCCCTTGTCCATGGCCCGCATGAAGGCGCGTACGACGCCGGGGTCGAACTGACTGCCGGCGCAGCGCTCGAGCTCGCTCAGCGCGTAGTCTTCGGTTAGCGCCTTGCGGTAGGGCCGGTCGGTGAGCATGGCGTCGAAGGCGTCGGCGACCGCCAGGATGCGGCCTTCGATAGAGATCCGCTCGCCTTTGAGGCCACCGGGATAGCCGTTGCCATCCCAGCGTTCCTGGTGGTGGAGGATCGCCAGGGCTGCCGGTAGCAGGAAGGAGATACGCTGGATGATCTCGACGCCCAGCTCGGGGTGGCGCTTCATCTCCTCGTACTCTTCCTCGGTGAGCGGGCCCGGTTTGTTGAGAATGGCGTCAGGGATAGCCAGCTTGCCCACGTCGTGGAAGAGCGAGCCGAGCCAGAGGCTCCACATCGCTCTCTCGTCGAGCCCCAGCTCGGTGCCGGTGGCCAGGGCATACTTGCTCACCCGGTCCAGGTGGCCGCCGGTGTAGCGGTCGCGGGCCTCGATGGCGGCGGCGAGTGCCTGCAGGCCATCGAGGAAGAGCTGGTTGATCTGGCCCGCTTGTTTCTGCACCCGTTCCTCGAGATGCTCGCGATAGGCCCGGTTCTCGCTGAGCAGTGCCCGGTGCTCGAGCGCCCTGTACACGGCGTGGCGCAGCTGTCCCATCTCGAACGGCTTTATCAGATAGTCATCGACCTGTGAACGGATCGCCTCGACGGCGAAATCGACGTCGGGGTGTCCGGTTATGACGATGACCTGAATCTCGGTGTCGCGCCTCTTGACCAGCTTGAGCAGCTCGATCCCCGTCATCTCGGGCATGGTGATGTCTGTGACGACGACGTCGAAATCGGTGTCTTCGATGAGCGCCAGCGCCTCCTTACCGTTGGACGCGACCTGGCACTTGTGCCCGTCGGCGCCGAGAACTTTGGCGAGGACGGTGGTGAGGGACTGCTCGTCGTCGACGATCAGGACCGATGCCTGCCCGTCGCGCCGGCCGGCGGACTCCATCGGGGACTCCTCCCGTCTTTGGGATGGATGGCTGTCGGGATCTTCAAGGCGAGGGGTATCTACAAGATCGCTCGACGGACGTGGCACCGCAAATCCTCCGCACCTGGTTCGAGCCGGTCATCGCCAGGCTCTTCGTAGCCCTAAGCTGTGCCTCTGGTTTCCTGGGGGTGGCGCCACACCCTGGCCCTGCTTGGAGCAGGCTGGGCAGCGGCGCGCTAGCTCGGCCGCGCGGCCACGGCGGCCGGTCATTTGCGGGGGGGACGATCCTCTTCTCTGGAAGCCTTTGTGCGCTAAGCCTTTCGGGCCTGCGCTGGCTAGGGAGCATTACCCCTCTGGGGGTCTGGCGTTCCTTGCCAGGTGGGCCTCCCCCGGGGCAGCGGTGGGTCCCCGGCGCACTGCCCGACTTCTTTCCGCTCCGCCCGTGCGCCGCTATAGTCACCGGGGCCTACGGCGAGTTTGCCCCGTTGCCAATCACCCGACCAAGCATGACATGATCACCCGGGCGGTCGAACAGCTGAGGAACCTGCACGACGATCTGCGCCAGACCGAGCGCCTCTACATGGTGCTGGTCGCGACGGTCGTGGGGGTGCTGGGCGGCCTCGGCGCCGTCGCTTTCCGGCGACTGATCGAGGCGGTGAACCGGGTGGCCTGGCAAGAAGGCCCGGTCACGCTTGGCCACCTGGCGGCCCTGCCGCCCTGGTGGAAGATCGTGGCGCCGGCGGCGGGTGGCGCGATCGTCGGCTTCATCGTCTACCGGTTCGCTCGGGAAGCGAAGGGACACGGCGTGCCGGAGGTCATGGAGGCCGTGGCGCTGCGCGGCGGCCGCATCCGGCCTCGAGTCGTGCTCGCCAAGTTGTTCGCTTCGGGGATCTCGATCGGGACCGGTGGCTCGGCGGGCCGAGAGGGACCGATCGTGCAGATCGGCTCGGCCATCGGCTCGACGCTGGGACAGTGGCTGAAGATCGACCAGCGACGTTTGCGCACGCTGGTCGGCTGCGGTGCAGCCGCCGGAATCGCCGGCACCTTCAATGCGCCGGTGGCCGGGGCACTGTTCGCGCTCGAGGTCATCCTCGGCGAGTTCGGCGTCGCCCAGTTCTCGCCGATCGTCATCTCGTCGGTCGCCGCCACCGTGGTCAGCCGTCACTACTTGGGCAACTACCCCGCCTTCGAGGCAGTAGACGCCTACAGCCTCGTGCACTGGACCGAGCGCTTCGCCTACGTCGGCCTCGGCATCCTTGCCGGATTGGTGGCGCTCGCGTTCATCCGCAGCCTCTACGCGACCGAAGACGCGTTCGACAAACTCCGAGCGCCGCTGCCGCTCAAGGCGATGGTCGGCGGCGCGATCATCGGCCTCATCGGAATCCAGGCCCCCCACATCTTCGGTGTCGGCTACGAGGCGATCACCGACGCGCTGCACGGGAACCTCGTGTGGCAGTTCATGTTGATCCTGGTCCTGATGAAGATCGTCGCCGTCTCGATCACCATCGGTTCTGGCGGCTCGGGCGGCATCTTCGCGCCCTCGCTGTTCATCGGCGCCATGCTGGGCGGCGCGGTGGGAACGGTGGTCCTGCTCGTCTGGCCGACGCCGACGGGGGGCACCGGCGCCTACGCGCTGGTTGGTATGGGCGCTGTAGTCGCCGGGGCCACCCACGCACCAATCACGGCGATCCTCATCATCTTCGAGATGACCGGGGACTACATGATCATCCTGCCACTGATGATCAGCTGCATCATCGCTACCCTGCTGGCGACTCGGCTACAGCGCGCTTCGATCTACACGATGAAGCTCCTGCGTCGCGGGGTGGACGTACAACGGGGCCGTGCGGTCAACGTGCTGCAGCACGTCCAGGTGCGCGAGGTCATGCGACCCGACGTCGTCACGGCGGCAGCGGACGATCACCTATTGGCACTCATCTCGAAGTTCATCGACCATCCCGGTAGCACGCTGTTCGTTATCGACGAGGAAGGCGTGCTCGAGGGGATCGTCAAGGTCGATCAGATCCGCCCGATCATGAAGGACCCGGCCTCGCTGGAGGCTCTGATCATCGCCGAGGACGTGATGGTCGAGGCCGAGTTCCCAAGGGTCGCACCGACCGACTCGCTGGCCGATGTAATGAGGATGCTCGTCGCCTACCGCGGCGAGGTGCCGGTGTTGGAGAACGGGCGACTGGCGGGCGTCATCTGGCCGGAGGACGTCATCGCCCGCTACAACACCGAGATCTTCAAGCGCGATATGGCAGGCAGCATGGTCTCCGCGGTCGGTCAGGAAGGCGGTGTCGAGTCGGTGCCGGCGGCGCACGATACCGTGGTCGCCGAGATCCCGGCGCCCGGACCATTTGTCGGACGCACGATACGCGAACTCAACATCCGGCAGGATTTCGGGGCCAGCGTCCTGATGATCAAGCGGACCACCGGCACCGGCGACGACACCCTCGATACGGCACCCGACCCCGACTACGCGTTCCAGTACGGCGACGTGATGCTGGTGCTGGCACCCAGCGACGAGCTACGTTGTCTGAGGCGCGGCGTGCCGCGGTCTAGGAAATGAGCGTGGCACCGTCGCGACGAGGCGGGCTGCTGGTGGAGGGATGTTAGGATGTCAGCCATGTATCTCTGCCCCTGGGGCTGCGGCGAGATGGTCGTAATCGAGGACCCCTTCCCCACGAAAGTCGTGACCTGCCCCAGGTGCGACCGCGAGTGCCGCCTCACGAAGCACGAGGAACCCGACGGCACGATCTGGTTCGAGCTCACACCACATGAGAGGTAGGTCGAACGAGACCACCGCGCTTCCATTCTAAGGAGTTTCCGCCATGCGCGCCTTCCTCATCCCGATCAGCGCCTGCCTCATTCTGCTGCAAAGTTCCTGTGCCCGGACCCAGACGAAACCGGGTGCAATCACACCACCGCCGGATGAGACACGGGCGATCCTCGGCATTGTAGGTGAGCTGCAAGAGGCAGTGAACCTAGGCGACGCGGCGCGGGCTCTGTCCCTGCACTGGTTGGAGGATGCGAGGTTCTCCGAGATCGAGGACTGGATACCGGAACCGTTTGGCGCCGAGATGGCAAGGCAGACTCTCGAGTCGGTCTTCGCACACTTCCGCCCCGGTGACTACTACGTGGAATTCACGGACATAAGAGTGTACTTGCTGGCCCCAACCGTCGCGTACGCCACCGCCATTCAGGACCTGGAATTCGAAGAGCCGGCGAAGAGCAGAGTCACCTTCGTGTTTCTCAAGCAGGATGATGCCTGGGGCATCATCCACGCTCACTACTCTTCGATGGCGCGACCCTAGCCCGGTAGCTCAGGGGAGCGGCAGGTCAGAGCTCGCGGCGTCGATGGCGATGGCCCACGAACCGTCAGGTAGTTTCTCAAGGATCAACAGGAACTTACCGCTATCGGTCACCTGTTCGGGCATAGCCTCCGTGCTGACCGTCATCGAGTAAGTACCGCGCGCGTAGGCGAGCCCGTCGCGACCCTCGATCACGTACGGCGTCGCCGCGAACTCTGTTATGTTGGCGCTCTCCCAAGAATCACGAACCGCCGCTCGGCCTTCGGTAACAGGACTGTGCGCATACATCGTTAGAGCATCTTCCGCCCAGTTGCTCTCCCAGGCAGTCCAGTCGTTGGCCAGGGTCGATTGGACGACGGACTCGATAGTCGCGCGGATCGCTGCTACGTCTGCCTCGGAAAGGCCGCTGACCTCGACGCGCTCAGGGCCGATCCACAGGGCACCGCCGATCACACCGATGATCGCACCAACGGCGAATATCACGACATACTTCATGACTAGCCACCCCTACTCGTTGATCTGACCAGTTAGCTTTCCAGCACCCGCTATTATGGGCTCGCTCGGCCAGCCAGGCAATCGCAATCGATAACAGTTGCCGGAACAGGTTGCGGTTGCAGCCTAGATTCTGACCTGCCGCTGCGCTAGTTGATGTGGCTGCAGGCATATCCCATCTTTTGGGCGGCGCTTGAAGTTGTAGTAACGGTAGCAGAGGCGCATCACGCGTATTTCAGCAACCGTTGCTGGATTGCTGCTGATCGCAGCACTTGGTGTAGGATTCACGTCGTGCGCAAAGGCGCCGCCCGACAGCGAGGAGCCTCCAGCCAGGGTAAGGAGTGCCCAGGATGTACGCCTGTACTTCAGGAGTAGTACTCCAAAATGTGGCTTCGCGGAGTTGGGCTGGGTGAGGGGTAAGCGTGCCTGGTCGTACGGCCCGTCTAGCCTTAAGGCCGAAGCCTTCGCCCGAGGCGGAGACGCCGTCATCTTTGTGAACCGTGTGTATGAAACGGACAGCAGTGGGAATGAGCGGCTAGTAGGATACGAGGGAATCGCAATCCGCTTCACCGACCCCGAGTGTATGCACTGAGCGTGGAGGTCGCGCGTTACTGGAGATGAAGGTCACCATGCGACGAGGAATGCGAAATACGAGCAGAATCGTGATCCTTGCTGCGGCGGGACTTATTGCGTGCGGACCACCCAAGTACACGATCGTTCAGAGATACGATCGCGAGCGCGACGTTAAGGCGACTCGGATGCGTCACAACGATATCGACTCGGATGTGAGCATAGACGGTGTCAAATTGGAGCAAGCTGGTGCTGCCTGGTATGGGCTGAGAGTCTACATCGTTGGAAGTGCACGGTTCTATCCAGCCAGGCTACTCATGCAGATCGATGGAGAACTCCTCGACTTTGGCTACGGCCTTCAGCTTCAATTGCGCGAACGGGGCGATCGACACCACGAGAAATACTGGCACGAGACGACTGCGGAACGCCTGTGGCAGATCGCAGAGGCTGACAGCGTCAAAGTCATCTTGTCTAATTCTCGAGACGAGGATATTGAACGAGCCTTCAAGCCCGAGAACATCGCGAACTTCATGGACTTCTGCCTTAAGCACGTTCCACCGCCAAAGTAATGGCGGCTTCCCGCCCACTCAGTACTCAGGCAGACGGCCAGCCGCAACCGCTCGAACGAGGCGAGCGACGGGTTCAGATCGGCCAGGTCATCGGCCCCGGCATATCCCAGAGCGTTACGTACTCAGTGATATCGCTGGGCGCGCTGGTGGCTGAGGCTATCACCGTGATATCCGTATCGCCCGCCTCGCGTACCAGGCGGCGCCGGAAAACGTCCTTCCGGTCTACGTCGTCCACTATCGGGGTAACGCCTTCACGCGCCGACCTGCGCAGCCCCGCACGTGTTGCACCACTCACCTTGCGGGCATTGAAGCCGAGTTCCCGACAAGTCCGGTCAGAGATTTGAGGGAAGTGGAGCCGAGGGGACTTGAACCCCTGACCTCCTGGGTGCGATCCAGGCGCTCTCCCAACTGAGCTACGGCCCCGTATCAGTGAGCGTGAGCAGTAGGCGGTAAGCAGTACTGCTCACTGCTTACCGCTCACCGGTAATGGGGGCGACAGGACTTGAACCTGTGACCTCCACGATGTCAACGTGGCGCTCTAGCCAGCTGAGCTACGCCCCCGGGAAGCGGGTGGAATCTATCCGGAGCCCCAATGAGGGTCAACAAATGGGATTACGAGATTCCCTCACTCCTGCCCCTCGGAACCCACCTCCTCGAACCCCTGTTCGCGCTTCAACAGCTGGCGGCCGGTGTGCCCGCTGATCGTATAGACGATCGGCGAGCCGGCGCGTCGCACGTAGAAGCCCACGTCTTCGCGCTCGAGGAAGATCAGCTCGCCAATCGCGGTGCCGCCAGGGCCCACGAGCCGCAGGCGGCCCGAGGGCGGCTCCCAGGTCAGCGTATCGGCCACCGGTTCGTCGGCGAAGCCGGTGGCGAGCAGCCCGGAGAGGATACTGAGCACGCCGGCCACGGTGTTTTGATCGGCGGCGGCGCCGGACGGCTCGAGGTGCCAGCCAGCGGTATCGCGGGCCAGGACGAACGACTCGTCGGAATAGCTGAACTCGATGCGCTCGACCAGTTCGCGACCCGCCTGAATGATCTCCTTGTCGCGCCAGTCGTCGACGTCGCGGTTCACCAGGCTGACCAGCGTGCCCTGCAGCGTGTAGACCTCGTCATCGCCTTCGCGCCTCACGTATACCTGGCCGACAGCCCGGCCGCGCCTGCCGACGACGAGCGAGAGCCGGGCGGTACCGCCGGAGTAGACGGTCAGCCGGCGGCCCGTCGTCCGGGTGACGCCGAGCCGCTCGTGGTTCTCAGAGTTGCGGCCCACCAGCCGACCCAGCTGCGCCTGTTCCAGCGCCCGCCTCAGCGTCTCTTCGGCGTCGGCCGCC
>CAYFSW010000161.1:0-2213 GCA_964345885.1 uncultured Gemmatimonadota bacterium | reverse complement strand
ATCATGACCATCGCGCCCAGCCCAGTCGAGCAGGGCGTGATCTGGGTCGGCACCGACGACGGCCGCGTGCAGGTAACCCGGGACGGTGGCGCGACGTGGACCAGCGTCGAGGGGAACGTGCGCGGCGTGCCCGCGAACACCTGGGTGCCGCACATCGAGCCGTCGAAGTTCGACGCGGCGACGGCCTACGTCGTCTTCGACAATCATCGCCGCGGCGACTTCACGCCCTACGTGTACGTGACGCGGGACTACGGCCGGCGGTGGCGGAGCCTGGTGACGGGTGACATCCGGGGGTATGCGCTGGTGGTCGAGCAGGACCCGGTGAAGGCGGACCTGCTGTTTCTGGGCACCGAATTCGGCCTGTACTTCAGTCTCAATGGTGGCCAGGGTTGGATGAAGTGGACACACGGGTTCCCGACGGCGTCGGCGATGGCGCTGGTCGTGCACCCGCGCGAGCACGACCTGGTGATCGGGACGCACGGGCGCGCGGTGTACATCATCGACGACATCCGTCCGCTGCGCACGATCTCGGCGGCGACGCTGGCCGAGCCGATCCACCTGTTCGAGATCCCGGACGCGATCCAGTACGAGACGAATCAGTCCTCGGGAGAAGGTTCTCCCGGGCACGTCGAGTTCCGCGGTGAGAACCGGCCGTACGGCGCGAGGATCAGCTTCTCGCTGAACGCCGAGGACCTGCCGCGCCCCGGCGAGATGCAGGCTCAGCAGACTGGTTTTGGGCGGGGGTTCGGTGGCGGACAACAGGGAGCGCCAGGACAGAGGCGGCGCGGGCCGCAGGTGACGGTAGAGATCAGCGACGCAGACGGCGAGGTGATCCGTACCTTCAGATCACCGGCGCACCTGGGTGTGAACCGGATCACCTGGAACCTGAGGCGCGACGGTTTCCGGCGCCCCAGCGCCGGCCAGCAGCAGCAGGGCTTCCTGCCCAGCGGGCCCGATGTGCTTCCCGGCACCTACCGCGTGAAGGTTAGCTACGGTGATCACGAGGCGACGGGGTCAGTGAACGTGCTGCCCGACCCGCGTTACGACATCCCGATTGCGGATCGTGAGGCGAAGCTGGCGGCGATTATGTACGCCGGGTCGCTGCAGGAAGTGGTGGCCGACGCCGTCGAGCGCATCCGCAGTACGCGCACCGAGGTGGAAGCCGTTCTCACGAAAGTCAGGCAGGGGCGGCAGGCAGGCGAGCCCAGCGAACTGGCGGAGGCAGGTCGCCAACTGAACAGCGCGCTCACCGATCTGGAGAAGAAGTTCTGGTCGCCGCCGGGCAGCGGGGGCCAGCGCGTCGTCCGGACGGATAACGTGGCTCGCCTGATTAGTAGAGCCTACGGCTCGCTCGGCTCGACCTGGGACGCGCCGACCCAGGCGCAGCACTACCGGCTGCAGCAGGCGGAAGCGATGCTGCAGGAAAGTCTGGACGAGTTCAACCGCCTGTTCGCCGAGGACGTGACGCAGTTCATCACGCAGGTCGAGGGCGCGGGATTGAGCTTCGTCCAGCCGAAAGAGCCGTTGACGATGCCGCCGCGTTAGTACGGCGAGGGAGGCGGCAGGGGAAGCCCGCTTCTCGCTAGCTGGTGGTCGGAGGCGGGAGAACCACTTGCTCCGGGCTCGCGCCACCTTGGGAGGGCGACCTCACCCTCTAGTGGTGTGCTCGACCTCCGCGAGGTGGTTCTCCCGCCTCCTCTGTGCTTGGCGAGGCCAGTACTTCCTGACGTTTCCCTCGCGGTCGTAGCTGCGGGCCGGTAGTTTGGTACCTGCCCAACCACGTGCACCACGATCTCAACAACCCAGGAGGCTGACCATGCTCCGCCGCATGATCTCCGCGGGTGTAGCCATCGCCGCTGTGGCTACTCCTCTCTACGCACAGGTCGATCCCGAGCTGCTCGCCGGCATGCGAGCCCGCTCTATCGGGCCCGCCGGGATGAGCGGCCGGATCGCCGACATCGAGGCGCTCGAATCGAACCCCAACATCGTCTACGTAGCTGCCACCGCCGGCGGTGTCTGGAAGTCGGTGAACGGTGGCCTCACCTTCGATCCGATCTTCGACGACCAGCCGGTCCATGCGGTGGGCTCGATCGAGGTGTTCCAGGCCAGCCCGGACATCGTCTGGGTGGGTACCGGCGAGGGCAACCCGCGGAACAGTGTCTCGGGCACCGGCTACGGCGTCTTCAAGTCGATGGACGCCGGCCGCAGCTGGA
>CAYFSW010000160.1:0-10969 GCA_964345885.1 uncultured Gemmatimonadota bacterium | reverse complement strand
GACTGGATGCTTCGGCAGGCCAGCTTAGGGGTGAGCCGGTTATGTGATGTACTGCCAAGGCTGAGGCCTCCCCTGTGGGGAATGCTACCGCTCTGCCTCCTCAGCCACCTCCCAGTGTTCCCAGCATATCCTTCCGGCGGCAGCAACGCAACTAACACTGATAATGACTACGCCTCGCACACTATAAGTACGTACCGATGGCCCGACGATTCTCATCGACGCCGCTGTCGCCTCAGCAACGGCCTGCGCGGGAGAGGGCTGCCAGATGACGGGGATGGAGATGAGCTGACGTACAACTGACAGCCGGCTGACGCCTCCTGCTTACGGTGCGCTCGTGGGACAAGCGATTCGTTCATGAGTGCGAGCAAGGAGGTACCGACCCATGCCCGCCATCATCCAAACCCGTAGCGCTGCGGCCGCTCGCAGCGCCGATCCGACCTCTCGCGTTCTGGAACAGCTACTCTCGCGCTACGCCTCAATCGTCCGCGATGTCGCGTTTCGGCACAACCTATCGGAATGCGATATCGACGAGGTTTTTCAGGACGTGCGGATTCGCCTCTGGCGAGCCCTCGCGACGAGCGAGAAGATCTCCGTCGCCCCTGCGTCCTACGTGTACCGGACCGCGATGTCGGCGGCCCTGGATCTGATCCGTCGCCGAAGAGCGCGCCGTGAGCAAGGGCTCGAGTGGCTCACCGACGGCCATGCAGCCACTGCCGGCGCTCAGCCCGACCAGGCCGTCGAAGCCGACGAACTGGTTGTCCAGCTCGCCCACTCCCTAGGTGAGCTCGGCGAGCCGCGCCGAGTAGTGGTGCGGATGCACTTGGCAGGCTACCACCGTAATGAGATCGCAGAGCTTCTGGGCTGGACGGAGGCAAAGACGAGGAACCTGCTCTACCGCGGCTTGTCGGACCTCAAGGCGAAGCTCGACGAGCGACGAGTAGGAACGCGGACGATGGGGTGAACGACGAGCGACTGCGAGAGGCCTACGAGCAAGTACTTGCACGGCGAGCCGCCGTGCATCGTACCCACTGCGTCTCGCCGCACGAGCTGCTGGAGCTGGCCGAGCACCGACTCACGACTAGTCGGCGGCTCGAGGTTCTCGATCATGTCATGGGTTGCAGAGCCTGTCGCGAGGATTTCGAGCTTCTGCAGGCGATCCAAGAAGCCCGCCAGGCAATTGAGCGAAAGAGCGACTAAGGATTGAAGTATCGGGCTCTACTAGCCCAGCAGTTTCAGCATATCTTCCTCGCTGAGTGGCTTCTTAGCCGCTTCCCAGCCTGCCTCGTACGCGGTCCTAATCTTGGCTCGGTCGAACTCCAGGGATTCGGAGAAGCATGCCTGGGGAATGATACCGAGCATGCGGACCGCACGGTACTTGGGAGGACGAAACTCGAACGGCAGCTGTTCGAGCACGCCGACCGCCGGCTGAAGAGCTGGGCTCCGACAGAGCTCCTGCCTGAGCTGCTCGTATGCTCTCACCGAGTGGTTGATGGCCAGTGCGTAGCTCAGGTCCTCTCGGAAGACCTCGTTCACGAGGATCGCCGCAGTCCGCTTGCCTATCTGGAGGCCGTGCTTCCAGCGCTCGTACTCTGCGTCGATCTCGAGTGGCGAGGCCAGAATGACGTACATCTCGTCTTGCTCTTCACTCGGCTGGTAGTCCCGCAGCTTCTTCAGAGCCTTGAAGGCGTCCTCGAGCGGCGTGACATTGCGAACACCCCCGTCCACAGCCCACTCTCCATCGCACTTCACGGGCGGAAACATCAGCGGCATCGAGGAGCTGGCCAGTGTCCACTCGTGGATCCTGGGCCCCGTCTGGTCTATTGAACGATAGTCACCGGTCTCCAGGCACACGCCGCCGATGCGAAGCTCCTTGCCCGAGTTCTGCAGCTTATCCGGGTCAACTTGACGCTTTATCTTCTCCGAGAGAGGTTTCGGCTTGTAGAGACTCGACTTGGCGAACAGAATCAGGAGCTTGCCCAGAAACCGCTTCCTGTAGATGTCTCGATAGGACGAGATCCCGAACCAGATCTCCTTTAGCTGTTCTAGCTGGTCCCGGAGCCCATCAAGACCCGCCCCCTGGGCCAGCATCGTCGCGTTCAGTGAGCCGGTCGATACACCCGCGATGACCTGGAAATCGAGGCCACCCTCGTTGACCAGGTAGTCGACCGCTCCCAGCTCGAAGGCACCTTTCGACCCCCCACCGCTCATCACGAGAGCTCTGTTCGGCATGGCTACCCCCAAGGTTCGCTTAGATCGGAGAGCTGCCTGCTGGAGACAGAGCGTGGCCAAAGGCATACGCCCCCCTAAAGGAGAGACGAACAGAGGCCGTTCAGTTTCTCACCTGCGCTGAGCAGCTCGGCCTGCGAACAGGCGGCGTGTTGATCAGCGCAGGTTTGGGAAGGCTAACCTCTCGGTCAACCCGGCCAGGAACGCGAATCCAAACACCTCAGGTCCCGTTCCCCCTTCCAGAAGCTTATCTGTCAGCGGCTCCAATATATCGAAGGTGACAAACCTCGCCTGCAGCAGCACGAAGAGAATGACCGCCCCAAAGGCGCCCACGAACGGCTTTGTTAGGACGTACCACGTAAAGTACGCGTCTTCGCCAGGCATCAGGTCCTTCGAGCGTAGGCGCGTGACGACGCTGAAGAAACCTCCTGCCAGCCCTCCGAAGAACACGAACGCGATGAGGTTATGTGTCAGCAAGTGTTTCACTGCCAGGAATGCGTACGTCACTACGTTCCAGATGAAGTCAAGACCGAGCCATTCCCACGTACCACTGACCTCCGCCCTCGGGTAGGTAGGCATGCCCTCGGTGGTGCCCAACAACAAGTTGTGATTCGCCATGAGAGCAATGGACACCGGCACTAATATCAACAGAGCTCTGCGGTACGTACGTATGTTCACAAACTGCTGATGCATTCGCCCAGTGCGCAGCGTAGTGAATCGCTCGATCAGTGCTTGGAGCAACCGGACCTTCTGTGCTCTGTTCGCGTCTGTCGTGTCCGTGACCTCAGCGAGACGCTGGAGCATTTCATTGACCTCGGGATCGCTGTCAGCGCCGATTCGTCTCGCTTCCTCACGACAGAAATCGAGTTGGGCAGGAAGTTCTTCGTTCGGTAGTATGCTCTCCACAACCATGTTGTGAACCTGCGTCATCTCTCTCCACAGGAAGTTCAGGTCTTCCTGTCGACGCGTCAGCAGAACGCTCGCCCGATCTAGAGTGTCTTGGCATATCTCGATGGTTGCTGCTCTGTTCCGATTTGGCCTCGCTCTGTTGTTACCTAGCTTCCGCTGATGTTCGAGCTTGGCCTGAAGAGCGGTGTATCTCTGTTGAGCCTCGTACAAGTGCACTCTGGACACCCGATCAGGAAGGAGAAGCAAGATCACGCGCTTAAGCCTGCTGGGTTTGTAATAACGAACCCGGGGATCTTCCTCGCGCCCGGGGCGTGCTTGACTGCGCAACAGGCGCCGCAACATTTCTCTTACGCGTGGGGCCGCTTCGACGACAGTCTCCTCAACATCTGTTTCGGCATCCGGCGGGTGCGGCACCTTGCTTGCGGATTCCTGCACTACGCTATCGCCTGTTCTGGACATTGTCCTTCCTCTGAATTCTACCGGCCATCTAGCGCTCGACTGCATCGGGACGTTCCCGTTCTACGATCAGCACAGCGGCGCGCCGCAGCTCCGGTTCTGCCACGCAGCCCTACTCGGTCCTGAGTTGGGATGGCCTCTCTTAGCAATGATTCTCTATGTCTGCACGTCTGAGGAGGCTTTCCGCTTAGCTAGCTCTGAAGTGGAAGTCATGAAGTTCGTGAATACAAGCACGAGCTTATGCAGAGCATCAGCCCCACCGCCAAGTATGGCGCCGGTCAGGAGTACATCAGCTATCCTAAAGAGCGTCTGCTGAGCCGAGGGTAGCGCGTCAAATACGACCGGGTCAACGAAGAGACCTAAAGCACGAATACCCAAGGCACTGACTAACACGCCGATCGTCGTGCCCGCAATGAACGCGATCCTTTGAGTCCGGGATTTGTAGCCAGAATGTTGGAGCTGCTTCGTAGGGTCAGCCGCAGCTGCCAGCTCGAGCGTCTTGGATTCTGGCGCACGCCAACTCGTGATGAAGACCTCTAGCGCACGCTCTATGAACAGGGCAACTAGGACTAGAGGAGCAATGAGCTGCACAAACTCGCCGGCCGTGAAGGGCCAGAACCTCACTAGCCTGGGATTGAGAAATATCACAAGTACAGCACTAGCGATAATCCCCAGGCCCAAGAATGCTAGGACCTGTCGCTCCACTCGAGACATCGGGTCCATCCTAAACACCTCACCGTATTGGCCAGTTGGTGGCGATCATCTCTTCCAGTTGTTCTTCGTCCCCGCTTGGCAGCAATGTAAAGAAGTCAAGGCCGGACATATTCTCTACTTCATCGACGCTGACCAGATAGTCCTGCGGCTGGCCGGTCAACGGCTGCAGACGATTCTCCATCAGAAACGCAAACAATTCGACGGTACCGGTCGTATGCTCACACAGAATGACCTTGTAGAAATGAGTCGGTACCGCCACGCGGCTGCGACCGATGAAGGCAATTGGATCAATCGGATTCCTTGTCTGGTCCAAATATAGCGTTCCGGTGAAGACCCATATGCTCCCGTGGGCGGACGCTAGTGACCGTACGTCCTGTTCGAGTCTCCGCCAGATGTGACGGTTCAGATTCGGTCTCTGCGGGGACATGTTTGACAGCAAGAAAGTTTCTGACATAGCTGTCGCGCTACGCTTGAATGCAGCTGCTGGAGCCATATGGCCACGGTCATAACCGCTGTGGCGGTAGTCCGCCAGTTCCGCCCGTTCTCCCGACGGCAGGTTGGGATCCGCTCGAAAGTCGTCCGTTCTGGGAATCTCACCCGCCAGATTCTGTCTGGTCAGGTGGTAGGTGACCCAGTCAGGCACGCGATTGGCGTCGTCGTAGCATATCACATAGTGTTCCTTGACGAGAATCGTGCAGTCGCCACCTGGATAACCCCAGCGGACATGCTCGTTCTCACGCAAGATCTCAGGCAATTCCTCGACTCTCTCAGCCGGCAACCCGTGAACGGCCCGCAGCTCCCCGACGAGGCGCTCGAGCAACGCAACGCGCTCCTCAAGCGTTACCGTTTGCGCCTCCGTTGACCGCAGGGGAACCAGGCCCCACAGTGCTAGCCACAGAAGGATGCTGACTCTCTTCATTCGCAGTACGCCTCAGGGTTTGGCCGCGCCTCCGAGCGCAGCCCGTAGGAGTTGAACTGCCGCTCGCACATCAAGCGACCCGCCCACAAAGAAGCCGACTTTCCACTTCCTGACCGTCGGAATCTCGTCGGAGGTGCCGTCGAAGGGATCCCCAAGTTTGAGACCACTTCGCTCATCAATGTCAGTCACTCGCCCGACGTGAGCTCCAAGCACCAAGTACACGTTGCTCGCCCAGTCAAGCGAGCCTCCAAGAAAGAAGTTCTGGGATATGTCGTTTAGCCCGACACCCAATGCGCAGGTCGCACGAGTTCTTTCTTTCTCGACGTCACGCTTAGGAACGAACGGGTGATAGAAGAGCCCCCACAGAAACCGCCCGCCGTTCGCCTCAGTCTTGTCAGCTCCAGGGGGATCCTGCGTCTGGGTGATCACAGAATCCTGACCGTCGAACACGAGACCGAACTCCGGATCACCCAACGTGGTCCACATGACCCCAAGTGAAATAGCACCGTGGTAGAGCCGGTTCACACCGAAATCGAATGTGCCCAGACTCTGCTCTCCGCCGTCGGCACGCACAGCTATCTCCACCTCGCCTCGACCCGGCGCAAAGTCAGCCAGCCGATAGACCCGTGCGTCACACTCCGGTTCCAGCCCCAGGGCCTGGCGTTGGAGGGCAGAGGCATCCACCGGGATCTCGACCTCCGCCCCCAGAACGCTGAGACCACCGGGCGTTCTGAATGCGGAGGATCGCCGCACGACAAGCTGAGGCAGCAACTGCTGCGTCCCAACTACTGTCACCTCCACGACATCGGCCTCATCTATGTTCTCCGGAGGACGCGCCGCGACGATTCCCAAGGGGTTGACGACGAAACGGGCCGTATCATCCGCGATTAAGGACGCTCGCTGCGTAGCGACGGTGCTCATTAGTAGCGCGTCGCAGTCTGTCACCAAGAGTTCTGGGAGTGGTCGACGCTCTGCCTGCCGGGCTTGCGACGTCGGGGCGGCGGTTGTGATGGTGGTAGTGCTCGTAGGTATGAAGGCGGGTATGGAGACAGAGCGTCTCCCAGCGCCCTCGGCACTGGTCACGAGCAGGGAGTCGAGCGTCACGAATCTCTTGCCCACAGCGACCAGGGCCCGACTAAAGTACACCGTAACGGTGTCCGCCCGAACGCCATCTCGGACACCGTGGTCAGCGACGATGATTGAATCCAGGATTTGGTGCGTACGGCCGTCTGCTTCTGTGATCCGCGCCTCGGGACTGGAGCAGTCCAGCTGGCCGGGGCAAGCGATGACCGCAAACATCTCGAGACCGGTGACCCAGATCGTGTCTGTCGTCCAGACGTCATCGGTGGGACCCACCGTTAGCGTGACACGCGCCGTGTCTGGCGCCTGTCCAAAGAGCGTCTTTCCCCAGAGCAGGACCAGGGGGGCAAGCCAGAGCAGGCGGTGCGTCCACATCGGCGTTGCCTCACTTACTCAGAAGTCACAGCCTAATGCCCGCAGGACCGAACTCATCGGCGAAAACACGCGGACCGGAAAGCCATCCCAGTTCATCTGGCCGGCCAGGAGACCGAGCACGAGGTTCTCGTCATCAACGATGGCTCCCCCCGAGTCACCCTCCGCCGACTCGATGTCTACAAGGATCGCGGCGTCCAGATTCTCGCTCGGAATAGACACGGTGGCCTCAATGATGAAACCGGTCTGCCTACCAGACGCAGCGCCGAACATATGCACCCGCGTCCCTCGATCACCTGGGAAGGTCAGGGGTCGCCAACCACGGATGAGACCGATTTCGGGGAAGCGTGGGTCAACTGTAGCCGGGGGCTCAACGCTGACCTTCGCTGCGTCGACGCCATGCATCGTACCGTCAAGAAAGCGTCCCACGTCCGCTGCATGGGCATCGTCGCGCAGACTGGGTGCGGTGAACACGCCGCCCGGACCTCTAACATGCATCGCAGTGAGCGCCACGTCCGTTCCCGTGGACAGATCGACGGCAAAGCTCCCGATTGTCCCCTTGATCTGCGGCTTGCGCCTGGGCCCAATGCTGGTTCCAGCCAGAACTTGCCTCTCGAGCTTTCCAACCTCGATCACGTCGACTGGGACCGCCTTCTGTTGGCGGACCGAGAGCGTCTCAGGTAGGAGCTTACGGCCACGTTTTCTGAGCTGAGACGGGGGCAGCTTCTTTGGGACCAGAACAAGAACACACTTCTCATCGACCTCTTCGCCGCCATGCCGTCGGTAGCCAAGCCCGTATCCGACCACCTCATCGTATCGCTCAAGTCTCCGTCGATGCTTCTCTAGCGCCCGTCGGGCGTCACTCCAGGGGCGTTCGATTACGCAATCGGAGTAACCGGGGCTCGTTCTGGAAGCGAGCGCCCTGCGAGCTTGCGATAGGGAGATACTCGCTCTTGCAATAGCAATGGCCGCGTCGCGAGCGTTGCCAGCCTCAAGTAGAACCTGCACCCGCCCAGCGCTGGCAAATTTCCTCACGAGCGCACTGAATTCCCGACCGCTCATCAAGTCAGCACGTCGCCCCAGAGCCCTCCGCACGAGGACGCCAACCGACTCAGCGGCTAGCCCGTCTGTGCTGCGCCGGGAGGACATACACGCACTCCCCCATTCCTGTCCGATAATGGCAGCAGCTCTCAGTACTACCTGCTCCCGGGGCCGTTTGGGCTCAAGACAAATGTGGTCTCATCTACAAGACGCAGAGGTAGTCAGGGATTTCTCACCTGACCGAGCCCTGGCGCCGCCTCAGAAGAGGACCCGTTCATGAGCGACGCCCGGTGTATTTCCACATCGGAGTCCAGTGGTGATATGAGAATCCGACCGCCCCTAACCCGTATTCTCATCTGACCGCACACTTTTCCGACTAGTCGTCGAAACCAGGGACCCCAGCTATGCTGACAGCGCACTTCACCGAATCGAAGGCCTGCAGTGGGCTCTTCAGACAGCACGACAAGGACAATGCCGGAATTCCAGTGGAGATTGGGAGTGACGGGAACCGCGGGAGCAACCAACCATCGCGCAGTACAATTCGCTTGACAGAGACAGAGAGTTGAGGAAATGGAGAAGCAAAGCAGTCGGGAAATCCGTCAGGAACTCTACCGTCTCAAGAAGGAAGCTCGCCTCGAGGGCCTCCGCATGGCAGGCCAAGACGTTGACCGAGTCATCGACCACGAGACCGCCTTGCGAGAGCGTATCAAGGAAACCACAACACTTCTGCTCGACATCACTAGGCCACACGTCAAGAGCAATGCTGCAGCGCTCGCATGCCTTCCCAAGAAGACAGCCCACCGCCGTATGTGGTCTCTGCCAGACTTGCCGCCCAAAGGTCCTAAAGAGCAGTTCATCGACTTATTCGACCCATTGGGCCGGCTGACGGTTCGTGTAGGGTCAGTCGACTTTTGGGATCCATTCACGGAATTGGAAGACTGCATCAACGGGCGTACAGAGATCGATGCGGATCCTCCGGACGCCTCCGGTGACTGTCGAGCCGCACGGGTCACCGCATGCTGTGGCAACGGCTATGCTGTGGCCACGGGGGAAACCGGGCTGACGCACATTTGCTCGGTCCAACTGAAGCACGATTTCCATTTCGTCGCTCCACGAGATGACACGTTTAGCTTTTGGCCTGAATTCACCTTCAACGGAAATGCGGCAGTGACTGGTCAGGCCGTTGCCGCTGTGAGAATCCACGTAGCGATCGCAGGTGCAACGAACTGGGTTACCGCGTTTTGTGCGCGGGGCAACTATTCCGGTGTCGCCTGGGGGTCCAATTACACAGCCGATCCACCCAGAGTAAAGAGTTCTTTCGGTGCTGGTGAAAGCGCGGATGTCACCGTGACCTGTGAGCTGCACGTCGAGGCGGATGACCTCTCAAGCGCCATCCTCGATTTCGACGCTGACGAGAATCATTACCTCTGTTCGTCGGTGCTCCGCGTTGACGTCCTCGACCATAGTGTCCCCTTGTACGATAGGCCGGACCCGATCCTGGTGCTGGAAGAGCCGTACCTTCGTGAGATAGACCTACCACACCTGCCGCCTCTGCTCCGTAAAGGCATTCTGGACTTCCGGGGTGGCAACCGGTAAGACAAGTCTGACACCAAACGCCGCTACATTCGGCCGGACAGTCCTAGCCTCTGCCGGCTCGTGTTAGCTGGCGTTGCCACACTGCCCGTGGGATGGAATCGTCTGCGAAGCCCTCGGATCAGCAATCCGTGGACCGGCCGGCCGGCACCGCGTTACGGTTGTCCCGGCCCATGTGCCGGTATTGTGCATCACAAGTGGGAGCGTGGGCGCACGATGTCTTGAGCACAGCGGACACTTCTATGAAGCCGCGTCTGTCAAGTCTCCCGTCATGCAGCAGCTATTCTGACATGTTCTTTGAGAACCGGCTCACCCTTGGTGCTAGTGCTTGCTGGCAGCTTCGTCGTTCGTCCTCAGCCGTGTGAACCGCCGCACACGATTAGAAGGATATTCTGAGCTTCTCGCAACACCTGGACGCCCTTGTACGCGAGTGCAAGGGCGGCTCCGCAGGCGGGCTCGACCACGACGCGGTGATCGTCGGCGAACAGGAGGCAAGCATCGACCACTTCCCGGTCACTGACGACGTGAGGCACGACCTTCAATCGGCGGCTGACCCCGAGCGCCTGGCTGGCGACCTTCTTCGCGCCGAGGCTCGTGGCCACACTCGAGATTCTCTCTAGCTCGACCAATTCCCCTGCCCGTACGGTCTGATAGAAGGAATCTGCGCCGGCCGTTTCGGCGGTGACGAGCGTGACTTTCGACCACCCCGAGTTCTGCAAGCCCATCGCCACACCGCAGAGCAGGCCACGTCCTCCCACAGAGAGTACGATCGCCTCCGGCTCGAGGCCGGAGGCGAGGACTTCGCTGATAAGGGAGGCATGTCCTTCCCAGATCAACGGATCATCGAACGGGTGAAGATAAGCGGAATCTGCATCTAGCAGCGTTTGCGCGTGCTCATGAGCTTCCTGCCATGACTGCCCGAAGACCACGACCTCCGCAGCTTCGTCTCGAAGCAGCTGTCGCGCGCGATCAGAAGTACTCTGGGGAACGACGACGGTCACAGGAACACCGAGCTGACGGCCCGCGTACGCAACCGCCAGCCCTGCGTTACCTCCGGAGGAGGAAACGAGCCGCCGACGGCCATACGCAAGGTAGCGTTGGCAGGCGAATCCTATTCCGCGAGCTTTGAACGATCCACACGGTTGGAGGGCCTCCATCTTGAGCCACACCCGCTGCGAAAGGCGCCGGCCCAGAGCGAGCGATTCAATCAGGGGCGTCTCAAGATGAAGTTGGTCAACCTTCATGCGACGCAAGGCCGTCTAACGACTCTGCGCATGAGCTGCGAACGCAGACTCACCAGCTGCAACTACCTCTCGGAACGCATCGATCTCACCAGGCTCACAAACCAACCTGTCACCTCGACTAAGCGTCGGAGGATCATCTACCGTGAAAGGGCTCCTACTCTTGCTGCTTTCGCTGGATCCGATTCTGTGATTGTCTACGACGTCAATGCGGATCCCATTCTTGTCGTCCGGTCGTTCGGAGCGGCTCACAGCACGGAATGCGCAGTCTTGAGGATGATACAAACAACACGTTCCCGCCTTCCCACACTCGATACAACTCGATACGGCTATTTCTCGGTTGAAGTTGGCACAGTTTCGAGCACATCCTTAAGCTAGGCTCCCTACTATCCGTACACTTCCAGCAGTGTTTGGAAGC
>CAYFSW010000159.1:0-2305 GCA_964345885.1 uncultured Gemmatimonadota bacterium | reverse complement strand
TCACCGGGAAGAACTGGGTCGTCGTCCTCTCGAACAGGCTTCTGCCGAAGACCTGAAGCTCCTCCAGCTCGGGAACGGCCAGCGTGTCGAGTAGCGGGCTGTCCAGCGCCAGGCTGTCGGTCTGCGGATCGAGCGGCGGAATACTCAAGCGCCGCAGCACCTCCTCGACCTGCGCTGCCGTCAGGCCGGGAACGCCCTCCGCCAACTCGCGCCCCAGATACTCATCCAGCAGACCTTCCGGGTAGCCCGCCTGGCGGAGGCGCTGCCGCAAGTCGTCCTCGCTGATACCGGCCGCCTGCAAGCGGGCTCTGATCTGTTCCGGCGTTATCTGCCCGCTCTGGACCTCTTCCTGCAACTGCCGGATGACCGCAGCAGTGTCACGAACCTGGCCGAATGCCGGGAGCGCCAGGGCACAGAGAGCGCCCGTCAGTAAGAATACCCTGGGAGACATAATGGGATTGCCTGGGTGAAACGGATCGATCAACTGCCACCAGGTTCCGAAGACGCGTCGGGGGAGCTTCGGACCATCGTCACGCAAGACTATGGCCTATCGTCGGATATGGCAAGGGGAAGGCCGACGCGCGGCCCATTGAGAGCTTGTGCACCCAGGCGCCGCCCGGCAGATTCCGAGCGGCCGTCGGAGCACGAACCCCAAAATCAGGCGAGCGACGATGAACAAACGCGGGATGGATTACCGCAGCGCCGGAGTGGATGACGTCAGCGAGGACACGGGTCTCAAGGGACTAGCAGAGCGTGTGCGTCGCACTTTCACCCTCGCCGGTGTCCCAGGCGAGCCGGGCGCCGTCGTTCTCGATCTGGGCCACTATGCCAACGTGATCGAGATCGCCCCCAACCTGGGGATGGCGATCTCTACCGACGGTGTCGGGACCAAGCTGCTGATCGCGGAGATGCTCGAGAAGTACGACACCATCGGCATCGACTGCATCGCGATGAACGCGAACGACATCCTGTGCGTTGGGGCCCGGCCGATCACGATGGTCGACTACATCGCCGTCGAGCGGGCCGACGCGCGGGTTCTGACGGCGATCGCCGACGGACTGCTACGAGGGGCTGAAGAGGCAGGCATCTCGATCGCTGGCGGCGAGCTTGCCCAGGTGGCGGAGATGATCCGCGGCGTGCGGCCCGGCTCCGGCTTCGACATCGTCGGGACCGCAGTCGGGCTGGTACCTCTCGACCGGATCATCATCGGCGAAGGGCTGGTCGACGGCGATGTGGTGATTGGCCTGGCTTCCAGCGGCATCCACTCTAACGGCCTGACTCTGGCCCGCAAGGCGCTGTTCGACGAAGCGGGCTACGCGCCGGACGAGCGGGTGGACGAGCTGGGCCGCAGCGTCGGCGAAGAGCTGCTCGAGCCGACCCGGATTTACGTGCGACCGGTTCTGGCGTTGCTGGAGAATGTCGAAGCGGTCAAGGCGCTCATCCACATCACCGGCGACGGTTTCCTCAACCTGCTCCGGGTCGAGTCGGCGGTCGGCTTCGAGATCACCGACCTGCCCGAGCCATCCGTTGTCTTCACCTTGATACAGGAGGCCGGTCGCGTTGATGAAGAAGAGATGTTCCGGGTGTTCAATATGGGGGTGGGGTTCGCGGCTGTGGTGAGTGAAGATGTCGCCGACGTTGCACTCGGCACCCTGCAGAATGCCGGTGCCCCCGATGCCCGGATCATCGGCCGTGTGAAGGGCGATCAGGCGGGCAGGGTTCTGATTCCCGGCCGCGGGCTGGTGGGTACGCGAAAGGGAGGGTTCGCGAGGGCGGGTTAGCCCTCCCGGCGGCCGCCTCGTGTGACCATCGACTTGAGCTCCGACTTGATCGCCGACCAGCGAGTTGTGAACTCGTCGTACTCCGCCTGATCCCGCTCCCGTGCCCGCTCCGTGAACTCGCGGCCGAAGGCGCCGAAGACGCTCAGGACACCGCCCAGCAAGAAGGCCAGGATGACGTTCAGCTTGCGCTTGGGGCTCGACTTCTCGTCCGGCGGCACGGCACGATCGATCACCGTGATCACCGGGGTGTCGTTCACCTCCTGGATCCGGGCCTCCTCGTAAGACCGGCGCAGCGTGGTGAAGACCTCCTGCTTGATTGTCACCTGGCGCTCGAGACGGTCGTGCTGAAACTGGAGCTCGGGTGAGTTTGCCCACTGGCGGTTGCGCTCGAGCCAGCTCTGCAGCGCTTCTTCCGCGTCGCGCAGCTCCTGTTCGGCCTCCGACATGCGGTCCTCGACGAAGCGCCGGCGCTCCTGGGCGTTCGACTGGCGCGTCTCGAGATTGAAGCGGCTGACCAGGTCGAT
>CAYFSW010000158.1:0-2046 GCA_964345885.1 uncultured Gemmatimonadota bacterium | reverse complement strand
TCTGGCGGATCTGAGCTGCGAGGTAGATGAGAGTGACCAGTACGGCCACCGCACCTAGAATCTCACCCGTTGCTGCAATCGCCTCCCAGTTCAAGTCTGCCTCCTGCCACCTAACGGATCAGCGTTTCACCTGCGCGGCAATGACCGCGCCCGTTTGAGGAAGCGGCCGGACCGCTGAATATGACTAACGACAGTCTTAGGCTACCTCCCCGTAGGGCGCCCGCGCCAGGTGCAAACGCTTGTTAGGCGCCGTGCTCGCACACGGCCCGTCTTCCGCTGGATGTCCGTAGCCCAACCCGGTATTGCTACTTCATCTCCGAGGCTGGAACGGATGACTCGTGGCCATGGACGAGCTTCCAGCTCCCGCTCCGTCTGACGAAAACCCCGGTGAAGACAACGCGGCCTGCCCACACCTCGCCCGATTTCTGTCTCGCCTCATACCTGAATATCCCCGTCATGGTGGCAGCATCCGCCGAGAGAGGCACGACCGCCCGTTGTTCCCAGACGAGGTCCATCTCTTCCGTGGCATCGTACCAGCCTTCAACGAACTCGGCTAATGCTTCATATGAGGGGAAGATCACACCGTTTTCAGTGTGCCTGAGCTCGTCTGAACTGATGTACATATCCAGGACGGCGGCGGCGTCACGACGCCGGTTCGCCTCAGCCCACTGAGTTGTCCTGTCCAAGATAGCATCTACTACGTCAACCTCGGCCTCAGACTCCTGTGTCTGAACGTCTGCACTCTCTCGGCAAGCAGCTGTCACGAAGACGGTCGCCACGAAGTACAGCACCACTGTCGAACACGTCGGAAACGTACTCATTCCGCACCTTGTCCTTTTGCAGTGACTTGAGTGCACGGCGCCTAACGGACTAGCGTTTCACCTGCGCGGCAACGACCGCGCCCGATCACGGGCGCGGCCGGGCTGCCGGACACGGCTATAGACAATCTAAGGCAAACACCGCGAAGGCTGCCCGCGTCGGGTGCAAACGCTGGTTAGGCGGCGCCCGGTTCAAGGCCAGGTGGCACGGTCGGAGCCGAACAAGTTCCCTAGAAATTCTCTCAGGGCTCCCTCCATCCGATCTTTGTCGACTTCGACGGCGTCCTCGTGTCCGGATTCAAGAGGCACCAGGTACCTACCTCCAGCCGTTGTTTCGGCGAGGGCCTCAGCGTGCGAGAACGGCGTGATGCTATCATGCCGTCCGTGGAGGACGAGCCACGGGATCGTCAAGGACCTAGCCTTCTCCAGGTTCTCAAACCGGTTCTGCATCACCAATCGGGCCAGGGCTTCCGGTTGCCATGGATAATGATAGTGGACCCAGGCCGGGGCTGAGCTGAAGGCGCCTTCGGTGATCAAACCAGCTGGGGAAGTTTGAGTGGCCAGCTCTGTCGCCACGGCCCCGCCAAGCGAGTACCCGTAAAGGACCACTCTGCTTGCCGGCACGCCCCGAGTTATGATGACGTGCTGCCACGTGGCCCGAGCATCAGCGTAGACCCCCGCCTCGGTCGGCTTCGTTTTCTGGGAAGCTCCGTACCCTCGGTAATCCACGGAGAGCACATTTAGGCCCAACTCGCGGAAAAGGTGATACATAGCAAACCCTTTGTTGTCTGCGAGTTGGCCCGCCCGACCGTAGAAGTAGATCACCCAGGGAGCATCAAGGGTCTCATCCAGTTGGCTCTCTAGGAGGAGGACCTTTACACCGTCCTCGGTCGTCACTCGGACCGTGTCCCACGGCACAGTGACTTGACCAGTAATGGTCAACCGCTCTTCTCCGTCTAGATTCGCACCGATGAATGCCGCGGAGTTCTCAGTGAGGCGTAGATACGCGAGGGCCAACCCGTAAAAGACTGTGACGAGGAGCACGAGGAGGACAGCGGTACGTCGCAACAGTTTCATCACTCAGTCCTCTAATCGGATTCAACACGCATGAGATTCCGCTACCCATGGCGGTTGGTGATGGCTTTGTAACGCGACTCTTGCCACCACCCTGCGCCGCCTAACGGATTAGCGTTTCAGCTGCGCCGCGACGGAACGAGCGGCGCAGCTG
>CAYFSW010000157.1:0-4128 GCA_964345885.1 uncultured Gemmatimonadota bacterium | reverse complement strand
GCCGCTATCTCTAGCCCTTTTGACACTAAGTGTCGATAGTGTCGTGCCCTAGGCCCTCGGAGCCTTTGAAACGGCTGGCAGCACCTCGCCAGCGTAGAACTCGATGACCTTGCGTTGTTCCGCCTGAGGCGAGTGGACGTACACGTGTGTGGCGCCCGCGGCGAACAGACTTTCGATGCGCTCAACGTGGACAGCGGGATCTGGACTCACCAGCCAAGGTCGTATGGTCCGCTCGGGCGATGAGATCTCCTCGGCGCGGCGCTGGATGACGCGAGGATCCGAGAGCCCAATCACGTCATGCATGACTGGGCCGAACAGCCAGAGCCGCGCCGACTCCAGCGCCTCCTCTTCGTCTCCCACAACAACGTAGTGCTCCACAAGGACGGGAAGGCGCGCCGGGTCTTTCCCTGCCAGCGCTGCGCCCTCTCGATAAGCATCGGTTACTTCTGGCCGTGGTGGCATGGCGTCGGCCGTCGTGATCCAGCCATCTCCGAGCTCTCCGGCCAGAGCAGCAGACCTTGGGCCGGAGGCTGCAACGTAGATGGGTAGCGGATGCGATGGCTTTGTGTAGAGCCTGGCGTCTGGCAGGGGAAAGGCGGGCCCCTTGGACGTCACCCAGTCCTCCGTCCACAGCCGTCGAATCAGTGCAATTGCCTCCCGAAGCCGCGCCGACCTCTCGCGGTAGGGTCCCCAACCACCACCAGCCGACGCCTCGTTGAGGGCTTCTCCCGTTCCCACCCCCAGGAACACGCGGTCGGGGTACAGCGCACCGAGCGAGGCGAAGGCCTGAGCAACGATCGCCGGACGATAGCGGTAGATAGGGCAGGTCACGCCCGTGCCGATGGCGACTCGGCTCGTCCTCTGGCCGATCGCCGCAAGGGTGATCCAGGCGTGACCGCAGTGTCCCTGGTCGTCTTGCCAAGGGTGGAAGTGATCACTGGCCCACACACCATCGAATCCTGCCTCCTCCGCTGCAACGGCGTATTCGACAAGATCGCTGGGGTGAAACTGCTCGTGGGCCAGGACGTATCCGATGACACGCTCCATAATCTCTCCACCTTTCTGCCTGTCAAACGATGGCGCTCGAGTGCACCGATCTTCGCGCATCATTGCCACGCGCGTGCTCTCATCCTGTCGTGTCCTTCGCATATGATATGCGGTAGTGCCCTTAGGAAGGGGGTGTCACCCTTGAAAAAGAAAGTCCGCGTGGGCGTGATAGGGGCGGGCGCAATGGGGCTGCATCACAGCGGGTCGCTGGCTCACCGCATTCAGGGGGCCGAACTGGTTTCAGTGGCCGACCCAGACCCGGAGGCGGCGGAAAGGGCGGCCGCCCTCGCTCCGGGAGCGGTCGCCACGGCTGATCATCATGCCCTGCTCGCCGATGCCGCCATTGATGCTGTGGTGATCGCGGCGCCGAACGACACGCACGCCCGCCTCATTGAGGAGGCGAGCGGTGCCGGCAAGCATGTCTTCTGCGAGAAGCCGCTGGCGCTGGACCTGCCCAGCGCCGATGCTGCCCTCGCCGTGGTGGCCGATAGCGGGGTGAAGCTTCAGGTCGGATTCCAGCGGCGATTCGATCCCGGCTTCCGAAGGGCCCGAAGCATTATCCAGGAGGGTGACCTCGGCGCTGTGGAACTCATCGTCTCCACCACACGCGACCCCAAGCCACCGAGCCTCGACTTCATGAGGCGTAGCGGCGGCCTGTTCATGGACACCCTCATCCATGATCTGGACAGCGCGCGCTTCCTGTCCGGACTGGAAGCGGCAGAGGTGTACGCAACGGCCTCCACGATGTTCCTTCCGGAAGGTGCAAGAGGAAGATTCGTGGACACGGCAGTCACGTCACTCCGACTTGAGACAGGGGCGTTGGCCGTCATCACCAACAGTCTGCGGGCCGCCCACGGTTACGAGGTCGCCGCCGAGGCGCTAGGTGAGAAGGGCAAGGTGACGGTCGGGCAGGAACAACAAACCGGCGTCCGTCGGTACAGGGCAGATGGGGTCTGGAACGACCACGTCTACCATTTCCTGGACCGCTTCAGGGACGCCTATCTCGTGGAACTTGCCCACTTCGTCGAGTGCGTGTCGCTCGATCGTCAGCCGGAGGTGTCAGGCGAAGACGGCCGGGCCGCTCTCGTGCTCGCGCTCTTAGCTGCTCGATCCTTCCAGGAAGGCCGTCCGGTGTCGGTTGACGAAGCCGGCGATGGATGATGCTGTTGGGGAACGATCCGTCAATGGAAGGGGTGCGGGGGCAAATCGGCAAACGTCCTTGAGGAGCTGCTCACGCGCATCCCGAAAATTACTGGCGACCCTCGATCAGGCCGAGCGCCATAGCGGAGAATCGAAGACGAAACGACCTGCTTAGAGACCAGCGGGGCGAGAGCACGGTACTGGAAAGCAGAGGGCCGCGGGCTTGAGCGCTTCCTCTCGTTCCAGGTAGCTTCACCTCACCGAATGCACACTAAGACTTCATAGTGTGCGTCTAGTCGAAGGCGACTGCGAACTCCCTGAGCATGCCTTATCGCTCAGATGCCCAGCTTGTAGCTATCCTGAAAGTGCCCGCCTAGTTCGCCTTGCTGGGAATCTGGGACATGATGTACTCGGACAAGGCGGTGATGGTCAAGCTCGGATTGACTGCGAGGTTGGCCGGAACGACGGAGCCGTCGGCAACATACAGGTTCGGGTAGCCGTAGATCTCGCCGCTGAAGTCGACGACCCCCTTGTCCGGCGATTCCCCCATCGCGCAGCCGCCGAGGATGTGCGCTGTCGTGGGTGCGTTCAAGAGCGCCTCGGACCACATGGTCTTGGGATGGCCTTTCATGCGCCTAGCCATCAGTCTCGCCGCCTCGTTCGCCACCGGGATGTAGGAACGCACTCGCTCCTGGCCGGGGGGGACGGTAGAGGTCATGCTGTGACCGCCCAGCCGCCACCAGCTACGCCTGTACTGGAAGTTGAGGTAGTTCTCGTCGGACTGCATGACCACCAGAGCCGAGTTCCGCGCAGCTTGGCCCGGAAGCCAGAGAGCTTTGAGGAACTGCAGCGGGTGGCGAATGACGTTTCCGATGAGCCGGAGCTGTCGCGGAACGCGACCGCCACCGTCCGTTAGCACCGTCAGCAACCCGTAGAGAACGTCCGAGCCTTTGTTGTATCGGACCATCTCGATGTGGCTCGAGTCGTCGGGGTAGATACCCGACGTGATGCTGATCTGGTCGTTCCAGTCAACGCTCTTGTCAGCCGAGTCGACCGAAAGGATCGACTCGGAGTTAGTGCGAACGTAGTTGCCGAGGCGGTCGGAGATGTTGGGCAGCCATCCTCGCTGTTTGCACCTCATCAACAGCGGCACCGAACCCATCACGCCGCCGCTGAAGACGACTCCCCGTGCTCTGAACGTTTCCTCGGGATGGCGGACACCGGTTGACTTGCGGGTCATCACCTCATAGCCCCCGTTGGAGGGCCGTACGCCCACCACTTCAGTTTCGGGAATGACACGCACAGCGAGCTTCTCGGCGAGGTACAGATAGTTGCGGTCCAGAGTGTTCTTGGCGCCGACCGGACAACCCACGATGCAGGCACCGCAATGCGTACAGCCGGTCCGGTCCGGTCCGTCCCCACCGAAGTATGGGTCATTGACGGTCTCGCCCGGTGTCCCGAAGAAGATCCCCACATCGTTGATGTGGAACGTGTCCTCGCCGCGCAGTTCGATCCCCACCTCGCAGAGGATCTCGTCGGCTCTGCCAACCCGGGGCGCGGGGTTGGCACCCAGCATCCGCTGCGCCTCGGAATAGTGCGGAGCCAGCCTAACCTTCCAGTCGCCCGGCCCCCATTCGGGCTTGGCAAACACCTCATCCGGGGGCACCAGCAACTGACCGGCATACACCAGGCTGCCCCCGCCGACACCCCCACCATGCAACACTAGGACGTGCCTGAGCAGGGTCAACATCTGGATGCCATACAGCCCCAGATGCGGCATCCATAAGTACCTACGCAGGTTCCAGTTGGTCTTGGGGAAGTCCTCGGGGTCATAGCGCTTACCCTTCTCCAGCACCGCGACGCGATAGCCCTTCTCCGCAAGTCGCAAGGCGGCGACTGAGCCGCCGAAGCCGGAGCCGACCACAACGTAGTCGAAATCCG
>CAYFSW010000156.1:0-148517 GCA_964345885.1 uncultured Gemmatimonadota bacterium | reverse complement strand
TACGACGACGGGTCGAACAGCTACACGGTGGATCCGGACGGCGACGGCCCGGCCGAGCCGTTCAGCTTATTCAACCCTGATTTCTCCACCCGCTCGCTGCGCAGCAACCTGGTGCTGCGCTGGGAGTACGTGCCCGGCTCGACGCTCTTCCTCGTCTGGAACCACGACCGCTCGAACTGGATGAGCGACCCCACGTTCCGCGGCTTGAAGGAGTTCGACAGGCTGTTAGACGACCCGGCCCGGAACACCTTCTTGGTGAAGGTCAACTACTGGCTGAGTTACTAGCGCCCCTCGACGCGCTCCCCGATCCAGTCGCTCGCCGCCCGGCGCTCGGGGAGTTTCGCGTCGCGCACGATGTGAAGCGGCCCGCCGCAGCGGGGGAATGAGGCCCGAGCTCGCGCGGCGCCTGGGGAGTCTCACCACCTGGTCGAACTCTCCCCGACCGGCGGTTGAAGTTGCCAGGGCGGGGTGCACGTCATCTGCGATCCCGGCGGTCACCCGTCGAATCCGCTAAGTCATTCCTCCACCTCAAGTTAGGGGCTTGCCTTTTCCCCCGAACGAGGCAAGAGTGCTCTCCCCGCCGGCCCTCGCCAATCTCGTAACTCGTTGCAGATGCGAGACTTGGATGAGGGGCCAACCGACAACGTGCACACAACCAGGAGGGCACAACGGCACGGAAGCGGACCACCAAGAAGGGCGCCGCGAAGAAGTCGCGGGCGCGGAAGCCGGCCGCGAAGCCGAAACGCTCTCGCAAGGGCAACAGCCCGGCGATGACGATGCCGTTGAGTCGCGTAACTGTATGCCGGGGGCGGGGGTCGAACCCGCACGCCCCGAAGGGCCAGGCATTTTAAGTTAACGGCCACCCGTTTCACCAGCACCTACCATCTTCGACCGTCCCCAGACAACCGGCGCCACACAAAGCTTTTCAGGTGATGCGCATCACGAGCCCGGAAGGGTGACAGTGGGTATGTCTGGAGTTAGAAGGGTGACAGATGGGTGACAGCGAACGGACTGACGGTCACGGCTGGGCATCCCAAAACGCACTCAGGAAGGCAGATCGATCATTCAACTGAAGAAGCACAGGGTCGGCGCAAGAGGATGCCTTCCCGAAGATCACTGCCTGGCGGTCTGGCAACGCTGACAGGATCTGCGTGTACTCATTGCCAATATCGTTAGACAGAAACTCCACCGGTCTGTCCGCCAACTCCCCGGCCAACTCCGCTAAGTTGGCCGGCCGGGCATCCGCCTACTGGAAGGATTCTGAGAACCGAAAAGGCTAGGTCGGCTTCTTGCCCCATCACCTCCGCAGGAACGCCGGCGCTAGAGTCGGTCGAGCGCCTCCAGCGCCCGGGCGAGACTGCGTTGGATGCGCCGGCTCGATCGGCGCCGGCGGCGATAGCCGACCGAGCGAGCGTGCCGGTCGATCCTGCGGAGCTCATCGCGGACCTCATTCCAGCCGGAACGATCGACAATCGCCAGCCCGAGAAGCGTAGCCAGCGGACTCAGGCAGCGGCAGAGCAGGATCCGCCGCCATCGGACTGAAACTCGGAGCACAAGAGGTCCGTAGAGATGTGCGGAGCCGATAGCCCCGATAGCCAACGCGGAGGTGCTCATGCCAACGCTCTCGTTTCTTTGCATCGTTACGCTGCTGTCGTCAGCATAGGGAGAAAGGTCTCTCCCCACGGGGCTGACAGACTGCCCGTCGCCTCGTGGCCGCCTGCACGCCAACCTGCTCATCCTGTGACGGTCCAGGGGCCATTGCCAAACGAGCGAAGGAGGAAGCACGCAGATGCAATTGAGACACAAGTTTGCCTTGGCACAGGCGATACTATGGATCTCACTGTCCCCGTTGACGAGCTGGGGAAGTCTTGCGCAAGCGCAGGTGGCCCAAGCGGTGGATCAACTCTTCGCCGATTGGAACCAGCCCGGCTCGCCGGGAGCCGCCGTTGCGATAACGTACAACGGACATGTCGTTTACAGACAAGGCTACGGCCTAGCCAACCTCGAGCATGGCATTCCTATCGCGTTCGACACGCCTTTCGAGCTGGCCTCTGTATCGAAGCAGTTCACAGCGCTAGCGGTGTTTCTCCTAGAAAGCGAGGGCAGACTGAGCCTTGACGATCCGGTTCAGGAGTTCCTGCCAGAACTCCCTGACTATGGGAGTGCCATCAAGATCCGCCACCTCATCTACCATACCAGTGGGTTGCCAGAGTACCTCACCATGGCGCGCTTCGCAGGTTTCGAGGGAACCGACGTTATTGCCTTCGATGATCTGATAGCCATGCTTCAACATTGGGAAGGCTTGTACTTCACCCCCGGATCGGGATGGCGCTACTCGAACACGAATTACGCGTTGCTCGCCGAAATCGTCGCGCGGGTGACAGGCGAGACATTCCCGGAGTGGATGGAGGAGAACGTCTTTGGACCCCTTCAGATGCACGACACCTTCATCCAATCAAGCGCCCTTCAGGTGATCCCGGGTCGAGCCGACGGCTACCGCCAGCAGGAGGGAGAGTTTGTCATAGGGCGGGAGATGTTGGGTGATTTCCCCGGGCCGGCGCACGCCTACTCGACGATCGACGACATGATGAAGTGGCTGGAGAACTTTCGGAGTATGACCGTGGGCGGCGCCGACGTCATGCAGAGAATGGTACAGAGCGGCACTCTGCACGACGGGTCTCAGGTCTTCTACGCCGGCGGTCTGTGGACTGGGGAGTACCGCGGCATCACGACGCTTAGCCACTCAGGTGTGGGCGGCGGCTTCAGGACCAATGTGACCTATAGCCCTGATGCAGATGTTGGGGTGGTCGTGTTAGCCAACGTCGGGTCGATCGAGCCGTGGGGGCTCGCGCTTCGCATCCTCGACGTCTACTTGGGCAGCCAACTTGAGTCCATACCGGAGGCAACGGCTTCTGATGAACCGCCTTATATAGAGCTGGAACCGTCCTTGTACGAGGTCTACGCCGGTCGCTACGTGATCGAGGGGGCCGGCATCGGGGCCGCGTTGTGGCGGGAGGGCGACCAACTGATGGGTGCGATGCAGGGGCTGGGCGTCGGGCGCTTTTATGCGATATCCGAGACCGAGTTCAGGACTGACGACGATAGTGTCCGTATCACGTTCTTTCCGGGCGAAGAAGGCCCTGCGCGTCGGGCGCAGGTAGTGGTTGGCGACCAGCAGTTGTGGGCCACCAGGGTCGAGACGACTGCGGGAGCCGATATCGCGAAGGAGTACACGGGCCTGTACTACAGCGATGAACTGGGAACCGTCTACGAGCTTGTGGTGACCAGCGGGGAAGTGAGCCTGCGGCATCGACGCATAGGAGACGTTCAACTCTACCCGCTGGCGTCGGATCAGCTTGCCGGACGTCTCGGGATCTTGCGCTTCTTCCGGGACGATGAGGAGCACATCCAAGGTTTCACGCTTAATGATGAGTTGCTTCCGGATCGAGGACTGCGCTTCAGGAGGTTGGGAGAATAGCGAGTACCACGCTCTCGGTCGGAAGGCAGCCTCTGCTGATCCGACGGAGACAGGGTCTCCTTCGAGACCTAAGACCCCGGAACGAGATGTGCGTCTTCGCGAGAGCGAACGGTCGGCGGCTCGGGTACAAGTTCGCCCTGCAGGCGTTCAAGGACGCCCAGGAGAAGGCGGGCGTCGGGCCGTATCCGCTGCACGACTACCGCAGGAGCGTCGCTCGACGTCTTGACCAGGGGGGAATCGCGCGCTCGACGGGGCCATGCGGATCACTGGCCATCGCACGGAGCACGTCTTCCGGCAGTACGCGGTCTTCCAGGGTCGATCGAAGGAGAGTCAACATGATCGGAATGGACTTCATCAGCTTTCTGATTCTGCTGGTGATCAGCGTCGTATAAGTGCCCCTCCACACCTAGGCGCCAGGGACTTCTAGTCCCTCGCGCCCCCGAAAACTCGCACCACGCAATAGCTTTCGGCCTGCTGTCACCCGTCTGTCCACCAACTCGCCTGCCAATTCCCTACCAACTGGCCTACCAATTCGCCTGAGTTCGTAGGCGCCGGGGCTATCCGGGCCCGAAATCGGCCGCGTGCGGCCCTCGAGGTTGAGCTTCCCCAACCCCACTGGCCTGACCCCGGATCTCAGCGCCCAACGCAACGCCACCGGGGCGCGTCGGCCGTTGGGTAGGTGAGTGTCGCCGGGGGTGTGGAGGTGATGGGCATCGATGGCCGGGCGGGTGTCGCTTTGAGCTTGACTTGCGCAGGCAGAATCTTGTAGAGTCGCACCAACGGGAAATGGGAGGGCACTGACCCCGCGCCGGGGGCTTCAAGTCGGCCGGCGTGGGTTCGGTGCCCCTTTTTACTGGTAGGACCATTGAACCATAGGAGGTTCACACATGTCGGAATACCCGACCCGCTTTCGCAATCCGGTCTCGTATGGGCTGCGGATGGAGAAGCGGGAAATCGCCCTGCTGCGAAAGCTCGCCTCCATGTCGGACCGCTCCGTCGCGCAAGTGTTACGGGAGGCGATCCGTCCAGTGATTCAGGAGGCCGAGGAGCGCTTCGGCAAGTCGATCCCTGGCGAGCCCACGCCACTATCCCGAAAGGCAGGTGCGTGATGCCTGAGCTCACGAAGGAACAGCTGACCAAACAGCTCGACACGCTGCGCAAGCGGGCCGAACACCTCGAAGGCAGCATCGCGGAGCTGGAGGACGACGCCAGCGAAGCCGACATCAACTTCTTCCGCGACGAGCTGCGCAAAACCGAAGCGAAGATCGATGCGGTGCAGGGGAAAATCACGTCCGTCGACGCGCTGGCCGCCGCCGCCCAGCTGCGGGAGGCGTCGGAGCAGCAGTCGGACCTGTTGAAGGTGTGGCGTGAAGCCGTGGCGGAGCGGCGCACCCACACCCTGCCCGACGCCCTGCGCGAGCGGTGCTTGGCGGCTGTAGAGCGCGAGGGCCGGCTCGCGCTGGAACGGAAGGCATACGCTCCGGCTGAGTAAGCGATGGGGCCGGGAGCGGGTCACCGCCTTCCTCGTTGGGTTGTCGCGTCATGTACCGTGGGACCCGCCCTGGCCTTGGACGATGAGAGCGGAAGTCATTTATGAGTTCAACGCGCACTTCGTTTTTATTGTTGTCCTCGACCCAGAAGAAACCCAGGGGCCAGGGGTGAGCCGATGACTCATCCGCCGGTGGGTCTGGGGCGACTCGGACGCTGGAAGCCGGCTGTGAGTAATGGAAGACGCTTGCGGTCGGCGGCCCCCGGAGTTGTAGAAGCGCTTACCCAAAACTCCGCGATGCTCGACTCCTAGGAATCAAGCATCGGATGATTCTCCTGACTGGCAGTCAGGGGATCGAAACCTGTGTTGAACTCCGCGGTGATCAGTTCGGACGAACTGAACATCCGGGACGGACCCCGGCGGGCCGACATGAGCCCCCCGGCTCCGCGCTGGAAGGGGGATGCAAACACGCGCCAGCGCACTCGGCCCGGCTCACATTAAGCCGCCAGGTCGGACAACCTGCGATTCACCGGGGAGGCAGGCCCGGCCTGGTGCACACTACGGTGATAGAGGAAACGCGATGAGTGAGTACCGCAGTCCAGTTCGGTCGAGTAGTGACCTGCAAGGCAGAGACCCGGTAGATCGGAAGCACCGCGTCCACGTCAGGCCCTGGTGGGAGGCAGCGACCCTTGGTCGGCTGTCCGCCTGGAGCCTCACGACCTCCGCAGGAGCGCGGTCCGCAATCTTGAACGTGCCGGCGTTCCCCGCGCCACGGCGATGAAGCTTGTCGGTCACAAGACCGAGAGCATTTACAGGCGCTACGCAATCGTCGCCGAGCAGGACCTACGCGAAGGGGTCGAGAAGCTTGCTCGGCTTCGTGCGGGAGCTAATGTTGAAGGACGCACTGCTATTAGGCTTCGGTAAGTCAAGCTCCGAGGGGAACAGGAAATGGCCAGCGTGCTCGGCCCCGCACGTGCAAAGCTTATCTTCCGCATAGTCGTTTCGCGTCGAACCCAAGCTGAATACCATGACCAATGGGAGCGACGGCGCGATAGACAGCTGGCGGATCTCGGCATATCACCCGCAGGCCCTGACGAGCGCGTCACAGGAGCGGAGCTTTCTCTATGGGCCGACGATCCCCCAACATACCCGTACAATGACCTGCTTGGCTTCGTGGAGGTGTATTGGGATGGCGGCACCAAGATCATGGCCCATTCCTATTTCCTCGGGGACGGCCGACTCCGGCCAGGGAGAGCGCTGCGAGCACAGCACCGGCGTCCTCTAAACGCCCGGAAGTTCTACCTGTTTCATCACGCCAAGTGGCTCGCATATCTAAGACAGTCCGCCTCCGATGACGAGCTACGAGCCGCCCTGCTGGATGCGCTCGATGTTGTTGAGGAAGAGATCGTCCAGCAGCAAGGTGGGCGCGCAGATCTAGCTCATGTCTGCGCAGTCGCATCCAATCTCGATGTCCGTAACCTGCTCTGGCCTCGCGATGATGAGCCCGCGCCTGAGCGAAGGGTGACAGATGGGTGACAGTTGGGCGAAGACGCCAGGGATTTTTCCGAATAGACGTGCGGCGGCTGGTCTCGAAAGATCAACCGCCGCAACCGTTTGTAGCGAGTGCCGGGGGAGGGATTTGAACCCTCACGGGCCGAAGCCCCAGGGATTTTAAGTGCGACTGATACCCATCACCACAGCACACCACCACCAACCACCGCCAGCAAAACCCACAAGTTGTGACGCTTTTCGGTGATGTAGACCGCCAGTCCAGAGGGGCCACATATGGTCGTTTCTGGTTCTGCCGGGGGCACACAGGGAGCACACTCAAGGTGACGATGATCGACTTGGGCTATCACACGGAACGGACTAGCGTTTCACCTGCGCGGTTACGACCGCGCCAGATTGAGGATGCGGTTGGGCCGCCGAGCACGACTGATGGGCGCTGATTTCGACGATTCTGCGCTGACTGTTGGACACCTGCGCTGACTGTGTTGGCACTACGAGGCGAGTTCGTCCTTCCTGCCAACCGACCAGAGGGCCCGGAGACGGTTTAAAGTCCCCGAGCCCTCGTGCGACGCATTCCGACGGTTGATCGGCGCCGGACCCTAAATACCCGGCGTGTACCAGATCGGTGACGTGTAGGCGCGCTACTGCGCGATCATCTCCCCCCCGTCAGTTGCCGCTGGTCCCTCCCGCTTGCAGCAGCTCCAGAACTTGATCGATCGAGAAGGTGCCCGGCTTTTGACGCGGCGGGTATTCTACGAACGTCTGGAGAAAGTTCCCGACGAACGCTTGTGCCGGAACGAGCAGATACGTGCGATTCGCGCGCCAACGCGAGTACCCGATCGTCTCATGATCGGCACGCTCGAACGGGTCAGCCCTCAGGTCGAAGATCTTCGGCAGCCTCAAAGGCGTGAAGGGTTCCTGCCAGACATCGAATTCATGTGCCCGTTGCTCGGCAAAGACGATCTTCCGCTTGTTGTAACGCAGGTTCAGCAGGTTGCCCGTGTCGGAGAAGCAGAAGAACTCGCGTCGCGGCCCTTCATCGACTCCCCTTCTCCAGCGCGGCAGGAAGTTGTAGCCGTCCAGATGCACCTTCGTGTTGTCGTTGCCGAACACCGGGCCTTCCATCATCCGTTCTTTGAGATCCTCATCGCTGCGTGCGCCGCTCCTTGATCGTGAGCTCGACGCGATTAACACAATAATGATAAGCAGAAGCATTAGCGGTTGCGTTCTTGTGGCCAAATAAACATAATGCGGCCATGAACGGAACATTTGACGTTGGGAGATTGGCCCCTCCAAAGGGCATTCGCTGGTCATGAGCGTACGACGTTCACCTGCCTTTCTGGCGACGTGCCTGGGAACCCAACAAAACGCATTCGCAGAATAGCACTGTTTCGCGCACTCGTAACTCTCGCAACCAGCTAACTGGATCGCCTAAGAGGCGAGGCGGTGGCGGATGCACGTACATCCAAGTAGGAGAAGAAGAGCCATGAACAAGAATGCCTTTGTCGTTGGCGTGGTTGCACCGGCGCTGGCCTTGCTGCTGCTATCCGCCTGTGGTGACGATCAGCTCACAAGCCTCGATCCGGAAGGGGCCATGGAAGTCCTCGCGCAAGCGGGGAAGGTGTCGCCGCAAGGCGAGGAGGGTGATTCCGTCACAACCGAGGAAGAAGTCGCGGGCGACTTCTTGTACGTGACCGAGTATCACGATGTGCTGGAAAACAAGGAGGGGATCAGCTATCTGGGCCTGAACGATGATATCGTCTGGCCGGGAAACCTGGTGAGAGGCGACCGGGCTCACGAGTTCGTCTACGAGCCCATCATAGTCGACCGTCAACCTGTCACTATTTCCATCTCCTCCTTGGGTACCTCAGGTGAAGCTCCGACCGTTAGTCGCTCGGTGGACAACCCCAGGCTCTCAACGATGCGGCAGGGAATCGCGGATCTTCTGGCACAGGCTATTACTCCGGGTACCACCGTCCCCGCGAGGGCGGAGGCTAGTCTACGACAGGTCTACAATGAATCACACTTGAGCATGTTTGTAGGTGCGGATGTCTCGTACGGGCTGGGCGAACTCAATACGAGATTCGATTGGAGCAGTACTACCAAGAAAAACAAGATCGTCGCCAAATACAAGCAGATATACTATTCCATCGACATCGACCAACCGGCAAGTCCTCTCGACTTCTTCGATTCTTCGATGACCGTCGACGAGTTGCGGTCAGCCATACCCCCAGGATCGATGCCCATCTACGTCGCCGGTGTGGACTACGGCATGATGGCCCTCATGTTCATCGAGTCGGACTACAGCGAGGAAACGATGCAGGCGACGCTGCAAGCAAAGTATGAGGGCATCCTCGAGGTTGAAGTGGAGGCGGGGGTGACAGCGGCGCAGGTTTTGCAAAACTCATCTATGGAAATCGTGGTCTATGGCGGAGCGACGGCGGGACTTGGGCATATCGACTTAGGGGGTAACATCGATCAATTCATGGAAATCGTGGAAGAGAGCCAAAACTTTGGCCCAACCACACCTGGCGTTCCGCTGGTCTACAAGTTCCGTCACGTTCTCGACAATACCTTGGCTCTCGTCACTATGACGTCTCAGTACTCGCTCGTCATTCCCATCAGGATTCTGCAGCAGGTCAGGCTGACGGTGGACTCGTTGGTGTGCACTTATTCCAATGACGAAGGTGGCGGTAACAATGTCGACATGGATCGATTCGGGATATGGCTGAACGCGTATAACAAGCAGAGTGCTAGTGATCCCGGTGTCCGAGTGAACGACATGACGGGGGCCCGGAACGGCGCGGCGCATAGCTGTGGCGATGGTTGGTACGATGGCTCGCGGGTATGGTGCTGGTCGACTTCAGGCGAGTGGAGCCCGCCGGCAGGGGGTAGCAGAACCTTAGCCGAGATGGGGGGCAACCAATTCGGCGGCTCACTCGATTTCACAATACGCACCGGTGACGATCCGAGCACCCCTGACGTCGTGGAGACTTATGACTTCGGCCTGACACGGCTCGTACTGCGAGGGTGGGGGCGAGAATGGGACGTAATCGGCTATGACCAAGGATACAGTAGCTACGAGATGCTCGGAGACCACTTCCGGGATAACGGTGGGGTTCACAAGTTCAACCTGACGGATCATGAGGACTTCGCATTCGACGTCTTCTTTACCATCGAGTTACTCAACTAACGAAGTCTGCCAACCGGGATGGGGAAAGGACCGGGGCACTCATCGCCAGTGCCCCGGTTCCACTTTCTAACAGCGGCGGACCCAGACCCAACCGCCCGGCGAATCCGCTAAGTCATTCTCCCGCGTAACGTTAGAGGCTTGCCTTTTCTCAGATTCGGGGCAAGAGTGGACCACTCCCGCCATTGTCCGATGCCGTAACCTGTTAAAAACAAGGCATTTAAGGAGGGCGACGATGGCAACGACTAACCGAAAACGGTGCCCGAATAGCGGCACCGCGCACACCCCGGCCGACCTTATCAACCGACACGAGGACCGAGGCACGATGCGCTACCACGCCCTCACTACCGAGGGCGACCACATCCACGAACTCATCATCACCCGTCGCAGCAGCGTGCTACACAGTGAGGAACGCACGGGCCGGCGCTGGCCGGCCACGGCGATCGGCAAGGCGGAAGCGAAGGCTCACATCCGCGAGGCCAACCTGCGCCTGTGGCGGGAGGAGTACATCGCGGAGGTGTTGCGCAGCGCCCCGTGAAGCCGAAACCCCGGCTTTGCCGGGGTCGCCGTGTCGTGAGGGCGCACGGCCTGACGATGGCACCTCACACAACGTTAGCCGAACCAGGAGGAAACGATGACGAATGCAAGAGCGAAGCGGTCGGCAAAGGCCACGCGAAAGCGCAAGGTCACAGGCGCGAAGCGGCAACCCGACATCGCACCACTACGCCGGAAGCGTGGTGAGCAGGCGTTGAAACTGAGGCAGCAAGGGCTCAGTTGGGTCGAAGTCGGGCGGAAGATGAAGGTGAGCGGATCCTATGCGCGGAACACCGCCGCCGACGTCGTCGGGGGCACGGCCAACCTGCCACCGATCAGCGATTGAGCCGACCATCCCATCCGCTGGGGTCTAAGGGGGTCGGGCTGCTTCCTCGCGGGTCGACCCCCGGCGCATGTCCGGCTCATCATCTACGGCATGTCCAAAGGTACTTGCCATATTCCTACCGAATCGGGATCGCCATCAAACTTGATGTGCAGGCGGCACGCTGTGTTAGGCGCGTTATCACTCTTCACGGTGATTGTCACCCTATAATCCCCGGGTGGAAACGAGTACAGATGCCCTGGCTGTGAAGAGCTGACGCTCGACGGAGCCGAATCTCGTGCGGAGACTCTCCTTGATGATGCACCCAGTGAAGGAAGGATCGGACACATGACTACGCCCATCGCAACTATCATCGGCTTTATCATGCTGCGTGCTGCGAGTGATGGCGAGGTTCGTGTCCCACGGTGGGAACTTGTTGACCGCGACGAGCACGATCTTTGGCAGATTCTCGCTTGCTTAGCCCGAGCAGGCATCGTGCTGGCCGGCGTTGCTGGTGAGCTCAGTGAGTGCGAATTCGTATTCACATCGCAGCTCACAAGTGAAATGGTTGAGAGTATACGGGCGAAAACAGCGGAGGTGCTGATTGCCAGCGGCGACGACTCGCTGACTTATCCGTTTGAAGAGTGGGCAGGTGACAAGGCCTCGAATTGATGTCGAAGTGAGTCTGGCTTCTGCCCGGCGAGAGCGTGGGAGGACTCCGACCTGACGCAAAGCCCACCACCACCTGCCCCAAATGGCCACCACGGCGCCGAGGTCGCACCTGACCCGGCGCCGTTGCTCATCCCGCCCAGCTCGCACCTCGCAAGGCCCGGTACCCCGCCGAAGGGGGCACAATTGGGGGCACACTCAAGGAAGGCGCAGGGGATCTTTTGGCGTAAGTCTATGCCGGGGGAGGGATTTGAACCCTCACGGGCCGAAGCCCCAGGGATTTTAAGTCCCTTGCGTCTGCCATTCCGCCACCCCGGCCATTACCCGTAACTTTCCCCTTCCGAGCACCTTGCGCTAGTCCCTCCACTCTCTACTCGGCCGCCGCCAGTCATTTGTAGCACTGGCTGTAACGTTCGAGGCGCTCAAGCGGCGCAGCCGTCACCTCGATGCTCGCGCCCACAACTCAAGAACCACCAAAACTTGGCTCGAGTAAAGCTGCAGGATCGGCGCCAGCTCCGCCAGGTCCGATTCTAGCCCAACGGCGATTTCCTGTGGGCGCCGGCGAGGTTAGCACAATTGGTCAGTGCGGGCTGCAGGGCGACGCCGGAACACTGGCAGCGCAAGGTTGGTTATTTGCAGTAGTAGCACGTTTGCCCGAGCGATGGTCTCAGTTAAGGAGTCGCAGGATGAAGTCGTTGAAGATGATGACGTTATTCAGATATTCAGCTCTAGCTTTGATGATAGGTCTAAGCAGCGTCTTTCCGCTGAACGGCTCTGTGCCGGACCGCCCGACGTTGCTCTTCCACAACGACGGGACCCGGTCGCTGAAGGTTTACGTTGACGGCCTCTACCTGGGGCGAGTGGAACCCGGCAGGGAGGTCTGTCTTCGCATTCCCTTCCGGCCGAGCATCGCTCGGCTGGAAGCCAGGACAACCAGCGGTCGGCTCTCCGTGCTCTCGCCGCCGCTCTGGGTCGACGACGCGGAGGGCTGGTACTGGCGCATCGGTACTGTACCCGAACGGGATGCGAAGCTCACGCTGCGGCCAGGCGAACGTTGCCAGGTCAGGTAGCTGGTTTTCCCTAATCCAGCGGTGATTGCTGCAGTCGTGACGCTCCATCAACGTCTGCGCGCGCTCCACCCGCATCTTCGCGTTGTAGGCCCTAGCGAAAGCGTAGTCCTGGTAGCAGATGGAGTGATTAGTCCAGCGAAGCGCGGCAATGGCATGACCGAAAACGGGCCCGCGATGGGCGCGGGCCCGTGTAACACACCGTGATCAGCTTGTTATCAACCGCCAAGCCTGATGCCGATACCGACGAGCCCCATCCAGCTGTTCCACTTGGAGTCCTCGCCCTCGGCGGCCTTGGAAAGTCCTAGGTTGTAACGCAGATCGGCGCTGAGCACGATCATGGGTAGCGCGATGTTGATGCCGCCGCCGAAGACAGCGTTCCACGTCACGCTTTCTGTGTCGATTCCCTCAGTGCTACAGTCTTCGGCTGAGAGGTTATCTGGGTCGATCTTACATGTGGTCTCGAAGTTAGCGGTCGCACCGCCGTACACGACGGGCTGCAACATGCCGGTCATCAGCCGGGCACCCAGGTAGATGGGGGCCTGGATGTACGCCTGCTTGATCACCCCGGTCTCGGTAAGCAAGGTCCATTCGTTCTTGTACTCGACATAGTTGGCTTCCAATCCCAAGAACAGTGTCTCGTGGAACTGGACGTCGAGGAAGGCGCCGACCACGAAGCTGCCTTTGTCACCGACCTCATCGAGGCCGGTCGGAACATCAGACAGCTGGGCGTAGTTGTACCCACCCTGTGCACCGAGGGTGAGCCCCTGTGCCTGGGCGTCGCTGATACCAGCGAAACCGAGGCAGAGGACGACCGCTGTTGCGAACATTGCTCTGTTCATTGGATCCTCTTCCGTGAAGATGATTACTCAGGGGGGTACGGGCAGGGCTGCGCTGGCAAGTAATCTAACTTGCCAAATCCCGGTGGGCAAGTAGCAGCCAATACAGGGTTTATGGCAGGAAAGCCAGCTCGAGGTGGGCGAGTCAGTAGCCCACCTCACCTTGAGGGCTGGGGCGGCTAGCTCTCCCAGAGCCAGCGGTGATTGCAGCAGTCGTGACCCTGCATCAGGGTCTTGGTGCGCTCCATCCGCATCTTCGGGTTGTAAGCCGAAGCCATGGCAAAATCGCCGTGGCAGATGCTGGCGTACCCGATGTCCGCAGCCTGCGCCTCACGGAACGTTCTTGCCCAGAGGCACTCGGTGATCTTCACCTCGAGGGCCGTTTCGCTGTCCTCGACCACTTCCCAGGTCAGCGCGTGCTGGAAGAAGCGATCGGGTTCGGTCGCCCACGACTTGAAGCTGGCGAAGTCGTTGCTGGGCACACCACGCGCCATGTTCTTTCCGGCGCTGCGGCCGGACTCGGCCGACGCCTGCTTCACCATGTCGATGAACCCTTCTTCGCCGATCTGACTACGGAGGCCTTGCAGGATCGGGATGTAATATCCGGCGAAGGCGAAGCGGAAGACGTCGGCGAAGCTCATCTGGGAGTCGGCGAGGAACTTGTGCTGCTGGTCGGCCTCCTGCGCGTAGGCCGACTGAAAGAGTCCACAGAGCTTCGTACAACCGAGACAGGCCAGTGTCCCGGCAGGCATGACCTTGGTAAGGAAGTCTCTGCGGGTGGGCGTGAGTCCTGAGGTCTCCATCTCTGCACCTCCAGTTTAGCGCACGCCGGAGCCGTTCCCCTTTTCTAGCTCTATACGACGACCGGGAACTCCGAGATGCGAATCTTGGTGCTGCCGTAGGGAATCAAAGTGACCAGTTCATGGGGCTCGCCGGAACGGATGGGACTCCAGGGGAGCGGCCCGGCGATGCCGCCGTACCGCTGCCATTCGGGAATGCGGCGCGCCCGGGCGCCGATCTCGAGCGGGGCCCCGGCGATCGACCAGGGCTGCTCGAGCACGTCTTTCCCCTCGATCGCGAAGGCGTTGTTCGGATCCTGCAAGTCGTCATCCAGCAGGCCGAAGTTCCAGGGTTCGTCGGTGCGGATCTCGTAGTCGGCGAACGGTTCCGTGCCTTTGACCCTCGTCCACTCCTCGCTCCGCTTCAGTGCGAAGACGAGCGGTCCCCGCTCGATGGCGGCGGAGCTCTCGTGCCAGCGGGAGACGGTGAGCTTCGCCGGCAGCCGCAGTTCGAGCCGGTCGCCGTCGCTCCACGTGTGATCGACCCCGACGATTGAGCCGGCGGCGCCATCTCCCAGCTGCTGGCCGTTCAGCCGCAATTCGGCGCCCTCGGTCCAGTGTGGTATCCGCAGGTGCAAGGGGAACGCTGTTCCGGACGGGCCGCGGTAGGTGAAGCGGACCGTATCGTCGAATGGGTAATCGGTTTGTTCCTGGAAGCGTACCTCGGTGCCGTCGGCTACCCGCGCCTTCATCTCGCAGGGCGCGTAGACCAGCGCGGCCAGCCCGTCGTCCGGTGTGGCCATCCAGAGATGCGCGGTGTACTTCGGCCACCCCTGGTGCAGGTTCGCCGTGCAGCAGCCGTAGCCGTTCTCGAGGCCCACCAGGTTATCGTCGCCGTGCCGGGTGCTGAAGTTGTGGTACTCGCGGGTGCATGCGATCTGGTTGGCCGTTTGGTAGTAGTGACGGCCAGCGAGGTGCGGGCTGAGCGCCGCCGGCAGCGCGTTGTATGCCAGGCGCTCCAACCGATCGGCGATCTGCACGCTACCGGTGATCGGCAACAGGCTCTCGAGGCTGAACATGTACTCGACCACCGCACAGGTCTCGACACCCTGCGTCGGATCGGTACCGTGCAACATCTCGTCGCCCGACCACATCCCGTGCACCTGGCCGTGGTGCGACATGAGGTAGTCGATCCCGGACTCGACCGCGTCGAGGTAGCGCTGCTCGCCGGACTGCTCGTACCAGACGGCGGGCTGCTTCACGCCCATGGCCGTGTTGACCACGTGCCAGATGCCGTGCTCCGTGGTGAACCACTTCGTCCAGTCCTGGGTCTGCCCGAAGACGAGCTCGCCGAGCTCGAGCAGAAACGCGTCGCCGGTCCGGTTGTACAGCCAGTGGACGCTGGCCAGGTTTTCGCCGCCGCGGCGCTGACCCCAAAAGGTGAAGTGACCCAGCGGCTTCGACGGCAGCTCACGTAGCTGGTAGCGGAAGTAACCGGTCATCAGCTCGAGCACGCGCTCGTCGCCTGTCGCCTCGTGATAGCTTTGCAGCACCTTGAGCATCACCATGCGGGGCCACCAGTCGGCGCCCGGTGCCACCCCGCTTCCCCGCTGGCGCCGTTCGGCCACCGGCCCGAAGAAGCCGTCGGGCCCCCGGCTATCCAGCGTCGCTTCGATCCAGCGCATCGCCTTGGCGATGAGCCGCTCGTCCTCGAGCGTCCAAGCCAGTGGCACCAGCCCGTCCAGCCAGTAGGGTCCGCGCTCCCAGACGTCGCCGTCGCCGCCCAGCCACCCATTGTCGGGACCGACGTCGGGCCAGATCTCGTCCAGACGCCCGGTCATCCCGTCGGCCCAGCCCTCGAGCTGGGCGCGGAGCCAGCCCGCCGGCTTGATCGAGCCGAGTGGCAGCGGGATGTAGCGGCTTGGGACGAGGGGCTCGCGGTTCGAGAAGTAGTGCCGGTTGCGCGACCCTGCGATCGCGCGCCCGCTCGGCGCCGACGGCGTGGCCGTAGATTCTAAGACTGAACACGGGAGCATCGAGAGTGCCGCGACACCGGCGGCCGTCCGTCCGACGAATGAGCGGCGCGAGATCGGGTCCCGGCTGCCAAGAGGAGGCGATCTTTTCCGCATGGGCTCGAGGGCTAGGTATTTGAATGTGGGATTCTCTTCGCCGGCAAACTAGGCCGAAAAAGGAATGACGGCCAGCCGAGGATGGAGACACCGCGCCTGCCGCAGTGGCGCGCGTGTCAAGGCGGCGACCCGTGACCCGGGCCGCCGCCACATGCCAGCTTCTTTCTAAGGCGCGTCGGACACCTTCACCGCCCGCTCCGCTTCTTCCGCCCCACCCTGGTACATGAGCATGTAGGTCTCGCCGCCTTCGATGACGAACTCGAAGTGAGAATGCGAGTGCTTGTAGAAGAAATGGGTCTGCGACGACGGGTAGGCCCTGAGCTTCGCACCCTCGCCGCGCTGCGTGAATAGCTGTCCGTCTTCGACCGTCACGACGCGCTGCGTGTTCTCGTCGATCTGGTAGACGCCGGCGAAGCGCTGCACGGCCGCCTCGTCGAGCACGATCTCCTTCCACACCGGATACGGATCGCCGACGGCGATGGCGCCTAGCTTCTCGGCCACGAAACCCGGCCCGGCCAGCGAGCCGGTGCTGTTGCTGAAGACGGCGACGAACACGTCTTCCTCGGGGAGATAGAATGAATAAGTCAAGTAACCGTTGATGCCGCCGCCGTGGCCAATGGCGCGCCGGCCGCGCAGGTCGCGCGGTGCGAGCCCGTAGCCGTAGCCAGTGGACTCCCCGCTGTTGAGCACATAGGGCGTTGTCATCCGCTCGAGCGACTCCTCGCTGATCAGCTCACCGCCGTAGAGGGCCTGGTTCCAGCGGAAGAGATCCTCCACCGTCATCATGAGGGCGCCGGCCGAGTAAGGCTGCGTCATACTCAGGAAGGCGGCGTTGACCCAGGCGCCCGGCTCGCCGCTGTGACCCGCGGCGCGCCGCGCGATGATCCGCCGGTGGCTTCCATAGTACGAGTCCTTCATCCCGACCGGATCGAAGATCCGCTGCTGGAGGAAGTCGGCGTAAGTCATGCCGCTGGCGCTCTCGATTATGGCACCGAGCAGAACGTAGCCCGAGTTGTTGTAGGCGAACCGCTCGCCAGGCTCGAACTCGACCGGCAGGTCCTTGAACACGTCGATCAGTTCCTCGACCGTGAGGTCCTTGCGGATCTCTTCATCCATGTAGTCGGGGATGCCTGTGTAGCTGACGATACCGGAAGTGTGCGTCAGTAGATGCTCGATGGTGATATCGTCGCCGTATTTCGGATAGTCCGGCAGAAACTTGGTCATCGGGTCGTCCAGGGAGAGCGCCCCCTCCTCCATGAGCATCATGATCGCAACCGCGGTGAACTGCTTGGTAGTCGACCCGATCTCGAACACCATATCCGGTGTCAGGGGGACACCCAGCTCCAGGTTCGCCATGCCCGACGCCTCCAGGAACTCCACCTCACCGTCCCGGGCGACCAGCGCGGCGGCGCCCGGCTCGTCCGCCGGATAGGCGCTGCTGAGTATCTCCTCGTACTGCTCGGCCGCGACGGCGGTTGCGGTCTGTGCCTGCACCGTGAGCGGCAGAGCGAACACAAGCAGCGGTAGCAGAGCGGCGGTATGAGCTACCCTTCGCATCATTCGCACCTCGCTGTAAGGATTTCCTAGGTGTACCGCAGTTTGCCCTGGGTACAATCGTAGGACAATACGGTCGGCGAAAGGGTTTGGTGTCGGTCTAGCTAGTCCGAATGCGCGCCAACGCGTCGAGGCCCGGTCTGGCGGAGAGCAGCATGAGGACCGTGATCGCCACGGCGGACGTGAGACACCAAGCACAGGTGGCGCCGATGACGAACGGCTCGAGGAATGTGAGGTAGACAGAGAAGAGTGTGCCGATAACGCAAAGCACCAGGAGCGCCAGCTTCGCCCAATCGGCTGCTCTGCCCGATCCGAGTCGGGCCACCGACCAGCCGAGGATGACCGCGACGTAGCCGACGAGCCCCAGAGCCGCGATCGGGATAACGCCAAAGAGAATCGCGTACTCGCTCTGGTTGACGGTGTTGCAGTCGCCGACGGGACCGCAGACCGCCGTGGCACCGCTCGACTCGATGTAGGTGAGGTAGGCGGCGACCCCGATGCCGATCGCGGCTATAAGCGGAACGGCAACCGTGAGCCGGCCCTCCAAGGTCGGCGCCCCCATCATCAGGCCGACCAAGGCGAGGCTTAGGACCATACCGATGAGAACCAGAACCGACACGCTGTTGCCGATGGGATCCTGCCGGTAGAGCTCGATCATCGTCGGCTTGTACACAGGAATCACCGCGAGCGCCGAATCGCTCTCGGGCCCCGGCGCCTCCGCGGGCTCGGCCTCTGAGCCTTCAGGCGCCGCGACCGGCGGCGTCGCCGTGGGTCCTTCCTCTGGCGGGCTCTCGGGAGCCGCTCCACCCTCGGGCCCCGCTTCCTCCGCTTCGCCGGCCCGTTCGTCGGGCGCACCCTCAGGTGCAGGGACAGGCTCGGTCTCTGCCGGAGCCTGCGGGGTCGCCTCTTCCGGCGAGTCGGGCTGGGGCTGCGGCGTCGGCGGTGCCTCCTCGGCCTCCTCACCCTCGGCCGATACTTCCGCGACCGGCTCGCCCGCGGCGGCGCTCTCCAGCTCGGCCGCGGCGAGTGGTCGCCCAGGAATGGCGGCGAGCGCGGTCTGCAGGCCGGAGATAACGGGCCAGTCTATGCCGCTGCCCGCCAGCCCTTCCGCGATCAGCAGCGGGAGCTCCCTCGGGATGTCACGCGAGCCGATGAGGACGCTGTCACCGACTATCAGGCGCGGTACGCCGGTGGACTCGATCTGAAAGCGTCGCGTCGCATCACGAAAGACGAGGTTGCCCTCCAGCTTTGACACGTCGACCAGAAGGATGTCGACCTGACCGTTAGAAACGTCGTAGAACGCCACCTGCGCCCGGGCCACGGTCGTATCGAAGTAGATGCGCGGTTGGCCGCCGAAACGGTCGAAGATGACCGGCAGATCCTCGTTGATCACGTCGTGGCAGTGGGGACAGGTCGGGGAGAAGAAGAGCACCGCGCGGACCACGGGCCCCTGCGCCAAGGCCGGGCCGCCGCTGACCGCTGCGGCCAGCCCCAGTAGGACAGTGGATAACGACAAGCGGACGATATGCGGTACTGCTCGCGTGCTATGCATGTCCTCTCATACAGCGGGCCGCCCGGGAAGATCCACATGAGAAGCACCGGAACAATGGAAACGCCCAGTCGGTCATTCACGCAGCATCATGAGAACGCGTCAGCAGGAGCACTAGACTAATGAAGCCGCTGTCACGATTTGCCGCAATAGCTCTCATCGGAGGCCTGAGACAAATAGGGGGCCGCATCGCCGCGCGACGCGAGCCCCCTCAGCGGCCCGGGGGAGGTCGGGCCTATTCCCCACCGTCTTTGTAGGCTACCGCTTCGCGCCAGCCCTCCAGCTCATCGATGAAGATCTGGGCCAGCTCGCCGAGGTCGACCGGCGGTAGGTCGGCCGGCTCGTCGAGCAACTCGACGCGGGCCAGGTTGAGCTTCGCGTTCTCGTATGAGCTGTCGATGGCCAGCGCCGACTTGTAGCTCTCCTCCGCGCACCTGAAGTAGCCGGCCCGCTCGAGCGCGACCCCTAAGTTGTTCTGGAAGATCGCCACATCGTCACGCAGCTCGACGGCCCGGGCCAGGGGCGGCAGCGCTTCTCCGAACCGCTCCTGCTCGATGAGCACCAGCCCCATGTTGTTCATCGACCAGGCGTCGGTGTCGTCGGCCAGTATGGCCTGTCGGTACGCGTCGATCGCCTGCTCCGCCTGGCCGAGCTGGTGATTGGCGCGACCCAGCAGCCGCAGTCCGTCGTTCGACTCCGGATCGATGGCCAGCACCTCCTCGATATTGAGCATCGCATCGTACGGCTGACCGCCGTCGAGCAGCACGCGGCTCAAGTTGACCCGGCTCTTCACGTGGCCGGGATCGAGCTCCAGCGCCGTCAGGAACGCCTCCTCGGCACGCTCCCGCTCGCCGGCCTTCCATGCCGAGAGCCCCAGCATGTAATAGCCCCACGGGTTTCCCGGCCGGCGGCCCGTGTAGCTCGTGAAGAGCCGCTTCGCCTCTTCGTACCGTCCCTCCAAGAACGCCGACTCCGCCATCTCGTACGTCACCTGCAGTGGCGGCTCGGGCGGCCCCAGCGGCTCCGCCTCGTACGACGTGTCACCAAAGGCCAGAACAGTCTCGGCCTCGGGGGGAGGCGGCAGCAGCGTGATGTCCGGGGGCTGGACCCGTTCACGGACCTCCTCTCCGGTCTCCGCCGTGGGTCGCTCGGCGCCCCCACACGCCACCACCGCCAGGGGGACAATTGCGACCAGCGCCAGCGTGACGCCGATCCCGACAGCCCAGCGGTGAACCTCGATTCCTTTCACCTTCATCATCCACCTCCTTGCACGCGGGCGCCTGCTGGCGCCGGCCCTCGATCAAAGCTTCCGCGGGTCCTAAGAGCATGCGGGAGGCCAGATCGAGGCGGCTGGAGGTACGACCGCTTAATACGTTTTATTACAATGACTTATAGATGTGACTCGTCAAGGGCGCGGGTGAGCCGACGGGGGGATCGTGTACTGTTGGACACGGCCCGAAGGCCGGGCTCGTGTCCGGCCGCACACAAGGAGGAGGTGGGGAGTACTTCAGTCCCTTCTGATATTATGCCGCCGCATGATCTTGAGGAGGCTGGCGTGGTCGGCGAGCCCGAGGTCCTTCGCGGTGTTGGTGATGTGCCAGTCGTTGCGCTCGAGGGCGGTGAGCACGATCTGGCGTTCCGCTTCCGCCTTGAGCTCCTGGAAGGTGCGCTTCCCCGATCCGGGAGGTAGCGGAGCGGACTCGCGGATCTCGGCCGGTACCTGCTCGAGCCCGATCAGGTCGCCGCTCGTGGCGATGATCATGCGCTCGACGATGTTCCTGAGCTCGCGGACGTTGTTCCGCTCCCAGCGGCAGGCCATGAGGGTCTCGAGCGCTGCCGGGTCGAGCTTCTTCTTCCGCACGCCGAAGCGAGCACAGGTGGCCGTGAGAAAGTGGTCGATCAGCTCGGGTAGGTCGGAGAGGTGATCGCGAAGCGGGGGTACGCTGACAACGTGAACGTTCACGCGGTAATAGAGATCGCGGCGAAAGCGTCCCGCCTCGACCTCCTGATCGAGATCCCGATTCGTGGCGGCGACGACGCGGGCATCGATCTTGATGGAGCGTTCGCCGCCGAGCCGGGTGACGTGGTCTTCCTCGAGGACGCGTAGCAGTTTCGCCTGAGCCGGCATCGGGAGCTCGCCGATCTCATCGAGAAACAGTGTGCCGCCGGCGGCAACTTCGAAGGCGCCCTTGCGCGTGCGGCTCGCTCCGGTGAAGGCGCCGCGCTCGTGACCGAAGAGCTCACTCTCGACGAGATTCTCGGGCAAGGCGGCGCTGTTTATGGCGACGAACGGTTTCTTAGGATCGGACCCCAGGCGATGTAGTTCGCGAGCTACCAGTTCTTTCCCGGAGCCGCTGTCGCCGACGACGAGAACCGGGCTCGGTATGGGCGCGATTCGGGCGATCTCGTCTCTGAGCTTGCGCATCGCAGGGCTCGAGCCGATGAGCGGGCTATCGGTTCCGAGGTCGCGCTTCAGTGACTTGACCTCGGCGAGCAGGCGAAGACGCTCCAGAGCGCTCTCGACCTCTTGCACCACGCGCTCGACCGATTCCGCTTTGTCGATGAACCCGTAGGCTCCCAGCCTCAGCGCCTGCACGCAACGGTCGTAGCTACCGGTGCCGGTGTAGACGACCACCGGCGTCTCGATGCCACGCTCGCTGAGCGTACGGAGCACATCGAACCCATCGGTTCCAGGCATCTCCAGGTCGAGGATGACGCAGTCGACCGCCTCGCTGGCGATAACGTCGAGGGCTTCATCGCCCCCTAGCGCGATCAGCGTCTCGTATCCGCCAACGCGTTTCAAGTCGTACGCATACTGCTCGGCCATTGCGGGGACATCGTCTACCACGAGCACCAGAGTCACGGCTCCGTCCCTCCTTCCTGGCGGGCCGCCGTCGTCTCGCCGGCGGGAAGCTCGACGGTGAAGCAGCTCCCCTTCCCCTCCTCGCTCTCGACCCGGATCGTTCCGTTGAGGTCTGTGATCAATCTACGAACGATGGAGAGTCCCAGCCCCGTGCCCTCCGCCCTCGTCGTGTAGAAATTGTCGAAGATCTTGGCGCGCTGTTCCGCGCTCATTCCGCAGCCCGTATCGGTAACCGTAATGCGGACACGCGAAGGTCCACCGTCCGCGTCGACGAGAGCCGCCGCGACCGTGACGGTTCCCTTCCCCGTGATGCTGTCGACGGCGTTGTCGACCAGGTTCTCCACGACACGGCGCAACACCACGACGTCGGCGTGGACTGGCGGCAAATGCTCCGGCAGTTGAAGCTCGATATCCACGTCACCGGAACCGCCGACGCCGCTCACCACCTGGCGAATGACCGCGTTCAGGTCACAGGAACGCGGCTCGAGTCGGGGATAGAGGCGAGCGTAATTGGAAGCGAGACTCTCGAGGTACTCGATGCTGGAGTCGAGCGTCCGGCGGCGCTCGTCGAAGATCGTCGGCAGCTCGGCGGGCGTGTCCTTGGCCACTTGAACGAGGTGGCGGAACACGTTGCGAATGGGGAGGAGACCGTTCTTGATGTCATGGTTGACCTGTCGCGCGAGCTCACCCAGGGTGGCGCGTCGCTCTGCTTCCCGCAGGCGGCCGGCGCTGGCGCGGAGCCGGTCGACCATCGCACCGAGGAGGCGCGAGAGCGCACCGATCTCGTCTCTGCGGCGGCTGCCGAAGTCGATGTCGAGCCGGTCCAGATCGATACGGGAGGTCTTGCGCGCCAGCTCGGCGAGCGGCCGGCTGATGCGGGCGGCGAGCCAATTGGCCATAATGAGCGCGAGGGCGGCCGTAGCACCCAGCGCGGTTAGAAACCAGACATCGATCCGGCGCCGCAAAGCCCGCAGCTCGCCGAGCGGGTGCGTGACCACGAGGCGCGCCATCTCGAGCTCTCCACGCTCGGCGTCGGCGAACGGGATGAGGACCTCACCGGCGATCCAATCCCCTGACGCGGCCAGGGCGACCGATGAGTCGCCGCTGACCTCTTCGGCGGCGAGAACGCTGTCCGCCATCTCCGCCGATGAGAGTACGCCACCGCCGTAGGCCAAAGTGACGCGGAGCTCCTCGCCGCGCGCCAGACGCGCCAAGAAGCTCCGACCAACGGCGGTGCCGCCGACGAGGGTGAAACGCCGGCCACCCATACGTACGGAATCGGCCCGCACCAGGGCCAGGAAGGCGCCCTCCGGCGTGCGCGCCCTGGCCAGCGCCAGACCGCCAGGCACAGTTCGCAGAAGCTCGGGCAACTCGGGCTCCAGCCGGTCGTACTCGTTACGGAAGTGGCCCGAGCTAAGGATGCGACCCGCCTCATCCTGTACCTGAAGCATGGAAAGACCGGTCAGTCGCATCGCGGTCCCGGCGAAGTCGAGGAGATAGCGGCGGTCCGCATCCATCCGATCAACCGCTCCGCGGCGAAAGCGGTTGTCGTTGGTCACGACATCCCTCAAGCCTTCCAAGGTCCCTTCGATCACGTCGCTCTCGCCCTCGAGGTCCTCTTCGATGACGGCGACGAGCGAATTCACCCTGCGCTGGTACTGCGCCGTCAGTCGACCCGCCACCTCGCGTCGCACCGCAAAGGCGAAGACGACCATCGCGACCAGTATGACAAACAGGAAGGCGAACAACAGACGGACCCGGAAGCTCACCGGCGACTACCTCCCGGCGCGTGCCGGCTCGTTATGAGAACCGTGCCATCCCAATCGAGGTAGAGCCCGATGCGCTCGCTGGCAGCGACCACATGGCGGCGTGTGTCGACAAGCGGCACCAAGGACGCTGCGAGTTCGAGCAGATGAGGTGCGAGCCACTCGACCCGGCCCGCCAGCTTGCGGGCCGCGAAGCAGGGATCGAGAACGATCCGCGGCAGCGGGACGATATAGGCGAACTCCTCACCGTAGCGCAGACTCGTCTCTAGCTCCTCGCCCGAAAGGCCGGCGGTCAGCAATTGTGTATCCTCCGCCCCCACGAGCCCAGGGATGGCAGCCGTCAGCGACGCCGCTCCCTCCGAACCGACACCACCCTCCGAGGCTAGAGCCACGATACGGTCGGCCAGGTCCCGGGCCACAGGATCGGCCTCCGGATACACGATCCGCTTTGGACCAGACGTTCGATAGGCACCCGGTGGGATGCGAGGCAGACTAACCCAGGACGGTGACAATTCGCCGCACGCCCCGAGATCGTTCCACCAGGCCGGCGACTCATGGCCGCGCGCATCGTTGCGTACGGCGTCCCGGGCGAGCGCCTCGAGCAGATCGATAGACAGTACGTCCGGCTCTCCGCCCGTGCGAAGCTCTCTGACCCGTGTGGTCGAGAAGAGTACGTACGTGCGATCCCAGGGTAGCGGAACGGAAACGTAGGAGGGCTGAGGCGCCGCGTAGTCGAGCGCCGACTGGTCACCGGTTACCAGAACATCATGCCCACCGCGCAGTACGTCTCGTGCGTCGGCCCCCGGGAACTGACGGAACCGGATGATCGGCCAGTCGGCTGACGGCGGGCGAAGCCGAAACTCGCCGTCGATACCCTCGGGCACACTCCCCTGGGGCCAAGCCGGAGGATCGACGCTCCGTGCCACCGCGAACTCCGGATCGGCGAACATGCGCGGCACATCACCGTGCGATCGGTCGAGGAACACAGCGAGCCTGCGCGGGCCCTCCACGACGATCGAGTCGATGCCGGCGGCGAACGCCAGCTCCTCGGCTGCACCGCCCGTCCAAGCGGTGACGACATCGTCCGCCTTCACCGGGACCCCGTCCCAGAAGCTGGCGCCGTCCCGCAAGGTGAAGATCCAGACTCTGCCGCTGCGACCCGAGCTCCACGATTCCGCCAGTCCGGGGTGTACCGCGCCCCGGCAGTCCACGCGCAGCAGGGTCTCGTAGAGATGGCGAAACAGGAGCCGCTCGCCTTCATTCTGCGGCCAAGGGGCGTGGCCGATCGCCAGCGGGTCCAAAGTTGCGACGGTTATCTCGCCGGGTACCGCGTCCGGCTCGGCGAGTAGCTCGCACTCGTGCTCGGCAGTGGCCGTCGGCGGCACCTCCGGCTGCACAGACGGCGGCTCTGCCGCTGGTCGCGCGCAGCTGAGGGCTGCACCTGCAAGGGTTACGGATAAGACGATTCGCCTGAAGTGAGCTAGCAATGGTCAGCCGTCGGATCTGATCGCGGCCTCCGCCTTTTCGATTAGATGTCGATTACCCAGATAGAGTGGCGTGCGCTGGTGCAACTCCTGAGGCTCTATGTCGAGAATCGAACCGTGGCCGTCAGACGACGCACCGCCCGCTTCCCCGATGACCATTGCCAGGGGCGCCGCCTCGTATAGCAACCGCAGCTTGCCCGTGGGGTTGGCGGAGTCGGCAGGGTACATGAAAACGCCACCATAAAGCAACGTGCGGTGGAAGTCTGCCACGAGCGAGCCGATGTAGCGGAGGCTGAACCCGTCATCTTTCAACTCGTCTACCGCCCTTTGCTGACCGGGTGACCAGCGCTTGTAGTAGGCCTCGTTGACGCTGTAGATCTTCTTGCCCGGATCGGGGATCTTCATGCTGGGGTGCGACAGTAGGAACTCGCCGATGGAGGGTTCGAGTGTGAAGCCGTGCACGCCTGCACCGGTCGTGTAGACGAGCATGGTGGACGACCCGTAGACGACGTAGCCCGCCGCGACCTGCCTAACCCCGGGCTGCAGCAAGTCCTCCATCCCGCCACGCTCGCCATTGGAAATCCTCCTGTGGATCGAGAAGATCGTTCCCAGCGAGACATTGGCCTCGATATTCGAGGAACCATCCAAGGGATCGTGCAACAGCGCGTAGTTGCCGCAGGGGAATTTCTCGGGAATGGGTATGGGATCCTCGACCTCCTCCGATGCCATGACACAAAGGTTCCCCGAGTGGTCGAGCGCGTTGAAGATGACCTCGTCCGCAAATTCATCCAACTTGCGCACATCTTCGCCGTGGACGTTGAGTTTGCCAGCGCTGCCCACAATGTCCACGAGTCCGGCCCGGTTGATCTCACGACTTATGATCTTGGCGGCGATCGCTATGTCGAGGAGGATGTCGGAGAAGGCGCCGGTCGCCTCGGGATAGCGCCGCTCCTGCTCGATGATGTGCCGACCGATCGTGATTACGGGCTCAGCCATCCGGGCCTCCAGAATCCACGGGCGTTTATTTTCGCGGGTCGCGTTTTCACTCAAGCTAGGGCTGCTGCCCTCGGACGCCAGCCCCACCTGTGGCGCGTCGGCGAGAGTGTGACACGGAACAGCCGAAGGGGCCGTGAGGCCCCCTCGGTGTGCCCCGAATCAGTGGCTCTGCGGGCCGCTATCGACGCTCACGTCGGGTAGCGGCGTGTCGGCGGTGTGCGGCGGTAGCAGCGGATAGACGACACTCGGCTGCCGGCCGGTGAGCGCAGCCAGGAAGGCGGCGATCGCCTGTGTCTCGTCGTCGGCCAAGCGCCGGCCCAACTGGGCCGAGCCCATGATCCCTACGGCCTGCTCCAGGCTCCAGACACTCCCGGAATGGAAGTAGGGTGGCGTCAGCGCGATGTTGCGCAGCGACGGCGCCTTGAACACGTACTCGTCGCTGGCCGTTTGCGTGACGGCGAAGCGGCCCTTGTCTTCGGGCGGCAGGATGTCGGCCCCTGGCTTTTCGACGACACCGAACGGGAAGTAACCGGTGCCACCGAGGTTGGCGCCGGCGTGGCAGGCGGAGCAGCCGCGGTCCATGAACAGCCGCAGTCCCGTCTTCTCCATCGCCCCCAGCGCGCTGCTGTTTCCTTCCAGGAACTGATCGAACTGCGAGCCCGGGGTAAGCAATGTCGCCTCGAAGGCCTCGATAGCCCTCGCCATGTTCTCGAAGGTCAAGGGCTCATCGGCGCCGGGGAACGCTGCCTCGAACATCTCCACGTACTCGGGGATGCTCTTCAGGGTCGCGACCGCCCGCTCGGGCGTGCTGTTCATCTCGACGGCCGCCTGAACTGGCCCCATGGCCTGTTCCATCAGGTCCGCGGCACGCCCATCCCAGAACTGGGCGATATTGAGGACGGCGTTGAGGACCGTCGGCGCGTTGCGTGGACCCTTCTGCCAGCCGTGCCCTACCGACGTCTCGAGTAAGTCCACTCCGCCCAACCCCAGGTTGTGGCACGTGTTGCAGCTGATCAGCCAACTGGACGACAACCGCGGATCGAAGTAGAGCAACTTGCCCAGTTCGATGCACTCCGGAGTCAGCGGTGTGTCCTCGAGTGCGGGTGGCGCCGTGGGTATCGGGTCGAAGACGGCCAGAGCCCGCTGCCTGAGCTCGTCTTCCTGTTGCGAAGCCCCGAGTACCGCAAGAAGCGGTACGGCGAGAAGAAGCTTCTTCATCGTAGTTCTCCCGTGTTATCGGACTCTCTAGTCTGTTCTCTCCTCACCGCCCGGTCCCGTAAGCTCGTCGTACCAGGCGGCGTGGTGTTTCTTGATCTCCTCCCTGCTCATCTTGCCGGTCATCCACGCCCAGTTCATCGGGTACGCATCGGGGTGAAACATGACGAAGAAGAAGTGCCAGACGATAATCGCCAGTGTGGCGAGCCAGGCCTCGTAGTAGTGGATCGTCTGAGCTGCCGGTACCAGCCACCACGCCGGCCAGAATCTCACCGCCTCGGTTGGGAACCAGAGCACGAAACCGGTGATGACCATGATCAGCGTGCCCCAGATCACGGCCCAGTACTCCGCCTTCTGCGTGTAGTCGTAGCGCCCGAACCTGACCTTACTCTCACGTTGGAACAGGTAGAAATCGATGCTGTCGCTGAGGTCGACGAGGTCCTGACGGGCCGGTAACATCGCGCGGAACTCGACCCGACCCCGTGCGGTGAACGCGATGTAGTAAAGGTGGTAGAGGGCGGCAGCGATCATCACAACAGCGAAGATGCGATGCAAATCTCCACGGACTTCCTCGGTCATACCGACGATGCTCAGCGCATGGACCCACCAGGCCTCCGGGAAGCGAAGAGCGAAGCCGGTGATCACGAGCATTACGAATGAGATCGCCAGCAGCAGGTGCTGGATCACCTGCGAGCGATCGAGCCGCATAACGGTGCCGCGCTGCCGGTCGTCTCTGTGTTTCTTGACCATGAAGTAGTTCATGATCAGCAAGTTGTGGACGGCCATTCCGCCAATTACCAGCACGATGATCCAGATGTAGATCAATCTGATTATACGGTTGACCGGGTTGGCAGAGATCGACGTCGTGGCGTGCGTGTAGCTGGCGGCGAACGCCTCGTCCGCATCTTCATGACACTGCCCACAGGTCGTCACGACGTTGGCCGGGTGGACGCTCGAGGCCGAGTCCGCGGTGGGAAGCACCAAGTGCGTCGTATGGCAGCTCACGCAGGTCGCCGCCGCTTCACCTCCAATGTGAATAGCCCAGCCGTGATAACTGTCCTCATAGGTACCTATCACACCGCCCTGCATACCGTACTTGGCAACGATCTCGGGATCGTCATGGCACGGCCCGCATGTCTGAATGGCCAAATTGGCCGCATAGATTCTGGCGCCCGGGTCTTCGTGTGAGAGGATCAGGTGCTCTCCGTGGCAGTCGTTGCAGGCGGGACTGTCGAGAAGACCCGCCCTCAACGCCCGGCCGTGAATCGACTGCTCGTACTCCTGCTGGATTTCTCCATGACACTGGCCGCAAGTCTGGGAGATGCTCTGCCGGTTGATCCGAGACGTTGGATCGGCTGGTCCCTTCAGGTCGTGCACGCCGTGGCAGTCCGTGCAAGTGGCTGCCGCTGCTCCGGCACCGCCCGCAGCACCGTGCACCGATTGGGCATAAGAACCTGCAGTTCGGGGCAGCTTCACCAGTTCTTCGGTCAGCAGACCCGCCTCGCCGTGGCATTCGGCACAGGTCGCCGGTTGGTTCAGTCTGAAGGTCCGCGACTCCAGATCGGTGCTGCCTAAGATATTGTGCTTGCCGTGACAGTTGGCACACGTGGGGGCGCGGGGGTTCCCGCGGACCCACGAATAGCCGTGCACGCTCTCCAGGTAGACAACCGAGATGCCACCGTGACAGCCGGAGCAGTCGGGAGACTCCAAGTCCGTGGCGTGCGGCAGTTCGGTGCTCGCCAGGTCCTGGTGGCACATGATACAGGAGAGGCCCAGCGAACCGTGCACCGACCGCGCGAGTTCCTCCTGATCCACCACCATCCGCTCGGGCTCCTCGAGGTGCTGGAACATCGAAGGTGAGGAATGGCACATCAGGCAGGTCGCGTCGTCTTGGGCGCGCGCGATGGAGGCAGGTCCCAGAATGAGACTCGTTACAAGTAAGGTACGGGCCAGAACGCCCCGATTGGCAGTCATCGCACTACTCCAGAGGCCAAGCAGCGATTGGGGCGGAACTCGCAAGAGGACTTTACAGCAGTATAGCGGGGCAAGCGGCGTGCCGCCTCCCGCGCGCCGGCAGACGGCCGGCGGCGGTGGTAGAGAACTTCCTAATCCCCACCCAGCTCTAGCGCCGACTTACCTCCACCTGGAACAGAACGTCGTACGGTCCGATGCTACCACGATCGACAACCAGGTGCTGGTGGCCGAGCTGGGGTCCGCCCGTCCGCACGTAATCGCCGGGGCTCGCCGATTTTACATCGGCGCGGTAGCGCTCGTGGAGGTACTGGCTGAGCTCGATGGCCGAGACACCGCCGTCCCCATCGGCGTCGGCGAGGCCGTCGCCGACACCATCGGCAAGGAAGACCGCCAGGTAGCCGCCAGCCCTGAACTTGGCTGCCACGGACGAGGTCACGTCCTCCTCGGAGGAGAAGAGCCCCATGCGGCCTGGCGCGGAGATGACGTCTTTGGCGAAGCCGCCACTGAAGCAGGCATCGAGGACGACGAGCGAGACTCCCGCTCCCACATTCTCGAACATGCGGTTCATCTCGTCGTCCGTCAGGGGCCCGTCGTAAAGCTCGATGGTTTCATCCATAGCGTCCGGATCGGTGGTCTCGTAGCCACCGGAGCGCGGCAGCCGATTGCCGTGTCCCGAATAGAAGAGGACGAACATATCGTTGGGACCCATGCGCCCGGAGAAGTCGCGGACTGCGTTGTACAGATTGCCGATAGTGGCATCGTCGTCGGTGAGTACGACCGCGTCGCTACGTCGCATGCCGGTCCTTACCATGGCATCGTGCACCCGTCCGGCGTCCTCGGCGGTGTAGGCCAGGTCATTGTCTTGGCCCGGGTAGTCACTGATCCCCATGAACACGCCGTAGATCCGGCCGGCGTCGGAGGCGACCACTGGCCCCGCTGTCACCACCTGGACGTCAGCCGCCGAGCCCGGCCTCAAGGCCAGCTGGTAGCTGCCCGTCTCGCCGGGGCTGTAGGATGTCGTTAGGATCCGGTAGCGCCCGTTCTCTCGCAGCGTCACATCGATCCGCGAATCGGATCGACCCTCGTAGTCGTCGTTGTCGATCTTTTCGCCGGCGGGGGTCTGGAGCTGCAGGTACGTGTCGAACTCGGTTGAGGACAGGTCGATGCTCACGGCCTGTCCCGTCGCACCATCAAACACGTATAAGTCTCCGTACTCGCCGCTGGTCAGCTGTTGGTCGCCGGCCTCGAGACGGCCGCTGGTGCTCTGGCCCATTTGCAGAGCGACCACGTCGCGCTGGCGCGTGGCACCGGCATCCCGGCCGCCGAATTCCATCCGCAACTCGTAGGATCCCGTTTCGCCCACCTTGTAGGATGTCACGACAACTCTGTAGCTGCCAGCTTCGGTGATGTCGGTCTCGATCACACTGTGGCCGGGCATCCCCTCGAAGTCGTCGTTCTCGGTCTGCTGGCCGGTGGGATCGATTAGCATCAGGTAGGTGTCGAACTCGGACGAACTTACATCGAGCCGCGCCCGCTGGCCGGGGCGACCTTCGAACTCGTAGCCGTCGGCGTACTCGCCGCTGCTCAACGTCTCGTCGCCGGGCGCCAATGATCCGCGTTCCACACGTGGCCCCGCGCTTGCCACAGTGGGGCCGCCCCCGCCGATGGTAAGGGCGTAGGAACCCGACTCACCGGGCTTGTAGCTGGTGACGAGCACCCTGTAGTCGCCGCTCTCGGGCAGCTGCATGGCCAGCTGCGAGCGTGTGGCGTCGCCCTCGTGGTCGTCGTTCTCGAACTGCTCGCCGCTGGGCGCGATGAGTATCAGGTAGGGGTCGAAGTCGCGCGAGCGAAGGTCGACGACCAGGAACTCTCCGCTGACGCCGGACAGATCGAACGAGTCTACGTACTCACCGCTGGTTAGCTGGTTGTCACCGGTCGCCAGCGTGCCCCTTTCGCTCCTTCCAGCTGCGGCGACAGATGTAGCAGTGCCCGACCTCGTGATCTCGATCGACAGATCGTAGGCACCCATTTCAGCGGCTTCGTACGACGTGACCAGGACGCTCCACTCACCGGTCTCGTCGAGCACCTTCTCGATCCGTGACTGAGAAGTCGACTCCTGGTAATCGTCGTTCCGGGTGCCGGCACCAGAGGGAGCCAGGAGAGCTAGATAGGTATCGAAGTCGGACGAGTACAGGTCGACGGCCACCACATCGCCGGTACTGCCCTGGAAATCGTATACGTCGTAATACTCGCCCTCGTCAAGCTGGCTATCGCCCTTGTCGAGCCGCCCCTCGTAGCTCCGCGTCGAGGGACCAGCAGCGCCGATCGCCGCGCCGGCGCCCGCCGCCCCCTGAGCGAAGGTCGCAACGCCATAGAAACACGGCTCGCTAGTACACGCCGCCATGTAGACGTGTACACGGTACGAACGAGTAATCGAGGGGGTAACCTCCACCATCGGGACGGCATCATTCTCGTAGTCGGAATCGATCTCGTTTCCCGCCTCGTCGAGCAGAGCGAGGTCGATGTCCGGGCAGTCGTTGTCGCAGACACCGACGAGGATGTAGCTGACCCCTGCCTCGAGCGTAAGGTTGAGGTCCTCGGAGGTCTCCTCTTTGAGCGAGCCCGAGCGCGTTTCGCCCACCTGCGCAAAGCCTTCCGAGGCGAACAACTCACTCGCGGTGCGGATCTGCTCGAGCACCTGCTGCTCCCACTGGCTCTGCGCTGCTAGCTGACCGGGGGCGATGGACAGCACCGCCAGGACGGTGAGGAAGCGACCTCTGTTCATTGGATGCTCCAAAGACCGAAGGTGGAGGGGATGCGCGGGGGGGCGAGGCAACGGAAGAAATATGCTTTAGGCGGTTCGTCGAGGGCAAGCCCGAACAGCGGAGGCGGAGGCGCTCTCCCCACCGGTAATCGGGATCCCGGTGGGGACGGCGCTCCGCCTTTGTAAACGAGCGCAGCGATCCTATCGGTCAGCCGCCTCGCTTCGAGAACGGTGCGCCGGACGAGCTGGTCGTTATGCTCAGCTCGTAGGCGCCGGTCTCTCCGGACTCGTAGGACGTTACGAAGACGGTCCAGGTGCCCGTCTCGTTCAGCACCCTCTCGATGCGCGAACGGTCCAGCGACTCGTTGTAGTCGTCGTTCTGTGTGTCGGCCCCCGAGGGCGCCATCAGGATCAAGTAGGTGTCGAAGCTAGACGAGAAGAGATCGATGACGACCACGTCACCCGCGTTCCCGTAGAAGTCGTAAGTGTCGTAGTAGTCGCCGTCCAACCGATCGTCACCCGTATCGAGTTGTCCCCTGTAGTTCTGCGACGACGGCGTATAGCCCTGTGTGGTAGACCCGGACGCCGCATCGGCATAAACACCGACACCGTAGAAGCACGGCGCGTTGGTGCAGTCCGCCATGTAGACGTGCACGCGGTAGCTCTGGGTCCGGAATGGCGTGGCCTCTACAATGGGCACGGCGTCCGTCTCATAGTCGGAATCGACCTCGTTCCCTGAGTCGTCGAGCAGCATGAGGTCGACATCGGGACAGTCATTGTCGCAAACGCCGACCAGGATGTAGTGGACCCCGGCCTGTAGCGTGAGGTGGAAATCTTCCGACGACTCGTCGTGCAACGACCCCATATGGGCATCGCCGACCATGGCATAGCCCTCCGGAGCGATGAGCTCGCTCGCGGTGCGGATCTGCTCGAGCACCTGCTGTTCCCACTGGCTCTGCGCCCCTGCCTGCAGGGGGGCAAACGCCAGCATCGCCAGGACGATAAGGAAGGGACCTCTCTTCATCGGGCTAACTCCAAGTGGCTGGTAGGCGTCCGCGGGGGGGAACGGGGCTCGGGCCACGCCTCGGTGGCCACAGAAGTTCTACACGGCGCCTGCCCCGCGGTTCCGCCTGCTCCACGCCGCGTAGCCGGCCCAGGCGACGCCGGCCAGACAGACCAGGAGGAGGACCCTCAGGAAGAACCCGGGGGTCTCGGAAGTGGTGGGCTCGCTGAAGGGAAGCTGGATGGTGGCGGGCAGGTCCTGGATAACTGCGTAAAGGGCTGGCCCGGGACCCCACTGAAGAGGCGGTACGGCGTTCTCCGGGTTCGTTTCGGACGGGGCGCCGATGATCTCGAGCTCAACCTGTTCCAAGCCCGGGGTGGAGGGCACAGCGGGCACGAAGACCGGGATGCTGGAGAAGTTTTCCTCTACCCTGTAGCGGATTCGGAACTGGGCTGTTCCGGGTGGACTCGCCGGTGCGGTAATCCGGCGCACCTCAACCAGCTGCTCAACCTCGAGCGCCGCCTGTGGCCCGACTGCCCTGTCGACGATCACGACCTGGCCAGGCAGGCGCAGTGCCTCGAAGACGACGGGCACACCGGTGCGGTCGACCTCATACCGGGCCAGGACTAAGGCGTACGAACCCTCAATGACGACCCGGATGTGAGCCCCCTCCAACCTCCCGGCGGCGCTATCCGATTCCTGGGAGTCGGCGCCCATCACAAACGCCAACAGACATAATAGAGCGCCGGTCATCGAGCCGTTCCGAGCTTGGACGCCAGTTCCTCCAGGAACATGAGGTTGCCCTGCTGGACTTCGGCGTCGCAGTAGGTCGTGTAGATGTTCACGCTGCTCGGTGTCACGTTCAGCTCGTAGGGATACGTCCGCGTCGCCACTTCGAAGAAGCGATGAAGCAACTCCGGCGTGAAGACCTGCGCGAAGCGATCCGCGTTCGTCCCAATGGCGGCTACCTTGCCTCCCAGGTTATCGGGCATGGCCACGTACGGCTCGAGGGTAGAAACGATGCCACCGGTGGACCGTCCCCTGTCGCTGGCAAGACCCACGTCACCGAACGGAAGCGAGAGGAACTCGCCATGGATCACGTGGGTCGCTCGCCACTCGCGCTCGAAGTACCTGGGCTTCTCCCAGCCGATCATCAACGAGCACTGGAAAGGTGGTTCACGATCGAGCTCGATGACGAAGGCGAGCATGTAACCGACCTCGGCGCGCTTCACCGCAGGGTCGAGCGAGCCCTTGTGGGTCAAGACGTTCCCCACCCAGGCCGCCCGGCCATCGATATCGCGACCCACGTCCCAGCGCCCGGTCCGCGAATCTTCCCGGAGCTCGGTACCCCACTGCTCAGCCAGCCGACGCAAGCCTAATCGCGTGCGTCTCTTCATGTAGCGAACGGCCAGCGCCCGATAGGGAAAGAGCACCAGCGCGGCGCCGGCGATGGCCATCGTCAGCCCGACGGAGCTGTGCCAGGCCAACGGCACGACGAGTGCCAACCCAATCAGTCCCCAAAGCGCGCCGACGAGCGAGCGTCGCCTCCAACCGCGCGGATAGAGGAATCCGCGCACGAGTAGCATGCCGATCAGTGCCACCGGGATCCTGAGCAGGTAGTCCATCCGCTCCCTCGCATCTGCTAGACCTCGCCTATCGTGCCTAATCTGGCGCACCTAATCTGGCGCACTGCCGCCCCGGGGCGCCAGCGCCCAGCCGCCCACCCCGCTAGCTGCACAGCGCGGCGACATCCTATCTTGTGTCATGGCTCGCGCGGCATACTTGAATCTGGGGAGCGACGAGTTGCACAAACGCGCCCGCGCGGCTGTCGCCGGACTGGCGGACTGCCGGGCTTGCCCGCGGGACTGTCAGGTCAACCGTCTGGAGGACAAGTGGGCGGCCTGCAAGACGGGGCGCTACGCGGTTGTAAGCAGCTGCTTCCCGCATTTCGGGGAAGAGAACCCGCTACGCGGCTGGAACGGTTCCGGCACGATCTTCTTCTCACACTGCAATCTGCGCTGTGTGTTCTGCCAGAACTACGACATCAGCCAGGGTGTGAAGCCGGGACCGGCGCGACCCGGCTCGCCCCCGCAAGAGCTCGCGGCCATGATGCTCTCGCTGCAGCAGCTCGGTTGCCACAACATCAACTTCGTCACACCTGAGCATGTGGTGCCGCAGGTGCTGGAAGCGCTGGCGCTGGCGGCTGACGCGGGCCTCGAGCTGCCCATCGTCTACAACACGAGCGCCTACGACGCGATGGAAAGCCTGGAGCTGCTCGACGGGCTCATCGACATATACATGCCCGACTTCAAGTTCTGGTCGCGCGACTCGGCCGCCAAGTACCTGAAGGCGGAGGACTATCCGGATGCGGCGCGGTCTGCGATTGCGGAGATGCAACGTCAGGTGGGGGCGTTGCAGATCGATGCGCAGGGCGTGGCGAAGCGCGGTGTTCTTCTCCGTCACCTCGTCATGCCGGGCCATCTGGACGAGACGCAGGCGATACTCGAGTGGATCGCCAGAGAGCTCGGCACCGATACCTACATCAACTTGATGAATCAGTACCGACCCGCCGGTCGCGTATGCGCCGAGCACTATCCCGAGATCAACCGGCTACCGACAGCAGCCGAGTTCAATCGCGCCGTGGAGATCGCCGTCGACCTCGGGCTGACACGGCTCGACGAGCGGCGCGTCGACCTGCGTCTGTTCCGCAAACTGCGACCCGACTAGTCAGGCCGGCTGGAAGCCGGTCGTCTCGCCCCCAGACAGATCACAGGACCTGCCGGCCGATCGCCACGAGCGCCGCGCCGCTCGCCACCACCAGTACGACGGTGCGCGTGTAGCCCCGGTCGAGGAGCGGCGCAGTAAAGCCCGAGATCCCAAATCCCAGGAGAATGCCCGGTAGCAGTGCCAGGGCGAGGATCAGCTCGTGGCGTCCGAAGCGGCCCACAGCGACGAGGGCCAGCAAGGCAACGCTCGCGCCCACGAGGAAGATGCCTGAGAGCGTCCCCCGCAGACGAGCGCCGGGCAAGTTCTGGAGTAGCAGCGCCACGGGCGGGCCGCCGAGGGCGGCCGTGGTCCCCATGAACCCGGAGAGTACGCCGACGCTCGCCAGGATCCAGCGCTTCGGCTCGACCCTCACCCTGAACGAGCTGAAGGCGACGGCGAGCAAGACCAGAACACCGAACAGGACGGTAAGGACATCGCCGGCGAGCATGACCAGCGCCGCGGCGCCCAACAGGGTACCAGGTATGCGGCCGACCAGAACCCAAGCCACGCCGTGGAAGTCGATGGAACGGCGCTCGCGATGCGATAGCAGCAGGGTAAGGACGATCGCCACACAGAGGACCGGCCCCGGGACGAAGCTCGGATCGATGAGAAGAAGGAGAGGCACGGCGACGAGCGAGAGTCCGATACCCACCGAGCCCTGCACCAGCGCACCGAGGGCCGCCGCGCCGGCTGCCGCCACTAGCTCGAACGGCGTCAAGTTCGACTCGGTTCGATGATCGCCTTGGTCACGGCGAGCGCCTCGACGTCGACCAAGGCCTTCCCCGCCCCCCCGAGATCGTAACGCCCGCCGATCACCCGCGCGAACGGGAGCCGCTCTCGATGCTTGGCGACCAGGTGGAGCGCGCGGTAGAAGTGATTGAAGTCGAGCCCCCAGCGCCCGCGAACCTCCGCGTGCTTGCGGTTGATGTCGATGTGCGGGTTGATCGTCGCCTCGCCGACGTCGGTGTAGTGTCCCGCGATGACGTAAGTGCCACCGTCACGGAGCAGCCTAAAGCCTTCCGGTATCGCGGTTGGGTTCCCCGCACACTCCAGCGCTACATCGACACCGCGGCCAGCAGTCATTTCACGGACCTTCGATTCGCGTTCCTCCGGCGGCACATCGCTCAGCGAGATGGTGACATCGGCGCCGAGCAGCGTCGCCAGCTCGAGCCGTGCCTGCGGGTCGCCGATCGCCACGACCGTGCCTGCACCGCGGAGCGCCGAGAAGGCGATGGCGGACAGCCCAACCGGCCCCGTCCCCTGCACCAACACCGTGTCGCCCATAGCCATATCGCTGCGCTCGACCGCGGCGAAGCCGGTGAACAGGCCACAACCTCCGCCGATAACATCGTCGGCAGTCAGCGGCTCGGGCAACTTCAGGCTCTGGACCCCGGGCTTCAAGTAGATACGCTCGGCCCAGCCGCCCAACGGACCTTCGTGCGCCGAGTAGGTGATGCCGTAGACGCGCCGCTCGGGACAGCGGTTCGGTTGTCCCGCCACCGTACAGAAGTAGCAGGAGTGGCAGGTCTCATGGACATCATAGAACGCAATGACGTCACCGGGAGCCAGCGGCGTACCCATGCTGTCCGCCTCGACCCCAACGGTCTCCAGCACCCGACCGACGCTGATGTGGCCGGGGATGATGGGAAACGGAACTCCGGCCAGCCGTCCGTGATGGATGTGGACATCCGTGCCGCAGACCTCGCTGGCCACGGTCTCGAGCAGAATTCCGCCGGGTTCGAGCTTGGGATCGTCGAGCTCCCAAAGCTCGATCGCCTGCCCGGGCCCCGTCATTACCGCTGCCTTGATGGGCACTGTGCGCTCCTCCCCTCTAATGTCCTACCGCTATGCCGTCTTTTCTGGGATCCGAACCTGCGGCCCAGCCGCGCTCGAGCCGCATCACCGCCTGGCCACCACCGAACGAGACAGAACCGTCCGGCAGGATCATATGTCCCAGCGCCGCCAACGCCTGGCGCACGTCGTCCCCGATCGGTGTCTCCAGCGCTACCTGAAGCCCTGCGAGATGGCGGAAGCGCGGCGCATCGATCGCTTCCTGCAGGCTCATGTCGAAAAGCAGGAGGTTGAGTAACACCTGCACGTGTCCCTGCGGCTGGATCGAGCCACCCATAACTCCGAAGGCGAGCCACGGTTCCTCACCGCCGTCGGCGGCCGGCCGCGTCACGAAGGCCGGTATGATCGTATGGAACGGCCGCTTCCCCGGACCGACGGTGTTGGCGAAGCCCGGCTCCAGCGTGAATCCGGCACCGCGGTTCTGGAGTGCGAAACCGGTGCCCGGCACCACGACGCCCGAACCGAACTCCCAGTAGATGCTGTTGATGAAGGAGACCATGTTGCCATGCCGGTCGGCAGCGCTCAGATAGATCGTCTCGCTGGCGGTGGCCGCCGCACCCGGCTGCACCCGTTCGGCGGCTCGGCTCGGGTCGACCAACGCGCGCCGCGCCTCGATGAACTCATCCGCTAACAGGTCCTGCGGCGAAACCGTCATGTGTTCGGGGTCGCCGACCCAGCCGGCGAGATCGGCGAAGGCCAGCTTCTTCACCTCGATGAGATGATGCAGGTAGCCGGCCGAGTTATGTCCCATGGCGGCCAGGTCGTACGGCTCGAGGATGCGGAGTATCTCCAGCGCCGCGATGCCCTGGCCGTTGGGTGGCAGCTCGTACACACGGTAGCCCTTGAAGTCGACTGAGATCGGCTCAACCCAGATCGGCGTGTGGCTCACTAAGTCCTGCAGAGTGAGGAAACCACCAAGCTCCTGAACGCGCTCAACGATCCTCTCGCCCAGCTCGCCGCCGTACAGGGCCCCCGGGCCTTCCTGGGCGATCGAGCGCAGACTCGCCGCGAAGTCCGGGTTCCGAAACCACTCACCCGCCTCCGGCGCCCGCTCGCCGCCGATCAAGTACGTGGCGCGAGCGCCCTCATCGCGCTTGAGCTTCTCCACCTCCATCGCCCACTGGCGAGCGATGATCGGCGTCACCGGGAACCCCTGTTCGGCAAGCTCGATCGCCGGCCCCAGCGCCTCGGCCAGCGTGATCGTGCCGTAGCGCTCGAGCAGCGCCGCCCAGCCCGACAGCGCACCGGGCACGGTAATCGGCTCGGCCCCGTGGATCGGCACACTTCTATGACCGCGGCGCACTAGCTCCTCACGCGTCATCAGGGAGCCCGAGCGGCCGCTGGCGTTCAGGCCCACCAACCGGTCTTCGTCCGCAGACCATAGAATGGCGAACATGTCGCCGCCCATCCCGGTCATGTGAGGCTCGACCAGGTTGAGCACGGCAGCGGCGGTCACAGCAGCGTCGACGGCGTTACCACCGCGCTGGAGCACGGCGAGTCCGGCGGCGCTGGCCAGCGGCTGGCTGGTGGCGATGGCGCCATGCGGCGCGTAGACGGTGGAACGACCCGCGATGGTCGAGGGCCGCCCTTCCTGTGCATTGCTGTCTGAGATCATGACGATAAGAAGGGTCAATGCGGTGGCGGCCACTGTTGTTCGCATACTCGATCCCTCGGGATTTAGACCGGCTAAGCCGAGCGCGCCGCCTCTGCGGCCCCGGCGGGCGGGGCTAAGGTAGGAAGCGAACGCCCCGCAGGAAAGACGAGGTCAGCTACGATCGTGCCGCGAACCTTCGGTGCGCACGATCTGGAGTCCTGCCCGCGCGAGGATGCGCGGCAAGCGTCGGATGAAGAGGCGGTCGTTGTCCTTAGTATTCTCATCCAGTTCGTCCCAAGGGACGAGGTACGGGGTTGTCTTCTTGATCGGGTCGCGCGGACCTGGAGTCCACTCGTTGCGCAGCCGCTCCTTGACCCAGCGTTCATGCTCCATCACGGCCAGTTCTTCCAGTTCACCGTTATCCTCATCGAACCGGAAGGACTCCGGGTCCCAATCCCTGAGCTGAGCGAGCTCGCAACCTACGGCTTGCAGCTTCATGCCTACGTGGGCAGCCTGGTCACGATTCGAATCCTTGAGCGATTCCGGTAGATCGTCCCAGTCGGCAAGAGAAGGGTCATCAGGCGGCAACTTCTTCTTCGCCTTTTGCTCGATCACATACTCCTCGTGCGCGGCACGAGCGATGATCTCGTAGGCGCCAGCAGTTAGAAGCCCCGGATTGCATATCCGATCGATCAGTCCGAAAGCGTGCAAGCCGGCGAACTCGCCCTCGTCCTCACGCGAGTCACCGAGCAGAGCCGCGAGCCCGGTGCTGTGCGTCATGCGAACCACGACGGGGATCTCCTTCCCCTTGACGTGACGGTGGATCGCCAAGGCAGTAGAGAGCCCTCGCGTATCATCATCCAGACAGACATACACAGCGCTGATGGCGGCCGGCCCGCCAGAATCTGACAGGAACTGGGCCTCACGGAATTCTGCCGACTCAAAGACCATCTGCTTGGGGGTCACCTCGCACAACTTCTCCAGCCACGGATTGCTGGAACACAACGCGTCTGTCAGGGCTTCCGCGTGTTGATCGACGACAATGACCTGCAGCGGATCGGCCGATTCCCCACCGGCGGTTCGCCAGTCGAGCGCCGCCTGCAACACGAGGTTCGCACCGAAGTAGCCGAGGCCGACGACGACGATCCTACCGCCTGTCGCTTCGGCGCTCTGCGAGGGCTGGACCACAGGGTGTTCTCTCAGCAGCACCCGGGAACCGCTCTCGAACACGTTGAAGAAGTCGAGCCGGAAAGCCTCGTCCTTCGGCCGTCCAATCTCCTGCATGCGGAGCAGCGCGCAGAGCTGCGGGTCGACGATGTGGACGAGGCATGACAACAGCTTGCCGTCCCGACCACCGGCGAGCCCGCGAGCCCGCACGGCGACCTCGGCGTTCACGCCGTCGTCACCGACGACGGAGACAAGGTGTCTGGCGGTGTCAACCCGGGCACGGCGCAGCATCTGCGGGTCCCGCAAATCGCCAAGCAGAACGACCGCACCGTGCCCACGCGCGGTCGCAATCAAGTCGTTCTCCGCGTCCAGCTCAACGACTACCACACGGTCGCCGCGCGCCCGAAGCGATCGGGCCAGCAGCAGGCCCTTGCGGCCGAGGCCACAGATAACGACGTGCTCTCGATAGAAGCGCCCCCGCAATTGCTCGAGACGCTCACCGAATACGATGGCGATACCCTTAATGAAAGTGTATATCGCGACCGCCGGTACGAGCAGCCTGGCTACCTGGAGCTCCCATGGTATCGCTCCGCTGGCCTGCGAGCCGGATTCGAGATTGATCAACTGAAGTGCGAGATAGAGCAGGTCCCAACGCGACTTCGACACCCCAGCGATGGCGAAATACTTTTGGAACCCGAAGAATCCCAGAGCTAGGGCTGTGACGAACAATACGCCGACCAGCGGCCACTCGATTTCGCCCCACAGCTGCCGCAGTCTTCCCAGCACGCGGCCAAGAAGCCGGCGCTCCTTGTTCATTCCACTACTCACACCGTGTACCCCATGCAGTCGCGGTGGCCTCGAGGCCTAGCCCGCCCAATAATCGGCCAAAGCCTCGCCGTTACGGAAGACAATGTTGTACCGCGCCAACTCATCGGGGCCGATCCAGGCCCACTCGCTCGATTCCGGGTTTATCGTCAGGTCGCCTGAAGCCGAGCACTCGAAGTAGAAGTTGATACAGTGCATGCTCCCCGGTTCGGGCGGCAAGCTGTCCTGGTAGAACAGGAACCGAGCGCTCTCGCACTCGAGTTCAGTCTCTTCCCGTAACTCCTTGGACACCGCCTGTTCCACGAGTTCGCCGTAGTCGATCTTGCCGCCGGGCAGGCACCAGCCGCCCTCCCCATACGCGGTTCGCGCGCGTCTGAGGATCAAGACTTTGCCCTCCTCGTTCGGGATGATCAGCCTGACGACGGGCACTGGTCGTGCGATCGACGGATCCGCGGCCATGGAAGTTCCTTTCCGATTACGGTTTTCTTCGCACCGTCAACCCGACCCTGGCCAGAAACTCCGGGATCTCGCGGACGGTCTGGCGATCCCACTCGCGTACGTCGTCGGGCAGTTCGGCCCACGAGACCAGATGGGGGCTGGTCCTGCGATGGTCGTCTTTCACCTCACTCCACGTCCACCCTTCGAGGAGCCGCTCGGCGTTGTATCGGCCGTGCTCCATCTCGGCCATGCGCTCCACCTCATCCGGCGTGAAGGTCACAGCTCGGTCGTCCGGCTCGGCGCTGACCACAACGCAGCCGATGTCGCGGAGCTTCTCTTCGATGTGCCGGGCCTGAGCGCGGTTCGATTCCTGGAAGTCTTCATCGAGCCGATCCCAAGCCACAATAGCTCGACCCGTCGGCGCAGCGCTGGCCGTCTTGGTGGCCAGGAACCTCTCGTGTATGGCCTGGGCGATGGTCTCGCAATCACGCTCGGTCATCTCGAAGAGCTTTGAGCCGAAGAAGGCCCTGACGGTTTGCGCGTCGCGAGGCAGAGTGATGAGCCTCTCCAGCGACGACCACTGATCATCCGTGAGGATTCTTCCCGCCTCGCGGCCGCTCTCTGAGATGACACCGACAACAGCACCGAGGGCCAGAGCGATACGGTACTCGGCGCCGGCTATCCTCCCACCGTTGATCCCGACGACGCGGACTTTGCCCACGCTGACCCCCGAGACGACCAGGTCGATCCAAGTCTGGAGCGCCTCGAGTGGCGTGAAACCTCGGCCATCGGTATAGCAGAGCTCTCTGTACCGTTCAGGGTCCTCGTCGACCGTCGCTGCGGCCGCTTCGCCGAACCCCGCGCCCGGGACGTAGCCGACCGTGTGGATGCGGTCGCCGTACCGCTGGGCCGCGTCTCCCACCAGGCCGCATATACCCTCGGTTGTACCGCCTGATATGATCGTCCCGTCGAAGCCGGCAAGCCCTTCCATCAGCAGGTGTGAGTACTCGCCGATTTGCGCCTGCACCCTGGGGTCGGTGCCGCCAGCAACGATCCGCACAGGCAACCGGAACCGCGGGCGGTCGGCGGTAGCGAGTTGTCGGAGATCCTCCAGCGCCTCCGTCGAATCGAAGCGGACGGCTAGCCCGAGGGTGAGCAGCCGGCGAACCCACTCGAAGCCTTCCAGCTCGAGGCTGACCTCGCCCAGCCGGCTCAGTGAACGCAGCGATGTGCTGATCATCCCCTCGGCCGGGCTCAGCTGAATCGCTTTCGCGTAAGCATCCAGGCTTTCGAAGGGCTCGCCGAGAAGCAGCTGTAGCTTTCCAAGGCTGTAGAGAGCCCAGGGCAGGTTGATGCCAGCAGCGATGTGGGCCTTGCATCGTTCGGCGGCTCTTTGAATCAGCGGCCTGGCGGTCTCCAGCACCGCCGGGCCGTGGACCAGCTCGCGCTCCAGGTGGTTCTCCAGCGCTTCGGCGTCGAGCGGGTCAGCCTGGAAGGCCCGGCGATAGCAGTCGCCCGCCTTCTCTTCATCGATCTCCTTCCAGGTCTCTGCCAACGAGCAGATGGCATCGACGTCGCCATGTTCGGGCGCACTGGCGACTTCCAGGTAGCGCTGCCCCTGCGTGTACATTCGAGAGCCGGGCGGGTACTTCTTGCAGTAGGTCACTCCCAAGTCACGGAGAATCGGCTGGGGCGCCTCTTCCGGCTCCTCTGGGTTCACAAACGGCTCGAGGATCTCTTCGGCCTTATCCCAGTTTTCCTGGAATGAGGCCAGCTTGCCGAGCTTGGCCGCCAGCTCTGCGTCGTCAGGGACATGCTCGAGGATGATCTCGAGTCGGTCGATCTCACGCTGTCGCTCTTCCTCGGAGAGATACTTGCCGTAGCTGGTCGTGTACTCGCGCAACCTGTCCTCGATGCGCGAGAAGGTCTGGTCGACCTCTTCCAGAGCCGCGGCGACGCTCGCCAGCTCGCGTTGCCAGGCGATGGGGAGAGCGAAGGCGCCTTTGTAGGTGAGGTCGTGCCCGAAGTCGGCGTAGGCATGTTCGACGAGAGTCCGAACCTGGATCTCGGCCTTCAGACAGAACACTTCCTTGGGGATCTTGATCCCGTAGTCCACGTCGGGCCGGAACTTGACGATGTAGTGGATAGAGCGATAGCCGAACTCGGAGGGGGTGAGGCGCTGACTGGTGTCGAGGCTGTTGTCCCAATCGATCTCGAAATGGCTCTTGATGTATTCGCAGTACGCGTCGACCTCTGAGCGGGTACGCGTAATCACCCGAGCACCGCATAGGTCCGTCAGCTGGTGAACTGGGTCGGAGTGCTTATGCATCTTGCGCAGGGCCTTCTCGGCGAAACTGGCGATCGCCTTCTCCCGGGTCTGCACGATCGCTAGCGGCGCCAAATCCTTCCTTGCCAGCCGCAGAACCTCTCCCAGCACCTCCGCATAGCGTTTGTAGCGCGGGTACTTCTTCTTCTTGTACTCGTCGACCTGCCCTGCGAGCCACTTGCGGACTTCCTCGCGGCTTGCGTCCGTCGTCAGCTGAGTTTCCCCAGGTGTTTCTTCACAAGTCTCGGCCCGACGAAACCATGCCTGCATATTCGGCCTCACTTGTTTGAATTCCTGCCCTCTGCCGTTTCCGCCTTCACCGCCCCGCGTATGCCCCCACCTGCTCGATCAGCGAGCGGACCTTGACCGGATCCAACTCGGTGAAGCTGCTGCTGATCCCGGTGGCCACGAGGAAACAGTCGGCGACGTCGAGATAGTCGCCGACGTTCTCGGCCGTGATCCCGCTGGCGATGGCCAGCGGGAAGCCGCCCACCGCCTCCTTCATGGCCACTATCTTCTCACGCGCTGCCGCGATGCCTGTGCCCGGACCGCTGGTGGTCACCACGTCCATATGCCGCACGGCGAGCCGCACCGCCCGCGTCAGGTCATCGACGGGGCGCTGGTACTTGAAAGCCACACCGCCGAAGTAAAGGCCCTTCCAGCCGCTGCGCTCGCGGGCAGCGGCAGCCTCCTCCACCAGCGGTTGCTCGCGCTCGCGCTCGTCGATACCGGCGTTGTCCACCCAGATGCCGGCCACAGTCTCGGTGACCACCTCAAAAGTCTCAGGGGGATCGAGGTCGAGACAGTTGACCCCAATCCACCAGTCGGGATGGTCCCCATGGATCCTGCGGTGGATGGCGAGCAAATCCTCGTAGTCGGAGAAGTGGTTGATCAAGAAGACTCCGTCGGCGCCCGCTTGGCGCGCGAGGTCGGCGTTGCGCCGCGCCTGATGTTCGCTCTCGACGTGAACCACGGGAAGTACTACATGCCGCCCGGGGAAGGCGCGGCGAAAGCCATCATCCATTGGCTCAGCGCTCCGTTAACGCATCGATGGCCGAAGCGTGGTACGTGTAGGAAACCGATGTGCGCGGATCATCCTGGACTATCACGGAGACAGGTAGATTACGGCTGGGACCATACTCAGCGGTCTTTCTCCCGGGTTCAGAATGCGACATCGGCCAACCTGACGCAACACAACCAAGGACTAGATCCGTTGGCCCGGCCTCAGTCCATCGAGGAGGTGATCGGCCGCCATCCTCGCCACTTGCTCGGGATCGCCCACCGCCGAAACCGGGTCGAGCTGATCGTCCAGCATCAGGATCGCGTAGCCGTGCAGAGTCGCCCAGGCACTCACCGCGATATCCGCCGCCGCGCCAGACTTCACCACCCCGCCGGCCTGGCAGCGCCTAATCGCAGACTCGACGACCCGCCGCGCCTCCAGCCGCTCTTCCCCCAGACCCTCTAGATCGAGTTTGCCGGCCAGCTCGGCGCCGAACATCAGACGGTAGAGCCGCGGGTTCGCCGCCGCGAAACACAGGTAGGCCGCCACCATCGCGCGGAACCCTTTTTCGGCCTCGACCGCCTTGTCCCCAGCCTTCCGCAGCGACCCCGCCAGCTTCCGGAAGCCGTCGGCCGCCACAGCCGCCTGCAGCGCTACCAGTCCCCCACCCTCCCGCTCTTTTCCGAACACCAGATACGGTGCCGTCCGGCTGACCTCGGCCCGCTGGGCGATCTTGCGCAGCTCCAGCTTGTAGGACGGGTCCTCCTCGCGCAGGATCGAGTGAGCAGCGTCGATGAACCGGGTTCTCAGGTCGGGTGCCTCCCTCTTCTCGCTACCCAAATCCACCTCCTCCTCCCGGGGGTTGACAGCGTCAATATACGTCGCTATGTTGACGATGTCAACTTGACACCGTCAACCTACGCAAAAGGTGAAGAAGATGCCGGACAAGACGACTTACATGGGTGGTTGGGCCTGGGGCACGACGCCGGACCCCGAGTGGGGGCAGATAGCCCTGGGCTCGGCTCAGCGGTACCAGTGGCTTACCCTCTTCCCTGTCATCGACCGACAGCCGCGGCACTTGCCCTATCGCTTACTGGCTGACGCCCTGGAAGCAGGGACCGTTCAGGTGGCAGAGGTAGGCACGGGGAGTGTGCCCGAGATAGCGGTGGAGAACAGGGGGGATAAGGACGTCCTCGTCCTGGACGGAGAGCAGCTGCTGGGAGCGAAACAGAATCGGACGGTCAGCCGCACATTGATCCTCCCAGCGCACGCGACGACCTCAATACCTGTCTCCTGCATGGAGCAGGGGCGCTGGCGCTTTACCAGCGGGCGCTTCGCACACAAAGGCGACCACTCGCCGTCGAAGGTACGCCGCCACGCGAGGGAGGCTGAGGTGGCGTGTACCGAGGCAATGATAGCCGCCGGCCCTGCGATGCTAGCCCGTGCACAAGGAGCCGTATGGAGCGAGATAGCGGATAGCCTGAAGAGGTCGGGCGGTCGCTCGCCCACCGGTGCCTTGGACGATCTGTACGAGCTCAGGGCGCGCGACCTGGACAAGTGGACGAAGCACTTCCCGTGGGTGGACGATCAGGTCGGTCTGGTCGCCTTCCTGGGAGACAAGCCGCTGGGGCTCGACATGATAGGTGGTCATCGCCTCTACGCCCGGCTGCATAAGCAGCTCGTGAGAGGTTACGTCATGGACGCTCTTACGGCCGGCCCAACCCGGAGTGTCCGCGTGGCGCACAATGCTAGCGAGTCTTTCGTGGAGAAGGCGAGGCGGGCGACACGAACTAGAGCGCCCACAGTGGGACGTGGTGAATATCGGGTACTCTCGAAGAGCGTGATGGGCGGAGAGCTGACAGACACATGCGGGCTCGTTCATCTCAGCGCCTTTCCGGTGTCCCGGGAGAAAGGTCACAACTAGCGCCGGCGCCGAACCGGCGGCTGGGCAGCGGAGTCTGTTTTGGTGAGCGGTTTCCTACTATTGTAGGAACCCTAACCCAACCGATGCTCACGGCTGCCCTACCCGCCCTGATGACAGGAGGTTTCTGTATGAAGCGGGAACGAGAGACGCAGGGTCTTTCTTACGCCTATGAGAAAGCGGTAATCACGAATCCCCAATTCGCTAAGGATAACTATTCCGTTCTAGCTGCCGGCCTAGCGAATTGGGCGGCTTTCCTGAACGTGGCAGAGAAGCCTACCGCAGCGGAGGAGATCCCAGTCAACACGCCAAGGGCCGAGCTTCTGGCCGAGGGGTTTAGTCTAGCTCTCCAGGAGCAGCAGGAGAAGTGGGCATGAACTTCGATCCGGAGTCGCAGACGGCGGTCGACCTGGCAAAGCGGGCTATCCCCAAGGGCGGCGAGCTGGACCTGGGGACGCTGCTGGCAGCGCTGTACCACAGCACGGCGATAAACGAGAGGTTCCCGCAGTTGGGATCGTATCTCGAGATGCCGCAGGAGACGCGCAAGCGCACGCCGAAGGAAGTCGACGTGGCCGAGCCCTTGCAGCCGATTCTCGACGACTTGCTGGACGACCCGGACACCATAACGGTGGAGGAACTCTTCACGGCGCTGTTCGAGAGCGACATCTGCCATGAGTACTTGATGTCGCGGGGCATGAGCGAGAAAGAGATTGAGGCGATAATGGTCGCGCTCGGCGGGTCGCGTATCAGCGGTTCCGACTGGCGCAACTCGCCGGAACGCGAGTCGGTGATCGATGACCTCAGCCAGTTTGGGCGCATGCTTACGGCGACCGAGCTTCCGTCGCGCGGCATGGTGGAGATGGAGAAGCCGCTACGCTCGCTGATTCGGACGTTGAGCAAGATGCGGCGCCGGAACGCCATGGTGATCGGGCACGCCGGGACGGGCAAATCGGCGCTGGTCTACGAGTTTGCTCGCCGCCTATTCCGGGGAGATGAGTCGATCCCGCCAAGACTCAGGGACCTGGATGTCTTCGAGCTGTCGCCAGCGTTTCTGAGGGCCGGGGCCGGTGTAGTCGGGGAATACGACAAGCGGATCAAGAAGCTGCTGGGGATCTTGCAGGAGCATCCCAAGGTCGTGCTGTTCGTAGACGAGATCCACGCACTGCTCCAGAGCAGCATGCACGAGCGGAGCCCGTTCACCGAGGCGAATGAAAGTTTCAAGGCAGCGCTGGCACGCGGCGAATTCGCCTGCATCGGATGCACGACGACGTCGGAATACCGCTTCTTCATCGAGCGCGACACGGCACTGGCCCGGCGCTTCAGCATAATCAAGATCGAGCCGCCCTCGGCGGAAGTGACGATCAGGATCCTGCACGCCCGTCGTCCCCCGATGCTCGAGTACTACAGCCCGCTGCATATACCGGATGAGACGCTCGAGCGGACGGTCCAGCTGACAGAGGAGTATATCCCAGGACGTTTCCAGCCGGACAAGTCGATCCAACTTCTCGACGAGGCGTGTGCCTACTGCGCGACGGCGGAGCCGCCGGTTGAGGAGGTCGGCGAGGAGGCACTCTGGACTGCGCTGGAAGACATCATCGGCCACAGCATCGTGCGATCCGAGAAGATCGATGAGGCGGAGCTGTTCGAGAGGCTGCGCGCCAAGATCATCGGACAGGACGAAACGCTGCGCGGCATCGCCCGGGCCTTCGTCGCCGGGCTGGGCGCCTGGGTCAAGAAATCCCGGCCGCGCGGCGTGTTCTTCTTCGCGGGCCCGACCGGGGTGGGAAAGACCGAGACGGCCGTGCTGCTCAGCAAGATCCTCGGTGGCGGCAGGGAGTCGCTGGTGCGAATCGACTGCAACACGTTGCAGGGTGTGCATGACCCGGGTCCGGCTCTGCATATCCTGCTCGGCGTACCGCCTGGGTACGTCGGCTACGTGCGCGGAAAGGGTGGTCTACTCTCGAGGGTGCGTGACAAGCCCGAATCGATCGTGCTGTTCGACGAGATCGAGAAGGCGCACCCAGGCGTGGGTAAGGTGCTGTTGCAAATCATAGACAATGGCAACGTCGAGGATAACGACGGAAATTTCCTCGATTTCCGCCGCACCTTCATCATCTTCACGACGAACGCCGGTTGCGTTTACGATACTAGCCGAGTCGGCTTCGACCGCTCTGGCGCGCCGCCAACCACCTCGCCGCATGTCGAGATGGAAGCGTTGAAGGCCGAGCTGCGAGCCCTGGGCCTCGGCGAAGAGTTCCTCGGCCGGATCAGCCACTGGTTCAGCTTCCAGGGCCTGAAGGTCGATGCGGTGAAGAAGATCATCGAGATCCAGCTGGACAGACTGCGCCAGAGAGCGGAAGAGATGGCATACGAGCTGGCGTGGGATACAGATATCGTCCCCTACCTCAGCTCGCAGTGGCAGCCACGCTTCGGCGTCCGGCACCTGTCCACAATTCTGCGCAACCGCATCGAGGAACAGCTCAGCGTAGCGGATGCGCAGGGCGAGCTGAAGGGCGTCACGAAGATCTACTTGAAGGTCCTAAGCACGACGGATGAAGACGAGGCCCACCGCTTTGCCGGAGTGGCTGAGCGGGAGCTGCAGGCAGACACGCTGGTCATCAATCTGGCCTGATAAGAGAGGATACGAAGATGGCTCTGACGCTCGCTAAGCTGGAGAAGTTGGTCGAAGCGGAAGGGATGCGCTTCTTCCGCGACCCGACTCGGGATGCGCTGATGACGGGGGCGAAGGGCATAGCGGGGCACTACCAGTTCATGATCTTACTCGAGCTGGAAGGCCAGTTCTTGCAGTTCCGGACGGTCAACTATCAGTACTGTAAGGCCGACCACAAGCACCTGAAGGCGGTGCTCGAGGTGCTCGGCGGACTCAACTACCGACTGCGGCTGGCGAAGTTCGGCTGGGATGAGTCGGACGGCGAGATCGTGGTATACGCCGATCACTGGATCATGGACGGTACGGTCACACAGGAGCAGTTTTCGCGCATCCTTCACAACTATTTGCCGGCCGTCGATCTGAGTAACCCTCGCATCGCCAAGACAATCGAGACGGGTAACGATCCCGGTGAACTAGACCCAGAAACGATCCTGCGGATGATTCTCGAACAAGCGGAGGGGGCCGACGAAGAAGAGGACGGCAAGAAGAAAAAGAAGCCCAAGACAAAGAAGATATAGCAGAAGGTTCGACCGGTGCCGTGGGACGCGTGAAGCCCACGGCACCCGCTTCTCAATCGCCGAAGGTCAGGCGTACCCGGTTCGCATCCTCATCGAACGACAGTTCGATGTTCAGCCCGTAGGCAATGGCGGAAGCCTTGATCATCGTCGCCTCCCTGTCGTCCAGCACGCCATCGGCAGCCGCGATGTCAACCAAGTCCTGGATGATGCACTTCAGCTGATCCCGACTGTCCTCGAGCAGGCGCGCGACGTTGAGGGTGGATTGCAGGTAAAGAGCATAGCGATTCTCATCCGTGCCGAGCGTATCGTACAGCTCCTTGACCTCGCCCCAGATCTCGACGAACTGATCGACGGACAAATGGGGCATCCACTCCTTGAACTTGACCAGGAAGGTTCGCTCCTCTTCGGGATCGAGCTTCTGGTCCGCCAAGTAGGCGATCCCGAGGTACATGTTGACCAGATCGTGGGCGTAGCTCCATTCACCTTCCATGTGTCCCCCTATCAAGAGCAGCCCCGGCAATCCGCTCCGCGTCCGAACTAGCGGAGAGGCTGCACGCACAGATACTCGCTGTCTCGGTGCGACCTCTTCATTCGGTGTGCACAGCACTGCCACTGGAGTAAACGATTCTTCCGTTTACAATAGTCATCTCGACGGACCCATCCAGCAGTTCGCCGGGTCTCGTGCTCCCGACGACCAGCGGATCGATGTCAATCACCGTGATGTCCGCCCACTTGCCCGGCTCCAGAACACCGGTCTCGTCTTCCAGGAAGGCGCTGGCCGCCGCCCATACCGTATAGGCTCGCAGCGCCTCCTCCGCGGTCACCGTCTCCTCGGGATACCAACCGGCCTGCGGCTGCAGATCTCGATCGCGGCGCGTGATGGCAGAATGCAGGCCATAGAAGATGTCGTGATCGGAGCCCGGCAGATCGGAGTTGAAGGTCAGCGGAACGCCGGTTCGGCGCATCGTGCGCCAAGCGTAGGCACCTCTGATCCGCTGTGGTCCGACTCGATCCTCGGCCCAGGTCTTATCCTCAACCGCGTGCGGCGGTTCCATCGACGCGATGAGGCTCAGGGACGCGAAGCGCGCGAAGTCGTCCGGATGAACGACCTGTGCGTGCTCGATGCGGTGGCGGAAGTCCCGCGCCTCCGGGTGGACCTCGTAAACCGATTCGATGAAGTCGAGCGACGCACGGTTCCCGCCATCACCGATGGCGTGTATGCAGATCTGGAAGCCGGCACCCATCATCTCGGCGAAGAGTTCCTCGTCGAAGCCGTATTGATCACCGCCCACGCCGCGATGTCCGGGCGTGTCCGAGTAGTCCTCGAGCATTTCCGCTCCTCGCGAACCGAGAGCGCCATCGTAGAAGGCTTTGACGGAGCGGGTGATGAGCATGCTCTCGGTGTCGCGGTCGGGACCGCGCTCGAGCCACTCGCGCAGCAGCGGCTCGTCTCTACCTGCCAGCATCGCGTAGACGCGGATCGGGAGTAGCTCCATTGCCTCGAGGTTCTCGAAGGCCGCCATTAGCTCCGCACCAGCGCCTGCTTCATGCACCGCCACGTAGCCCGAGACCGCCATCGCCTCCAACCCGGCAAGGACGCGCGATTCCAGCTGCTCCTGTGTCAGCTCCGGAAGTGCAGCCTCGAGGAGCCGGGTCGCGTTGTTTACGAGAATGCCGGTGGGCTCCCCTTCAGCGTCCTTCAGTATCTCGCCGCCGGTAGGCGCTCGGGTCTCTGCCGTGATGCCGGCGAGCTCGAAGGCCAGCTTGTTCCCCCAGACCGCGAACCCGTGAAGCCCCCGCAGCATTACGGGGTGGTTCGGCACCCGCTCGCTGAGCAGCCGGTTATCCGGATAGTCGTTCGCCCACGCTCCTTCGTCCCAACCCCATCCGATGATCCACTCCCCCAGCGGGACGTCAACGGCGGCAGCAGCGACCTGCTCGATCGCCAGCTCCGCCGAACTGACACCCATCATGTCGACGCGCTCGAGATTGGCTCCCAAGCCCGCGATATGGACGTGTGAGTCGACCAAGCCGGGCAGCACAGTCGAGCCGTTCAGGTCGAGCACCTCGGTATCAGTTCCGCGGTAGGCACCGGCTCCCTCATTGTCACCGACGAAGACGATCCTGCCGTCGCGGACGGCGACCGCCTCGGCGTCGGGATGCCAGCCCTCGGCATCGAGCGGCGCGTCAGGCGCCGGCGTTCCGTCGAGCGCCGGGTCGCCCCAACTGAACGTGTAGACGCGCCCGTTCAGCAGCAGCAGATCAGCAGGCTCGACTCGCGGGTCGCCGGCGCAGGCGACGACCCAGAAAGCCAGGCCAGCCGCGGCGATCCCGATCCACGAGCACCGGCGGTCTGAGTTGGAGCGATTCATCTCTCTGGCCTCCGTCTTCAGTTCGCGTCCTTGAGGACAAGCTCGATCCGCCCGGTTTTGACGTTGACCCGAAGGTCCGCGCTGAGCCCGAAGGTGACCGCCGCCGCCTTGATCATGGTAATCTCGTTCTCGTGCAGCTTCTTGTCGGCGCCGGCTATGTCCACCAGGTCACGGATGATCGAGCGCAATTTGTCCTTGTTGCCGCCGAACGAGTGAAAGACGTTGATCGTGGACTGCAGGTAGAGCCCGTAGCGACGTTCGGTCGATTCGAGCGAGCGATGCAGTGCCATGACGTGGCCCCAGATCTTCTCGAATTCCTCCAACGCGACGTTCGGCATCCACTGCCCGAACTTGCGCATGAAGGTGCGTTGCTCCTCGGGGTCCAGGTCGTTATCGGCGAGCAGGGCGATTCCGAGGTAGAGATTGACCAGGTCGTGGGCCGAGGTCCACTCAGGGCCCAACCGCACACCGGCCGGGCCGGGCCGGCCGGGATGCGGGACTTGGAACATGTTCATTGCACCTCCGCGTCCGTGGCTGACGTTTCTTCCGGCCGCGGCCGAGCCGGCCAGCCGGCTCGCAGGTCATTCCAATGGAGGATCGTGTTGAAAACGAGGGCATGGCTGCCATGCGTCTGCCAGCGCCAGAACGGTCGGTTGGCGAACAACACCACGTGTCCGTCGCCGACCGGCACGTCAATAACCGCCGGTGTTCCGGCGATCTCCCGCTCCCCACGGAGCATTCCACTCATCAGAACGCCTTCCTCGGCGAAGCTCAATACGACGCGGGGGACCTCTTTCTCCCATATCTCATCCTTGAGCCAATCGGGCATGAAGGGGCTGGTAAGGTCAGCGCTGACGCTGAACACGGGCGCCTGGCTGAAATACACGGCCAGTTCGTTCGCGTACCCATAGGCGATCGGGCTCGACTCGTCCTTCACCACCGCCTTGAGAACCGTGCCACGGGCCAGCAACTCGCTGGTCCGCCGGATGCTGACCCGTCGGGTGATCGCCATATCGATCGGGAACGCTGCGGTTGTACCTTCGGTGATGAACACGCCACCTGCGTCGATAAAGGCCTTGAGGTTCTTCAATCCATCGTAGCCCATGCCGCGTCGCACGTCATCTGTCTCATCGATTATCCCGATGCTCGAATACTCCTCGCTTCGCATCCAAGGAATCGGATCGCCGGCCTCACTCCTGCCCGCAACCAACGTCTGCGGGTTCGCCCTGGCCCGCGGCATGATGATCACGTCAAGGCTCGCCGGATCGAGCGTGGCCAGGTCCTGCTCCGATAGGTAAGTGTAGGGAATCCCGATCCGCTCGAAGGCGAACCGCCACCACCCGGCATCCTGCGGCGTCGATACCCAGGTATGGACCAACGCGACGCGCGGCAGTTCGACCTCGTGGGTCGCCACGTCCGGCTCACCGCGAACGCCATGCACGCTGAGACCCAGGTCACGGGCAGCCGACTCGAGACGATCGGGCAGATCTTCCGGGTTCCCCTCCCTGGGGATCACGAAGCTTCCGGCGGCGTAGTCACGGCCGCCCGCTTCGAACTCCGACTCCGCCGCCGACATCCGCACATCACCTAGCCTAAAGCGGAAGAGGGCAAAGTTGTTGTCGGTAGTGTTGTTGACCAGGTAGAAGCTACGCCCCCTACCCTCGAGCTCGCCGTCCGCGCCCAGAGGTTCGCCGGCCAGCGTCATCCTCGCGGAGAGGATGGCCGGGTCATCGACCCGATACGCATCCACTTGGTGCAGGTAAGGCAGCGTCCAGCCGGTATCGTCGTACGGCGGGTCCTCGTCGCGCGGGAACTGCTGCACACCGAGCAGCACGAGTGCGAGCGTGCGGTAGGGTTGATCGAGCCGGACTATATAGGAGCCCTCTGGCGCCGACCCTTCCGTCCCCCCGTCCGGTTCACCGGCAGACCAGGTCAAGTCCTCGTCCGCGATATGGATCTCGAGACCCTGTGTCATGAGCAGGTCGATGAGATGCTCGGTGGCAAGTGGGCGTCGCTGGTCGCGAGGGATAACCCAAGCATACGGGGCCTCGGTCGCAGCGCGCTCGATCGCCCTACTACCGCGCAGGTAGAAGTTGTCCAGGAATTCGTCGCCACTATCGGCCACATATTTCAGGGCAACAAGGACCCCGCTCTGCATGTAATTCGTGTTGTTGCGCATCGACCACATGACTTCCTGGAGCGGCGGGTTCGGCCGGTACCACCGCCTAGCGGTCGAGGAGGGGCGGAGCGTGCGCTCCACCGTGTCTGCGCCCCTGTTCCCCAGGGTCTCGTAGAAGCGGCCGATGCTGTTGCGGGTGTTGGCGATCCAGAACAGATAGTTGGCCGCCCAACCGGTGTAGAAGGCGTGCGTCCAGACGCCCGGCATGCCACGCTTGGTCAGCTGGGTAACTTCCTCGTGAGCCAAATTGTGCCACTCATCGATCGTCAGGGCGTCGAGCTCGGCGTTGTAGGGCCCCATCCCGGTCGAGACGTAGAGGTAGTTGGCCGACTCGTGCAGGTCGTGCATGACGGTCGGCTTCCAATACTTAAAGCCGCCGAGCACGTTGCGGGTCAGCGCCAGGGCGAGCCCGTATCCATCTCGGTTGTTGTCGTGGGCGACGTACTTGCCCCAGTACGGGAGCCCCGGCCCGACACCGCGGTTCGCCTTCGCGTAGTTGTAAGAATCCACCATGCGATCGCGGCCGTCCGGCTCGAGCACCGGCACGATCACCGTGATTACGTTTTCCCGGATCGCGCTCACAAATGGCGTTTCCTCTACGGCAAGCCGATAGGCCAACTCCATCAACATCTCGGGCGCTCCCGTCTCACCCGAGTGCAGACCTCCGCCCACATAGTAGACCGGCTTCGCCTGCCCCATGATCTCGTGCGCTTCCTCCTCGGACAGCGTACGCGGGTCGGACAGCCGATTCAGATACCCCCGGTAGCGTTCCAGGTCGAGGATCGTCGCCTCGTCGGCGACTATGACCTCGATCATGTCACGGCCTTCCTCGGTCGTACCCATGTGCCGGAGCTGGACGCGCGGTGACGCCGCCGCCAGCGCCCGCATATACCCGTAGATCTCCTGTGTATTGTGGAGAATATTCGGCGCGCCGATCACCTCGCCCAGGTACTCGAGCGGCGACGGCACCGTCGCCGAGCTGGGCAGGTGATCAACTAGCTCGTTGAGAAAACGCGGATCGGTGGTGTATTCCCGAATCCGCTCGCCGTACTCTTCATCGTTCTGCTGGGCGCGGGCCAGCGACGGCAGGGCCGCGGCTACCAGCCCCAGGGCGACAATCAATACGTCCCGGCGGCACATGGTATCCTCCGTGAGCTGGGTGCAGGCACCTCGAGAGGCTAGGGCTTTATGTTGGACGGCGGAAATGTAGCGCGCCGCGGCCGTGGTGGCTATCCGAGCGCCGGTTGGGAATCGGGCTCGCTTGATAACCTCAGAGACAGGGCTACTTTACGATCCTCTCACCAATGTTGAGGCCACAGCAGGCTGGAGAACGCATGACATACAAGATCGGATCGATCCCTGGTGACGGCATCGGGCCCGAGGTGGCCCACGAGGGTCTGAAGGTCCTGGCGGTTGCCGCGGAGCTCGACGGGTTCAGGTACGAGCTGGTGGACTACCCCTACAGCGGGGAGCACTACCTGAAGACGAGAGAGCTGGTGCCCGACAGCGTGATCGACGAGTGGCGCACCCTCGACGCCGTCCTGCTGGGCGCGATCGGCCACCCCGACGTCGAGCCGGGGCTGGTTGAGCGCTCGGTGATTCTCGGTCTCCGCTTCGGCCTCGACATGTACATCAACCTCCGCCCGATCAAGCTCTACTCCGAACACCTCTGCCCGATAAAGGACAAGAAGCCTGAGGACGTAGAGTTCGTGGTGGTGCGCGAGAACACCGAAGGCCTCTATTCGCAGATCGGCGGCCACCTGAAGAAGGGGACGGCAGACGAAGTAGCGTTGATCAACGGAGTGTATACCTGGAAGGGGTGTGAGCGCGCCTGCCGCTACGCCTTCGAGGTGGCCCGCAAGCGCGCTGCGGCCAGGGGCGACGGCGGTCGAGTGCCGCAGGTCACACTCGTCGACAAAGACAACGCCATCCGACCACACGATATCTGGGACCGCGCACTAGCGCACGTCGCGAAAGACTACCCGGAAGTCAAGACCGACCACGCCTACGTGGACGCCTGCTGCATGTGGATGGTCAAGAACCCGGAGTGGTTCGATGTCATCGTCACGACCAACATGTTCGGCGACATAATCACCGACCTCGGAGCGATGATCCAGGGCGGCATGGGGATCGCTGCGTCCGGCAACATACACCCGGGTCAGACTTCTATGTTCGAGCCGATTCATGGCTCGGCGCCCAAGCATGCCGGCAAGAACGTTGCCTGCCCGCTAGGCATGATATCGGCCGTATCCATGATGCTCGACTTTCTGGGAGAGGAGAAGAGCGCTGCGCGGATCGAGGGCGCCGTCGCCGACCTCTTGGGCAGTGGTCAGATCAAATCGGCCGACACGCGGAGCGGCATCTCCACATCGGATATGGGCGACATGGTAGTCGCCGAGATCCGCAAGCGGGCTTAGCCCTACCTGCTCACTCGCGGCGCAGAGCGACCATCGCGTCGAGCCGGGCGGCGCGCAGGGCTGGCACCAAGGTCGCCAGGAAAGCAACGCCGACGAGAAGCAGCGTTACCCCAAGAAACGTTGTCGGATCCGACACATTGACCCCGTAGAGAAAACTGCCCAGCGGTTGCGCCGCCGCGAACCCTAACGCCAGGCCGATGGCAGCGCCAATCCCCACGAGTGCCATCCCCTGCCCGGTCACGAGGCGAATAACGTCCCTCGGCCGAGCACCCAGAGCGACCCGGATCCCGACCTCGCGCGTACGCTGCGCCGCCGCGTAGGAGACTACGCCGTACAGGCCGATCGTCGCCAGCAGGACGGCCAATCCGCCGAAAACGCCCAGCAGGATCCCGCCCATTCTCGGAGCGAACAGCATGATGCCCAGGTGCTGCTCCATCGTCTTCGACTCCATTATCGGCAAGGACTCATCGAGGAGCAGCGACTCGCGCAACAGTACGGGGAGAATGCTCCGTGGATCACCGCTCGTCCGCACGACCAGCGACATGATGGGACGGTAGTTCTGACTGAACGGCAGGTAGAGATAAGGGCGGGGCTCCTCGCCAAGCGTCCGCACCTTAGTGTCCTGGGCAACGGCAATAATCTCGCGAAGCTCCCCATCGGAAGCACCGAGCCGCAGCCGTTTGCCGACAGGGTTGTCCCCAGGCCAGAATCGCCTGGCTGCGGCCTCACTCAGGATGACGACGGGCGTCGCCGAGTCGTCATCACGGTCGTTGAAGTCGCGCCCGCGGAGCAGCGGGATGCCCATGGTTTCGAAATGACCCGAACTGACGACCGTGATGTCGATGGAGGGCGCGTCGTCCGGCCGTGTCTCGGCGCCTTCTACATATAGAGCAGTCGCGTTGACCGACACGCCGAGTGGCAAGTGACTGGCAAGCGATACAGTCTCGACGCCGGGGACGGTCCGGGCCCGATCACGCAGCTCGAAGAGCAGATTCTCAGCTCGGGTTTCGTCGTAGCCGGCCAGCTCGGGGGCGATCATCAGGATGGCCGCCCGTTCGCGCTCGAAGCCCGGATCTATGGCCTGCGCTCCGATCAGGCTACGCAGGAACAGGCCGGCGCCGACGAGCAGGACCAGCGAGACGGCCACCTGGACGATGACGAGCGAGCCGCGCAGGCCGAAGCGGCGGAATCGTTGCGCCACGGTGTCCAGCTCATCCTTGAGCGCTTGTACGAGCTGCGGCCGGGTGGCCTGTAGGGCCGGTGCCAGGCCGAAGAACATCGCTGCAACCAGAGAGACGAAGAAGGTGAAGACCAGGACCCGGCCGTCGATCCCGATGTCGAGCGATAGCTTGAAGAGTACCGGCGGCTGAAAGCTGACCAGGAGCTTCGCCGTCCACCAGGCGACGGCCAGGCCGAGGGCACCGCCCAACAAACCCAACAGCACGCTCTCGGTCAACAACTGCCGTACCAGGCGCCAGCGCCCCGCGCCCATCGCCAGCCGAATGGCGATCTCCTTGCGCCGGGCAAGGGCCCGGGCGAGTAACAGGTTCGCTAGGTTCGTGCAAACGATCAGCAGCAGCAGGCCGACCACGGTCATCAGAAGCGCCGCCACGGGAACCAGCGCGCGATCGATCATCGGATGCAGCCTGACATCTTTCGTCGGGATGACCGGGAAACGCCGACCCTCGTTGCTATCCGGGTAGGCCTCGGCCAGCTGGCCGGCCAGCACGTTGAGTCCGGCCTGGGCCTGCTCGGCGGTCACCCCCGGTCGCAGCCGTCCCTTGATCAACAGGTAGCGCGAGTCCCGGTCATCGAGCATCGCGCCAGCCGCGGCGAATGAGGCGTTCGCGCTGAGAGGGATCCAGAGCTCCGCCGAGAAGCCCATCAGGAGCCCCTTGAATTCCGGCGGCGACACGCCGACGATTTCGAACGGCCGGCCCCGTATCCGCAACGTTTGCCCCAACACCCGCGGGTCGGAGGCGAAGCGTCGCTTCCACAGTCCATGACTGATCACGACGACCGGCGGCGCGCCCACCGCGTCGTCTTCCCCGGAGATGAACGTTCGCCCAACAGCTGCCGGCACGCCGAGCACGTCGAAGTAGTCTCCCGTCACAGACTCGCCGAACATGACCTCGGAGCGCGTCCCCAGGTTGACGCTGAAGAAATCCGCCGTGTAGGCGGTGACCCCTGAGAACAGGTCGTCTCGAGCCCGGATATCCAGGTAATCGGGATAAGCCTGGGTGACCGGCACGTCATCGTCTGCTTCCTGCGAATAGATCTCCACCAGCCGATCGGGAGACTCGACCGGCAGCGGACGTAGTAGGACAGCGTTGACAATGCTGAAGATCGCGCTGTTGGCTCCGATCCCCAGCGCCATGGTCAGCAACGCGATGGCGGCGAATCCCGGACGCTGGGACAGCCGGCGCACGGCGTAGCGCAGGTCGGAGAGAAGGGTATCCATTGGTCGAGAACGTCTGCCTTACGGTTCAGTCGCCTGAAGAAATAGCACCCACACAGTCCCGTACGGAGCCAGCCCTGGAAGGGTGTCAGACCTGGCCCGACCCGCCCCCGCCGTGGGACCGCCCAGGAACCGGGGGCGGCCGGACTTTGTTTCATGCCTGTCAGAGCAAATAAGCTCTCAACACGGAATGGCCTTCCGACGTCCGGCCGGGGGAGACAGGAGTGAGGGCCGTCGACTCGCTCGGAGTCGACTCGCTACAAGAGGAGGAAGGATGAGCAGACGCAAACAGCTGGCCTCGCGCCATGCTCGGATCCTCGCCGCCGGACTGGGAATCTCCCTCGTTGTGCACGGCGTGGTGCTGGGTCTAGGAAGCTTGAAGACCTGGGAAATCGAGGGCGCGGGCCCCTTGCAGGTCGTAAACATCGTCGACACGGAGCGCATACCCGAGCCGCCCGAGCGCGCGTCGGAGAGTGCCGCAGCCGAGGCCGCAGCCGGTGGCTCGTGGCTGGCCGCCGAGTACGTCGTCGTTGCGGTCGACGTGCCCGTGCCCAGCCTGAGCGAGCACGAGGCGGTCCTAGCAGCGGCGACCTCGAGCGCGCTTGCCCAACCGGTCGTCCCGCGCCCACGGATCAGCACCGCAAGCCTCGACTCGGATTTCACTCCGATCCACCTGACGCCGACAGCCACATTGGCCTCGAGGAGCGGCGGAAAGGGCAAGCGGGCTAGCGGCGGTGGCGGCGGCGACGTGAGCGTGACGCTGGGCGGCGCCGGTGCCTGCGGCCCGGGACAAGCAGGCGTTTTGGGGAGAGGCCCGAGCGGTCGTCTTCCCATCGCAGGTCGCCTTCAGACAGGCAGGTAGTCCGAGCATCGGGATTCTGGGGGTCCCAGACGCAGCTAGGGACTTCCAGAATCCCCGAACCCGAATCTTCAACTCCCATCCCCCGAATCCCATCCCTCTCCTTGACCTAACAAACGGATGTCGCGAAGATAGAGGAGGGACGCGCGCTCACCAATCGGGGAGTCCGGCAAAGCCGGCAGTACCTCAGTTGTTGGGAGGAAGAAGATGGAACGCCGCGCCCGCAATACGCTTTACGCCCGCGTTCTCGCCGTCGGCCTCGGCATATCAGTTCTGGTTCACGCCGCGGTGCTGGGATTCGGACGCCTGAATTTCTTGAAACGTAGCCCAAGTAACACATCATTTAGCGCAATCAGGCTGCCGGAGCCGGAGCAGCCTCGCGAAGAGAGCTCGGGCGGAGAGGCGGAACCTTGGCAGCTAGCCCTAGAGCTGAGCGAGAGCGAGTTGGAGGAGGTTCTGGACCTGAGCGAGTACGACGACGTACTGGCGGAGGCGACCTCGAGGGACCCGCTGACGCCGGTGGTGCCGCGGCCGCGGCTGACCGTGCACCTGATGGAGTCCGGGTTCACGCCGCTCAGGGTGCCCCGACCGGATCGTCTGACCCGGCGAGGCGGAACCGTGGACACGAGTGGCCGGAGCGGCGGCATGGGCGGAGTGATTATCGTGGTCGGCGGCGGAGGTATGGGACCGATAGATGATTGTACGCCGTCGGGCATCGGCGGTCGGAGACCGCCGGGCGGCAGGCGGCCGATCGGGGGGCGAAGGTAGAGTTCCTACCGGGTCAAAGCTGTAGTACAGCGGGCAGGTAGGAACAAGGCGGCCATCCGGAAGGATGGCCGCCTGCTTTTCTGAGAACAGCCGCGTAACCTCAGTGCCGGTCCTTGAACCGCTCGTAGAGGCGCGTGTGCTTGTTGTCCCCCAGTGAGACCTCGACGCCGTTGATGAACGCCCGTTCGACGTTAGTGACGATCTGCAGCGGGTCGCCGTCGGTGACGATCAGGTCGGCGCGCTTGCCCACCTCGATGCTGCCCATCTCCGAGCCCAGGCCGAGGATCTCTGCCGTGTTGAGCGTCACCGCGCGCAGACCGACCTCCTGCGGCAGGCCGAACGCCACCGCCTTCGCAGCGTGGTACGGCAGGTTGCGGACATTGGCGTAGTCGCCCGTGCCGAACGCGACCTTGACGCCTGCGGCGTGCAGGATACCAGCGTTCGCATAATTGGCGCTGACGGGTTCGGCACGATCACTGGTGCGGCTCAAGGCCGAGGCGATGATGACCGGTATCCCTCGCTCCGCCATCTCGTCCGCCACGCGAAACGCCTGGTCGCCGCCTAACAGTACTGGTTCCACCTCGGGGAACTTGTCGAGGAACATGAAGAGCGTCTTGATATCCCGCTCGCTGGCCGCCGCGAAGAAGACGGGCATTTCGCCGGTGACCGCCGGGACCATGGCCTCGAGCATGGCACGCTCGCGCATCCGGTCGTTGCCGTCGAACGGTGCCGTCGGATCGTCGTTGTGCGAGGGAGCAGCGGCGTAGGCCACCGCCCGCTCAAAGAGATCGACGAGTTCCTCCAGCCGCTCGCCCTCCAGCTTCGGATCCTCCCACGCTTTGCCCGACGGCGACGGGATGTCGATCACCAGGGCGGCGCGCTCGGCGATCGCCATCCGCTCGGACGTGTCGCCGCTCAGCTGAATCACCGCACCGGCACCCTGGATGACACCGCTACCCGGGACGCTGAGCACGGCGGTGATCCCGTTGGCGCGGGTCACGTTGATCTCGACGCTGTGCGGGTGCACGCCCCAGAGAGCGTTGACGTGAGGGTTGTAGCGTCCCGTTTCCTGGTCGTCGCGACTCGCGGCGACCTGGCCGACCTCGATCATGCCGATCCGGGTTATCGGGTCGATCATCCCGGGATAGATGTGCTTTCCAGCGACGTTGATGACTTCGGCAGCGGCGGGAATATCGGCGCCGGCTCGCGGTCCGACGTAGCTGATGCGGTCGTCAGCGATCATCACTACAGCGTCGGCGATCTCGGGACCCGAGACGGGATGCACAGTCGCGCCGACCAGCGCTAGCGTAGCCTGCGAGCCGTTCGACCCGTCGGTCCCGGCCGACGCGGCCATCGCCGCGGACGGTGCGGCCGTCACGGGCGGCGGTGACACTACCGGCAGCGCGCGGATCGGCGCGCCCCGCGTCTCCGCCTCGCGCGAGAGGTCGAAGTAGACGATACCATCGATGATCGTCTTCTCGACCCGGGAGTAGGTGCTGAACGGATCGCCGTTCAGCAGGGCGATGTCCGCCTCCTTGCCCACCTCGATACTGCCTACCCTGTCATCGATATGCAGCGACTGGGCGGCGTAGAGGGTGAGCATGCGTAGCGCATCTTCGCGCGACACGCCCCCGTACTTCACCGGCTTGTGGAACTCGTAGACCATGAACGGCTGGATCGTCGGGCCATCCGAGTTCAGCATGGTGAGCACACCGTGCTCATGCATGATCGCCGCGTTGTGCGGGATCGCGTCGTAGGCCTCCAGTTTGTATGCCCACCAGTCGGAGAACGTGCCGGCCGACGCGCCGTGCTCGGCCAGCTCGTCGGCCACCTTGTAGCCCTCGAGCACGTGGGTGAAGTTGTCGATCCTAAAGCCGTAGCGCTCGGCGACCCGCATCAGCATCACGATCTCGTCGCTGCGATACGAGTGGCAACGCACGAGGATTCGCCCCTCCAGCACGCCGACCACGGTCTCGAGCCGCAGGTCGCGCCGCGGCGGTACCGGGTAGGCGCGGCGATTGGCGTTGTACTGGTCCCACGCCTGCTTGTACTCTAGCGCCGCAGTGAAGACCTGATCGTAGAACGATTCCACACCGGCGCGCGAGCGCGGGAACCGGGCCCGGCCCTCGGGGCTCCAGTTCTTCCCGGTAACGTTTTCGCCCAGAGCGAACTTGATCATCAAGGGCGCGCCCTCGAACAGCAGCTGTTCGGGGTCGTCCATGCCCCAGCGCATCTTGATGACAGCGGTCTGTCCACCGATCGGGTTGGCGCTGCCGTGCATGATGAGCGAAGTCGTGACGCCGCCGGAGAGCGCGCGGTAGATGTCGTAGCTCGTGGGGTCGAGGGCGTCGACCACCCGCACCTCAGCCGACACGGGCGTCGTGCCCTCGTTGGTGGCCCGATCCATAGCGGTGTGGGCGTGCTCGTCGATGATCCCAGGGATCGCGGTCAGTCCGGTCCCGTCGATCAGCTCGGCGTCCCGCGGTATCGACACGTCGGTGCCGATCCCGCGGATGATCCCATCGCGGACCACGATCGAGACGTTCTCGAGCACTTCGCCCGTAGCGGTCCAAACGGCGTCAAGGTTCTGGATCACGAGCGTGCCGCGCGGCACGTCGATGGCTCCTCGCTCAATCTGTACGTCCCACTGTGCGCGGGCCGGCGATGCCAGCGTGCCAGCAACGAGAGCGATAACTGAAATGAGCCTTCCTAGCTTCTTCATCGTTCAGTTCTCCTCTCCGGGACCGCCGGTCCGCTTTGCCGTCCAGGTGAACGAGCCGTCGGGCGATTCGCCGCTGCCCGATCCCCTGTCGCCCTCCACCGTTCCCGTCATTTCTACTTCCATGGACTCGCCGCCGACCGCGAAGACGACCGTGAAGCTCACATCGTTACCGGAGACGAGGCCGTCCCGGACCTCCGCTTCGCCGAACGGGGTCGTCATCGTCCCTTCGAACCCAGCGCCCTCTTGTGTGACCGTCATCTTGGCCGCGATAGATTGTCCTTCGGCATCGATATCGACGTCCCAGGTGCCGGTCATGTCGACGGCCGGCTCCTCACCTGCCGCCCCCGCCTCTCTGCCCTTCTCCATCGCGCCCTCGACGAAGACATAACGAATCTCCATCTCCTCATCGAAGATCGGCGCATCGGTCACAACGAAGGTCGCCGGGCCGCGCGCACGAACCCGCGCCAGGTAATCGAGGTCAAAGAGCGACGCCGGCGTCGCAGTCAGCGCATTTAGCGCGTCCTGCTCCGAGAGGCCGTACTCGATCGCCTTACGGGCGCCCTCGAGAATGTCGGCCTTGCCGCCGCCGCTGGTCAGCGCGAAACGAACTCCCGCCGCGGCCAGACGGCCGGCGTTGGAGTAGACGTCCTCGATGCGCTGTTTCTCACGCAGCGTCGCCGCATCCAGCTCTTCCTCTTCGTCCCCGTTGTCGTTCCGCGGCTCCCAGCGCTCCGGTTCCGGGAAGTCGAGGGAGACGAGTACGGGCACGTCGGCGGCCACGAGCTCGTCGGCGACCTTCCAGGCTTCTTCCCCGCCGACGATGATGGGCCGAAAGTCATATTCCGCGGCGAGCTTCAGGACACGCTGGATGTCGCGGCCGAAGTCGACAGCGAAGAAGGCGGGTGTGCTCCCACCCATCAGCGAGCGGACGATCTCCATATCGGCATCCCAGATCGGAGGTGGCAGGCTGGCAGGGTCTCGATTGAAGGCTCTCACGTGTGCCGCCTGATGCCCGGCGTCTTCGAACATCTGGCGGTAGAAGGCGATCACCGAGAAGAGCACCGACGGGTAGACGCCCGCTGCCGCCTGAAACGTCATGAGCGGGCCGAGCTCGGGCTGGGCCACTAGCCCGCCCGGCGTATCGGCATCCGCGCGGAAGACCAGTACCGTGCCGCGTCCGGGCATCAGCCTGCCTTCCGGATGGATCGCCGCAGCGACGACGCCGGCCTTCCTCTGGCCGGCCAGATCGTCGCCGGTGGCTGTGAGATAGTCGACGACGCGGCGGTGTGGCATGAAGCTCTGCACTTGCCGCGGCGGGTTCCAGGAGGCGATCCCGCTGCGATCGACCTCGATCTCGGGGAACTCGTAGTCGGCCTCACCGTGGGCGTCGAAGATCCCCGGGTACACATAGAGCGTGTCGCCCTCCAGCAGCTTGGCGTCTGCCGGGACCTGGACCTCGGCGCCCATCGCCTCGATCCGGTCGCCTCGGACCACCAGGGTGACCCCCGCGAGCGTGCTACCGTCGGCCTGAACCACTGTCACGCCCTGCAGGGCGTAGGCGGCCGGGGCCGGCGGATCGTTGAACTGCGCCGCTAGGCCGCCCGGCCGTGCCATCGCGAAGACCAGCAGGGCCAACGGCCAGCAGGAAACGCGCGATCGTATCATCGTGCTCGATCCTGTTGAGAAGTGTTTCTTGGTAAGCGAAGTTGCGTAAGGTTGGCGGTGGCTCAGCGCCTGTCAAGCCGGCCCGGGTCCGCCGGAACGGGAACCGACCCGCGGTCCCTGGTGTTTTCACGTAGGCAACGCGCGCAACAGCGGTCGAATCGACCGGTAAAGGTAGGAAAGGGGAGCCGAAGTGCTTATCAGACGTCCCCGAGACATACGAGAGTCGGAGGTCACCGACGAGGGCCTCTATATCAACCGCCGCCAGTTCATCAGGCGGGCCGCGGCGGCCGGGGCCGGTCTTGGCGTGGCAGCCACCGTGTCGCCACTTGCCGCCTGCGGCAACGACGCCGGCGCGTCGGCTTTGGCGATGCAGGACGATGAGCTTACGCCGTACGACGTCGTTACGGGCTACAACAACTTCTACGAGTTCGGGACCGGCAAGGACGACCCGGCGCAGAACGCGCACACGCTGAGGACGCGTCCCTGGACGGTTACGGTGGAAGGCGAGTGCAACAAGCCGGGCGTTTACGATATCGAAGACCTGTTGAAGCGCTACTCGGCGGAGGAGCGGATTTACCGTCTGCGCTGTGTCGAGGCCTGGTCGATGGTCATACCGTGGTTAGGCTTCCCGCTGAGTGATTTCATTAGCGACCTCGAGCCGACGTCACGTGCGCGGTTCGTCGAATTCAGGACGCTGCACGATCCCGAGCAGATGCCGGGACAGCGCCGGGCGGTGCTCGACTGGCCGTACGTCGAGGGGCTGAGGATGGACGAGGCGATGCACCCGCTGACCCTCCTCTCGGTGGGGCTCTACGGGGAGAAGCTGCCCAACCAGAACGGCGCGCCGATCCGGCTGGTCGTACCCTGGAAGTACGGGTTCAAGAGCATCAAGTCGATCGTGTCCTTGCGGTTCACGCGCGAGATGCCGCGCACCAGCTGGGCGCAGCAGGCCCCGAACGAGTACGGCTTCTACGCCAACGTGAACCCCGAGGTCGACCACCCCCGCTGGAGCCAGGCCCGCGAGCGGCGACTGGGCGAGTTTCGGCGGCGCGAGACGCTCATGTTCAACGGTTACGCCGAGCAGGTCGCCCATCTGTACGAGGGGATGGATCTGCGGACCAACTACTAGGACGAACGTTGAACGTTGAACGTCGAACTTTGAACATTGAACGTCGGAAGGCGCGGCGCTGGGTCGAGCGGAGCGTGCGCGTTTCCGTCTTTGTGCTAGCCCTTGCCCCCCTCGTACGCATCGCTGTGCAAGGGTTCACAGGCGGTCTGGGCGGCAACCCGATCGAGGAGATGCTACACCGCACCGGGTGGTGGACGCTGACCTTCCTCCTCTTGACGCTGAGTGTCACGCCGGTCCGCCGACTCACGGGCATCGGCTGGTTGGTCAAGTTGCGGCGCATGCTCGGCCTCTACGCTTTCTTCTACGCCACCGTGCACTTCGCGGTCTACATCGGGGTCGACCAGTTCTTCGCCTGGGAGTATATCCTCGAGGACATCGGCGAGCGCCCCTACATCACCGTGGGGTTCACCGCGCTGCTGATCCTCGCACCGCTGGCTGCGACCTCGACCAAAGGGATGATCAAGCGGCTGGGCGGCAAGCGCTGGAATCGGTTGCACCGGCTGGTCTATGCCGCCGCGGCGCTGGGCGTCCTCCACTTTCTCTGGTTGGTGAAGGCCGATATCCGCGAGCCCGTGATCTTCGGCGCGATCCTGGCCACACTGCTCGGCTACCGTCTGGCGGCGGGGCACTACAAGAGGCTGGCAAGTCTAAAGTGGTTTGGGGATTCTAGATTGTCGATCCGGGAAGCAGAGGAACAGGGGAGCTAGGGAGTCTTGTCTGAGCCGAAAGTCCGTAAGAGCGACGCCGAGTGGCGGGTATCGCTGACGCCCGAGCAGTACCGGATCACGCGTAAGAAGGGCACGGAGCGAGCGTTCAGCGGCGAATACCACGACTGCAAGGAGAGCGGCGTGTACCGCTGTGTGTGCTGCGGGAACGCGCTATTCGAGTCGGACGCTAAGTACGACTCGGGAACAGGCTGGCCGAGCTTCTACCAGCCGACCTCGGCCGACGTCGTGACCACCGAGCCCGACGACACTTTGGGGATGCGACGGACCGAGGTGCTCTGCTCCGTCTGCGACGCGCACCTAGGCCACGTCTTCGACGACGGCCCACAGCCTACAGGTCAGCGCTACTGCATCAACTCGGCAGCACTGAAGCTTGAATCCAGTGAGTAGCGCGTAGGTCCGACCCCAAGCAGACTAGACTAACCCGCGCATCACGGTGCGTACGTCTCACCAGCGCCCCCGTCCCCGCCCCCGTCCCCGCCCACGCCCCCGCCCACGCCCCCGCCCACGTTCCCGTCCACGCCCCCGCCCGCGCCCTCGCCCGCGCCCTCGCCCGCGCCCGCGAATAATCTACAAAGTCTTGCCAAGCTTCCTCAGCATCGCCATCAACATCGCCGCAATTTTCTCAAGCAACTCCTTACCCTCCTCGACTCGCTTTCCATCCAACACTCCCTTCGCTGTAAGGACATCGAGCGTCGCCGAGCACTCGAGAGTCGACCCTAGCGCGATTTGAAGAAAGCGCCCGCGACCACCTTCGCTGAGCTTACCGTTGCTCTCAGCCAAGTTCAGCGGGATGCTGGTAGATGCGCGCTCCAGTTGCGATCGTGCAGCGAGCCCGGGAGCAAGGGAGTCGAGCAGTTGGTGGGCCCAAGCGGTGAATGCGAGCGCGCGCTGATAGACGTCGAGGCGTTCGTGGGCCAGGGTCATGGGTCTCCCAGGTAAGGGCGAAGGATGTTTGAGTCGCGGGCGCGGGCGCTGACGCGACCATGACGTAGAAACGACTAGGTGAAACTACGCTGTCACGGTCAAAGAATCGTCATCGCTGCTCGTCTCGCTCGAGCAACGCCTGGCAAAATACCAGATACGGTCGGGGCCGGCACGGGCATCCTCCGACAGGGGCCGCTGCCTGATCGCCTCTTGAGCCGCCCTAATCGCTTCGTCCCTATGCCCAGAGTATGCATGTGCCTGTGCAAGCTGCACATGCGTCAGGAACCCCCTCAGAGACAGGCTGTCTGGGATTGCCATTCCTCGCAGGACAGCGAGTGCGGAATCGGCAAAGGCTCGCTGCAACTCGAACACCGGACGCCATCGTCTGCTCATGCGGGCACGGCCCAAAGTCCGTATTATTTTTGGGACTCCGGACTTGGAGCACGTTTGGGGCGAGTGCCTGCATCGATCCGCGGCCCTCAAACCGGAGCTTGAGGAGTCAGGCGCCCGCCAGGCGGGCCGAATGGACGAAGCTAATCGTTCCGAGTTACTATGTGACCTAAGCGAAGTATCCGACGCAGACGAGCCGCGCTCGCCAGCCACCAGCCGGGAGAACGCCTCGATGCTGAAGCTCAAGGACCTGATGAACTCTGACGTTGTCTCGGTCTCCCCCGATCTCACCTTACGGGAGCTACTCGAGGTGTTCACCGAGTTGGAGGTGAGTGGCGCCCCGGTGGTGACCGGCGGCCAGGTCGTCGGGGTAATCTCGATGACCGACGTCTTCGACCTGCAGGAGGAAAACGGGGAACTAATGCTGCGGCCGGGCTTCGATGAGCCGGAGGCCTCGGGTAGGAAGCGGAGCGGCTCTCAGGATAGCTGGGATCCGTCTGAGGAGGCGCTGGATTGGGCGCGAGCCGCCCGGTCGCGGGACCTAGACCTGCTAGATCAGTACACGGTGGCGGACGTGATGACTCGCGAGGTCCTGAGCCAACCGTCGAGCACGCTGGTAAAAAAGACCGCCCACCACATGCTGGGCCTGGGGATCAGCCGGATCCTGGTCATCGACAAGGGCGAACTACAAGGCATCGTAACCACCACCGACATCGTACGCGCCGTCGCTGAGGGCAAGCTCAAGGGTTGAGCACCTGCGGCCGCAAGCGTGAACGGAAGGGACAACCGCGTGACTGTCACGACACCCAACCCCCTGAAACCCGAGCAGCTGCGCAGAGCCTGCGACCCTAGCGCACTGAAGTTCAATACGACGGCAGAGCTGGAGCCGCTGCGCGAGGCGATAGGCCAGGACCTGGCGATGCGCGCCGTGCGCTTCGGCCTCGAGGTCGATCACCCAGGCTACAACATCTTCGCCATCGGGCTGCCCGGCTCAGGCCGCGCCACGATCATCCGCCAGCTGCTCGAAGATCGGGCCCGGGAAGAGCCGACGCCCTCCGACTGGTGCTACGTGTACAACTTCGACCAGCCGCGCGAGCCGTGCGCTGTGGCGCTTCCGGCCGGTCGCGGACCCGATCTGCGTACCGATGTGGAGGGCCTGCTGGAAGAGTTACAGAGGTCACTTCCCAGAGCGTTACAGACCGAGGAGGTCCGCAAGGAGCGCGACGCCATCGCCGAGCGCGTCGGCAATATCCAGAGGCAGCTGATCGAGGCGTTCCAGAAGGAGGTCGAGAACGAGCGGTACGTCGCCCTCGTCCAGACGCCGACCGGTTGGGTCGTCGCCCCGGCGCTGGGCAACGAGCCATTGGACGAGAAGCAGTTCCAGACGCTGTCCGAGGATCAGCGCGAGGAGATCCTCGGCCGGCGGCGCGAGATGGAGAAGAAATTCGCAGACGTCCAGCTGAAAGTGCGGGAGACGGAACGAGACGCTAGACGCCTGCTCATCGAGCTGCAGCAGATGGTGGCTGAGGCGGAAGTAGAGAGCTGTGTGAAAGGGGTGAAAGGCCGTTGGGAGGGGGTGCCGGACGCGACAGCGTATCTGGATCGCCTGGCGAAGGCGATCGTCGAGAACGCCGGTCAGTTCGCCGACGGCGGCGACGAGTCGGAGTCGAGTTCCGAAGGTCCGCCCACCGACGAAGACCCGCTGGCCAACTATCGGGTGAACGTCATCGTCTGCCACAAGCCGGGCACTGGTACGCCGGTGGTCCAAGAGGAGAACCCTACCTACCACAACTTGATCGGGCGAATCGAGCACCGAGTGGAGTTCGGCACCATGATTGCCGACTTCGCTCAGATCACGGCCGGCGCCATTCACCAGGCCAACGGCGGCTATCTGATCCTCGAGGCCGACCACGTTCTGCGGCAGCCGATAGCCTGGGTCGCGCTCAAGAACGCTCTGCGCACCCAGTCGATACGACTGGAAGAGATCATCGAGTACACGAGCCTAATCGCCACGACAACACTCAAACCGCAGCCGGTACCGCTGAAGGTCCGGGTCATCCTGCTGGGCGACCCGTACATCTACCAACTGCTGTACGCCCACGACGAGGATTTCCGCGAGCTCTTCAAGGTAAAGGCGGATTTCAGCCCTTACATGGAAAGGGACGTCGAGGCGGAGCGCGGGTACGGCGAGTTCATCGCCGCCCGTGGGGAGGAAGAGTCGCTGCCGCCATTCGACGCCTCGGCCGTCGCCCGGGTCGCCGAGTTCGGGTCGCGCCTCGCGGGGCACCAGGACCGTCTGTCGACCCAGTTCGGCGCCATCGGCGATCTCGTCCGCGAGTCAGGTTTCTTCGCCAAAGCGGAAGGTCGGATGGTCGTAACGGTTGACGACGTACGGCAGGCGATCCGTGAACGCGAGGTGAGAGTGAACCGCCCGGAGCGCGAGCTGCTGAATCTCATCGAGGAAGACACGCTCACCGTCGACCCGACCGGTGAGAAGGTCGGGCAGCTCTACGGCCTCGCCGTTTTATCGGCAGGCGACCACGCGTTCGCGCGGCCTATCAAGGTAGAAGCGAGCCCATTTATGGGTACGAGCGGCGTGGTCGACATCGAGCGCGAGGTGCGCCTGGGTGGCCCGATCCATAACAAGGGTGTGCTCGTTCTCTCCGGCTACTTGGGTGACCTTTTCGCGCAAGACCACCCGCTCATCATGTCCGCTACCCTGTCATTCGATCAGTTGTATGAGGAGGTGGAAGGGGACAGCGCGTCGGCGGCGGAGCTCTACACGCTCATCTCATCGATCGCCGAGACACCGCTCCGTCAGGGGATCGCCATCACCGGGGCGCTCAACCAGAAGGGTGATATCCAACCGATAGGCGGCGTCTCTACGAAGATCGAGGGATTCTTCCGGGCCTGCAAGCGCCGCGGCCTCACCGGCAAACAGGGAGTGATCATCCCAGCCCGCAACATGCCGAACCTGGTGCTCAACGACGAGGTCATCGGTGCGGTCCGCGAGGGCCAGTTCCACATCTGGCCGATCAGGCTGTTCGAGGAAGGCTGGGAGATCCTCGCGGGCATTGCGGCCGGCGAGCTGGACGCCGACGGTGGCTTCCCGGCGGACTCGATCTACGGGCGCGCCGCGGCGCGACTATCCCGCTGGGCGCGTGGCTGGCGCGACTTCGGTAAGCCGGTCCGCGAGGGACGCCGGGCCGAGCCGGAGGAGGCCGCAGCCGCCGAGGGCGGCGGGGAAGCGCCGGGCGACGACGAGGAAGACGAGGGACAGGCCCAGAGAGGAGTGGAGGCATAAAGCGTGGCCGGTGCAAGTGGCCAAGCCGCGGCACGCCGGCGGGCTGAGGAGCTGCGGGACGCGATCCGACATCACGACTACCTCTACCACGTCCTCGACCGACCGGAAATCTCCGACGCCGAATACGACAAGCTCTACCGGGAGCTGAAAGGGCTCGAGGAGGAGTATCCCGAGCTCGTCTCACCCGACTCCCCGACCCAGCGGGTAGGCGCCGAGCCTCGACCGGGCTTCAGCGAGGTCGAGCACCTGGCCCCGATGCTCAGCCTCGACTCGGGCGCCGACGAGGAAGACGCACGCCGCTTCGACACACGGGTCCGCTCGGCGCTCGGCGACGGCAGCGTCGAGTACGTCGCCGAACCAAAACTCGACGGGCTGTCGCTGGAGCTGGTGTACGAGGACGGCAGCCTGGCACGGGCGTCGACCCGCGGCGACGGCCGCGTCGGCGAGGACGTGACGCCGAACGCCAGGACGATCGGCTCGCTACCACTCCGGCTCAGAGAAACGGACCGAGAAGTACCGACGCTCCTGGCGCTGCGCGGCGAAGCGGTCATGCTGATCGACGAGTTCGAGCGCTTGAACGCCCGCCTTACCCAGGAAGACAGGCCGGTCTTCGCCAACCCGCGAAACGCCGCTGCCGGATCGATGCGTCAGCTCGACCCGAGCGTGACGGCGGCGCGCCCGCTCGTCTTCTTCGCCTACGAGGTGATGAGCGTCGAGGGCCACACGTTGGTCACGCAGGTGGCAGTTCTCGACGCGCTGCGCGATTGGGGCTTCCGAGTCAGCGGAGAGACGGAGACGGGCCTGCAGATCGATGAAGCCGTCGAGCTCCATCACGTGCTCGAGCGACGGCGCGACGAGCTGGCCTACGAGATCGACGGTGTAGTCATCAAGCTAGACGACCTGGCCGCGCGTGAGCGGTTGGGTGCTACCGCGCATCACCCGCGCTGGGCCTTCGCCTACAAGTTCGAGCCGCGACGCGAGATTTCAGAAATCCTCGACATTGTTGTGCAAGTCGGGCGCACGGGCAAGTTGACACCCGTGGCGATGCTGCGGCCGGTCGATGTCGGCGGCGTCACCGTCTCCCGGGCATCGCTTCACAACCGCGAGGAAATAGAGCGCAAGGACGTCCGCGTCGGCGACAAGGTGCGCATCCAGCGGGCCGGCGACGTTATCCCTCAGGTGCTGGAACGCATCGACGAGCACGGAAAGAAGCGTCGCCCGCGATTTCGCATGCCGGAGACTTGCCCTGCCTGCAGCGCTCCGGTGGTTAGCCACGGCCCGCTGGACTTCTGCACGAACGGACTCGCCTGTCCCGCACAGCTCAAAGCCCGCATCCAGCACTTCGCCTCGAGACAGGCGCTCGATATCCAGGGTCTCGGCGAACGTACCGTCGAACAGTTGCTCGAAGCGAACCTCGTGTCCAGCGTTGCAGACCTCCTGACCCTGAGAGAAGAGGACCTCGTCGCCCTGGAGGGGTTTGCCGACCTTTCAGCGAGGAACCTGGTCGAAGCGATCCGGACCTCCATCGAGGTAACCCTCGACCGCTTCCTCTATGCGCTCGGCATCCCCGAGGTGGGTACGCAGACGGCCCGGGACCTGGCACGGCACTTCGGCTCGTTGGACGCGCTGCTGGCCGCCGAGCGGGAGCAGCTGGAGGCGGTGCCGGGGATCGGCCCGATAGTGGCGGAAGCGGTCTCCGATTCCCTCGAGAGCCGCGGCACGCGTAAGACCATCGAAGAGCTCAGAAAGCGAGGGGTGAAACTCGTTGAGCCCGAGGCGGCGGCAGCCGCCGACTTCGCCGGCCTGACCTTCGTCTTCACCGGCGGCCTCGAATCGATGTCACGCGGTGACGCGCAAGATCTGGTGCGCTCGCTGGGCGGCCGGACATCGTCCAGCGTGAGCGCCAAGACCGACTACGTGGTGGCCGGGGTTGACCCGGGAAGCAAGTACGAGAAGGCTAAGGAGCTCGGCGTCACCGTCCTCTCGGAGGACGAGTTCCTGAAGATGCTCCCGCAAGGGGGCCGCTGAAGTGGAGAACATCGATTACGCGCGGGTCTTCGAAGAGATAGCCGACCTGCTGGAGATCCAGGGCGCCAACCCGTTCCGCATCCGGGCCTACCGAAACGGTGCCCGCACCATCGAGACGCTCTCGCAACCGCTGGAGTCGCTGCTGGCCGACGAGGAGGCGCGACTCGAGGACCTTCCGGGCATCGGCAAGGACCTGGCCGCGAAGATCCGCGAGCTGTACGAGACCGGCGAGGTCGGACGCCTGACCGAGCTGCGCCAAGAGGTTCCCGCATCGCTCGTGCAGATCATGCACATCCCCGGCCTGGGCCCGAAGCGCGCCCGCCAGCTCTGGGAGGGTCTGGAGATCACCAGCGTCGAAGAGCTGGAAGAGGCGGCGCGTGGCGGGGCGCTCGAAGAGCTGTCCGGGTTTGGAGCGACCCTGCAGAAACGGATCCTTAAGGGGATCGAAGAGCTGAAGGCGCGAGGCGGCCGCTTTAAGCTTTCGGACGCCGACATCTATGTTGGGCCGCTGCTCGAGTATCTGAAGCGGGCCGGGGGCATCGTCGATCTCGAGGTGGCGGGCAGCTACCGCCGCCGCTGTGAGACCGTCGGTGACATCGACATCCTGGCCACGGCGTCCGGCGACTCACCGCTCATGGATCACTTCGTCGCTTATCGCGACGTGCTGGAGGTGCTGGCGAAAGGGCCGACCAAAAGCTCGATTCGCTTGAAGGGCGGCCTTCAGGTCGACCTGCGGCTCGTGCCTCGGGAGAGCTACGGCGCGGCTATGGCGTACTTCACCGGCTCGAAGGCTCACAACATCGTGATCCGCGGGATCGGGCGCGAGCGCGGTGTAAAGATCAACGAATATGGTGTCTTCGAGGGCGAGCAGCTTGTGGGTGGAAGAACGGAGGAAGAGGTCTACGCCGCCATCGACCTACCCTGGATTCAGCCGGAACTGCGGGAGGACCGCGGCGAATTCGAGGCGGCACGCGACGGCAGGCTGCCAGAGCTTGTCGCCCACGAGGAGATCCGCGGCGATCTCCAGATGCACACTCAATACAGCGACGGGAAGCACAGCGTGGCGGAGATGATCGATGCCTGCCGGGCCCGCGGCTACGAGTACATGGCGATCACCGACCACAGCCCTTCGCTGGCGATGACGGGCATCAAGCTGGAGGACTTCGCCAGGCAATACGCGGAGGTCGATGAGCTGCAGGACAAGTACGACGACATTCGGATTCTGAAGTCGGCGGAGGTCGACATCTTGGAGGACGGGACGCTGGACCTCCCCGACGACATTCTCGCGATGATGGATCTCGTGGTGATCGCCGTGCACTCGAAGTTCAACATGAACCGCGCCGAGATGACGAGGCGGATCACGCAGGCAATGGCCCATCCGAAGGTGAACATCCTCGCCCACCCCACCGGCCGCTTGATCAATCGCCGCGAGCCCTACCCCGTTGACGTCGAGGAGCTGGTAAAGGTCGCAGCGCAGCAGGGCCTGATGCTGGAGCTCAACGCCCAACCTGACCGCCTTGACCTGCGCGACTTCCAGCTGCAGATGGCCCGCGAGGCGGGCGTCAAGATCGTCATCAGCACCGACGCGCACCGGACGGCCGAGCTCGACTACATGAGCTTCGGGGTCGACCAGGCGCGCCGTGGCTGGCTGGAGCCGAGGGACGTTGCCAATACGTATCGGTTGAGCGCCTTTCTCGACGTGCTCGCGAAGTAAGGCCCCCTTATGGGAATTCGGCAATCCATGACTACTTGACTACTTGAACCATAGAATACTCGAGATCAGAATGGCGGCGGTTCTCAATTGTAGTAGTCTGTTAGTCAATTACTCTATTGATCATGGATTCCTGAATTCCCGACCGGCTGCGCTCCTTGATTATCAGCCCCAGGCTGCCGGATATTGGGGGTGATCTTCAGACAACTGGAGGTGGAGTACAATGTCAGTCGCGCCGGAAGTCGAGAAGCTGCTGAAGGACGAGGGCGTGGACTACGAGGTGATCAAACACCCCACGGCCTACACGGCAGCGGAGGAGGCGGCGGTCTCCCACATCTCTGGGTACGAATGGGCGAAGACGGTCATCTTCTTCACGAAGAAAGACGAGCCGATCATGGCCGTACTCGCCGCCTCGCACCACGTGAACGCCAAGCAGCTGGAGGACCTCGTGGGATCGGGCAAGTTGCGGCTGGCGGCCGAGTCGGAGTTCTCCGGCCTCTACCCGAACTGCGAGCCCGGCGCCATGCCGCCGTTGGGCAACCTGTACGGGCAGCGCGTGTTCGTCGACGAGCGGCTGGCCGAGGACGAGAACATAGTCTTCAACGCCGGCAACCATACAGAGGCCGTTCGCCTGCGCTACGCCGATTTCGAAAGACTGGCAAAGCCAGTGGTGGGAAGCTTCGGGGAACCTTAGGAAGAAACCCGCACTCGATCGGGTGCGGGTTTCCATAGCGGGCGCCTAGCACCCAACGCGTCCCCAAGCCCTGGCGAGCTGGGGCGTGAGCGTTGAGTGGCGGCAACCTTCAGCTGGTCGTCTCTTCCTTCTTCTCGACGCGGGCAGCGTCACCCTCGCCGGAGCCGATCTGCGGCTCCTCATCCGGGCTGGTGAGCGACTTCTTAAATTCCCGGATGCCCTTTCCCAGCGACTGACCGATCTCCGGTAAGCGGCGGGCACCGAATAGGAGCATGAAGAGGATGGCGATGAGTATGACTTCTGTCCAACCCATGTTGCCAATGCCGATGGCAGCGACTGCAAAGTACTGCATATGATGACCTTCTCTCATGTTGAGCTTTACAGCTAGCCGGCTCAGGCCAACCCGTACGGTTTAGGCACGTCGCCTGAGGAACGCTTACGACCCTCGTCCAGCACACCCGCCCTCTGAAGTGCCTCCTGACCCAGATGGCCCAACAGTTCATGCTCACGATCGAGCGTCTCGAGGGCCACATCCCGGGCCCTCTCCTCGCCGGTCCAAGCGTCCTCAATCACTCGCCAGCCGATATCCCGGGCGATCCGGTCCAGCACGTAGGCGCTCACCAGGTTGTCGTCCAGGTAGCCGGCGGGACCGAATTCTTCCTCGGGCATGGCATCGTTCGTGCCGACGTAGTACGCAAGCGCGGCGTTGACCATCGTGCGATGGCGTTGCTGGAGACGCGGATCCTGCGAGAGCACCATGAGCGTTGCTACGAATATCGGCGCCCATCTTACGAACTTGCAGAAGATGCCCTTGTACTCGCCGGCGTTCTCTCTAACCACCTGGGTGAAATCCCGCACCGCGATCCCTCACTCTCCGGCCGGGGCGGCGAATCCGCAGCCGGCCGTTAACGCCCCCCACCGACCGAGCGCTCACCCACGCCTCGGTAGTAGACCCTCCAGATACGACCACTGCCTACATCGCTAACATATAGCGCACCGTCCGGACCCACCAGCGTCACGACCGGCCGGCCCCAGGCGCGGCCATCCCTAGCCAGCCAGCCGGTCACGAAGTCCTCGAATCCGACGGGCCGCCCGGCGGCCACCCGGACGCGAACGACCTTGAAGCCGGAGAGCGCCGGGTCGGCGTCAGCCGACCCGCTGAGCGCGACGAACGCGTCGCCGTGGTATTCCGCGGGGAACGTGTCAGCGGTATAGAAGGCGATCCCACCCGGTGCCGACTGCGCCGGGAAGCTCAGGACGGGAGGCGTTGTGACATCACAGCGCTGTGGGCTTCCGAACTCCGGGTTGGGGACACGCTGACCGTAGCAGTACGGCCAGCCGTAGTGGCGACCGTGGCGGATTACGTTTAGTTCGTCCGGTGGCAACCGGTCGCCCAGTCCGAGCCGCCCCAGATCCGTCGCCCACAGCTCGCCCGTCTCGGGCTGGAAGGCTAACCCGGCGGCGGACCGCAACCCCCGCGCCCATGTCTCCTGCTCCCCGCCTCGGATGCCGAAGCGGATCACCGTCGCCCGGCGGGGGTCGTCCTCGCGACACACGTTGCAGGACGCGGGGAGTGAGAGGTAGAAGGCGCGGCCTGCCGGCTCGATGAGCAAGGCGCGGCCCGCGGGCCCGTCGGTGGGTAGCGAATCGACGACGATCGTGTACTTGACCGCGGAATCGGCCTCGGGATCGTGCAGGGAGATCACCCGGCCCATCTCCGCCAGCCAGAGCCGATCACCGTTCCAGCTGACGGCGCTCGGTCGATCGAGGTCATCGATCAACGTCACGGGCTGCTCGGCGCGACCATCGCCGTCGACGTCGGCGAGCCGCACTAGCCGGCCCGCCTGGGAGAGCGCGACGTACAGTTCTCCCCCGGGTCCGAACGCCATGCCCCAGGGGCCAGCCAACCCTTCGGCATACACCTCGACCACAAAGCCATCCGGCACGTTGAGGCGCTCGCCGGACTGCGCGTGGATCGCCTCCGCCCACGCGTGGACGGCCACCGCGATGCCCCACACCAGGCCGATGACCTGCCGCCACCTTCGATCCTTCCGGTCCATGCGCACTACGCTACACGCTGGGCGGGGCAGCGTGCAATAGCGGGCGCGCCATTGCGGCGTCGCGCCGCCGGACCCAACATCGTATCCCGGCCCCGACTCAGACAAGAATGCCCCAGGAGGGAGGTATCCCGATGCTGTACCGACGCCTGGTTCTGCTCGGAGTCGCCGCGCTCGTCCTCTGCACGCCGGCCGTCGATGCGGTGGCGCAAGAATCCTTCACCATCGAGCAGGTCATGAGCTCGCCCTTCCCGAGCGACCTGACCGCCGCACCGGTCGGCGCTGCTGTCGCCTGGGTGTTCAACGCCCAGGGGCTGCGCAACATCTGGGTGGCGGAAGGGCCGGACTACGGAGCCCGCCGGCTGACGAGCTACAGCGAGGACGACGGGCAGGAGATAGGAGACCTAACCTGGACGCCGGACGCCGCCTCGATCGTCTACGTACGCGGCGGCGGAGCGAACCGACAAGGCGAGTACCCCAACCCCTGGAGCCTGCCGGAAGGCGTGTCGCAAGAGATTTGGATCGTCGACCTGGCCGGCGGCGAGCCGCGCCTGCTGGCCGAAGGCTCCAGCCCGACCGTCGCACCGACCGGCGAGGTGGTCGCCTTCCTGAGGCGCGGGGACATCTACGTGGTGCCGCTGGAGGGCGGTGACGCAGAGCCGCTGATAAGGGCACGCGGCGGCAGTGGCTCGTTGCGCTGGTCGCCGGATGGTTCGCAGCTGGCCTTCACCAGCAGCCGCGGTGACCACAGCTTCATCGGCGTCTACGACCGCGAGAGCGAGCGCATCCGCTGGCTCGACCCCAGCGTCGATCGCGACGGGGCCCCGGTATGGTCGCCGGACGGCCGCAGGATCGCGTTCAGACGGATCCCGGCCACCCGGGCTCCGCTGCCGTTCGGGCCGCAGCGCAGTGCCCAACCGTGGTCGATCCGCGTGGCCGATGTAACGAGCGGCGCAAGTCGCGAGTTGTGGCGGGCCGACGAGGGCGACGGGAGTGCATTCCATGGCGTGGACGCGCGGCACCAGCTCATGTGGGGCGAAGGCGACCGCATCGTCTTCCCCTGGGAGAAGACGGGCTGGCTGCACCTCTACTCGGTCCCGGTGCGCGGCGGCGAAGCGACGCTACTGACGCCGGGCGATTTCGAGGTACAGCACGTGGCCCTGAGCCCCGACCGCGGCCGCGTCATCTACAGCTCCAACCAGGGCGACATCAACCGCCGCCACCTGTGGAGCGTCTCGGTGGCCGGCGGCAGGCCCACCGCGCTGACCCCAGGCAACGGCATCGAGTGGTCACCGGCGCCGACCGCCGAGGGCGGTGCCCTGGCCTTCCTGCGATCGGACGCCCGAGGACCGGCGCGCCCGGCTATAATGCTCGACCCCGGTCGCCCACGCGACCTGGCCCCGGAAACGCTGCCGGCCGACTTCCCTAGCGACGACCTGGTCGAGCCGCAACCGGTGACCTTCCCGGCCGCCGATGGCATGCCGATACACGGGCAGCTGTTCATGCCCAGGGGTGCGAGCACCGGCAACCGCCGACCGGCCGTGCTGTTCTTCCACGGCGGCTCGCGCCGTCAGATGCTGCTCGGCTGGCACTACCGGGGCTACTACCACAACGCCTACGCGTTGAACCAGTACCTCGCCAGCCGCGGTTATGTCGTGCTGTCGGTGAACTACCGGAGCGGCATCGGCTACGGGATGCAGTTCAGGGAGGCGCTGAACTACGGGGCGACCGGCGCCAGCGAGTTCAACGACGTGCTGGGCGGCGGCCTCTACCTGCGAAGCCTGCTCGAGGTTGACCCCGACAAGATCGGGCTCTGGGGCGGCTCGTACGGCGGCTACCTGACGGCTCTGGGCCTGGCACGCGCGTCCGATCTGTTCGCCGCCGGCGTCGACCTGCACGGCGTGCATGACTGGAACATAGTGATCAGAAACTTCGTGCCGAGCTACGATCCCGAGGCGCGGCTCGACGCCGCGCGCCTCGCCTTCGAGTCCTCGCCGATGGCGTCGATCGACACCTGGCGATCACCGGTCCTGTTGATACATGGCGACGACGACAGGAACGTTCCGTTCAGCGAGACGGTCGATCTGGTCGCAGCGCTGCGCAAGCAAGGAGTCGAGTACGAGCAGTTGGTCTTCCCGGACGAGGTACACGGCTTCGCGACGCACGCGCGTTGGCTGCAGGCCTATCGTGCGGCGGCGGAGTTCTTCGACAAGCACTTGGGCGGTAGTCGGTAAGGGGCGACCATGAACGCAGCAGGCGACATCCCTGTCGAAGAGTTCAAGCGCGCCGCGACCCGCGCCATCGACTGGATCGCGAGCTACCTCACGCATCCTGAGGAGTATCCCGTGCTCGCACAGGTCAAACCGGGTGAGGTGAGGGCGGCGTTACCCGCCAGCGCTCCGAAAAGCGCTGAGCCGTTGGACGACGTCTTGGACGACTTCGAGAAGATGGTCGTTCCGGGAATTACCCACTGGAACCACCCGTGCTTCTTCGCCTACTTCGGCATAACCGGGCCAGCGCCGGGGATCCTCGGCGAGCTCTTATCGGCGGCGCTCAATGTGAAGGGCATGCTGTGGCAGACGTCGCCGGCGGCGACCGAGCTGGAGGAGGTAGCGCTCGATTGGTTGCGCCAAATGCTGGGCCTACCCGAGCAATTCGACGGCGTGATAATGGATACCGCCTCGGTCTCCACCCTCTGCGCCATCGCCGCCGCCCGGCACGCGCTCTCGGACCTCGAGATCCGCGAGCGCGGTATGTCGGGCCGCAGCGATCTGCCACTGCTGCGCCTCTACACCTCGGAGCAGGCTCACTCGTCGGTCGAGAAAGCGGCGCTCGTGCTGGGACTCGGCTTGGCGGGCGTGCGGAAGGTCCCGACCGACGACGCGTTCCGCATGGATGCCGGCGCTCTGGAGTCGGCGATCGCCGAGGACCGAGAGGCCGGACATCGGCCGTTTTGCGTGACCGCGACCGTCGGGACGACATCGACCACCAGCATCGATCCGGTCCCGGCGATCGCCGAGATCTGCCGGCGCGAAGGGCTCTGGTTGCATGTCGATGCGGCGTACGCCGGTTCTGCCGCAGTGATACCGGAGTATCGCCACGTCCTCGAAGGCTGCGACGCGGCAACATCCGTTGTAGTCAACCCCCACAAGTGGCTGTTCACACCCATCGACTGCAGCGCGCTCTATACGACACGGCCCGACATTCTCACCGGCGCCTTCAGTCTGGTCCCGGAGTATCTGCGTACCGGGGTGGACGGCGAGATTCGCAACTACATGGACTGGGGCGTTTCGCTGGGCCGGCGCTTCCGCGCCCTCAAACTGTGGATGGTCCTGCGTTGCTTCGGCACGGACGGAATCGCGCTCCGGCTCAGAGAGCACATCCGGTTGGCGCAACAGTTCGCAGGTTGGATAGACGAGCATCCCGATTTCGAACGGCTCGCCCCCACACCGCTGAGCGTCGTCTGCTTCCGGGCACGCCCGGCACACATCCGCGACGACGAGGAAGAACTGAACGCGTTCAACGAGAGGCTGTTGCAGCGTCTGAACGCGGGCGGTGACATCTACCTGTCACACACGACCCTGGACGGCAGTTACACGCTGCGGCTCGCGATCGGCAACGTCCGCACCCAGGAAGAGCACGTCGCCCGGGCCTGGCAGCTTATTCGTGCTGAGAGTGAGAGGCTAGCAGGCCCGTAGCAGACCCAAATCAGAATCGGATCAAGTAGGTGATCTTGACCACGGCGCCGCGGTCGCTGAACTCCCATAGCGAGTCGTCGGTACCGCGCTGTTCGTTGAACACGACGTACAGATCACTACCCGGTGAATGGATGAAGTTGAGGCGGACCTGGGCCGAAACGGCGTTGTCGGCGTCGTTGTACTGGAGGAGCGCGTTGGCGACTAATCGCGTGGAGAACGCATACGAGAGCCGCAACGATCCGACGTTGGCGATGAATGCACCGTCGGGTAGGTCGATCCAACTGCGGGTGTAGCGCAGACTGGTCGACAGGTTGGCATTCGGGTTGAAAGTCAGGCTGGGTGCCACCGTGCGTATGTGACCGCCGAATGTGCCCGTCAGGGCACCGTTGAACCCAAGCACGACGCGACGGTTGCGGCTTGTTCCGGCGAACCAACCGAACTGCCAGAGGTCGTAATCGCCGGGCGGCACCAAGACCTTGTCCGAAATGTCGAACTCCTCATCCACGCGGTTAAAACCTATCTGATAGAACAGCATGAAGTCGTCCCCCGAGTTCCACTCGGGTCCGAACGCTGATCCGACGGCCCAATCCTGGAGCAGGCCATCGACGCGCGTGATGAGCTGAGCGAAGAAGAACAGGTCGATTTTGCGTAGCGCGAGGGCGGCGGGTCGCGTCGTCAACCGCAGGAATAGGTCGGCCCGGCGAATGTCTTCCCGAGTGATGAAGCCGGCATCGGCCGTCGCCTGCGGGCCGATCATCAGATAGTCGGCGGCGAATCCGAAGCGGTCCTGCTGATAGTCGAGGCCGATACGGTAGGCATAGTCATCGCCGCCGGGCCCCGAGGTGGCTGTGCCGGCGACGAAGCCCTGGACGTTGAGCGCGCCAGCGGGCCAGAGTGACCAGTCGACACCACCAGCGGTGTTCCAGCCATGCGCCCAGCGGCGATCGGTGAGCATCGCACCCACATAGTGACGGCTGCCGACGTCGCGCTTCACCCGGGCGACGGCGAAGTTCGAGCGGGGTTCGTCGAACGCCGAGTCGGTTACCACGTCGAGGAACCCTATCGTCTGAGCCCCAACGCGCCCGGTGAGGCGAACGCCACCGAGCACCGGGACCTCGCCGTCCTCAGCGATCCCGATACGCCGCGAGAAGAAGAGCAGGAATGGTGGCGGTTCGAAACCGGCGCGCAGTCCGAACTCGAAGATGCCGGCGTTCTCGAGGAAGAATTCGCGCTTCTCGGGGAAGAAGAGATCGAAGCGAGTGAGATTGACCTGCTCGTCGTCGACCTCGACCTGTGCGAAGTCGGTGTTCAGCGTCACATCGAGTACGAGGCCAGGGCGTACCTCGAATTTGGCGTCCAGTCCAACGTCGAAGCGCGGATCGCTGTCGATCTCACCGAGCTCCTGCTCCTGGGTTCCACCCCCGAGTACGTACGGCTTGATCTCCAGGTTGAGGCCAGTCTGCGGCAGATCGTCCATTCCCTCGAGGTCCCCGGCTGCGCTTACCCGGTGGAAGCCCTCGTTGGCTCTCGACCAGCCACTCCACAGCACCTCTTCGTTCTTGCGGCGGATTATCCGGTAGACGTTGAAGCCCCAGGTCCCGTCTTCGACGCCGCGCGGATAGCGGAGAGTCCGGAACGGGATCGCGAACTCAGCGGACCAGCCCTCCGCGGTTCGCCGCGTTTGCACTTCCCAGACGCCGCGCCAGTCGACGTTGAACTCGCGCCCCTCGTCGGTGATCAGAGCTTCGAACTCGGCGCCGTTCGGGTTGGTGGCGAAGACGACGGCGTTGCGGTGGTCGTGGAACGTATCGAGCAGGATCGCGACGGCATCGTCGCCAGCGAACTGCGGGACTCCCTCGAAAGGATGCGCTTCCATGACGCGGTCGCGCTGGAGTATTCGTGCTATGACGGCATCGGGCTCGGTGTCGCGGGCAAGCACGCCCACATAGATGTTCTGCTCGTCGTACACTACCCGCACTTCCGTCACCTCGGTCGCCGCCAAGCCCTCGAACGGCTCGCGCTGACGGAGACCCGTCGCAACGGGCGCGCGCGCCCAGAACGGCTCGTCGAGCATACCGTCCAAGACCACAGGCTCAGAACCGCAGTCGATGCGAAGGCCAGAGAAGAATGGCCGCTCCGTATCCTGAGCAGCTAAGGGCTGGCTACACAGCAGCGTTAGCAGACTGCCTGCGAGAATACAGGGGGCCCGCAGACCCAGCGTTCCGTTACCCACCACTGAGGAACTCGAGTTCGTTCTGCCCTGTGGCGCCGTTATGTGATCAAGGTTTAGGCGGTTGGGGCGTCCGCCGGATGAATCGTCCAGCCACTCCGGACGCCGGACATTCTAAGAGAGCCGCGCGCAGCAGGGAATGGCAGGTGACTATTCGACCGCCCAAGGTTCGCGCGCCGTCCCGAACGCCGTTGCGTGTACCCAGTTCAGGTATTCTAGCGGCAGGCCGTGCATGCGAGCTCCGCGGAGCAACAGGTTCAGGTACGTCTTGTCGGGCTGGCCCTGCTCAACGACCCATTTTGGCTGAGCGACGTAAGCAACGGCGGCCTGCCGGGCCTGGTGGCTCAAGGGTTCGACCCAGAGGTTGGCGCGGCGATAGTGGAGGGGCACATCCTCGAAGGTGTCGAGGCGGGTCAGCGCTTCCTGAGACAGGCGATACACGACACCGAGCGTGTGGCAACCTTCATCCGGTACCATGTTCGCTACAACTAAGTGCCCGTCTTCCTCTTCCCCACCCTTGTTGAAGGCGAGACGCCAGCCATCGACGCGTGCCGGCCACCCACGCGCCAGCGAGAGACCGACCTGCTCGCTCAGGAACCCGGGGTCCATGTTGCATCCGTAGGCGAAGTAGAGAAGGCCGGGCCTCAGCATCTGGCAGCCTCTTCCCTGGTGTTCGATCGCGTTGTCCGGCGGCCTTCCGCCCCGGGGACCGCCGGCGCTATTATCGTACCGGCATGGACACGCTCCCCGAGCGCCCGGAATCGATCGGCCGGGGCTTCCTCCCCGAAGTTCGGACAGAGCTACGCTGGAAGGAGTCGGCGCTCTGGCCGGTCCGGCGGCCCTACCCGATCGAGATCCCCTGCCCCGTCTGTGGCACCTACGCACGCTGCGACTTCCTCGGCCGCCAGCGCTGCCCGCACGGCCACCTGTTCGGCCAGCGCGCCTTCTGGAGCGGTCGTGCCTCCTCCTGCTGGTTGCTCCTCGAAGATGTGCGCGGCGGGCAGACGTTCGTGTTTCCGGCAGCGCTTCACTGGCGCGACGACGTCAGGTTGGCTGCGGGCTGAAGCGTCGGCGCCTGGAGCACCTCGCGGATCGCGGCGAGCGCTTCCTCCAGAATCTCTCTGGTGATCACCAGCGGCGGCGCGAAGCGGACCACCTGATGGTGGGTCTCCTTCGCCAGGATACCGCGCTCCATCAGCGCCTCGCAGAAAGGACGCGCGGTGCCCGAGGATTCCTTGATGACGACGCCGATCATTAGCCCCTTGCCGCGGATCTCCTCGACGTGCGGTGAGCCGATGGCGCTGAGCTGGCCCATGAACCAGTCGCCCAGCTCGACGGCATGCTCCGGTAGCTTCTCCTCGACCAGTACGTCGAGTGCCGCGCGACCGACGGCGGCGGCTAGCGGGTTACCCCCAAAAGTGGAGCCGTGGTCGCCCGGCGCGAAGACGTCCATGACATCCTCGTCGGCGAGGCAGGCCGATACGGGATAAACTCCGCCGCCCAACGCTTTTCCGAGCATCACCACGTCCGGCGTGACGCCATCCCAGTGGCTACAGAGCAGGCGGCCAGTGCGCCCCAGTCCGGTCTGAATCTCATCGGCCATCAGCTTGGCGTTCGCTTCCCGGCAGATCGCCGCCGCCTCTTTAATGTAGCCTTCCGGGGGAACGATCACACCGCCCTCGCCCTGCAGCGGCTCGACGAGAAAGCCGACGGTATTCTCGGTGACCGCTGCGCGCAGCGCGCCGATATCACCGTAGGGAATGAGTTTGAAGCCGGGTGTGAAGGGCCCGAAGCCGTGGCGGTACTGTTCCTCGCTGGAAAAGCCGACGATGGTCGTCGTCCGGCCGTGGAAGTTGTTCTCGCAAACGATGATCTCGCCGGCCTCCGGAGCGACGCCTTTCACAGTGTAGCCCCACTTGCGGACCGCCTTGATCGCGGTCTCCACCGCCTCGGCGCCGGTGTTCATCGGTAGCGCCTTCTGGTAGCCGACCAGCTCGCAGAGCTGATGCAGGAAGGCACCCATCTGGTCGTTATGGAACGCCCGCGATGTCAGCGTCAGACGCTCCGCCTGTTCGATCAAGGCCGCGATGATCCGAGGATGCCGGTGTCCGTGGTTGACCGCCGAATAGGCGCTGAGCATATCGAGGTACTTGTTACCCTCCACATCCCAAACCCAACAGCCTTCACCGCGCTCGAGAACTACCGGTAACGGGTGGTAGTTGTGCGCGCTCCAGCGATCGACTTCGCGAATCAGTTCTTCCGTTCGCCCCATCTTCGATCTCCGTCTCTTTCTCCCTCTCCATCGCCGCTCAACCCGCCCGCGCTGCTTCCAAGTCCCGTTTGTAGAGCTCCATCCCGAGCCGCGTCAACTCGCCGGGTACACCGGTACTTACCTGCCCGCCGTCGATGCGGACCACCGGCATCACCTCGGTCGTGGTCCCAACAATCCAGACTTCGTCGGCTCCCCTGAACTCCTCGAGTGGCACGCCGACCTCCTCGACCGCGACGCCTTCGGAGCGCAGGGCCTCGATCAGGAACTTGCGCGTGATCGACGGCAGGATGTTGTCTACGGGGTGGGTATAGACGGTGCCGCCGAGGACGCAGAAGGCGCTGCTGTGGGCTCCCTCAGTGACTATGCCATCGCGGACCATGATCGCCTCGGTGCAGCCCTCGGAACGCGCGTGCTGATAGACTATGACGTTGGGCAACAACCCGATCGTCTTGACCTCGCAGTAACCCCAGCGAAGGTCGGGCGCTGTGACAACAGCCACTCCCTTTTCCATCTTCTCGGCGGGGGGCCCGTCGAAAGGCCGCGCGATCATTACGAGCGTGGGCCTGGCACCCTCGGGGAACGCATGGCTGCGCGGCGCCACGCCGCGGGTCAACTGCACGTAGACGGTGCCCTCGGTGACCCCATTGGCGCTCGCCGTCTCGCGGACCGCTTCGTGCACTCCCTCGCGTGTCAGGGGAAGCTCGATTTCGAGGGCCCGGGCCCCTCCCTCGAAGCGGTCGAGATGGGCCTCGATCCGAAAGGCGTTACCGCCGACGATCCGCACGACCTCGTAGATCCCATCGGCGAAGTTGAAGCCCCGATCCTCGACCGAGATCTTCGCCTCGGCGTGGGGCACCAGCTCACCGTTCAGATAGACCATCAACTCGTCTGACATACGCGACCTCTGTCCAGGGAACACTGTGTTACGGGGCCGAAGCTACAACGCGGCGGACGCGGGGAAAAGACCCTGCGGGAGTTGGGGATTCGGGGATCCGGGGATCCGGGGAATTGCCCTACAGAAAAGCGCCCACCAGGGCGAAGCCGGCGGTGGCCACGGCGGCAGCGGTCATCGCGTATGGAATTTGGGTGCGCACGTGGTCGATCACATCGGTCGCCGAGGCGAGGGAAGCCACGATCGTAGTGTCGCTGATCGGGCTCGAGTGGTCACCGAAGATCCCGCCCGACAGCGAGGCGGCGAGGAAGGGCGCCAGCGGCAGGCCCAGCGCCTGGGCGGCGGGCACCGCGATGGGGATCATGATGGCGAAGGTGCCCCAACTGGTACCGGTGGCGAAGGCGATGAGCGCGGCGGTAACGAACGTCGCCGGCACCAACAGCACCGGCCAGGCGATGTTGCGAACGACCTCGGCCACGTAGGGTCCGGTCCCCAGCCTGACGCAGACGTCGCCCAGTGTTATGGCGAGGAGGAGGATGAGCACCAACCCGAGCAGTGCCTCGACCCCCTTGAGCCCAAGACGAACCAGCTCGTCCAGCGAGGCGAAGCGCTGGACGAGCATTAGGATCCAGGCGGCGATGTTGCCGGCGATCACGGCCCAGAGGGCGCTGGTCGAGCCGGAGCCCTGACCCAGGACACCGTCACCCGTGATGTAGAGGCCGACGGGCATCGTCACAACCATCGTCAGGATCGGCACCACCATGTTGAGGGCGCGGGGCGGCACCTCGCGCGAGAGCCGGACCTCGAACGCCGCCTCGTCCACGGTGAGCTCGCCCTCCGGGCTCAGCACGACGCCCTCAGCGGCACGCACCTCGGCCTTCTTCATCGCTCCCAGGTTCAGTCCTCTCCAGGCGGTGAACCCGGCGAGGGTCACCGCCGCGATGGCGTAGAGGTTGAGCGGCATCGAGCGGACGAAAACCTGCAATGGCTGGGCGACACCGAGGCCTCCCAGTATCCCGAGCACGAGCGCGCCCCAGGCGTTGAACGGGATCAGGATGCAGATGGGTGCCGAGGTCGAGTCGGCGATGTAAGCCAGCTTCTCACGCGCCGCCCGGTAACGGTCGAACAGAGGACGGCACACGGCCCCGGTGACGAGCAGCGTGATGTTCGACTCGATGAAGATCGCGATGCCGATCAGCCAGGCGAGCACGCCAGCGCCACGCACGTCGCTAACCAGCCGCCGCCCCTCCAGCCAGCGCACGAAGCCTTCAACTCCACCGGACGCCTGTACGTAAACGACCAGCGACCCGATCAGCAGGCTGAACATCAATACGCGCGTGTTGCCCGGCTCGCCGACCACGATCACCGTGCCCTCAATCGCGGCGGCCAACCCCGACACCGGGTTGAAGCCGCCGAGGATCGTCCAGCCCAGCCAGATCCCAGCGGCCAGCGACACATAGACCTGTCGGCTCCAGACGGCGAGCCCGATGGCGACGATAGGCGGTAACAGCGACAGCAGCGAAGGATCGAACTCGGTTCCGTTCATCCACACTCCGCGGTGAAGGAGCCCCTTCCTGGCCGGGAATGGCGCGATCGTCCCCGATCATCCATCATGTTGGGCAAGCGGCCAGGATTCTCACTATTACGACGGCGCGGACGGCGACACAACCCGCCGAGGGGTCCGACATCGAGCTCGCACGAAGCAGATCCCAGGCGCCGCCTGACACCAAGAAGGAGGGACTCTTGATCCTCAGCAGACGATCGACTACGACGCTGGCCCTGGCACTGCTGCTCGCAGGGTGTGGGGGCGACGCAGAAACGGGAGGAGAGGAGATGGAGAGTGGCAGGGCCGCACTACCACCTGACATTGGCAACCCAACGCCGCGCGTCGTGCTCGAGACAAACATGGGCCGGATCGTCATGGAACTCGACCGAGAGAGTGCACCGCAAACCGTCGAGAGCATCGTTAGCCACGTGCAGAACCAGTTTTACGACGGACTGATATTCCACCGGGTGAGACCGGGGTTCATGATCCAGGCCGGCGCATTCACCGTCGAAGGCCAAATGCGGCAGTCCTCCAGCCCCATGCTACCGAACGAATCGGACAACGGGCTCAGCAACGAGCGTGGAACGGTGGCCATGGCACGCCGCGACGATCCCAACAGCGCGTCGACGCAGTTTTTCATCAACCTGGTTGACAACACGTACCTCGACTACCAGCCGCAGACCGCGGAAACGCCGGTACATTGGGGCTATACCGTTTTCGGCCGGGTCGTCGAGGGGATGGATGTCGTGGACGCCATCGCTCAGGTGCCGACCCAGCGCGGTAGGCTGAGCGAGGCGGTACCACTGCAACCCATCATCATCGAGCGCGCCTACGTGGAGGGTGGTTGATGCAGCTGCTCTCGCAGGTCGACGGGAGCCGGCTGGAGCGAACGGTAAGGGAGCTGGAGGGACCGCGACACCCACAGGCGAGCCCGGATGCCTTGGCTCGCGCTGAGTCACTGGTGGCGGACGAACTGAGTACGGTGGGGCTGGCGGTGGAGCGCCAGCCCTTCGACTTTCGCGCCGCCACCTATAGAAACGTCGTTGGCAGTTTGGCGGGCTCCGACCCAGACCTCCCTACCTTGCTGGTCGGCGCCCACTTCGACACGGTGTCGAACACGCCGGGCGCCGACGACAACGCCAGCGGCGTGGCCGTGCTGCTCGAAGTCGCGCGCCACGCGGTCGGGCTAGAGCCGCGGCGCAGACTGGAGTTCGTCGGCTTCAACCTCGAGGAGCCACAGGACTTCGTGGGCACCTACCGGGTGGGCAGCTCGCGCTTCGCCCGAGAAGCGCGACGCCGCAAGCAGCGATACGTAGGGGCGCTGGTCCTGGAGATGGTGGGATACACCGACCGTCGGTCGGGCAGTCAGAAGGTGCCGCCGCTGGTCTTCAAGCGCGTGCCCGACTCGGGGACCTTTCTGACCGCCGTGGGCGATGGCCGCTCGCGCCGGCTGCTGCGGTCCTTCCAGCGCTCGAGCGAGCGGCATGTGCCTGGGCTGACGCTGGTGACCTATCGGACGATCCTGCGCGGTCTTGCGCTTCCGCTTACGCGGCTCAGCGACAACGCCTCCTTTTGGGACCGGGGCTACCCGTCGCTGATGATCACCGATACGGCCTTCTTGCGTAACCCGCACTACCACATGCCGACGGACAGCGCCGACACGCTCGACTACGGGTTCATGGGCCAGGTGGCTCGCGCCATGCTGGCCGCGGTGGCCGATCTCGCAGGAACCTAGATAGCGGGTCTCGTGGTTTAGCTGAGCGTGGTCGGTAGTAAGCGTCCCACCGACCACCGACTACCGAATACCCGAAGGAGGTCGCATGGCCCCCAATGATGGCAACCAACCGGACGTGTACTTCTGCGCCGGGCCGCGCACACCCTTCGCCAGGATCGACGGGCCACTGGCGCGGCTCGACGCCGTGAGAGTCTCGGTCCCGGTGGTGCACGCAGCGCAAAAGATGCTCAACGGCGGTGCAGTTCCGGACCGCGTCGTCTGGGGCGCCGTGGTCCCATCGCTTTCAGTGAGCCACATCGCTCGTGAGGTCTGGCTCGACGCGGGCCTCGAGCCCCACGTGCCCGCCCTGACGGTGGTCCAGCAGTGTGCCACCAGCCTGGCGGGGGCGACGGGCGCCGCCGCACAGATGAAGGCAGGCCGTATCGAGCTGGCGCTGTGCGGAGGTTCGGAGTCGATGAGCCAGACGCAGGTGGGACTAACGAGCGGCATGAGCCAGACGATCCGACGCGTCGCTCAGGCCAAAGGACCTGCGGCCGCGTTGAAGGCGTTGGGCCGGCTACGGCTGCGTCACCTGAAGCTGAGTGTGCCGAGCGTCAAGGAGCGGACCTCCGGACTGACGATGGGAGACCACGCTGAGATCACCGCCAAGGAGTGGAAGCTGGAGAGGGAGAGGCAGGACCGCTTCGCCCTGGCGAGTCACGAGAACGCCGTGACGGCGTGGGAAAGCGGTTTCTTCGACGATCTGGTGATCGGCTCGGACGCGTACAGAATCACGCGCGACGGCATCCCGCGGGCCGACACCTCGCTGGAGAAGCTGGCGAAGCTGCCACCGGTCTTCGACCGGGCCGGCGGGACGCTGACCGCCGGCAACTCGTCGCCGCTCACCGACGGCGCGGCGGCCTGCTGGGTGGCTACGGAAAGCGGGCTCGAGAGGTTCGAGGAGCCGCCCTACCGCGCGCGGCTGCTGGACTGGGAGGTGGCCGGAGTGGACATCGAGCGCGACGGCCTGCTCATGGCACCCACGCTGGCGATCCCGCGCCTGCTGGCCCGCCACGGTCTCGGCTACGCCGACATCGCGCTGTGGGAGATCCACGAAGCGTTCGCCGCACAGGTGTTGTGCACGATCGATGCACTGAACAGTCGGGAGTGGCTAAGAGAGCGGGCGGGGGTCGAAAGAGATCTCGGCCGGGTGCCAGAAGAGCGGATCAACCCGAACGGCGGCAGCGTCGCGCTGGGCCACCCGTTCGGCGCGACCGGGGCACGGATCGTTTCACAGACGGTGAAGCAGCTTCAGACGACTGGCGGGTTGGCGTTGATCAGCATCTGCGCGGCCGGCGGGTTGGGCCACGTCGCCCTGCTGGAGGTCGTATAGGGCGCGGCCGTCCCGTCGAAAGGTCGAATGGCCCGGGCTCAGCGTTCGACTTCTTCGGCGGCCTCCTCGACGGCGCTCGCGGGTTCACCGATGACCTGCTCGGCGAAGCTTTGGACGCGATGGATCATGCGAACGAAGATCATGTGCTCGTTATTGTTCGCGTCCCTGAAACCGGTGCAGTAGCCGAGGCTGACGCCGAGCAGGAACATGAAGATGCGGCGGATTGCGTGTTCCATGCGGTCCCCTCCTCCCCGATTACCTAGCCGCCGGGGTTGCCACCCCCCAGCGCTACACTAATATAGCCAGCGCAGCGTAGGAACGCCTACGATCGCCGGCTGGCAGGGGACTCACCACCCCCCGTGAGCTTCCTTTGTCAGGAGCCCTACGAAAGGAAGGGACGGGGCAAGACATCCGCGCAAGGCCCGGGAGAAAAGGGAAGTGAGTCAACCTTACGCGGTGCCGTTAGGCTCGTCTGCCCCGTCACTCTCTTAAACCACCGAAACTACCCGAAAGTTCCGTAATCCTGTGAGCGGCGGACAGCTACGGTCTGAGGGCTACGGGATAAGCCCGGCCATGACGTCGAGGCCGATGGCGAAACCACCGACGTCCTGGGTCCCCGCCACATAGCCGAGCTGGAGGCCAACGTTGATGAAGGGCGCCGGGTTATAGCCGACGCGTACCCAGGGATAGCCGACGAACATCGACTCCCTGCGGCGCCGCAAGTCTTCGACCCCACCACTCACGATGACGATCTCCTCGATCGTCAGCACCCCACCGCCCGCCATGCCTCCGATCACCAGCTCCAGATTCTGCTGCACTATCAGGTATTCGGCGGTGAAGCCGCCGGCCGAGAACCCACCCTGCACGCGATTGCCAGCGGAGTTGAGCCCCTCGTCGACGAATCCGCCGCCGAAGGCGCCGCCGCCCAGACGCACCTTGCCGGTCTGCAGAAAGCCACGGCCACCGAGCGTCACGACGCCGCCGACATCGTGCCCGAAACTGCGATCGACATCGATCCCGAGATCCGCATATACGAGCCAGAAGCCGCCGCCGCCGCCGAACTCACCGCCAAACCGCTGTGCGGATGCGGACTCGGGCAAAAGTAGAAGCACGACGCTCGCCAGTAACAGCGTAACCGCTCTTTTCACCCGTCCTCCTCGTCAGCCGCTTTCAGATTACTCGGGAGCGCCGCCGAGATTGGCGCGGGCTGCCTCGAGCATCGCCCGAATGCGAGGCGAACCCTGATCTGGGGGAACTACCTCTAGATAATGCTCCCAGGCCTCGACCGCGATGGCGTAGTCACCCCTCATGAACGAGACCATCCCTTTGAACTGCAGTGCCTCGGCGAAGTCTGGATCGATGGCCAACGCCTGATCGAACGTGGGAAGCACGCCTTCAGGGTGGTCCATGGAGAAAAGCAACATACCGAGATGCGTGAGCGCCTCGGGGTGGTTGGGATCGATGGCCAGCGCCGCCTGCGTGACGAAGTTCAGCTCGTCGTATCGCTGCAGCCGGAGATACATGTGCCCCAGCTCGACCAGAGCCTCGAGGTTCTGGGGGTCGCCGGCGACGATATCCTCGAGCGAGCGCAACCGCTCCGTATCGACCTCCCCCACCGGCGCACCCGCCGAGGCGCCCATTCCCTGGCCGGGAATCGACCCGGTGATCGAGTCGTCACCGACCCGCGGGCGCAGCGCCGTCGACAGCACCAGATAGGCAAGCGCTGCGAAAGCGATGCCGGCAGCCGTCCAGCCGACCGCCGCTGGCACCCACGAGCGCTCGGGCGCTGCCGTCTCACCCTTCACAGCATCGCCGCCAGGGGCGGCGGTGCGGCCTGCGGCAAGGCCGAGCTCCCTCTCGAGGTGGGCGATCTCGGTTTCGTAGCGTCCCCGTAGCTCTGCGTAGTCTGCGTCGGACAGGTTGCCGGAGTCGTGGTCGACCTCGATCTCCTCCAGCGAGCGTACTGCCGCCTCGTACCGCTCGTCGAGCTCGGCCCGCATGTCTCCACTCGACCCTCGGTCCAGTTGCTCCGCCGAACGCGTGTCGGCATCGCCTGCCGCTCCCTTGAAGGTCGCGAACAGGACCGCGATGATACCGCCACCCACCGCAACGACGAGTAGAAACTCCGTCGGGCCCATGATCTAGACCTCCTCCTCCTGCCCGTCCGCCACGATAGCCGCGGCCCGCGCCTGGCCCTGCTCCACCCAACGCCGCGCGGTGAGGAGCACGAACGCGAGACCGCCGAGCAGCAGAAAGACGGGCAACAGCCAGACCGCCCAGTTGAAGCCCTCCGCCTTCGGTTCCAGCAAGATCCACTCACCGTAGCGCTCGACGAAGTATGCCGTCACCTCACCCGGCGTCTTGCCGGCTCGCAGCTGGTCGCGGATCAGCGAGCGCATCTCTTGCGCCATCCCCGACGGCGAGTCCTGGACCGAGAGGGCCCGGCAGGTCGGACAACGCAGCTTCGCGGCAAGCTCCCGCACCTGTGCTTCAAGAACCGGATCCTCCGCCTGTACGGTGACGGCAGCGGCCGATTCCTGGGCCTGCACGACGCCATGCGCCGGCAGCGCCGCTGCAGAAACGAGTAGAATCAGCAAGGCTGTGAGCAGAACGCGCATGACTACTGGCCTCCCTGCGTCTGCCGATCGGCGGCCGCTCCGCTGGGGTCGCCCGTATGACCCTCGCTGCGACCCGTTGGCACTTCGCCCTCGAGCGTTTCGGCTGCCGTTGCCGCAGCGTCGGACGATTCGGCGAGCAGCCGATCGACCCAGTGCACCATGAGCGGCGCGTTCACCGGCCCGATCTGCTTGTAGGCGATCCGCCCGTCCCTGGCGATAAAGTAGGTTTCCGGCACGCCATAAACTCCGTAGTCGATCGCGATCCGTGAGTTCGGATCGCTGACGCTCGGCCAGCTGCCGCCCATCCGCGCCATCCAGCGGCGTGCGTTCTCGGGCGAGTCCTGATAGACGACACCGAGCATCTGGAAGTCCTGGCCGGCGTAGTAGCGTTCCGCCTCGACGAAGACGCGGTGCTCGTCGATGCAGGCGATGCACCAGGACGCCCAGAAGTTGAGGACCACGACCTTACCCTCGAGGTCGCCGAGGCTCAGGGTATCGCCGTCCAGCGTCGGCGAGGTGAACTCGAAGGCCGCGTGTCCCGGCAGCGGTGACTCGACAATGTTCGGGTCGCGCGTCAAACCATAGGCGAGCAGAGCCACGATCGGGATAGCGCTCGCGGGAATCAGCACTTTCTTCCAGCTCATCAGTCGTTACCTCCCACGCCGGCCTCCATGGGTCTCGCACGGGCCGCGACGTCCTCGGCACCGCGAGGCCGGTCCGTCCCGACAATGCCGACGCTGGATATGGCGAAGAGCGCGCCCAGCGCCATGATGGCGCCGCCGATCCAGATCCAGACGACCATCGGGTTCACGATCACGTTTACCGTGGCGCTCGATCCGCTTCGGTCGTAGGCCATCAGGCTGAGATAGAGATCCGCCGTCGGCCGCGTCCGCACCCTCGGCGTGCCGATCGGCTGCTGTGACATCGGGTAGTAGTTGAGGCGCGGCCGCATCGTCTCAGAGAATTCCCCACCCTTCCCGATGCTAAGAGCGGCCTCGACGAATTCGCGGTGCGGCTCACGGCCGGCGTACAGCGAGTCGAGTCGAACGGTGAAGCCCTCATAGGTCACCGCCTGACCGATGCCCAGGGTCACCTCGCGCTCCCGACGATACGTCGACGAGAGAGCGATACCGACCGCCATGACGACGACGCCGAAATGGACGACGTAGCCACCGTAACGCCGCCGGTTCTTCGACGTGACGTTAAGCAGGGCGCGGCCCAAGCCCTCGTCGTGTGCCAACTTCCGTGCTCGGGCCGGCCGCCAGAATTCGCCAACCATTAAGCCCACGCTCAACACCGAAAGGACCAGCGTCAGCCAAGTCATGGTATGACGCGCACCGGCCAGCCAAAACACAGCCCCCGCGGCCAGTGCTACGACCGTCGGCCAGAGGAATTTTCTGGCCAACAGGTCGGGCGACCCGCGCCGCCAGGGCAGCGCCGGACCGATCCCGATGAGCAGGACAAGGCCGAGGGCGATGGGGATGCTCATGCGGTTGAAATAGGGCGCGCCGACGCTGACCTTCACACCGCGAATCGCCTCGGCGAGCAAGGGATAGACGGTCCCCAGCAGCACGGTGAAGGTGAACGCCACGAACAGCAGGTTGTTGAGCAAGAAGGCGGTCTCCCGCGACGCTACGGCGTCAAGAGCAGGCTGGCTCTTTAGTTCCTCGCTGCGCCAGGCGATGAGCCCAAGCGATACGAACAGCGCCAGAGTGATAAACGCGAGGAAGAACGGCCCGATCATGCCCTCGGTGAACGCGTGAACGCTTGCCAGGATCCCCGAGCGCGTGAGGAACGTTCCGAAGAGCGTTAGCAAGAACGTGGCGACGATCAGCAGGATGTTCCACATCTTCAGCGTCTGACGACGCTCCTGCACCATGATCGAATGCAGAAAAGCGGTAGCCGTGAGCCAGGGCAAGAAGCTCGCGTTCTCCACTGGATCCCAAGCCCAGTAGCCGCCCCAGCCCAGCACCTCGTACGACCACCAGGCGCCGGAAACGATGCCGGCGGTCAGGAAGATCCACGGCGCCATCGTCCAGCGTCGCACCGCCTTGACCCAATCGCCGCCGACTTTGCCGGTCAGCAGCGCCGCCACGCCGAAAGCGAAAGGCACCGCCAGTCCGACGTAACCCAGGTACAGCAGCGGCGGGTGCAGCCCCATGAACGGGTGGTTCTGCAGTAACGGGTTGGGGCCCGGGCCATCCGCCGGAACCGGGAAAACGGGAACGAACGGGTTGGCCGGCCAGGCCAGCAGCAGCCAGAAGAAGACGTTCACCACCAGCAGCGTCCCGCTAACAGCCGGCATCAAGTCGGGGTAGCGGTCGCGATAGATGTAGACCACCGCCGCCGTGTAGCCAGCGAGGATCCACCCCCACAACAGGATCGACCCGTCCAGCGACGACCACAGCGAGATTACCGTGTAGAAGAGCGGCGTCGACCGGCTGCCCACCTGCGCCACATAGCCCACGCTGAAGTCGTGCACCACCAACGCGAAGACCATGAGGAGGATCGCCAGCGTCGCCAGCCAAAACACAGCGTATGCCGACCGCTTTCCCCAGATCGCCAACTGCGGCCTGCCGGCCACCGCGGCGAACGCCAGCACCGCCCCCACAACCGAGAGCAAAAGCGCGCCGCCGACCGCCAGATACCCTAGACTACTTATCATGTCCCGCTCTCTGCCTCCTGCTCCTTGAACAGCTCACGGTAGTACTCCTGTCGGCCCTCTTCATGCTGCGGCGCCCGGTACTCCTCCGAGTGCCGAACCATGAGGTTGGTCGCCCGGAAAACGCCCCTGCGAGTCAGGCTCCCCTCGACCACTGCCCCGATCGCTTCCTGCCGCTCCGCCGCCTCCAGGAACATCTGCGGCGGCACGCCCGCGCTCTCCACCTCGATGATCCCGCCTTCGTCCGCCAAGCGGAACCTCAGCTCCTGCGTCTCCGCGTCCCAGCTGACGCTGCCCGGCTCCACCATGCCGCCAAGCCTCACCGACGTACCGTAGGCAGCGTCTCCTTCCGCCAAAAGCTCCGTCGGCGTCCTGAAGTAGACCAGGCTGCTGCCCAGACCGCCGAAGGCAAAGTACCCGAACACGACTAGGACCACAGCGACGCCAACCGCCAACGTGAGCTTCTTGTTCACGATAGACCCGCCTATTCGTTAGCCTGGGTGCAGGCAGCAGGCTCGGCCCGGCGGCCCAGGCTGGTCATTTACAACTCTCGCCCCAACGGCTGTTTGTGAGCCGCTATAAGTTACTAGTATCCGATCAACTTTCTAGGTTCCCGACGGTTCTCACCAGCCCAGCGATCCATCCCACTCCGGAAACAGAACTTAGGGTCCCCAGCCGCAATTTTTGCCAAAACTGTGCAAAAAGTATCCAGCTCCGGCGGTTTCCCCGGCGGGAGGTTAAGGACGTAAGTTCATGTTTCGCAAACAGTTATGTGATACGGCGCCGCTTGGGTATGGCCCTTGCGAATTGCAAGGCGTGAAGAGCGGAGTCTCGAGCGTCTTAGCCGGACAGGGAAAACGGCGGGGGAGGGCGACTCAGGGGCTCCGTTCTTTATTGAGGCTGTTTCTTCCGGCCCGTCCAGAACCCTGCTAGCCCCACGTCGGAAAGAGGCCCTCAGCAACAATTCGCACATTCTCGCCTTTGCGAACGCCCCGTGGGCCCGGGGCGTTTCGCTTTATGTAGTAACGGGAATGCGGGAATCCGGGATTCCCGAACTTGGCAATCCCTGACCAGTTGAACCATAGAACATTTGAACCATGGAATTGTGAATCCGAGGTTCTCCCTCCATTCTGATTACCATGCCACCGCGAATCCTCCTCACCGGCAGGCCCGGCTGCGGCAAAACCACGGTCATCAAGCGTGCGGTGGAGCTCATCGGACCAGACCGCTGCGCGGGGTTTTACACGGAGGAGGTGCGGGAGAAGGGGCGGCGGGTCGGGTTCGACGTGGTGACGCTGGATGGCCGGCGCGGGCCGCTGGCGCGTGCCGGGGCCCGCGGGCCCCGGGTGAGCCGCTACGGGGTGGACCTGGCGTCCTTCGAGGCGTTGGGCGTGGCGACGCTGGAGCGGGCGCTGGAGGCCGGCCGGCAGGTGCTGGTGGTGGACGAGATCGGCAAGATGGAGTTGTTCAGCGGGCGGTTCACGGCGCTGCTGGAGCGGCTGCTGGGCCCGTCCAGCGATAGGGCGGTCCTGGGTACCGTGCTGGCCGGCCGCCACCCGGAAGTCGACCGGCTGCGGCGCAGGCGGGAACCGCGAATCATCGAGGTCAGGCCGCGGAACCGAGACGGACTGCCGCGAGAGTTGGGGGAAATCTACACAGAGTACCTGAGAAAAGGATCCTGAGTCGTTGAGCTAGAACAGCTCGACCCAGGCTCTGGGCCAGACCGGTGTCGGCCGGGTGAGGCTGGACAGGCGAACGGCGCGCTCGGCGGCGCAGCGGCTCAGGTAGTACCTCGGTACCGCTCCGGCGTAGCGCACGTCGTCCATCGCCCATCCGGTCCCGAAGAACTTGCTGGGACCACGCATGACAATGTCATCGCGGACGAGGACTATGCCGTAGAACGTGGAGTTGCTCAACTCGAGCCAACCTTCCACTACCAGGATCCCCTGGGCGCTCCCCGACTCGAGTATCAGGTTCCCGTTGAAATGGATGATGGGGAAATACTTGAAGCAAGGGTGATTGGGCTGGGTCGGCTCACCCCAGTTCCAGGGATGAGAGCGATCGCATTTGCCGTTTACGACCTGGGGGGTGAGGTCTCCCCCAGTAACGGTCATAGTGCTAAGGGTGTCGGGCGGAGCGAGGGTGAAATCTGCCGCCGCGACGATCTCGGGGTAGCTGAGGTCGCCGATCGTGGGTGGAAAGACGTTCTCGTCAAGCGATGAATCGACTGTGTAGCGGGTCGGATCGCCGAGCACGCGCGTCGTGTCGTTGATGAAAACACCGGAGTCGATGATGGCGCCGACGGTGTTGGCAGTCGAGATGCCGGCGCAGACCGAGTCCGGCCAGGGCCCGTCGCCACCGGTGGGGTTGGTGTTCAAGCCCGAGAGGATCTCCTGCTTGCCGCCGGTGAACTCCATGTCTTCACCGCCCACGTAGACCGCCGTCTGGCAGCAGATCTTCGGGTAGCGCGAGCGAACGACCATGGCTTGACGGCGCGCACCGAGGCGCGGGCCCCGTGGGCGGCCGACCGCCTCGATGTAGAAGTAACGCTTGAGCGAGTCGGCGGCGCGACCGACGCGAACCACCCTAGCGTCGTAGCTACTGCCACCTTCGAGGATGACACGGCTCAAGGTGAGGGTATCGCCGGGCTCGAGCGCGAAGTAGACGTCGGGATCCCAGTCGTTCAGCACCTCGCGGATGCCCGCTTCGCCGGCGTAGAAGCTGGCGGTGAGGCTTCGCATGCCGCGGCCGATCTGGAATTCCTGCGAGGCGCTATAGTAGCCGCCAGCGACGACCGCAGCCAGCAGCACGAGAGCGAAGATTGCCATCGCCAGCGCGAAGCCGCGTTCTTCTCTCAGACGGGCGGGAAGGCGGGTCGATTTACGCCTGGGTTCAGCCATCGTTTCGCAGGTAAGTGCTGGTGGTGAGTGTCCGGTTATCAGGCTCGTCCAACGAGCGGTAGGTCGGCGCACGGACCTGGATGTCTATGCGAGCCACGTTCAGGCGGTTCGTGGTCGGCGCGCCTGCGGCGTCGTAGTAGGCCAGCACCAAGCCGCCCGAGTCTGCCGGTGCTAGAGGACCGGCGACCGGCACGTAGCTCGCCGCCGCATGCTCCCTACGCCCCAGCCAATAGCGCCCATCGCTCTCCTGATACAGGCCGTAGACGTAAGGCTGGAAGAGCCTGACCGGCGCCCCGATCCAGACGCCGTTCAGCGAGCCATTGATCGTCGCCACCATTTCGGCCGCGTCGCCCCAGGCACAGGCCGGCCCGGACGTGGAGAGGCCAGTCACGTGGAGTGCGCGCCAAGCATCGTCGCCGTCGTCGATGCCGTTCTCGACGAAGATCAGAGCCGAGTCCGCGTTGGCCAGGCTGAAGTGGCCGGAGACCTCGGTCAGCGAGAGCTGGCTGGTGCCCGCGTTGACGCCGCAGGCGACGGCAAAGCCGACGGTAGAGCGGACCACGACGCTGTCGGGCCCGATGGCGTAGAGGTCACCGCCTGTTGCGCTGGCATCGCGCAACTCGGATGCGAGGATCGTCGCCGAGGCGCGCATGGCGTGCCGCGCGTCGAGAATTCGAGCTTGCCTGGCGTAGAACTTCTTTTGTGCGGAGAGCGCTCGCAGTGTACCTGCCACCACAATCCCTGTGAGGGTCATGGCGACGAGAACCTCCACGAGGGTGAACCCCCGGAGCGGGGGAACGGAGGGGAGCTTCATCGTGGGACGTAAATGACTACGGTGTCCGCCGTCGCTCCGCCTTCCTTGAGCGGAATCGTGGCGGAGAGAACCACCCTCTTCGGGTTGCCGCCCTGGACCTCCCACTTGAGTACATAGGGGCCCGACGTAGTACTGTCAGTCTGGACGGAATCGTACGGTGTCGCCTTGAGCTTTTCAGCATGCTCGATCAGCAGCAACGACACTTCCGTGTCGCGGCCGCCCATCCAGAGCTCGGTCGAGGCCAGCCCCACGGCGCTCGCGAAGCCAACCACCCCGATGGCAATGATCACCACCGAGATGAGCAACTCGGTAATCGTGAAGCCGGACGCTCCCTTAACAGCGCGCATTCAGCTCCTCAACGACGAACGACCGTACCGCCAAGAGACAGCTGGACCGTATCGACTCGGTCCCAGCGGGAGAACGTGATAATAGCATCGTGAGTGTCGCAGGAGCCACCCGAGTAGGCCAGGCCCCGTGCGTCGAAGCAGAGTGTATCCTTGGTCGAGAACATCGTCACTCCGCTGTATTCCGTGTCCAAATGGACTACGCGGCCTACCGTGTCGGCCTGCAGCGCGCCTGCCACGCCCGTGTCCACCTCCACCCAGAACTGACCCTGATCCGCCCGAATGTGCAGCCGGCCCTCGCGGCCGAACTGGATTGCCGCCGCCCGCGCCCGCGCGTAGGTGTTGGAGAAAGCATTACGCGCGCTGCCGACCTTGAACCTGCCGGTAACAGCTGACGCCAGCGGTAGACTGAGGCCCACCAGGACGGCGATCACCAGCATGGCCATTGCGAGCTCGAGCAAGGTTATGCCGCGGCAGCAATTGCGCCGGCGGGAGGGATGTTCCGCTGCCGCGGAACGGCGCCGGGACATAGGTCGGTCGCTCTCCAAGTTGGCGAAAACTCCTCCCGGGGGCAAGACCTGCGTCCCAAGTTACAATGTTACAACGCTTTCCCCATCCGGTTCCGCGCCATCGCGTCGCGCCGACCCCGGATTGGAGATACAAATACCCGCCACGCTCGCCGCGCCTCTTCCGCAAAGCTTGCTCTAGCTCTGTTCTGGCGCGGGCGGGCGCTCGGCGGGGATGGAGGCGCCGGTGGGATTCGAACCCACGAATAGGGGCTTTGCAGGCCCCCGCCTTAGTCCACTTGGCTACGGCGCCCTCTGTTCCTGCTAACAAACTAGGCAGCGGCGGCGCCGTGTCAATTTGGCCCCTCTCTGTCCCGTCGCGCCCGCCGGGGCCTATATTACCGACCGTCATGCCTGCAGGAAGCGGGCCACATCTGAGCGACTTCCCCATGAAGGAAAGAGGCGACTGTGAGCGCGGTCCGGTTACGAGAGGTCGGGTGATGAGGCGGAGATGCGGCGTTTTGGCGCTGGCCGCGGCGCTCCTGTTGCCGGCAGGCCTCAACGCCCAGTGGTTCGACGCCCAGTTCCCTCGGCGCGGCGAGCTGCAGGTGGGGCTGACGGGGCAGAGCATCACCGTGGACCGGCGCTTCACCCTCGACGGCTCGCTGCAGCCGTTGACCGAGATGTACACCGCCGTGCTCGATTCGCGGCTCGTACCGCCGCTGGACAGCCTGGACCTGACCCTGATCGACCTGTTCCCCACCCTGGGGCTGGCGGACCCGGAGGCCAGCACGCTGGGCCCCCTGCGATACGATGTTGTGTTCGAGCGGACTCGAGCCCCAATAACGATCAGCTTCGCTCCGACAGGTTGGCTCGCGTTCTTCACTGTGGTCCCGCTGGTGAAGGGTGTTGGGCAACGCGGCGAGCAGCTCGACACGCTGGCGGCCAACTCGGGTTCTCTGGCGAGCGCGTTCGACGGAAACCCCGACGCCTTCTTCGCGGGGCTGGGCGCCGGGATCGCGGCCCTCGAGTCGATGGTGGCCGCAGACACGCTGCCGCCCGACCTGCAGACTGAAGCTCAGGCGCTGCTGGTAGAGGCGCGGGCGATCGAGACGGGGTTGCTGAACCTGAACGAGCTGTCCTACGTCCCGACCGATTCGGGATCGAACGGGACCGCGCTAAGCGGCTTTTACGACACGGTGCGCAGTGGGTTCGAAGGGTTCGCGGTGGCTCTGCCGGCGCTGGCGCTGGCTCGGCCGATCGACGAGGAAACGGCGAAGCTGCTTAGCTCGGGGCCCGAGTTCGGTATCGAGGCTCCCGAGCCCCGCTCGAGCGGGGTAAGGTTCGGGGACATCGAGGTGGGAATCAGCCTGCAGCCGTTCAACACGTTCCGGCGGCGTGAGGACGGTACGCGACCGATCTTCCCGCTCCGGGCACGTTTTGACGCGCTTTGGCGGTTCGCGACGGGCACCCCACCGCTGGCACAGCACCTCTTCGATGTGGGCACCGGGGACGGGCAGTCGGATCTGGAGCTGCGGGGCACGTTCGAAGTCGGCTTGGGCAGTAGGCTCTGGCTGTCGGTCTTCGCGGGCTACAACATCCAGTTGGAGGGCGAGGTCGAGCGACTGGTCACTTCGCGCGAGCTGCCGATGCAGCGCGGCGCTTATACGGCGCTGGTGAACTGGGACCCCGGCGATGTGCTGACGCTGGCCGCTGTGCCACGGCTCAACTTCACGCGCAACATCACCTTCAGTTTTCTCTACCTGCGCGTTCATCATGGAGCCGACTTCGTGCGGCCGGCGGAGTCGCTGCCGGGGGACCCGGCATTCGTTCCCGCCGATCTTGAGGAAGGGACCGAGTACACAGTGCGATCGCTGGGCTTTGCCGCTCGCTACTCGTCCACCGAGTGGTCGGGCGACCGGCGCGATGGCATACCGGTGGAGGTCGAGCTCCGCTACCGCAACACATCCAAAGTAGAAGGCGGCTTCGTCCCCAAGGGTGACATCTGGGAGGTATCGGTCCGCCTCTATCGCCTGCTGCTGGGTAGAAACAAATCGTAAGCCGCGAACGCGATCAGCCGGAGGGCTGCAGAAGAGCGCGGGCGTGCTCGAGCGAGGCCTCGCGCTCCGGGTCGCCGCCGAGCATGCGCGCGAGGTCGCGTACCCGGTCGTCGCCTTGGAGTTCGCTGACCCGGGTTGCCGATTTCACCCCCTTCGACTCCTTGGTGACGAGCAGGTGGTGATCGGCGAGCGCTGCGATCTGTGGCAAGTGCGTGATAACGAAGACCTGGTGGTGGCCGGCGACCGTCTTTAGGCGCTCCGCTACCTTGCCCCCGACGATCCCACCGATCCCAGCGTCGATCTCGTCGAATATTAGCGTGGGCGTCCGGTCGAGCCGCGCCAGTATGGTCTTAAGTGCCAGCATGACTCGGCTCAACTCGCCACCCGATGCCACCTTCGACAACGAGCGCGGATCGAAGCCCTTATTGAGCGTGACCCGGAACTCCACGTCCTCGGCGCCGGTCGATCCTATCGTCGGGCGTCGGCTGAACGCCACCTCGAACCGCCCATCCGGCATCCCGAGCTCGGGAAGCAGGCCGCCGACCTCGACCCCCAACGCCTTAGCCGCCTTCGCCCGCGACTTACTCAACTTCGCGGCAAGCTTTTCGAGCTGGCCGGCCAGCGTCTCCTCCTCGCGCGCCAGCTCTTCCAGCTCGAACCCGGCCAGGTCGAGGCCGTCCAACTCCCGACGGGCACTCACGCCTGCAGCAATCACGTCCGCCAGCGTCGGGCCATACTTCGCCTTGAGGCGGTAGAGCATGTCGATCCGGCCGCGGATGCGCTCCAGCGCGTCGGGACTCACGTCGATCGAGTCCTTGTAGGCGCTCAGCCGTTCGCCAAGCTCTTGGGCCGTATAGTACGCTGTGTCGAACAGCTCGCCGAATTGAGCCTCGGTGGCCGGATCGACTTTGGCGAGGCCGGCCAGCTCGCGGCGCAGGCCGCCGAGTCGGTCGTAGACCGAGCCGTCACCGGAATAGACGGCATCGGAGAGTGCTGTCGCTCGCTCGATTAGCTCTTCGGCGTGTGCCAAGCGCCGCTCCTCATCGGCCAGCTGGAGGTCCTCTTCCGGGTCGCTCAGTTCGGCGTTCGTGATCTCCTCGGCCTGATGGCGCAGCAACTCGGCCCGCTCCTCGGTTCGCGCTCGCCGCTCCTCGACCTCAGCCCGTTTGCGACGCACTTCGCTGAGCTGCGACCAGCAGTCATGCAACTCGCTCGCCAACTCCAGCGCACCGCCGAACGCATCGAGGATCTCGCGCTGCGGTCCCGCGTGAAGGAGCGTCTGGTGCTCGTGCTGCCCGTGCAGATCCACGAGTGCACCTCCGAACTCGCCGGTGAGCGAGGCCGTCGCCGGCGAGCCGTTTACCCAGGCGCGGCTGCGCCCGCTGGCGTTGACCTCGCGCTTGAGGACGAGCCAGCCTTCGCCGGCGTCGATGCCGGTTTCATCGCAGCGCTGCAGCAAGTCATCGCGCTCGCCGACATCGAATACCGCTTCGACTACGGCCCGTTGCTCGCCGGCACGTATCACGTCGGTGGCCGCGCGTTCGCCGAGCACGAGTGAGAGCGCGCCGACAATGATCGACTTACCGGCGCCTGTCTCACCGGTCAGCACGATGAGCCCCGGATCGAACTGGAGGCTCAGGTCTTCGATGACCGCGTAGTTCTTGATTCGCAGCTCGGTAAGCACGGCGATAGAGGGCTAGTGATCGTTCTTCATCCCCTCGGACACGTCGCCCCATTTGAGCTTGCGGCGAAGCAGCGAGAAGAAGGACTGTCCGGGCAGGCGAACCAGGCGCACGGGTTCCGGCGCTTTGCAGACCACGACTCGATCGCCGGGTTTGAGCTGCGATCCCACCTGCCCATCGATGGTGAGGATGAGGTCCTCGGGTGATGAAACGACCTCCAGCGTGATCTGGGCGCTGGCGCGCAGCACGAGCGGACGCACGGCCAGCGTGTGGGGGCAGATGGGTGTCACGACGATGGCGTCGAGTCGCGGGTCGACGATCGGGCCGCCGGCCGACAGCGAGTAGGCGGTGGACCCCGTCGGCGTCGCCACGATCACTCCGTCTCCCCGGTAGAGGCCGACTTCGTCCTCATCCACCCAGACCTTGAGGTGCACGACGCGGACCAGGCCGCCACGGTGCAGGACCGCATCATTGAGTGCGTAGAACGGCTCCGCTTCGTCGCGCCGATGCTCGAGTCGCGCCTCGAGCCCCATCCGCGTATCGAGAACGAAATCACCGCCCGCGATCCGCGCCAGCGATTCCTCCAGCTGCTCGAGCCCGATCGCCGTCAGGAAGCCGAGCCGCCCGAGATTGACCCCCAGCACGGGAGTCCCGGCCGGTCCCGCCCAGCGGGCGCCGCCCAGCAGAGCGCCGTCACCTCCCAGCGTAACCAGGAGGTCGATCTCCTCCGGGCGCCCGGGCAGCTCGCCGACCTCCGCCTGGCGCCCGACGCGCAGCTCGGGAGCGACGGCCAGCTCGAACTCGTGCTGCGGCGCGATCTTCAACAGGCGATCCAACGCCTCGCTGACGTTTCTGTACTTGGGGTTACCGACAACGCCGATCCGTTTCATCCGGCTCACACCTCGCTGCTGCCAATCAGGATGACCGCCGGGGGTCAACGCGACGTCAACACCGTACCGGGCCCCTGCCCGGCCACCGCTCCCCCCGCACCCTCTAACTCTCGCGTTCTACGACGTGGATGGCCAGCCCCTCGAGGGCAGGGCTCGCAATGGCGGCCCGGCGAAGTGCCGCGATCGCCTCGTCGGCCAGGCGTCGCGCCTCGACACGAGCCCGCTCCATACCGAAGACGCCGGGGTAAGTCGCCTTGCCCAGCCCGCGATCGCTTTGGGCGTCCTTGCCGAGTGAGGCCGTCGTGCCTTCCTCGTCCAAAACATCATCGGCGATCTGGAAGGCAAGGCCGACCTGCTCGCCGTACTCGGTGACCGCCTGCAGCGTCGGCGGCGCCAGGCGCGCGACGCGACCGCCCAAGCGAGCCGCGGCGCGGATCAAGGCGCCGGTCTTACGGCGGTGGATCTCGACCAGCTCGGCACCGGTCACCGCCTGCCCTTCGCTGATCAGGTCGAGCACCTGGCCGCCGACCATGCCCTGGGGGCCCGCCGCCTCCGAGAGCTCGGCCACGAGCACGGCGCTCTCCGCCGCCGACAGGCCTAGCTCCTCAGCCTCTCCGGCCACGACCCAGCCGGCCAGCGGGACCATCGCCGCGGCGGCGATCGTCGCGCGCTCGGCTCCGAACGCGCGGTGGCACGTCGGACGGCCGCGCCGCCAGTCATCGTCGTCCATGCAGGGAAGGTCGTCGTGCACGAGAGAGTAGGCATGCACGATCTCCAGCGCCGTCGCCAACCTGCTCACCCGGTCATCCGGCGCGCGACCCGAGACCTCGTAGCTGGCGAGGAAGAGGATGGCCCGGAACCGCTTACCGCCACCCTCACAGGCGTAACGGATAGGCTCGGTCAGCCACTCGTCGACGCCGCGGAGGTAGTCGTCGAGGACCCGGGTCAGGGCGTGGTTGACGTGTTCCCTGGTCTCGTTGAGATAGGTGTCGAAATCGTACACCGTGTCACAGTAGGCAGTGAGCGGTGAGCAGTGAGCGGTACCCAGTAATCGGCAAACGGAGATCGGTGCGGACCTGCCCCTCACTGCTAACTGCTTACCGCTCACTCCTCTCCGCTGTCCGCATCCACATCGACGTCTGCTAACCGCTGCCGCCCGCGCCGATCTGCCAGTACCTGTTTGATCCTGCCTTCCGACTCGACCAGCTCGCGTTCCGCGCCGCGGATCAGCTCCATCCCTTCATCGAACAGTCGGAGCGCATCCTCCAACTCGAGTTCCTCGCGTTCGAGGCTCTCGACGATCTCCTCGAGCCGGTTCAGTGCTTCACCCAAGCGGAAGTTCTCAGCCATGGCTCATCAGGCCTCTTCGCTCACGGTCTCTGTGCGAGCGCGCACTCGACCGTCCTTGAGACGCAGAGTGAACTCGGACCCGGGACGGAAATCGGAGACCCCCCGGAGCACCTTCCCTTCCCCGTCCAGCGCCAGACTGTAGCCGCGCTGCAAAACCTCCATCGGACCCAACGCACCTAGTCGCCGGCGCAAGGTCTCGACCACCAGTTTCCGCCTTTCGATACCTCCACGCACCGTTTCGACCAGGCGTTCCTCGAGGCGTTCGACGCGCTGACGGCCGCGCACAACGCTGTTCTGTAGAGACACCGCCAAGGCCTCAGCGGCTCGCGCCAGGTCTGCGGCCAGACGCGTTCGGTCGGGCACTGCGATCTCAGCGGCGGCGGACGGGGTCGCGGCCCGGACGTCGGCCACGAGGTCGGCGAGCGTCACATCCACCTCGTGGCCCACAGCCGAGATGACCGGTATCGGTGACGCCGCGATCGCCCGGACCACCCGCTCATCGTTGAAAGCCCGCAGATCCTCCAGAGAACCGCCCCCGCGCCCCACTATGAGGACCTCGGCCCGAGCCGGTCGGGTGGCATGACGCAGCGCGTCAACCAGAGAGCCCGGCGCTTCATCACCCTGCACGCGCGCCGGGTAGATCAAAACATCGATCCAGGGTGCACGGCGACGGATGATCGAGACGATGTCACGAATCGCCGCACCTTCCAGCGATGTGACCACGCCCAGGCAGGCTGGATGGCTCGGCACCTTCCGCTTGCGGGCCGGGTCGAGCAACCCCTCGGTCTCGAGCTTAGCACGCAAGCGCTCGAAAGCGAGCCGCCACAAGCCCTCGCCTTTGGCACTGAGCTCGCGAACGACGAACTGGAAGCGCCCGGCTCGCTCATAGATCGACAGATACCCAAAGGCATGAACCGCCATTCCCTCCGGCGGTTCGGCGGGCAGGGCACGGGCCGCCTCGCGCCACATCACGCAGCTCAGCTGCGACCCTCTATCCTTCAGTGTGAAGAAGCAGTGGCCGGCGGAGTAGCGCTTGAACCCGGACACTTCGCCGGCCACCCAGATGAGCGGCAGCGACTCTTCGAGCAGCCTCCGCGCCAGCGCGTTGACCTGGCTAACGCTCCAAACCTCTGGGACCCGATCGCGACCGAGTGCGCCCGTGTTCGCCGCTTGGAAGAACAGGTCGTGGTTCACGAAACGCCGGTGATCTCCCGCGCCGCCTGTATGCAGTTAGTGAGCAGCATGGCGATCGTCATCGGCCCGACGCCCCCGGGCACCGGCGTGATCGCGCTGGCAACCTCAAAGACCTCATCGTACGCCACATCGCCGACCAACCTGTAGCCCTTCTCGGTGCCGGCATCGTCCACCCGGTTAACGCCGACATCGATAACGACCGCACCAGGCTTGACGGACTCGGCCTTAACGAACTCGGGCACGCCGATGGCCGCTACCAGAATGTCGCCCTCGCGCAGAACCGCCGACAGATCAGGCGTACGGCTATGGGCGAGCGTTACTGTGGCGTTGCCGCCTTTCCTCTTCTGCGAGAGCAGGACCGAGAGCGGCTTGCCGACGATGTTCGACCGCCCAACGATCGCCACACGCTTGCCCGAGGGATCGTTGCCCGTCCGCATGAGCAGCTCCACGACCCCGGCCGGGGTCGCCGGACGAAACGCCGTCGGATCGCCGATCATCATCCGACCCACGCTCACCGGGTGAAATCCATCGACGTCTTTCTCGGGAGCGATCCGGAAGATGATGTCCTGCTCCTCGATCTGCGGTGGCAGCGGAAGCTGGACCAGGATACCATGGACGGACTCGTCGGCGTTGAGCCTGTCGATGACGGCTTCCAGCTCGGACTGCGTCGTCTCCTCGGACATCTTGATTACCTCCGACTTGATGCCCGTCTCTTCGCAAGCCTTGGCCTTCATCCGGATGTAAACGGCGCTGGCTGGGTTCTCACCGACCAGTACCACCGAAAGTCCCGGTACGACCCCCTTAGTCGCCAGCTCATCGACTGCCTGTTTTACTTCGCCGCGGATCTCCGCCGCTATCTTTTTCCCATCGATAACCTCTGCCACACTAGTCACTCCTCTTCATAGACCAGATCGATACGCTCGATTCCGTTCGCGTGCCCGGAAGCCGTGTCGACATCGACCACAGCTCCCTGCAACCTCAACTCGCCGTCGGCCGGCTCGAGACGGACTCGCCGTCCCAAGGCCGCCCTCTGGATCGCCTGCTCGGCTCGGTAGCCGATAACCCCACAATGGGACCCGGTCATACCCAGATCGGTCACGTAAGCCGTGCCGCCCGGCAGGATGCGGGCATCGGCGGTCGGCACATGCGTGTGCGTTCCGACGATCGCGCTGACCAGCCCGTCCATGTATCGGGCGAACGCCTGCTTCTCGGCGGTCGCCTCGGCATGGAAATCTATGACGATGATGTTCGTATCGGCACGAAGCTCGTCGACAAGCGAACGGCCTACCCGAAACGGATCGTCGAGGGCTGGCATGAAGACACGGCCTTGCAAGTTCAGTACCGCGACTTTGCCGGCTGCGCTCTCGACGACGTGCGCTCCGCTGCCCGGATTGCCCGGTGGATAGTTGGCCGGTCTCAAGAGGCGCGGCTCGGACTCGAGCAGCGATAGCCCTTCACGGCGATCCCAGATGTGGTTGCCCGAGGTGACTACATCGACGCCCATATCGAGGAGATCCGACACGGTCTGACCCGTCACGCCGAAGCCGGCAGCGAGGTTCTCGCCGTTGGCGACGACGACGTCCGCCGCCTTTTCCTCGCGCAGCTGCGGAAGCAGTGCTCGAGCGACGCGGCGCCCGGGTTTGCCCACCAAGTCGGCAACGAAAAGGATTCTCATATGCAGGGGCCGGATCGTGCCGCGGCAGGCTCGACCGCCGGGCGACCGCTGTGGCCGGCCAACCTAGCGGGCGAAGTCCACGGCGCGCGTTTCGCGAACGACGACCACCTTAATCTGTCCAGGGTACTGCAGCTCTTGCTCGATTCGCCTGGCCGTCTTCTCGCTGAGCACCGCCATCTCGTCGTCGGACACGGACTCCGGCGTGACCATAACGCGGACCTCGCGCCCGGCCTGGATGGCGAAGCACTTCGCCACACCGTCGTAAGACGTGGCGATCTCTTCCAGCTTTTCGAGACGCTTCACATAAGCCTCGAACGACTCGCGGCGCGCACCGGGACGGGCGCCCGAGATCGCGTCGGCGGCTGTGAGCAGGAACGTCTCGGGGTAGCGGGCCGGCTCGTCGCCGTGATGAGCGCAGATAGCATTCAGCACTTGGTCCGGTTCACCACAACGCTTGCAGAGCTCGAAGCCCAGTTCCACGTGCGTACCCTCATGCTCGTGGGTCATGCCCTTGCCGATGTCGTGCAGCAAGCCCATGCGCTTGGCCATCTGCGCATCGAGACCGAGTTCCGCAGCCATGTTGCCGGTGAGGCGAGCGACTTCCTTCGAGTGCTGTAGCTGGTTCTGGCCGTACGAAGTCCGATACTTCATGCGGCCGAGCGTTTCCATGATTTGGTGGTGGAGGCCGTGGATGCCGAGCTCGTAGCACGCTTCTTCCGCCGCCTCCTGCATGCTCTGCTCGACCTCTTTCTTCGCTTTATCGATGACTTCTTCGATGCGGCCCGGATGGATACGGCCGTCGGCCACGAGCTTATCCATGGCGATGCGCGCGATCTCGCGTCGCACCGGATCGAAGGCCGAGAGGATCACGGCTTCCGGCGTATCGTCCACAATGACGTCGACGCCGGTCAGATTCTCGAAGGCGCGGATGTTCCGACCCTCGCGCCCGATGATCCTACCCTTCATCTCGTCATTGGGAAGCGGAACCACCGAGACGGTGGCCTCGGCGGCATGATCGGCAGCGATCTTCTCGACTGCCATGGAGACGATGTTCCGAGCCTCGCGCTCGGCACTGCGCGTCGCCTCCTCTTTGATCAGGCGAACCGACTTCGCCGCTTCGGCACGCGCCTCCTCCTCGACCATCCGCATGAGCTCGCGTTTCGCGTCATCCGCCGACATACCGGCCAAGCGCTCGAGCCGCCGATGCTGCTCCACCACCAGCTCGTCGTAGCGGGCGCCTTTCTCGGCGACGACCTGTTCCTGCTGATCGAGCTCGCCGGCACGTTGGTCGAGCTGCTCGTGCTTCTGATCGAGCAATGAGTACTTGCGGTCGAGCATGCTCTCGCGGTCCTCGAGGCGCCGCTCCATCCGCTCGATCTCACCACGTCGCTTGGCGAGCTCTTTCTCCAAGCTCTCCTTTGCTCGGAGCACTTCCTCCTTGCCCGCCAGCTCAGCGCTTCGCCTCGTGTTCTCAGCGGTTGCTTTGGCATCCTCGACGACCTTCGCCGCTTGCGCTTCCGCCTCTTCACGTTGCTGCTTGATCCGCCCGAGCTCGAATCGCCGCACGAGGAGCAGCGTGACGGCCCAGCCGATGAGTCCTCCGGCCGCCACGGCGATTAGGGCTACGATCCAGTTCACGACTTCTCTCCTCTATCCGGTCCGGAAGACGCACGCTCCCGAACACAAAAAGCGGCAGGTTCTCGACCCTGCCGCTGGAAGCATCTGCTACAGACTATGTGTGAAAAACAGTTTTGCGGCCGGCGAATGATGCCGGCATCGATGAGGCCGCACTACCCCCCGATGGCTCTACACATCCACCCCAGGTCCACGACCTGGCAAAGGAATGAGATAGGGCGCCCGACCGATCCGTTTACTATGCAAAGCTGCTTTCTGAGCGAAATTACCATTTCCCAGTCTGCCACAGGGCCAGCAGCAATAATAGACCGTCCTACAAGGGTTTGGCAAGATTAGTCGCCCGGCGCCTGCTCGACGGCCGCGAGCACCTCGGCCTGCAGGCGCTCAGCGCGCTTCTCCGCCAGCCCCTTGACCACCTCGACACCTTCGCGCATGCGGAAGAGCTGATCGGTGACGGCCAGTGCGGTGAGGATTGCAACCTTCTTCTGGTCGACCACCCCACTCTCCTCGCGGATCTCCTTGGCGGCGCGGTCGACGTGTTGGGCGACGCGCTGGGTGTACTCGGGACTGGTCTCCGACTTGATGGTGTAGGTTTCGCCGAGGATCTGAACGTCGACCATCTCCTTACTCGGGCTCCCCTCGTTCGTCATCGGGCGTCCTCCAGGAATTCGACCTCACGGGCGAGTTTCTCGGCCTGTCGGCGGCCGTCTTCCAATTGCTTGCGGAGCTTCTCGTTCTCGGCGCGCAGGCGCCCCAGCTCGCCGGCTGCGTCGGAGGCGTCGAGCTCGCCGACGCTGCCAAGGTTGTCGAGTACCTCTTGAAGGCGCCGGCGCTCGGCTTCCGATGCACTGGCGCGCTCGCGCCAGACCTCGAGCTGGCGCAAGGCGCGGCGCACCGCGCCTTCGAGGGCGTCAAACTCCGGGAACTCGATGGTGTGCTTACGCTCCTCGGACTGCGACATTGAGCTTCTCCTGCAGCGCGAACGTGATCTTACCGAGAGCCTGGTCGACCTCTTCGTCAGTTAGGGTACGATCAGCGGCCCGGAATCTCAAGCGCCACGCCACCGAGCGTGTGCCCTGGGGCAGATTCTCCCCCTCGTAGACGTCGAACACCGACAGACTCTCGAGCGTCGTCGGCCCGGTCTCGCGGATCACGGCACCGACCTCGGCAGTCGCGATTTGCTTCTCCACCAGCAGAGCCAGGTCACGCTCGACAGCCGGGTGGACCGGCAGGGCGCTGTAGGCGACCGTAGCCGGCCGACGGGGGGTTACCTCGACCTCCAGCGCCCAGACGTCGCCAGCCCAGGGTGGCGCATCGACGCGAGCTGCCGGCAGCCGACCGGCCCGGCCCAGCGTGCGCCCGTCGGGTGCGATAACGGCGAGCGCTTCCTCGAGCCCTGCCGAGTGTTCCGATGAGTCAGCTGGTCGCACGTCTGCGCCGGGCGTCGCCAGTGACGCGATCGTGCCCAGTATCCACTTGAGATCCCAGACATCCCAATCGTTGGCCTCGGCCAACCAGTGGGACGGCGCGCGCCCACCTGTCCAAGTGGCGGCGATCCTGATGCTCTCGGTCGGTACGGGCCCTGCCGCCGCGCCGAAGGCGGTGCCCAGCTCGAAGAGTCGAATGTCTCTCTGGCCACGTGCGAGGTTGTGCTCTACGCGGTGGATGAGCCCAGTGAGCAGATCGGCCCGCAGGTGATCCTCGGGCTCCGAGAGCGGGTTCAACAACCGCACCTCGCCTTCACCTTCAGGAACGAACGGCGTTGTTTTCGCTTCCAGGAAGCCGAGGCCGATCATCACCTCGCGCAGGCGGCGGAAGGACTCGACGTATTCGTCCTCGCGAACCGCCGTCGGCCGGAAGGTCCTCATCGCGGCGGGGAACCTGTCGTAGCCGTGACGGCGGGCCACTTCCTCAATCAGGTCGACCTCTCGCTCGATGTCTGGTCGCCAAGTGGGGACCTCGACCTCGAGACTTCCCGCGTCGCCTTCCCCAACCTGGAAACCGATCGGCTCGAGACACCCTTTGATCGTTCCCGGATCGAGCTCGACACCCAGCAGGTGCCCGACGCGCGCGGGTCTCAGCGTCACGGTGCTAGGCGCAGACGGCCTCGGGTTCACATCGACGACATCGCCATCGAGGGAACCGCCAGCCAGCGTGAGGATGAGCTCGATCAGCCTTTGCATGGCGCGCGGCAGGCCGTCCGGATCGATGCCGCGCTGGAAGCGGAATGACGCATCGGTATCGAGGGCCAGCCCCTTGGCGGCGCGTCTGACGCGCCGCGGCTCGAAGTAGGCGCACTCGAGGAAGAGGTCCCGCGTGTTGTCGGTGACCTCCGTGGCCTCGCCACCCATTAGACCCGCCATCGCGGTCGGCACCTCGGCATCCGCTATCACCAGCATCTCCGGATCCAGCACACGATCGTTGCCGTCCAGCGTGCGGAGCCGCTCGCCCTCTTGTGCTCTGCGGATCACGACCGCCGGGCCACTCAGCGTCGCCAGGTCGAAGGCGTGCAAAGGCTGGTTCAATTCGTGGAGGACGTAGTTCGTAGCATCGACGACGTTGTTTATCGGCTGCTGGCCGATGGCGCGAAGCCGGTTCCCGAGCCACTCGGGCGACGGGCCAATGGTGACGCCACGGATAACCGCACCCATGTAGCGGGGGCATCCCTCAGGATCTTCGATCCGAACGGTAACACCTGCGGTGACGCCCTCGTTCTTCGCCGTGGCCGTCGAACTCGAGCAGCGCACCTGGCCCGGGAAGTCGGGGAGTCGCAGGTCGGCGTTTCCGCCGGGCGCCAACTCGCGCGCGACGCCCCAGTGGCCGAGGAGGTCAGGCCGGTTCGGCGTCACATCGACGTCGAGGCGATAGTCGTCAAGCTCCAGGGCCTGAAGCAGCGGCTGGCCGGCTTCGAACTCGCCGTGAAGCTGCATGATACCCGCGGCGTCGCGACCAATGCCGAGCTCACGTTCAGAGCACAGCATTCCTTCACTCGGCTCGCCACGCATCTTCCTCTTCTTGATCAGCAGGCCTCCGGGTAACGTCTGGCCGGCACCGACGTAGGGGTAGAACCCGCCCTCGACGACGACTGGCGCGCCGGTGACCACCTGGACCGGCTCGTCGCGCCCGATATCGACCTTGCAGATCACAAGTTTGTCGGCGTTGGGGTGCTCAGCGACGCTCAAGACCTTGCCGATGACCAGCTCGCCCAGTTCTTCCCCGAGCCAGACGACATCGTCCACCGGAACGGCAGTGTATGTCAGCCGTTCGGCGAGCTCCGTCGCGGAGTCCTCGATAGTGGGCGCCAACTCCTTCAGCCAGCGGTAGGAAACGTTCATCGCTCAGAGGCCAAGAGTGCGGTGCCTATCGATCAGGCGCGCTCGAACTGCTGGAGAAAGCGCACATCGCTCTCGTAGAGCAGCCGGATGTCCGGGATACGATAGCGCAGCATAGCGATCCGCCCGACACCCATCCCGAATGCGAAGCCCGTATACCGTTCAGAGTCATACCCGACGTTGTCGAAGACCGCCGGATCAACCATGCCGGCCCCCATGATCTCCAACCAGCCCGTCCCTTTACAGGCGGAACAGCCTTCACCGTGGCAAAGCAGACAGGAGACATCGACCTCAGCCGACGGTTCGGTGAACGGGAAGAAGGACGGCCGGAACCGCGTGGCGGTGTCCTCGCCGAAGAACCTGTGCACGAAGTAGCTGATGCTCGCCTTGAAGTCGACGAAGTTGATGCCCTCGTCGACAGCCAATCCCTCGATCTGCTCGAACGCCGGCGCGTGCGATGCATCGAACGGGTCGCGGCGATACACGAGGCCCGGAACCACGATCCTCACCGGCGGCTGCCACTCCTGCATCACCCGCGCTTGCACCGGCGACGTGTGCGTGCGCAGCACGATATCATGAGCGAGGTAAAACGTGTCCTGCTCGTCGGCAGCCGGATGATCGAGCGGCGTATTGAGCGCCGTGAAGTTGTACCAGGTGCTCTCCGCCTCGGGTCCGCGAGCGCGCACGAAGCCCAACTCCTTGAAGATGTCGCAGATCTCGTCGGTCACGAGCGTGCACGGGTGACGAGCACCACACCAGCGTCCGCGCCCCGGCAACGTGAGGTCAACCTCCGGCGCTGGCTCCTCCGGACCCTGCGCCAGCTCGGCGGCCCGCTTATCGAACAGCGCGAGCAGGTTGCCTTTGACGCGATTCGCCTCAGCGCCCGCCTGCGGCCGCTGCTCCTGGGGCAATTCCCTGACGCCACGCAGCAATTGGGTCAGGCGCGCTTTGCGGCCGAGGAACTGGACGCGCACCTGTTCTAGCTCATCGGCAGCGGAAGCGGCACGTATCGCTGCCGATCCGCTCTGCTCGAGCTCGCGCAGTTTGGAAAGGAAATCCTCCATCACCGCCACGCCGCGTTATTCGGCGAGTGCTTCTTTGGCGACCGCGACCAGTCCTCCGAAGACGTTCGGATCGCGGACGGCGATATCGGCCAGCGTCTTGCGGTTGAGCTCGACGCCGGCAGTGCGCAGCCCATTCATGAAGTGCGAGTACGTGATATCGTGCTGGCGCGCAGCGGCGTTGATCCTGGTGATCCACAGCCTGCGGAAGTCGCGCTTACGATTACGCCGATCGCGGTAGCTATAGCTCCACGACCGCTCGACAGCGTTCTTGGCTGTGCGATAGAGCTTGGAGCGGCCGCCGCGGTAGCCCTTGGCCAGGCGGCGTATCTTCTTCTTCTTCTTGTGTCGTGCGACCTGATTCGTGACCCGAGGCATCTATGTGACTCCTTTCTGAGGCCGTGAGCTACGCGGCGCCCGGAGGGGCGTCGCGCGGATCACTGGCCGATCATTCGCTTCACGCGCTTCTTGTCCGCCGCTGCAACGAGCGTCGGCTTACGCAGGCCTCGCTTACGCTTGCGCGTCTTCTTGGCCAGAATGTGGCTTTTGTAGGCCTTTCGACGTTTGATCTTGCCGCGGCCGGTCGTCCGGAACCGCTTCGCAGCGCCCCGGTGCGTCTTCATCTTGGGCATCTCGACTCCGTTTGTTCGAAGATCAGCCTCGCCTGGGCGCCAGAACCATAAACATGTTCCGGCCTTCCATCTTGGCTTCTTCCTCCACCTGACCCACATCCGAAAGGTCGTCGGCAAACTGCTCCAGGACTTCCGCGCCCAGCTCCGAGTGGCTCATCTCGCGGCCCCGAAAGCGCATCGTCAGTTTGACCTTGTTCCCTTCGCTCAGAAAGCGGCGAGCGTGCCCCGCCTTGAAGTTGAGATCGTGCTCCTCGATCTTCGGCCTGAGCTTGATCTCCTTTACTTTGACCTGGTGTTGCTTCTTCCGAGACTCGCGCGCCTTGCGCGCCTGCTCGTACTTGTATTTGCCGTAGTCCATGATCCGAACCACCGGCGGCCGGGCCATCGGAGCTACCTCCACCAGGTCTAGGCCTCGCTCCGCGGCCGCGGAGCGCGCGTCGTCTATCGAGACGATCCCTACCTGCTCGCCTTCAGCGTCAACCAGTCTGACCGGGCTGATCCGGATCTGGTCGTTCACGCGGGGCTCGGTTCTGTCGATAATTGTTCTCCCTTCGTTAGTGTCCTCGGGCCCGTAAAAGGAAAAACGATGGACCGAGCCGGAGCCTACTCCCCGACGACCGGCGCAACCGGTCGCCTTCAGGCGTTCCCCGCTCGGACCCGGCGGCACCACACGCTGAGGTGCGGGCCGAAAGGTGGGCGGTGTCCATCAGACCGCCACTTCACTCATTGTGCGGGGAAACTTGGAGAATTGGTGCCGATTGTCAACCGAGGATCGCCGGCTGGGGTCGGAGGCGCGGGACCACTCGCTCCAGGCTCGCGCCACCAACCGAGGGCGATCTCGACTTCGGTGGTGAGCTCGCGACTTCCGCGAGGTGGTCCTCCGCCTCCTCCCCTGTACCTAGGGGCCCAGGTTGGCTTAGGACAGCGCTCGCCGGCGGTCCTCCTCGGCGATCTGCTCGATGAACTCGGCCACCGGCATGACGACCTGCTTCTCTTCGGCACCGCGCCGGCGGACGGCGACCGTACCGGCGTCGGCTTCGCGTTTGCCGACCACCGCCAGGTACGGAAGCTTCTGCAGTTCGCCGTCGCGGATCCGGTACGACAGGGTCTCGGAGCGGTTGTCGAGCTCGGCGCGCAAACCCGCATCGAGGAGCGCCTGCTGAACCGCCCGGGCCGCCTCGTCCAGCTCGTCGGACAACGGGATGACCCGGACCTGCACCGGTGCGAGCCAGACGGGGAAGGCGCCGGCGAAGTGCTCGATCAAGCCACCGACGAACCGCTCGAACGTACCGTATATCGCCCGGTGGATCATCGCCGGCCGGTGCTTCTGGTTGTCGGCCCCGACATAGTTGAGGTCGAACTTCTCTGGCAGCACGAAATCGAGCTGGATCGTCGAGCCCTGCCACTCGCGACCGATGGCGTCGAGGAACTTTACGTCGATCTTCGGGCCGTAGAATGCGCCACCGCCCGCATCGACGGCGTAGGTCAGTTCGCGCCGCTCGACGGCACTGCGCAATGCTTCCTCCGCTTCATCCCAGACCTCGTCGGAGCCGATACGTTTCGCCGGTCGCGTCGAGAGGTCGAGGCGATAGCGCAGACCGAAGGTCCCGTAGATGTAGTCTACGAGGTCGAGCATGGCGTAGATCTCGTCCTCGACCTGGTCGGGCCGACAGAAGATATGCGCATCGTCCATCGTCAGCCCGCGGACGCGGAGCATGCCGTGCAGAGTGCCCGACTTCTCGTTGCGGTAGTCGCTCGCGATCTCGGCGTAGCGGACCGGGAGATCACGGTAGCTGCGCTGCCGCGCGGCATAGATCGCCATGTGGCCGGGGCAGTTCATCGGCTTGACCCGATAGTTCTCCTTCTCACCCTCCATCTCCATCGAGGGGAACATCACCTCCGAGTAACCCTGGAGGTGGCCCGATCGCCGGAAGAGCGCCTCCCTCGAGATATGAGGTGTGTAGACGAACTCGTAGCCGCGGCGCAGCAGCTCGTCTTCGAGGAATCGCCGCAACACGAACTGGATCATCGCACCCTTGGGGTGCCAGTGGATCAGCCCCGGTCCCACATCCTCCTGGATGCTGAACAGGTCGAGCTCCTTGCCGAGCAGCCGGTGGTCGCGCCGTCGGGCCTCCTCGAGCCGCCGCAGGTACTCTTCGAGGTGCGAGCCCTCGAAGAAGCTGGTCCCGTAGATTCGCTGCAGCATCGGCCGCCGCTCGTCGCCGCGCCAATAGGCGCCGGCCGCGTGCAGCACCTTGTAGTTCCCGACCCGACCGGTGGACGGCAGATGCGGGCCACGGCAGAGGTCGAGGAACTCGCCGTCGCGATAGACGGAGATGACATCGCCCTCCTCGATCTCCTCCAGCCGCTCGAGCTTGTAGGGGTCGTCGGCGAACAGCTCTTGCGCCTCGCGGCGCTCGACCTCGCGGCGCTCGAAGCCTTGATCCGCGGCGACAATCTCCGCCATGCGCGCCTCGATCCGTTCGAGGTCCTCCGGGGTGAAGGGCTGCTCGACATCGAAGTCGTAGTAGAAACCCTCGGCGATCGGCGGACCGAAGCCGATCCCCGCGCTCGGCCACAGACTGCGTACTGCAGTGGCCAGAACGTGGGCCGCCGAGTGGCGGAGGACGTAGAGCGAATCTTCGTCGCCGTCGTCCTCGAATAGGAAGCGGACCTTGCCGGGCCGCGTGATCGGCCGGCTGAGATCTATGATCTCGTCGTCCAACTTCGCTGCGATCGCTCTCACCGCGAGGTCACCGTCGACCTGCTCCGCCAGCTCGCGGACCGAGATACCGTGCTCGACCTCTACCTCGGAGCCGTCCTGGAGCACCAGTTTCAACTTTCCCGCGCTCACTTTGAACCACCAGGTCTGGGTAAAAACGCGGGGCGCCACGGATACGACCCGGGGCGCCCGCACCGTCTGTAGTTCATCTATTCTGCTAGAGAACGTTCGAGTGTCAAGACGGAAGTCGTTCGGGAATTCTCGAATGTCGATTCGGGGAGAATTTCAACAGGGGAGGTAGGGAGGTAAAGAAGCGATGCCCGAGGCGAGCTCTGCACTTCCCCACCCTCCCCGATACCACGGATTCCACGGTTTCCACGGATTCACGATTCCAATCCCCGAATTCCCGGAATCCCGGAATCCCCGAATCCCGAACTCCCATCTTGTTGGGCCGATCGCCAGCTCCCATTCTTCCACCGACACAGGATACGGGAACGGAGGAGCGACATGAAGGTGGCGTGCGCGCAGTTCCGTCATGAGGGTGATCGGGAAACGAGCGTGGGCAAGGCGCTGGACTGGGTGGCGCGGGCGTCTGGCGATGGGGCCGAGCTGATCGTCTTCCCCGAGCTGGCATTCGACTTCTTCTTCCCCCAGGTAAGGGCCGATGCCAGCTACTTCGACCTAGGCGAGCCGATCCCGGGTCCGACGACCGAACGCTTCCAAGCTGCCGCCGCGAAGCACGGCATCGTCACCGTCATCAACGTGTTCGAGCGGGCGGCGCCGGGACGCTACTACGACAGCTCTCCGGTGATCGACGCCGACGGGACGCTCCTCGGCGTCAGTCGCATGCACCACATAGCAGAGGAGCCGGGCTACAACGAGAAATTCTACTACTGGCCGGGCGACGGCGGCTGGCCAGTGTACGAGACCAAGGCCGGTCGCCTGGGCGTGGCGATCTGTTACGACCGCCACTACCCCGAGCACTTCCGAGCCCTGGCGTTGGGCGGCGCCGAGATCGTCGTCGTACCCACGGCGACGTCGATGTCGGAACAGGCGTTCCGCGACGTCTGGGAGATCGAGGTCCAGGCCGCCGCCGTAGCGAACCAAATCTTCATCGCGGTTACGAACCGTGCCGGCCTCGACGGCGAGTTACAGTTCTTCGGCGAGAGCTTCGTTGCCGGCCCGAACGGCATGATCATCGCGAAGGCGGCGGCTGACGCAGAGGAACTCATGATTACCGAGATCGACCTCGCCGCAATAGAACAGACCCGGCGACACGTACCGTTCCTGCGAGACCTGCGCACCGACCTCCACGGAACGTATTAGACTGTGAAGAAGGGCGCCGCGGCACGGGCCATTCCAGTTCATATTGCGGTTTTGCGGGAGACAGGCTAAGATTGGTGTCCCCTGCCTCAAAAGACACAGGATACCCCTCTTCCCCGCTGCCCAAGGTATTGGGACGCCTCTACTTACGCTCCCCAGCATGAAGTCGCGGAGGAATCGGATGATCCGCAGGCCGATGCTCACCGCCGCCCTGCTCGTTTCGCTCGCCGCCCCTCTCCAGGGGCAGGTTCAGGTCGGACTCTCTACCTTCGCCGGCGGCTTCTTGCCGGTGGGCGAACTTTTCGACGAGCTGCGACTGGCGGGGCAGATCATCGCAAACGTGAGCCAGGACCCGGGAGCGGGGATCGGCGGGCGCGTGACGGTGTGGATGTCGCGGTTCGCGATCGACGTGGAGGCGGGGTACGCGTTTTCGAACGCCGACTTGCCGAAGGCGATAATCGATCTGGGCCTGGACAACAGCGCCTCAGTGTTCGTCGGGTCGGTGAATGTGCTCTACGTGGTCTTTCAAGCGCCGTTCAGCCCGCTCCGCATCTACGTGTCGGGCGGCGGTGGTCTGGTGAGTCGGAGCGGCGACTTCTTCGATATCTTCGAGGGTACGACGGACGTTGCGGGAACTCTGGGGATCGGGCTCCGTTTCGGCCTGAGCCGAGCTACTCAGCTGCGCTTCGACGTGCGTGACTACATATCGTCGTTCGCGCCGACGCGACGTGATGAGGCGTTCGATTCCAAGTTGCAGAACGATTTGATTGCGACGATAGGCCTGGAGTTCGTACTCAGGCCTGTGGAGTAGTACCCTCAGTACTCGACCCGCTCGAGGCGCCAGTTATCGTCCGAGCGAGCGAAGAACATCTTCAACCGCAGATCGTGGCGGCGTTCCTCGCCGGTGCGGGTGAGGTTATACCTCATCAGCTGCTTGGCCCGGACCTCAGCCCTGTCGAGGCTGATTTGCATGTCCTCCACCTCGATGGTCACCGAAAGATCCGTGGCGCGCTGGAACCAAACATCGAAGAGCTGAGTATCCGCAGCGGGAATCGCCGCCTGGTAGACCTCCCGCTCGAGGCGCGTCATGTCGCTCGCCTCGAGTGCTTGGCGGTAGTCCTCGATGAGCGCGGCGATCGCTTCGCGAGGCGGCAGCGGGGTCTCGTCTTCGCCGCCAGTCTCCCCTCCTGCCATAAGAGTATCGCCGGCGCCCGGGGCCTCCCCGCTCTGGAGCGGGTGCTGGCCCGCCTCCTGATCGCCATCGGTCTGGGCCGCCGCCGCCGCAGCAAGCTGCTGTAGCCTCAGCAGCGTCTGACTCTCGAGTTCTTCGAAGTCGTTCTTGGCTGTGGCGAACGCGACGGCCGCCGCAACGATACCGATGCGGCCGGCTTCCAGGTCGCTCCGCGCACCACTCAACAGGCTCTCGACCTCTGCGAAACGCGCGGGGAAGATCGTGTCCGCCCCGGCACGTTGTGCCGCGTCCCGGGCCTGCTCGGCATCCGACCGCCCCTGCTCCGCCCGTGCACGTTCGCCAGCCAGCTCGTCGGGGCGTTCCAGCGGCTCGCTCACGGCAGGTCCTGTGCTCTCCCGCTGGGACATCGGGGATTGCGAGTCGCCTCCTCGCTGCTCGGCACCGGCCGCGCCGGGCTCAGCCCCGAGCCCGGCCGCGGCACCTGAGTCAGGCGCCAGGCCGCCCAAGTTTGAAGAGTCAACCTCAGCGGGGATATTGAGCTCGGCCAGACGGGACTCGCCGCCGCCGGTCGACTGTTGCCAGAGGGCGAACCCTCCGACACCGACGGCTAGTGCCATCACACTCGCCGCCGCCAGCCAAGGGGCACGGATCGGGCGCCGCCGCGTGCGCAGGCGGGCCGCCGGCTCGCCCCGGACAGCAGGCTTACCGGGCGTGGTCCTCAGGGCCGCGAGCATCGCTTCCATGTTAGGGAAGCGCTCAATCGGTTTCTTGCGGATTGCCCGGTCGATCACCGCAATGAGGTCGGCGGGAACATCGGCGCGAACGCTATCCAGCGGCTCGGGATACTCGTGCAAGTGCTTGTAGACGATACCCGCAAGCGAATCGGAGCTAAAGGGGAAACGGCCGGCCAGCATCTCGTAGGCCACCAGGCCGAGAGAGTACTGGTCGGAGCGACCGTCGATCTGCTCCGCACCTTCGCACTGCTCGGGCGACATGAAGTACGGCGTTCCCATCATGTCGCCGGGACGCGTGAGAGTCGTGGCCGCACCGAGCGCCTTGGCTATCCCGAAGTCGGTGAGCAACAGCCGGCCGTCGCGACTGCCCTCGAGGAGCATGTTCTCCGGCTTGATATCGCGGTGCACGACCCCACGGCCGTGGGCGAACGCGAGTGCGTCAGCGGCTTCCCGCAGGTAGCGACGGCACAGCTCGACGCTCAACTGCGGGGTCTGTTTCAGGATCTGCCGGAGGCTGGGGCCCGCTACGTACGGCATAGTGAAGAAGTGGATACCGGCTCGCTCCGAGACCTGAAAGACGGCGACAATGTTGGGATGGTTGAGCTTTCCCGCCGTACGCGCCTCGCGCTGGAACCGCTCGACAACCTCCGACTGCTCGGACAGATAGGGCGGTAAGACCTTGAGCGCCACGCGTCTCTCGAGGGCGAGCTCGTGCGCCAGATACACTCGCCCCATACCGCCGCGGCCCAGCTCACGGACGATCTTGAACTCACCCGCCGTCGCCGTTCTCAGCCTATCGAGCAGACCGGTGGGATCCGACGCCGATGAGGCCAGGAGGTCGTCCTCACCCGTGCCCGGCACCTGCTTCGCGCAGCGCGGGCAGAAGAGGGTGTCGCTCGCCAGCTCTGTTTGACAGTGAGGACAGGTCTTCATCACCACGTGCCGAATCCTGCGGACGCGCTACCGACGGGCTTGAGTCGCGGGGGAGAAGTCAAGCTAAGTTACCTGCTCTCAGGCGGTTCTACAAGCAGGTGGGGAAGTCTGGGCGACTAGCGGCGGTCCAGCCGGACGAGTTGCCAGCCTGCGGGGCCCTCTTCCAGGGTGAGTCGCAGTTTGAGCGTGAAGTCTCTGCTCCGTCCCGTCCGTGCCAGCACGTAACGCATCTCGAAGTCGACATCTTCGAGCCTGAGGTCGCCCTGCAACCGGGTATCCCGGTTTCGCAGGCTTACCTGCAGGTCGTCGGCGTTGTCGAAGATCCGAGTCAGCAGTTCCAGATCATCCGACGGCACCTCGCCGCCATAGAGCCGGCCAAGCTCTTCGACGTCTTCGGTCTCCAAGGCGCGGCGGTAGCGCTCCACAACCATGTCCGCTGTGACGAGCTCGGCCTCCGCCCGGGGGGGTACGGGTTCACCAGCTTCCGGCTGGTCGAATCCCGGCTGCGCACCGCCTGCGGCGGTGCTATCGGGCGACTCCGGATTCGATCCCTCCGACACCTCGTCCTCGGCCGCCGCCGCCTGATCGTTCGTCGGCGCAGGTGAGACCTCGGGCTCAACCGGCGGGGGCCGCTGCGGCGCGGCCCGCTCCTCGTTCTGAGCCGCCGCTGGCGGGGTCGTCGACCGATCCTCGCGGGTGGTCGCCTCGGCTGCACGGCCTGACGTCTGCCGGCCGGAGCCCGAGCCGGCCAGCCGCACTTGGTCTCCGCCGGCCCGAGCCGGGGAGTCCTCCGACCTGTCGTCCTCCGAGGTAACGGGCGGTTCCGGCGGCCCTTGGAGGTCGGCCGCGTCTCCCGCTTCGGCTAAGTCGATATCGGCAAAGGAGACGGCGCCGAGATCGGTGTCCTCCGTCGGCTCCGACGGATCGTTCGCCGCTCTGCCCAGGGGCGGTCCACTGCCAGTCACCGTGGCGACCCCCAAGTAGATGGCGAGGGTGGCGGCAGCACTGAGTGCCACCCGGCTCGTCCACTTCACCAGCCTGCGTCGTTTGTGCAACTTGAGCAGGCGATCGCGCATCCACACTGTCTTGGTGTCGACCGGGCTTCGCTTACGGCCGTTGCCACTCCTTACACCGCTCCTCCGCTCAATCGGCTTGCCGCCCAGCAGCGCGCCTGCGAATTCCTCGACCGTGTCGAAGCGTTCGTCCGGCGACTTGGAGAGTGCCCGGTGTATGGCGTGGCAGACGTGCTCGGGAAGATCCGGGCGGCGGTCCTGAAGCGGCGAGGGATCCTCGTTGAGCTGCTTCATGAGAAGCTCGCGGAACCCGCCGCCACCGAAGGGATGCTCGCCCGCCAGCATCTCGTAGGCGACCATTGCGAGGGAGTACTCGTCGCAGCGGCCATCTATCTCCGTATTATCCTCCAGCTGCTCGGGTGCCATGTAGTGTGGCGTGCCGATCATGTCTCCAGGTACCGTCAGCGACTCCGCGCCCAGCGCTTTGGCGAGCCCGAAATCGGTGAGCACGAGCCTGCCTGTCGTCTCCTCCAGCATCATGTTCTCGGGCTTCACATCCCGGTGAATCACGCCATGCTGGTGAGCGTAGGCGAGCCCCGACCCGGCCTGCCGCAGGAACTCGAGCGCCTCTTCCAGCTCGAGCGGGCCATCTTCGTGGATGATCTCCCGGAAGCTGGCCCCTCTGACGAACGGCATGGTGAAGAACGAGAGGCCGTCGCCCTGATAGACAGCGAAGACAGGTACAATGTGAGGGTGGTTCAGCTGACCTGCGGTCCGCGCCTCGTGCTGGAAGCGCTTGACGATCTCAGGGTACTCGCTGAACAGGGGTGATAGGACCTTGACGGCGACCTGGCGATCGAGAGCGAGCTCTTGGGCCAGGTAGACGCGCGCCATCCCGCCGTGGCCGATCTCACCCAGGATCTCGAACTCGCCGCTGGTCGCCGCCCGCAGATGGTCGAGTAGCTCTTCTTGGATGGATGGCCGCTGCGCCGCGCCCAGGTAGAACTCGGGGGCCTGAGGCAGCGATCCACATTCAGGACACGTAGCGCCTTCGTGTGGCAGGCTAGCTGCGCAACGGAGACAGGATGTCGCCATACTCGCCTACAGCGGGGGAGCTATATACGGGGAGGTCGTAGGCTGGCACACAGGGGATTACTAATTTACCACCTGCCGGTCGACCCGGCAACGCCAAATGTTTCCACTCGAGGCGTGGCGACGGCTGGCGCTTTTCCTTGCGCAAAGGCCGGTCTCTGCCTAGCTTGACCACCGACCCCTGCCTGTCGGTCCCCTCCCCCATGTGCGCCGGTTCGAGGGACCACCTCTACCACAGTTTACATCACAGCAGCGAGAAAGATCCGTGATGCGTACTACTCTGATCAGCGCCGTTCTTGTGGTCCTCGCCTGGCCTGGTACCTCCGCTGCCCAGGACGAGAAGCTGACCACCATCACGCCGTTCGCGGGGTTCTACCTTCCGACCTCGGATCTGGCGGACGACTCGGACCCACCGAAACTGGACCCACTCGATCTTGACAATGTGAGCATAGCCCAGCAGAGCGGATTCGCCTTCGGGGTGCGACTCAGCCGGACGCTGAGCGGCAGTCTATGGCTAGAGGCGGAGGTTCAGTACGCGATCAGCGATGTGAAGATCTCAGCCGGACGCCGGGAGCCGCTACCCGAGCCGGAGTGGACAGGCGCCGGCCGCGTCCTCACGCTAGGGGCCAACGTCCTCTGGGAGGTCTACCGAGCTCCCTTCACCCCGTTCGGGATCCATCTTATGGGCGGCCTGGCCGCGGTGAACCGGGGCGGTGAGTTCTTCGACGAGGGGGGACAACGTTACTTCGACGAAAGGCTCGATGGCGGGACAACCGTCGCTGCGATTGCAGGGATCGGTGCCCGCTACGGTTTCAGTGGGCGGTTCGGCATCCGCCTCGATGTTCGCGATTACATCTCCAGCTATTCGCAGTCCGTACCGGGCGGCGACCTCGACGCGGAGCTGCAGAACGACATCTGGATTACAAGCGGTATCGAGATCACACTGTGACCTCGACCTAGAGCGCAGCAGCTATCTCCAAGCCCTCGACCCGGTACTCGACCTCCAACTTGAAATACGAGCCGCTCAGGCCGCCAGCAATCTCCACCTCGTTGTAGCGCTCTAGCTCGATCCACGTACTAGAGCTCGGGTCGACCTGGGCGCCGGGAACCACGAACTCCCCGTTGTCCTCCACATCGAAATCCCAGTCCGGAGAGAAGAGCGAGGCGCTCTGGGCCTTCAAATCCGAGACCCAGCGAACGGTGAGATCCTCGTTTGCCGGGAGCGTCGCGTCGGGCAACGGCTCGAGGACGGCTTGGATCCCGATGTTGCCCAGCACCACGTCGCGGACATACATGTCGTCCTTGACGACGTCCAGCTTCAAGTCTCCCGAAGCGGCCCCAGTTACAAGTGCCTCGTAGATACCCGGCGTGCCACTCTCCGGTACGGTCACGGTGGAGCGGTTCCACACGATCGTCACGGCAGCCCCGGACACGGGAGCGCCAGATCCGTCCTCGACATCGACGAAGAAGTCGGCGAGGAAGCCGCCGGTATTCAGCTCCAGATCCACCTCGGCTACGACCAGAAGCGTCTGGTTGCCCGTCCCACCGTTATTCTTGTCTTCCACCGGTTCGATTGGGTCAGCATTGCTGCAGCTGGCCACCAAAGCCGCAAAGGCCAGCGCGAGGATGGCTTCAGACGTAGTTTTGTACACGGCATCCACCTCTCAGTGTGGCGATTGAGGGACTTCAAGGGGGGCGTGCGGGGAAGGAAATGCAGCCACAACAAGATAAGCAGGCTGGCCGCGGCGGTCAATTTCGTGTTCTGCGGGACAGCGTGGTCCCACTTTCCCATCGGCGTCGGGTGGTGCTATCTTGGGACCCCAGCCGACAGGCCTGAAGACCCTAAGGACGGAGGTTTTCCCATGCGCCGTTACCGTGCGGTAGTCCTCGCTCTCACTCTGGCCCTGGCCCCGTCATCGCTCTCTGCACAAACGCAGGTCGCGGTTAGCGGCTTCGGAGGGGTGTTCCTACCGGCATCCGACTTGTTGAGCGGCATCTTCCCTCTCGAGGAGTTTGCAACCGAAGCCGCCGCCACCTTCAGACAAAAGACCGCCTTCCAGTTCGGCGGGCGACTGACCGTCTGGCCAACGCCACGGTTTGGCATCGAGGCCGAAGCCATCTACGCGCTTAGCGACCTGTCCGTGGACCTGCTGCTCCCGGACCCGGGCCCGCCGCTCGGTTTGGCGGAGGCGGAAGATGACTTCAGTTCGAACGTCTTTCTAGGCAGCGTGAACGCGGTGTTTGCGCTCATCCGACCGCCGCTGGAGCCGCTCGTCGTGTTCGTTTCCGCCGGGATCGGGTTCGTGAGCCGTGGTGGAGAGTTAGACGACGGGACGGAGATCTTCGAAGAAAAGACCGACATCGCAGGCACCTGGGGATTCGGCCTGAAGTACGGGGTGGCCCGAGGCGTGTGGCTGCGCGCGGATGTGCGCGACTACATCTACAATTTCGAGGAAGACCCCGTCGAGGCCAAGTGGCAGAACGACCTGCTGGTCAGCGCGGGTCTCGAGTTCAGCTTCGGGGGCTAACGCGCCTCCGCACGTTCAAGCCGCCAACCGCCGGCGTCGAGTACGAACCGCATCCGCAACGTCACGTCCAGGCTCCCCCGGGTCCCCATGCGGGCTTGCCTGAAGGTGGTGTTGAATTCGACGTCGGCGGTCGCCGTATTCCCGTCATCCGATACCTGCAGGCTACGGATCTGCGTCTGGGCGCGGAGGTCATCCGCACGGTCAAAGAAGGCGCTCCTGAGAAAACCCGCATCCCTGCCGGGGACCTCCGCAGCCCCGTAAACCTCCCGGGCCATGCGCTCCAGGTCCTCCTGCTCGAAAGCCTGCCGGAACACCTCGATCAGCCCGCTAATCGCGACGTCGGCAGGAACCGCCGTGGGCTCTTCCTCTACCGGCGGCTCCACGGCCGGCTCCACAGCCGGCTCCGCCGCCGCCGCGGCCGCCGCGGCCTCAGCCTCGGCCTGCAACGCAGCCGCCAGGTCCGCCGCCAGCCGAGCGTAGGCATCGCGTGCCTGCCGGAAGAGTGGCACAGCCTCCGCGTACTGCCCTCCTTGTGCCAGCGACACCGCCTCGCCGCGTGTCTCGTCGATGCCGGCCAGGCGATCGGGCTCCCGTTGCTCAGCCTCCAGGGCGAGCACCGAGTCTCTCATCTGCCGCATCTCACCGTTGGCCTGACGCATCTGCGACTGCCATTCGCTAGTCGCCCGCGTGGCAAGCTCCGCATAGTCGCTCACCAATTGGCTGAAGGCTGCGGTCGCGGCCTCGAAACGTTCCTGCTGGAGTGCCTGCGCCGCCTGCTGCTGTAGGTTATCGAGATTCCCGAGCTGGGAGCCGAACAGCGCTGCAGCACCCGCGTCAACGGCCGCCTGCCGACTCGTTCGGGCTTGCCGCTCAGCCTCCACAGCTCGGTCGCGCATCTCTTCATCCGCCGCCGGCTGCGGCGGTTCTACCTCGGCGGCGGGCGTCGGTTGTTCTTCTTCGGCCACTTCAACAGGCGCCGCGGCTCCAGCGAAGGCCATGTACTCCGGAACGAGGCCCGAGTAGATGGAACGGGCCTCGCTGTAACGGCCGGCCTCCATGAGGGTGTTGGCCCGGCCCATCCGTCGGTCCAACTCGAGCAACGACTCCGCCGCCACGCCAGCAGCAATCGCTGCGTTCCGCCAGCGGTAGGCACCTTCCATCACGTTTACCGCCCGAGCATCCGCGCTCGTCGGTACTTCCGGCGGCGTGTCACCGATGACCGGCGGCGCGCTGGGCCGGTCGCCTGGCGATTCCCTGACAGCGGGCTCTGTGGCCTCCGCCGCTCCGCCTGTCGCCGGCGTACCCTCCGCCAACGACTCATCGCCCGCGCCCGGGCCTTCCGCTTCGCCGGCGGCGGCGCCGGTCGTCGTCTCCTCGGTCCCCTGCTCGGTCGTGCCCTCGCCACCCGCAACGGGCGGACCCGTCTGCTCCACCGATGCCGGCTCTGACGGTATCGACTCGCCACCCAACCCCAGGGGGCCGAGAACGATTAGGGCAGCCACTGCGGCCACGACCACGGCGCCGCCGCCGTAGAGCAGGGAACGCGGTACACCGGGCCGTCGTGCCTCTCCCAAGAGCGGCGCGATCGGCTCCTCCACCTCGGCCGCGGCTTCCGCCGCGGCCGAGGCAGGCGTCTCCCAGGGCTGGGGCCCCGACACTGACCAGGGCTCCTGCGGCTCCTCCGTCTCAGCCGGCGGCTCACCGACGGGGGCCGCCAGCGGCTCCGGCGTCTTCACAGTCGGCTCGTCGGCGGCCTCCCAGGGCTCCGGCGTCTTCAGGGTCGGCTCGAGCTCGGCCGGAGGCTCCGCTGTCTCTGGAGCCGTATCGTCCACGGCCGCCGGCCGCGGGGTGCTGGGCGGCGTGGGCACGCGGACGGTCGTGGCCTCGCTGCCCGGGGGCGGCATCGGCTCCGTCCGGCCCTCCTCGTCCTCCTCCGCCATCTCGACCTCCCACGGTCCTTCGAGCGCCGTCAGGAAGGCGTCCATGGTCGGGAAGCGCTCGTCGCGATCCTTGCAGATCGCACGATGGATCGCCTCGCGTAGATGGCGCGGCGCGTCGGGTCGGATCCCGTCGAGGCTGGGCGGCTCCTCGAAGCGGTGCTTGTACATCAGCTCCGCCAGGTTGTCCGCTAGGAACGGCCGGTGGCCGGCGAGCATCTCGTAGCCGATCAGGCCGAGCGAGTACTGATCGGCCCGCCCGTCCAGGTCTTGCCGTCCCTCGCCCTGTTCCGGCGACATATACTGCGGGGTGCCCAGCAGATCGCCCGGCGTGGTGAGCGTCTGCTCGGCGGTGAGCGCCTTGGCGATGCCGAAGTCGGTGAGGATGACTCGATCGCGTTCTTTGTCGACGAGGATGTTGTCCGGCTTGACATCGCGATGGACGACGCCGCGACGGTGCGCGTAGGCGAGAGCATCCGCCGCCTGCGTCAGGTACCGGAAGACCTTTTCGAGCGGTGGCTGCGGGTAGTCCCGCAAGAAGACGCGCATACTCTCGCCGCTAATGAACGGGACAGTGAAGAACGTCAGGCCAGCCTCGTTGTAGATCTCGTAGACCTGGATGATGTTGGGGTGATCGAGCCTGCCCTGGGTGCGGGCCTCTCGTGTGAAGCGCTCAACGATCTCGGGATCATAGCCGAGCAGCGGGAGCAGCACCTTGATAGCGACCTCGCGGTCGAGCGACTTCTGGTAGCCGAGGAAGACGACGGCCATTCCGCCGCGGCCTAGCTCCCGGATGATCTCGTACTTGCCCTCGGTCGCCTCCTTGAGGCGCTCGTAGATCTCACGGCCCTGCGGCGTGAAGGTAGGATCCTCCGGCCTGCGGCCCGGCACGGGCGTACCGCACTGCGAGCAGAACTGGCTGCCATCAGGAAGAGGCGTGGCACAGTGGACGCAGACGGGCACAGCCTCAGGCTCCCCCAGCAAGGGTCGCGGTGCGGGCGGGTCGCGGGAACATGCGCGAAATCTAGCCGCGACCCCTTTGACCAGCAAATCCTCAGAGATGATACAGGGAACAATTGGGAATTCTGTTGGGAATTCTCGAATTTCGATCAGGGGACCGGTGCAACAGGGGAGGTTGGAAGTATAGAAGGATTACCTATGTCACGGTCCAGGGCGTGTGTCTTTGCGGCGGGCCGTCGCGATGCTCGTGACGAAAATGGCGATGAGCTCATCGGTCTCGGCGGTCGCCTCCTCGACCGCCCCCGGCCCCGGGATCTCCAGCGCTCTCAACAGCTTGAGCCAGGCCATGGTCTCGCGAAGCTCTTTCAGGCACACCTTCATCTGCTGGACGAAGTCGCGGCGCGACTCGGCGCCTCGGCATAGTTCGCCGCCGGGGACGTGCAGCACCGCGTGAGCTGCCCCGCGATGTGACCCGCAACCCTTTCCGTCGGCAACTCCGCCACGATCCGGCAAGCCAGCAAGGGCAACGAGCCGGTCCTCCAGGTCATATAGGCTCTTGCACGATCAAACACTTCTAGACCTCCAACCTCCCCTGTTACACTGGTCCCCGAATCGACATTCGAGAATTCCCAACCAGTTCGTCATTCCCAATATGGAACTTCCCATCATCGGAGCGTCAAAAAAAAAGGAGGCCCGACCAACCGGCCGGGCCCCCAGAGTACCGCCGTAATCCGGGCGCTTAGTACATGCCGCCCATATCGGGACCAGGAGCGGGAAGCTTGTCTTCCTTCTCCTTCTTCTCCACGACCACCGCCTCGGTGGTGAGGAGCAGACTGGCGATGGACGCGGCGTTCTGCAGCGCCGAGCGCGTCACTTTAGTCGGGTCGATGACACCGGCCTTCACCAAGTCCTCGTACTTGTCGGTCCAAGCATTGTAACCGTAGTTGAGGTCATTCTTCTCGCGGATGCGTTCCACGACAAGCGAGCCTTCCTGACCGGCGTTGTCCGCTATCTGGCGGGTCGGCTCCTCGATGGCACGCCGCACGATCTCGACGCCGATCTGCTCATCGTGGTTCTTCATCTTCATCGCGTCGAGCGCCTTCTGGCTCCAGAGCAGCGCAACGCCACCGCCGGGTACGATCCCTTCTTCCACCGCAGCGCGGGTCGCGTGTAGTGCGTCCTCGACGCGTGCCTTCTTCTCCTTCATCTCGGTCTCGGTGGGAGCGCCGACGTTGATGACGGCCACACCCCCGGCCAGCTTGGCCAGCCGTTCCTGCAGCTTCTCGCGATCGTAGTCGGACGTCGACTTGTCGATCGCCGACTTGATCTCCTGGATCCGGCCCTGGATCTGCTCCTCGGTACCGGCACCGTCGATGATCGTGGTGTTGTCCTTGTCGATTACGACACGCTTTGCCTGCCCGAGGTCGCCGATTACCGCGTTCTCGAGCTTGAAGCCGACCTCTTCGCTGATCACCTGGCCGGCGCAAACGATAGAGATGTCCTGCAGCATCTGCTTACGGCGATCGCCGAAGCCGGGGGCCTTCACGGCGCAGACCTTGAGCGTGCCGCGCAGCTTGTTCACGACCAAAGTGGCCAGCGCCTCACCCTCGACGTCCTCGGCGATGATCAGCAGCGACTTGCCGGTCTGCGCGACCTTCTCGAGGACCGGCAGCAGGTCTTTCATCGTCGAGATCTTCTTGTCGTGGATCAGGATGTAGGCGTCCTCGAGGTCAGCCTCCATCTTCTCAGGGTCGGTCACGAAGTAGGGCGAGAGATAGCCGCGGTCGAACTGCATGCCCTCGACCGTCTCGAGCTCGGTCTCCATGCCGCGGGCTTCCTCGACGGTGATTACGCCGTCTTTGCCGACCTTCTCCATCGCCTCAGCGATGATGTCACCAATCTCGGCGTCGTTATTCGCCGATATGGCACCGACCTGGGCGATCTCCTTCTTGCCCTTCGTCTCGACGGAGATGTCCTTGAGCTGCTCAACGACCGTATCGACGGCTTTGTCGATACCGCGCTTCAGCGCCATCGGGTTGACGCCGCCGGTCACCGCCTTGAGGCCCTGGTTGTAGATCGCCTGGGCGATCACGGTCGCCGTGGTCGTGCCGTCTCCCGCGACGTCGCTCGTCTTGCTGGCAACCTCACGAACCATCTGGGCACCCATGTTCTCGACAGGCTCTTCGAGCTCGATCTCCTTCGCGACGGTGACGCCGTCCTTGGTGATCGTCGGGCTGCCGAACTTCTTCTCGAGCACTACGTTGCGCCCCTTAGGGCCGAGCGTGACCTTGACGGCTTTGGCCAGCTGGTCTACTCCGACCTTCAGCTTGCTCCTCGCCTGGGCGTCAAATTCAAGCAACTTCGCCATCTTGCTGAACCTCCTAATTATCCCGTTACCGGTCTGGTAGCGCCCGCCTGTCAGCTTTCAGGGCGCTACTACTCTCGAATTGGTAAACGTGCGCCAATCGGACACCTGCAACCCGGAGCCGGGCAGCCGCCCCGGCGTCACGGGGCTGCTGCGCTCCGAGCGTGAATCATTTCTTGCCGTTCGACACGATCGCCAGGACGTCCGACTCTCGCAGAATCAGATACTCCTCTTGATCAACGGTTACCTCGGTACCGCTGTACTTCCCGTAGATCACGCGGTCGCCCGTCTTCAGTTCGACCTCGATCCGCGTGCCCTCGTCACTCACTCGGCCGGGCCCGACGGCCACCACTTCACCCTGCTGGGGCTTCTCTTTGGCGGTGTCTGGGATATATAGGCCGCCCTTCATCTGCTCCGTCTCCTCGAGCGGTTTGACGACTACTCGATCGGCGAGGGGCTTGATTTGCATGAGTGCTTTCCTCCTCTCTCGAACCCTGGTATCGTTGTGGATCGCATATACCGGAGACACCCGGCCCTTCCTGCACGGGCCGACGTGCGGCAGTAAGCTGTTCACCGGTTTTGCTCCGCTAGCTAGCGGAAGAAAATGGCACAAAACATGCCATTCGTAAAGAGGGGCGGTACTGTCAAGCTGGCAGAAAGGCGCCCCGCAGCCTGCACTTGTGGCTGGCCCCGGAGTTGCTGGCGCCGGATCAGCCGGGCCTGAAACCTTTTCCGGGCGCAGCCCGTACATTAAGTTGGAGAGGCGAGCCCCCCTGTGACCCGGGGGTAGGCGCTGCGGTTCGCCGATGTAGATAGGAGGGGAAAGAAGAATGCTAAGAGGGATGTTCAGGCTGGGAGCTTTGCTGGCGGGGGGCCTGGTGGCTCTGGCGGTGGCCTCAGCACTGCTGGTGCCGATCCTCAGCCTACTGACGGCGCTCCTGGTGACCATCATCAAGCTGGCGTTCTTCCTAGCCGTGATCTACTTCATCGTGAAGCTGATCAGCCCGGATACCGCGGACCGGGCGCTGGAGAAGATTCGATCGAAGGTCCGGCGGGTCGCTTGACCCGGAGGGCGCCGGCCTGTTAGTCGATACTCGCGTCGCCGAGGATGCGATCGGCGATGGCGAGGCCGTAGAGAGTCAGATAGGGCTCGACGGCATCAACCGTTTGACAGTGGGGAGCGATCAGGGCGGCCAGGCCGCCTGTGGCGAGCACCATGGCGCCGGGTCGCCCCCACTCTTCTTGTATCCTCCTGACCATCCCGTCGATCGCATCCACGATAGCGAAGAAGCACCCGGAGCGTAGGCAGTCGTCGGTTCGCCGCCCGATAACTATGTCCGGGGGTACGAGGTCGATGAACGGCAGCTTGCTGGCGCTATGGGCCAGGCCCTCGATCCCGGCCCGGGGCCCGGGCGCGATGACGCCGCCCATGAAGACACCGTCCCCGCTAATGCAGTCGAAGGTCGTGGCGGTGCCCAGGTCGACGGCGATGATGTCGACACCGTAGAGTTCGCTGGCAGCCAGGGTGTTCAGCATACGGTCGGCCCCAACTGTGTGGGGTTCGTCCACATCCAAGCGGATCGGGAGCAGTCCATCGTTCTCCACCAGAACGGCGGGGTCATTGATGATACGAGGCTCGCCGCCGAAGGCTCGCCGGAAGGCCCTTGTGATTATCGGGTCCAAGGCCGGTACCACCGAGCCGATGACACCGCGCACAGCTGACTCCACCCCCTCTTCCAGCAACAGATGCTTGAGCAAATAGGCCAGCTCGTCGGGCGTTTTGCGGACGTCGGTGGAGATACGCCAGTGACGGACCAATCTGCGTTCGTGGAACAGGCCCAACACGGTCTCTGTGTTTCCAACGTCAACGGTCAGCAATAGCTCGCTCATCTCAGAAGTCCGGGGTAGGAAGCTCCTCAACGACCACGCGCCCGGCGGTGACGCGCTGGAGCGCGCCTCGATCGGGGCGGAAGAGGAGAGCACCATCGGGCGCGATCCCCACTGCAGTGCCCACCAGCGGCGCCGAGCTACCCGAGTCGATGGAGCAGCGCCGGTCCCGCAGCCAGTCATGATCGTCGAACCGACGCAGGACCTCGCGATCGAGGATCGCCGGCGGGTTCAGGCAGGAGGTCTCCATAGCGTCGATGATCCGATCGGCAAGCTCGAGACGTGATACTTTGCGGCCTGCAGCCATATCGAGCGATATCGCTACGTCCCGCAAGGCGGCGGGGAAATCCGCCGCTTTCTGGTGCACGTTCACACCGATCCCCAGCACGATGAACTTGGGCCGCTCACCGGACCACGACGCCTCCGCTATGGCGCCCCCAGCCTTACGGTCGGCGACGATCAAGTCGTTTGGCCACTTGACCCCCACCGCGGCACCGCTCACCAGCCCCTGGGCCGCGCGGGCGGCTCCCAGACCGGCGAGCAAGGGGAGCAGGAGCGGGTTTGGCACTTCCTGTGGCCGGAGCACGAGAGAGAGATAGAGCCCGGCACCCCTGGCTGAGTGCCAGCGCCGCTTCGCGACGCCGCGGCCGCCAGTCTGCTCGTCCGCCAGTACGATCGTCCCGGCCGCTGCCCCCTCATCCGCCAGCTTCGCGGCCAACGTGCTCGTGCTATCGATGCTGGAGTAGATGTGGACGTGCGGCCGGTCCCAGCGCTCCCTGAGCATGGCAAGCTTTTGCCCCTCCCAGCTCGACGCCCTGCGGCTCATGGCGCCACCCGCCGCAGAATCAACGAGAGATCGAGGGCGGGCGCCGAGTGCGTCAACGCACCGACCGAGATGTAGTCGACGCCCGCCTCCGCGAGCTCTCTAACGTTGGCCAGCGTGACACCGCCCGACGCCTCGACCTCGGGTCGCGGATCGTGACGGGCGATGAGCCTCACCGCCTCTCTCACTTGTTCGACCGGCATGTTGTCCAGCATGATCCGGTCGACCCCAGCAGCCAACGCAGCATTCACCTCCTGCAGGTTCGTCGTCTCGACCTCGACCTCTAGGCCCATCGCGTTCGACGCTCTCACCCGTTCTACTGCCTGCCCGATGCCACCGCTGCAGGCCAGGTGGTTCTCCTTGATCAGCACCATGGCGTCGAGTCCGCGACGATGGTTGACCGCCCCGCCTGCCCGTGTCGCCGCTCGCTCGAGCTCGCGCCATAGCGGGGTCGTCTTTCTGGTGTCAGTGATGCGCGCTCCCGTACCGTCCACTGCCGTGACATAATGCCGCGTCAAAGTCGCAACACCAGATAGCTGCCCGAGAAGGTTGAGCGCGGTCCGCTCGCCGGTGAGAATAGCGCGCGCCTCTCCCGTCACGCGGGCGACAGGCATCCCCACGGTCACCTCGTCGCCGTCGCCGACCAGCGGCAGCAGCTCGGCTCCGCCGAGTTGCCGGTAGACCTCGCCGGCGGCGGTGAGCCCGGCGACGATACCCTCCGCCTTGGCAACTATCTCGCCCCGGCCTTTGACCCCCGGCTCGACGCACCACTCGCTGGTCCAATCGCCCGACCCGATGTCTTCAGCCAGCGCCTCGGCGATTCTTTGCTTGACCGACTCGGTTATCGCCTCCATCGTCTTGCTCACTTCAGGTCGTCACCAGTGCGTAGACGATATAAGCCCCGCCCACCGTCCAACAGTAGAAGGCGAAACGGTGGAAGCAGCCGCTGCTCAGCCAGCGCAGGAAGAGGAGGATAGCGACCACACCGGCGAAAAAGGCGCTCGAGGCAGCAGCTAGGAGCTCGCCCCCCCCGACGCCGGCCCCAGCGCCGTCCAGCTTGGGTATCTGAAAGGCCGCGGCCCCGAGGATCGCCGGCACGGAAAGCAGGAAGCTGAATTCCGCAGCGGTTTCGCGTTTCGTGCCGGCGTGTAGGGCCGCTGCTACCGTTAGGCCGGATCGCGATATGCCGGGCAACAGGGCGAGTGCCTGCGCGATGCCAACCCGTAACGACCCTTTCCAGCCGGGGTCGGGCCCGTCGCTATCAGCCACGAGCCAGCGAATCGAGTATACGACGCCACCGGTCAGCAACAGGTTGACCGCGACGACGAGCGGCAGGTCGAAAACGCCGGCGATCGCGCCCGAAAGCGTCGTCCCCAGGAGCGCCGCGGGCAGCGACGCCACCCCCAGCATGCCCAAGTAGCGGAGGTCGGCCGGCCGGCGTCGGACTCCCCCCAGGATGAGCTCCACTATACGGCGCCGGTAGAGAACCAGAACCGCGCAAAGCGTGGCCAGGTGGACCATCACCTCGAAGACGACGCCCGGCGGGTTCACGTTAAGCAGCGCTTCTGCCAGCACGAGGTGTCCCGAGCTCGATACGGGAAAGAACTCGGTGAGCCCTTGCACGATACCAAGCAGGATCGCTTCGTAGACGCTCATCGACTCACCGCGAGGGCATCACTTGCCAAGGACCTCCTCGTAGAACGCCTCGTACAGCGAGAGGATGCGCTCCACAGAGTACACCTCTTCCGCCTCGGCCCGGCCGGCGCGGCCCATCGCCGCTTGCCGTGCCGGATCCGCCAGAATCTCGATCGCCGCATCCGCCATCGCGTCCACCGCACCCACCGGGAGAAGACGGCCAGTGCTCCCATCCTCGACCACTTCCTCGAGGCCACCGCAGCGCGTGCCGACGACGGGAACCTCGCTGGCCATGGCTTCCAGAGCCGAGAGCCCGAACGACTCCGATTCGCTGGGCAGCAGAAACAGATCGGCGCAGGCGAGCAGCTCGGCCACCGATTCCTGCTTGCCGAGGAAGACGACGCGGTCGCCGATCCCCAGGTTACGAGCCGTCTCCTCAGCCATGTGTCGATCGGGACCGTCGCCCACGAAGATCAGACGCGCCGGCACTTTCTCCATCACCCTGGCGGATACGCGAACGACGTCGCCGACGCGCTTGACCGGACGGAAGTTGGAGATATGCATGATGATCTTCTCATCCGCGTCGGCCAGAGCGTTGCGGTTACGGCGGCGCTGTCCATCCGCACCATGCCCGAAGATCTCGGTGTCGACAAAGTTGGGGATCACACGCACGTCGCAGCCGGCGCACCCAAAGGTCGCAATCGTTTCGCGTTTCAGGAACTCAGAGACGGCGGTCAAGCTGTCGGAGCGTTCTATCGAGAACTTCACGATCGAGCGATAGGACGGATCCTGACCGACCAGCGTGATATCGGTGCCGTGCAACGTGGTGACGATCTTCAGCTCGCCGGGATCATCCAGCATCTGCTTTGCCAACCATGCGGACGTTGCGTGAGGTACGGCGTAGTGGACGTGGAAGAGATCGAGATGCCGCTGGGTCGCGATCTCGTGCATCGCCACAGTCGCAGCCAGCGAGTAGGGCGGGTACTCGAACAGCGGATACCGAGAGACCTCGATCTCGTGGAAGTATGTGTTCCTGAGGAAGCGAGGCAAGCGGAACGGGTGCGCGTACGACACGAAGTGAACCTCGTGGCCGCGCTGTGCCAAGCGCATCCCCAGCTCGGTGGCGACCGCGCCGCTGCCGCCGTAGGTCGGATAACAGGCGATTCCGATTCTCATACAGGCTCTTCGTTAGTTGAATCTCATCTGAATATCCAATATCCGATATCCACCAACCAGACGGTCAAGGTCTTCTCAACCATCAATGGGCAAGTTCCAATGTCCTAAGATCAATGGAGGATGGAACTCGAGCCTCGTTACTTGAAGACCACTTGCCATATGACAAATCAGTGTCGGATATTGGATACTGAGTACCATCCGGGCCAAGCTACGCGGGCGTAGCTCAGCCGGCCAGTGACGCTGTGCGATCGCGCCAGGCGCGAGCGATTTCGTCGGCCAGCTCGGCCCGCGAACGATCGGCCGCCAGCCAGACCGTGTCCTCCGGCAACTGATGGCGGAACCAAGTCGACTGACGCCGAGCGTAGCGCCGCGTGCTGCGCTTCGCCGCCTCCACAGCGACCTCGAGCGAATATGCACCGCCCAGGTGCGCGATGAGTTCCGCGTAGCCCACCGAGTTGAGTCCCGGCGCGTCGGCGGCGAATCGCTCCAGCAAACCGCGAACCTCATCGACTAGGCCCTCCTCAACCATTCGATCGAAGCGCTCGTCGATCCGCCGGTTGTGCTCCTCGCGGCGCAGCACCAGGCAGAAGACGCAGGCGGCGAGCGGCGCCGTTCGCGCCGGCCGGCGCAACCACCAGGAATGACGACGTCCCGACAGTAGCACTACCTCCAAGGAGCGGCCGAGACGTTGGCGGCCGCCCTCTCCGCTCAGCTGCTCCGCACGTTGCGGGTCGAGGCGCCTCAACCAGCGATGCAACTCTTCGACGGGCAGGCTGGACAAGTAACGACGCACCGGCGTCAGGCGTTCCGGCATCGGCTCAGGCTCCGGCCCCAACGGCTCGAGCAGGGCGCGAATGAAGAATCCGGTCCCACCGACGATGACAGGGACCTTTCCGCATTCAGCGACCTCTTCGATCCAGCGCCAGGCGTCGCGAGCGAAGCGGCCGGCACTATAACTCTCATCGGGGTCCAGCAGGTCCAGCCCGTAGTGCGGCACACGCCGGCGCGATGCTGCTGACGGCTTGGCGGTCCCAATGTCCATGTGGCGGTAAATCTGTCGGGAGTCGGCCGAGACTATGGCACCGTTCAGGCGCTCGGCGACCTCCACACCGAGGGCGCTCTTGCCCGTGCCGGTCGGACCTGTGATGACAATCGCTTCAGGCAAAGCAGGCGGGCTCATCTTCTCGTCGGCGCTTGTCCTCACGTGCGCCCAAAGCGTCGCTCGAGCTCGTCGAGCGAAAGGCGTAGGATTGTTGGCCGGCCGTGGACATCGTGGCCCGGCAGCTCGGATGCGAACAGCCGGTCGAACAACTCGGCCATCTCGAGGCCTGAGAGTGGTTGCCCGGCTTTGATCGCCGCCTTACAGGCGAACGATTTGGCCACGCGCTCGTGCTGGTTGCGCGCGGAGTCGACAAGAGGTGAACCGTGAGCCAGCTCGGCGACCATTTCGCGGAAGCAGCGCTCGGCATCGAAGCGGGGGTGCGGGTTAGGCACGGCGTGGATGATCACAGTCTTGCTGCCGAATCCTTCCAATTCAAAGCCGATCTGCTTAAGGATGCCCTGCAACTCTTCAACCGCCTGAGCCTCGCTCGGCGAGAGGCGAATCGTCATTGGGAACAGCAGGCGTTGTGACGCGGCGCCACCCTCGTCGTAATCCTGCATGATGCGCTCGAAGAGTATGCGTTCGTGGGCCGAATGTTGGTCCACGATGATCAGCCCGCTGCGCGTCTCGGCGAGGATGTACGAGTCGTGCAATTGCCACATCGCGCCCGGCCGAGCCATCGGCGTGGCGGCCTCGCGCTCCTCACCCTCGACCGGCGCCTGAGGTGGCTCACCCCCCGGAACGAAGAGGGCGATCTGGCTCGCCGCCGCGCCCTCAGGTTGCGGTCTAGTCACACCGCTCGCCGGCCCGCGCGAGACGAGCTGGAAGTTACCCCCATGGCGCCCGATGCTGGGCGCGCTCTCGAGCCCCTCGAGCCCCGAGCGAACCGCCTCCGTCACCGCGGCTTCCGTCTTGATCTTGTTGCGAAACCGAACCTCGGCCTTCGTTGGGTGGACGTTGACATCCACTTCCTCCAACGGGAGTTCGAGATAGAGGAACAGCGCCGGCTTGTGGCCGTGCGGTACCGTCGTGCGGTACCCCTCCTCGGCTGCGCGAACGACAAAACGATCGACGAAGGGGCGCCCGTTCACGAACAGATAGACCCGCCGCGATCCGGGCCGCGTGTCGGCAGGACGCTGGATCAGCCCGGCAACTCGTACGTTGTCGGACGTGTGATCTATCGGGATCAGCGTCGCCGCCAGTTCGTCTCCCCAGATCGAACCCACCCGAGCTGCCAGCTCAGCGCTGCGTGGGAGATCTAGCAGCTCACGCTCATTCGACCGCAGCCGAAATGCTGTGCTCAGGTTGGCCAGCGAGAGCTGGATCGTCGCCTCCGAAGCGGCCCGCGTCTCGGCTGCCGCGGAGCGAAGGAACTTCGCCCGGGCCGGTAAGTTGAAGAACAGGGAGCGCACCGTAACCGTCGTGCCCGGCCGCCTCGCAATCTCGTCCACCGCCACGACGCGCCCAGCCTCGATCTTTATGCGCGTCCCTTCACCGCCCTCGGCCGGGGCCGTCTCGAGCTCGAAACGTGATACGGCGGCGATGGCAGGCAGCGCTTCGCCGCGGAACCCGAGGCTCCTAATCTTCCGTAGGTCTTTGTCATCCTTGATCTTCGAGGTGGCGTGCCGGTCGATGGCGAGCAGCGCGTCGTCACGCACCATCCCGTGACCGTCGTCGGCCACACGCAGCTGCGTCTTGCCGCCAGCCTGCAAGTCTACCTCAATCAAGCCGGCCCGCGCGTCGAGCGAATTCTCGACCAGCTCTTTCACTGCAGATGCCGGCCGCTCGACCACCTCGCCCGCCGCAATCTGGTTGGCGACGTGATCGGGAAGGATGTGAATTCGGCGTGTCATGCAGCGAAGCTACTCGGGGCAGGGGCAGCCATCAAGCGTTGTGGGTAGTGAGCATCGGACGTCGCGCGTCGAACTCCGGACGTCGGGCACTGGTGGCCGGATCCTGCCACTCGAAGTCGGACGTTCGACGTCCGATGTTCACTGTTCACTATGACATCTGGGGCAAGCCATAGAAGCGGCAGGCGTTTTCAAACGTCGCCTCGGCAACCGCCGCCGGTTCCTCACCGCGGATCTCCGCCAGGCGCCGCACGGTGTGCTCCAAGAAGGCCGGCTCGTTCCGGCGTCCCCGCATCGGTACCGGTGCCAGGTACGGGCTATCGGTCTCGACCAGCAGCCGGTCGCCGGGCACCGCACGCACGATGTCCTCGTCGCGATAGTTCTTGAACGTGACCAGTCCGGAGAACGAAACATACCAAGCCGCCGCCAGACCAACGTTCAGCAATTCGGCGCCACCGGTGAAGCAGTGAAGCACTCCGACGACGCGCCCGCTGAACTCCTGAATCATCGCCGCGGTGTCCTCGTCCGCCTCGCGCGAGTGGACGACGACGGGGAGGCCGAGGCGCCCTGCGAGCTCGAGTTGTGCTCGGAAGACTTCGCTCTGTTCCCGGCGCGGCGCGTTCTGGTAGTAGAAATCGAGCCCGGTTTCGCCTATGGCGACGACAGGCCCGGCGCCGGCAAGCTCCTCGAGCCGGGCAGCCGCCTCGGGCGTCCAGCGATCCGCCTCATGCGGGTGGATCCCAACCGTCGCGTAGACACGCAGCCGGGAGGCTGCCCGCGCCAGCTGGATCGCGGCGCGTGCGTCGTCCAGATCGCTGGCTATGGAGACGACCGCACTCACACCTCGCTCCGCAGCACGCGCCAGCGAGGCGTCGAGCTCCTCAGCGAAGCTTTCGTCGGTCAGATGGGCGTGAGAGTCGAACAGCCTCACATGTCGGCGCGCGCTGCCGCCACCTTCCTGCGGTCGCTCTTGCTCCGCACACCGCCGGAGCGGCGTTCGACTTCGAGCAGGGCGGGCGAAGCAACGAAGATCGACGAGTAGGTCCCGATAACGACCCCGACCATCAGCACGATGGTGAACTCGCGGATGACCGCACCGCCGAATACGGCGAGAGCGAGCAACACGGCGAAGGTCGTACCACTGGTCATCACGGTCCGCGGCAGCGTCTCGTTAATCGAGAGATTGAGGATCTCTACGTACTTTAGCCGCCGGTGTTTCTTCAAGTTTTCGCGAATCCGATCGAAGATGACGATCGTGTCGTTGAGCGAGTACCCGATGATCGTCAGGATGGCTGCCACGGTCGGCAATGAGATCTCGATGTTCAGGATCGAGATCACCCCAAATGCGATCAGAATGTCATGGAACGTGGCGATGATCGCGGCGAGGCCGAACCGCCACTCGAAGCGGAACCCGAGATAGATCAGGGTGAGCACGAAGGCGATCAACACAGCACCCACCGCGCGTTGTCTCAGCTCCTCGCCGACCCGCGGACCCACCGCCTCGGTTCGCACTACCGTGTAGCTTTCGGCGCCGAAGCGGTCGTCGAGGATCCGGTCGACCTGCTGGGCCAACTCCCTGTCGCCACCCTCGAGGAACTCGGCCATCCGGATGAGGAACTCGCTAGCGCCACCGAAATTCTGGACCTGCAGGTTCGTGAGGCCGGCGGCCCCAAGGGCGCTACGTACATCCGACGCCTCCACATCGTCATCGAAGCGCACCTGGAACAGCGTACCGCCGGTGAAATCGACGCCGTAGTTCAGGCCACCGTGGAGTGCGATGGAGAGAACACCGAGCGCGATGAGCACGGCCGATACCACGTAGGCCTTGCGCCGCTGCTCGAGGAACTTGTAGTTGGCTTTCGCAAACAGCCGCATCGATCGGCTCCCTTACTTCCTATATGCTCAGCTCGGCGCTCGGCGAACGGGATTCCAGCCAGATCAACATAAAGGTCCGTACCACGAACACCGCGCTGAAGAACGAAGCTACGATTCCGATAGACAGCGTAACCGCGAATCCTTTCACCGGCCCGGTCCCGAACTGGTAGAGGATGATCGCGGTGATAAGCGTCGTCAGGTTCGAGTCGATGATGGCAGAGAGCGCCGCCTGAAACCCGGTGTCCACCGCGGTTCTCGGCGTCTTGCCGCCCTCCATCTCCTCTCTGATCCGCTCGAAGATCAGCACGTTGGCGTCGACCGCCATTCCGATCGACAGGATCAAGCCGGCGATGCCGGGCAAGGTAAGCGTGGCCTGCAGGCCGGCCAGGCCGCCCAAGATGATCAACACGTAGACCAACAGACCGACCACCGACAGTATACCGGCGAACTTGTAGTAGGCGATCATGACCACGATGACTAAAGCGACCCCGATGATGCCCGCGATCTTACCCTGGTCGATAGAGTCCTGGCCGAGCGACGGGCCGACCGTCCGCTCCTCGATGATCTCCATCGGCGCCGGCAACGCACCGGCCCGCAGCACGAGGGCAATGTCTTGCGCCTCGGTCAGTGTCGCGCCGGTGCCGAGCTCGATCTGCGCCCGGTCACCGAGCACGTCGCGGATAACCGGCGGATTGCCCTGGACCTTGTCATCCAAGATGATCGCCATGAAGTCGCCGACGTGCCTGGAAGTGCCGCGCTCGAAGATCCGGCCGCCCTGGCGCGTGAGCCGGAAAGGTACGATCGGCGTGCCATACTGTGGGTCGCGGATCGCCTGTGCATCGACCAGATACTCGCCCGTGATCAGCGGTTCGGCCTCGGTGACATGGAGGGGCGTGTAGGTCTTGCCGGCGATGGCCCTGGTCTCGGTACCCCAGTGCAGCGATATGTCATCGGGGATTCGGGCCCGGACCTCGGGTAGCTCCAGATATCCTTCAACGGTCTCGACCTGGGGGTCTTCGACCAGGAAGATACCCAGGCCCTGCTGCCCCGAGTCGAGGAGCAGTCGAGTCAGCGGCCGCAACTCGGCCTCTTGCGAGGCAGGTGGTGCCTCTGTGGAATCTCGCTGCTGGAAGAGCTCTTCGAGCCCGGGCGCGGCCTCGACGCGCGCTTCTTCGGGGATCGCCTCCTCACCCAAGGCGGCGACGATCAAACTATCGATCGCCGGAAGGCGCTCGAGGAACCCGACGCCGTCGCTGACAATCTTGAACTCGAGGAACGCCGTCTGCTCGATGATCCCTTTCGCTCTTCCGACGTCCTGGATTCCTGCCAACTCGACGATAAGGCGATCGATTCCGATGCGCTGGATGGTCGGCTCGCGCACCCCGAACTGGTCGATACGGTTGGCGATGATCTCGCGGGCGCGGTTCGCCGCGTCGGTACGCGCCTCGGTCGACATAGCACCCTCAGGGTCGCTCACCTGCATGACGAGGTGCGTACCACCCCGAAGGTCGAGTCCCAGTTTGATCGGGCTGACGTCCTCCTCGGCCGTCAACTGCGGCCCCAGCAGCGCCCAGAGGCACATCAGGCAGACACCGCCGATGACCAGTAGCCGTCCTCGTATTCCCGAAAACATCCTCTGTGCGATCCTTCCTCGTGCTGCGAACCGGCGGGCACTCGGGGCACCCTGGGAAAGCCGTCCCGCGTCGTGTCCCCCGCCAGCGTCGGGCGCGCCGATTATGGCACATCCGAGACGGAGATCATTACTGGTTCCAAAGCCGGAAACGTGGTCGCAGGCGCGGTGGTTGTCAATCCTGCTGCAGCCGGGATAGCGATGTGCGAGTTACCAGGTGAGGCGCTGCTCGCAGGCCGGACAGTGAGCCACCCCGAAAGGGATCTCGGCGCCACAGCGGCTGCAGCTCGGCGTGCCGTTCTCTTGTGGACGCCAACCCCTCGGGTTCCCCACAGAGAGCGCTGCGTAGAGGAAACCGGCCGCCAGGGTGAGGCCAACGAGGAAGAGCAGCGACTGCTGCTGGAACGCCTGCGTGTTAGTCAGCTCGAGGCCGGCAGCAGGGTCGAATGGGTTCGCTCCCAGCTGGGCCTCGAGGCTACGCGAGGCGAGCAAGAAGGGGATCGCCATCAGAAAGCCGAGCGTACTCAGCAGGCCGTAGATAGCGCGTCGAACCGATACAGGCATGGCAGGCTCTCGGGTAGAGTGGAAGTGGGCCCGGCAGGACTCGAACCTGCGACCTACCGATTATGAGTCGGCTGCTCTGACCAACTGAGCTACGGGCCCGAAACGTTCTATTTTGCTGCCACGCAACGTCTTTGCTGTCTGGCCGGTTGAGCCAAACCGCGGGGTGTGTGAGTTTCTTGTGAGAGTTTCTCCCCTCATCACCCCACCTCCCGCAACTCCGCGTCGTGCGTGACTACCTTCAACATAGTGCGTTCGTCCGGCTGCTGGTAGGCCGACTTCAGGGCCTGCAGACTCGACCAGCCGCCGGCCTGGGCGACATCGACATCAGGCAGATCCTTCCGGGCACTGGCCCACAGTCGGCGGTAAGCGTGGAACACGTGACCCCTGACGGGCTCAACGTTGGCCTCCCTCTCGGCCGCTCTGAGCCAGCCGCGAGCGGCCTCGTAACGGACGTGACTCTTGGGATCGAACGGGCCGGGAAAGAGGTAGCCGCCTCCGACGTGGCCGATGTGCTGGCGCTTCGACATAGCGCGTTCCAACGCCTGCCGGACCTCAAGGCTAATGGGACAACGCCACCGCTTCTCCATCTTGTCCGTGTCTTCGGGCCACACGATTGCGCCCCAGGGTGCACCCTCCGTCCGATTCAGCTCCAGGTCCTCGATCTGGAGTCCCACCACGGCCCCGATTCGGCGGCCCGTACCGATGACGATCTCGAACAGCTCCGGGAGATAGCTCTCCACTTCCCGGCGCTTGCCGGTCCGAAGTACGCGCATGGTCACATCCCGGTAGACCTTCCGAAGGGCGTCCACCCGGTCGTGCGTAGCCACGTAGCGTGACGGGTTCTTCTCGTGCGGTGTGCCGAGGCCCCGGGTGGGATCGCTCTCCATGACCAGCCGGCCGCCGGCGTCCCGCCACTCGCATGCCCAGCCGATGACCGTGCGGAGAAAGAGGAGATCCTTCTCGACCACACGGGCCCTTACGGGCTGTCGATCATCCGGATTTGCGACCACATTGCCGCGCGCATCGATCTCGCCGGTCCTCCGCTTCCGCGTGAAAGCATCCCACTCTCTCCGGCTGAGCCGTGAGAAGTCGAAGTCGGGGCCGAGGAAGCGCCGCCACATCTCCAACTGCCGCCGATCTTCTTTCTGGGCCTTCTCGCGCCGCTTGTTCGGTGTGCGGTGTGCCTCATACTGACCGAACACTCGGCGGGCGGTCGGTCTGGTTGCACACACCTGGTCCATCCCCTTGCGGAGCTTCACAGTCTGCTCGTCCGCGTACGCCTCAGCAACCGTGCGGTCCGCGTGGCCGAGCGAGCGGCGCACTTCCCGACCCGCGCTCGGGTCCCAAGCGGCTGCGTAGAGCGTGCCGCCCGGTCTCCGTTCGTAGACGCGAACACGGTAGGGCCGCCTCCCTGCCGTGTA
>CAYFSW010000155.1:0-1852 GCA_964345885.1 uncultured Gemmatimonadota bacterium | reverse complement strand
TCGCCGGTGGGCGAACAAACCGCTTCCCGGCGCCAGGCTGATTGTCATACCCCCGTTTTAGAATTCCTCCGGTACCCGCCGATCCATCTACTGGAGGAAGAAGGATGCGTGTTACGGTTCTCGCTGCGTTTCTGGCACTAGTCTCAACGACTCAGGCCTGGGCGCAGACCGCTTCAGACCCGGCCTACATCGGGGTGTACTCGACCAACCCGTACCTGCGACGCAGCACGTCCAATCCCGTCAGCACCTACGACTACCGCTCGCCGGCTAATCCCTACGGGCCATACGGCAGCCGCTACAGCCCCACCGGGGCCCGGAACCCGTACGCCGTGGACGGTGCACGGCTCTACAGCTCGGACGGGACGTACCTCGGCAGGCTAAACGCCAATCGGTACGACCCGGAGTCCGTCTCCAACCCTTACGGGCGATACGGCAGCCCTTATTCGAGCACGTCGGTCAACAACCCGTATGGACAGTACGGAAGTCCGTACTCGAACAAGTCGGCCCGCAATCCCTTCGCAACGGACCCACCGCGGATCTATGAACCGCCGAATTACCCTGTGTGGCCTCGGCGTCGTTGATGCCGGTTGTTGAACGGGAGAGGAGGTCTTCGTGATCAAGCGGTTTCTGCGCTGGAGGGAGCGGCGTCGACGCCTCCGTCTCCGCGATCTTTACCTGGGAGGTACGAGAGAGCCTGTTGAACGACAGCCCGATCCAAGAGAGGAGCGCAGGCAGCGTTTGCGCAAAATGCTCATCGAGAATATTCGTTACCTCCCTCCCCGCCAGTGATGGCGAATAGTCCAAACGGTGAACGAGGGTCCAGGGGCCTGTGAGTGAACGACGTGTGATGCGCAACCTGCTGGCGTCTGTCCGCCGCGTCCTACTCGCCCTCGCTGTCGTGTTCGTGGCAGCTGTAGTTGTTCTTTGGTTCGTGCAGGAGCGACTCGTCTTCGTTCCGCCGCCGACCCCGGTCGTGCAGGGGCGAGGAGCTACACGAATCGACTTCACGTCCAGCGACGGGCAGCCACTATTCGGGCTTCTCGTTCGCGACTCGACCTCGCGGTCGCCCGAGGTTCCCGACCACTTGATCTTGCACTTTCACGGCAATGGTGACCTCGCCGATGCTTGGGTCGACTGGGCGCGAGAGGTCGCCGCGCGCACCGGCTGGTCCGTGCTCCTCGCCGAGTACCGCGGTTACGGCGGGCTGCCGGGCCGCCCGACGTACGAGGGAGTGATGCGAGACGCTCGAGCAGCGCTCGCCCTCGTTCAGGCGCGCTACAGCCTGGCGCCGGGTGAGGTTGTCCTGTACGGTCACTCCTTGGGTACTGGCGTGGCGACGCAACTGGCGGTGGAGCAGGGTGCCCGGGCCGTGCTGCTCGAAGCTCCAATCACATCCATCGTCGAGGTCGGCCGCCTGGCATTCGGTCCGCCGCTCTCATGGCTCCTACCGTTGATCTCACGTATCGACTTGGCACCCGTGGACGACGTTCGCACGATCGATGCCCCCGTGTGGGTCGTGTGCGGGGGTGACGATGAGGTTGTTCCGGCCTGGATGGGTCGCAGCGTCTTGGATGGAGCGTTGCGGAAAGGGGAGTTCCTACTGGTTCACCAGGCGCGGCACGGAAACGTGGCCGAGCGGGGCGGTGACCAGTATTGGCAGTGGCTTGGCCAGGCACTGGGTCTCAGCCAGCCCGATTTGCGGATCCGTTGATAGCGTGGCGTTAACGTAGGCGCAGTGTCAGCGGGGGCGTCATCTTGCTCGCCTCTCCTACTCCGCTGCCGGTGACTCGCGTGCTCGAGGCTCGCGACTGCCGCGAGCGGCAGCTCTGCGCCGTGTGGACTCGCCGCGGAG
>CAYFSW010000154.1:0-2119 GCA_964345885.1 uncultured Gemmatimonadota bacterium | reverse complement strand
GGTCGTTGCCGGGGCCGCCGTTCAGGACATCGGCCGCGCCGCCGCCGGTGAGGACGTCGTCGCCGCCCTCGCCATTGAGGGTGGCCACGCCGGAACCGCGGTAGGTCAGGGTATCGTTGTCCTCGCCGCCGGAAGCCTCAACCGGGAAAGCGGCGTCGGCCTCGACGATGAGGGAGTCGTCGTCGCCGCCGAAGTTGCCGGTGACCCTTTGCACGCCTTCGAACACTTCAGAATACCCGAAGGCGAGGACCTGGACGGTGTAGGGAGAGTGAGAGAGAGGCAGAGGCTCGCCCTGCTCATCGAGCTTGGCGAGTTGGACGAGCTCGTAGGACTCGGCCGTTTGGCCGCTTTCGACGTTGCGCTGCCCAGCCCGGTCGCCCACGTTGAGCAATAGCTCACCGGTCGTCTCGTTCAGGGTGGCGAGCTGGGGCGGCGGTTCGGGCATCAGCCGGCCGGGGAGACGGATCGTCACGATGTCGAAGGTGGCGCACTTCTTGACAAATATGATTTTTACGCACACACGCATGCTGAGGGTGATGTGGGATTGCTCCCCGAGGACCCCCTCGCCGTGGATGCTGGCCTCGACTCCAAAGCCCGCGCAGAATATCTTCCCTCTCACGCCGCCGCCGATGTGGAACGCCAGCTTATATCCGTCGTAGACGCCATCGTTGTTCGTGTCAACGTGCGTGAGCGACACGCCTCCCTCCAAATTGCCGCCGACGCCGAAGCATTTGGTGCCGAGCCAGAGATCGCCGCTGAAGTTCACGCTGAAGGTGCCGTCGGAATCGATCCAGCCCCACGCCTCGATCGTTATCGGGCCGAACTTGCCCGTGAGCTTGTTGTTGTCTGGGATCTCGATGCGCCAGTCGCTGCCCACGACCTCGACGATCAGTCCGCCGCTGACGCCGATGATCCTGGCGATGTCCGCCCTGCCGTTGAGGTTCAGCCGGAAGTAGTTCGGATCACTCTTGGTGTCGATCAGCAATTGGCCCTCGGCGTCGAGGTGGAACAGCGACGTGAGGTCGGCGTCGATGGCGATGCCGGCGTCGACGTAGATGCCGGTTGCGTCCAGATCGACAATCGCATGGGCGTCGAACTGGAGCCCCGCACCACCCGTGCCGATGTCGAACTCCAGGTCGAACACGAGCTGGAAGCGGAGGGGCTCCGCGCGGACGGAGACCCCGGCCAGGCCGTAACCGCTGGCGAGGCCCAGGAACTCGAACTCGCCCTCGAGGATCGCCACCACGTAGGGGTCCGGGGGCTCGATGTAAGCGACATCGCCCTCGGCGTCGGGGTCGAGGAGGTTCGCGATCGTTACCTGACCTTTCGTCTTTCCTTCGACGGTACTGGGGTCCTGATTGGTGATGTCAGGCTGGCGCTTGTCGATGGCGTAGCACTGGCTGCGGGACCCATCGCTGTACTCGGACTCGTCCATGCAGTCGCCGAGCCGATCCAGCAGTTCGCCTGCCAGGGTGGCCTCCGGTTCTTCGCCGCTCGCTTCCCACCCCGTGACCTTATCGTACAGGCGCTCCGGGATCTTGAGCTTCCGGGTCTCCCCGCTGGTATTGACGAGCAGGCGCGCCGAGACGCTTAAGCTGAGGCCGACGTTCCCCTTGATGTTGCCGCCAATGTCGAGGTCGACGTCGAGGTCGGCGGCCAGGCCGTCGGCGTCGATCATGAGGACGCCTAGGGCGGAGATGTCGAGGATCCGTTCGGACTCGGGGGCTTCGAGGTCCGGTCCGACCAGCAGGTCCCCGTTGGCGAACAGCTTCCGGGAGTCACTGTGGACCTCCAGGTAGAACAGTCCTTGGAGCGCCAGGACGTCGAAGGCTTCGAGCGAGCCGTCGAGCTGGACCTCGATGAGGAAGTCCTCGAAGTCCATGTTGATGGTGACGTCTGCCGTACAGTCCGCGTCATCTTCGTCTATGTAGGTGTCGCTGTCATCGTCCAAATCGTTGCCGCACGAATTGGGTCCGCCGCCCTCATCGAGCGTCGGGTCGTGCTGGTCCGCCCCGGTGTCCACCGGGAAGCCTTCCGGCCCGAACGACTCCACCCAGTCGACCACGGCCACCCCTGAGGTCAGCCCCGCGCCCACGTTGAGGGCGGCATGGAGGCTTGC
>CAYFSW010000153.1:0-2410 GCA_964345885.1 uncultured Gemmatimonadota bacterium | reverse complement strand
ATCTGGCGAACCGACGGGACGGGTGAGCCGCTGGTTCTGCAACACGATGACGAGGTGGATGCACTCGAATTCAGTCCGGATGGCACCCGAATCGTCACCGGTACGTCGGCTGGGACAGTTTGGATCTGGCCGCTGGATGGCGTGGGCGATCCGATCATCTTCACCGCCGACAAGCGAATCGAGAGCGCCCAGTTCAGCCCAGACGGCACGAGGGTCTCGGCCGGCACCGAGCAGGGTGGCCCGCTCTGGCTCTGGCCGGCCGACGGGTCCGGCGCCCCGGTCGTCATTGGCGTCGAGGATGTGCTACTGCTCGGAGGCGGGTTCTTCCCGGACGGCGACCGTATCCTGACGGGAGGCGACAGCGGCGCGCGGATCTGGCGTGCTGACGGCGCGGGCCCGACCGTCTTTCTACCGGGCCCGCACTGGTGGGTCTACGCGCTTATGAGTCCGGATGGTAAGCTGGTTGCGTCGAGCGGAACTGGAAGTGTGTACGTCTACTCGGCCGACGGGACGGGGGAGCCGCTCGTCCTGCAGCACGAGCGCGCGATCAGCTGGGCTTCCAGTTTCAATGGCGAACTCGTGACGACTTCGTCGCGGGACAGCACGGTCAGGATTTGGCACCTCGACCGGCCGGATCAGCCGATCACTTTGCGGCATCCCGCCATGACCTTCGCAGAAATCTCACACGACGGGTCGCGCGTGTTCACCAGGTCAGCCGATGGCAAGATTCGCGTTTGGCGGGCCGACGGGAGCGGGCCAGTGGCGGTGTTCGCAGGGCCGAGAGGTGGGGGTCCGGTTTCGGAGAGTCCCGATGGTAGCCGGATCACGGTCGAGTTCACGGATCGATCGTTGCGAACGTGGTTGCTGAACGAGACAGATGGCGAGGCGTTGGTGCTTCGGCACGACGAACGTGTGAACGGGGTCGCGTACAGTCCGGATGGCCGCCGGATCGCTACGGCGTCCAACGACGGGGTCGTCCGGGTGTGGTCATCCGAGGGGTCTGGCGAGCCGCTCCTGCTCCGAGGGCATCGGGATCGGGTGTGGAGTGTGGCGTTCAGTCCTGACGGGCGGCGCCTCGTCACGGCGTCGAGGGACAGCACGGTGAGGATTTGGGCGGCCGATGGAGCCGGAGAGCCGATCGTCCTGGCCCACCCGTCCGTCATGTACGATGCCGCTTTCAGCCCGGACGGTGATCGCGTCGTCACCGGCGGGCTCGATGGCCGGGTCCGTGCCTGGCCCGCGAACGGCGCGGTGGCGCCCGTGGTTCTCGCCGAACACGGAGACTGGGTTTCCTGGTCCCCGGACGTAGACGTAGCGGTGTTGAGCGTTGCGTTCAGCGCCGACGGCAAGCGCGTGCTCAGTGCGTCGAACGATCAGACGGCCCGGATCACCACCGTAGATGGCACGCGCCAACCTGTCATCCTGCGCGGCAATTACGAGGTCGACGCCGCCGCGTTCAGCCCCGACGGCGAGTGGGTGGCGCTCGGATCGGACGACGCGCGCGTCCGGCGGGCGGACGGGAGCGGGACGCCCATCCTGCTGCGAGGCCACGAGTTCTACGTCAACACCGTCGCGTTCAGTCCAGACGGTTCCCGCGTACTGGCGGGCGGTGATGACGGCACCGTCTGGATCTGGCGGCTCGACGAGACGGAAGAACCGATCGTGCTCCGTGGTCATACTGGCCCCGTGCTCGCTGCGGCTTTCAGCCCGGATGGTAATCGCGTCGTCACCGCGTCCTGGGACGGCACCGCTCGGATCTGGCGCGTGACCTTTCCGGAGCTGCTCGAGTACGTGCACGCCAACCTGCGAGCCTGCCTGACGCCGAAACAACGGGTTCAATACTTGGACGAGCCACCCTCGGAGGCCGCGGCGGCCGCCGACGCATGCGAGCGGCGCTTGCGCCGAGGCGTGGAGACCGAGCCGAGCTAGCCCGCCGTCCAGCTTCCAGAGAATCGCCTCAATCGTGGCCTCCTCGCCGTCGGCGCCCCGGGGGGGAGCCCGGGCCCAACCTGCGGGGCTCCATATCGGTGCGCGCATGGGCACAATCGTTTCGGAAAGCGCAAACATCCCCGTCATTGGCCCGTGATTGCGCGTTTCGGCGCTTGAAAGAACAGGACCCCGCGTAGCCGGCCGGCGGACCGCGGAGTCTCCGGCCGGGGAACCTCATCAAGCTGTAGGAGGCGGCCATGAAACGATTCGCCCTAATACCCGTTGCCACCCTCGCCCTCGCCGCGTGTGAGGACACGTCCCGGATCATGCAGCCGGAGGGAGAAACCTTACCCACACCGCCTCAGCTCAGCACCAGCACCACGGGAATCGCGATTACCGATCTCGGCACGCTGGGGGGCACCTTCAGCGACGCTTTGGCCGTGAACGCCCTAGGCCAGGTGGTGGGTGTTAGCACGACCGC
>CAYFSW010000152.1:0-57502 GCA_964345885.1 uncultured Gemmatimonadota bacterium | reverse complement strand
GTTGGCAGCTTCCTGCGCGCCAAGCCGTACGAGGTCCACCACAAAGTCAAGTTCGGCCAGCCGGGAACGCTCATGGGAAGTCTGGTGACCGACGGCAACGACATTTTGGATCTATACCTGGCGCTAACGAACGCGATCAACTATCCGGACCCGAGCCCTTAGCGAGCATCAGCGACGGCTGGTGCCTGGCCGCGGTTCGTACCCGCAACGCCTTCATGCCAAGCCGTCCCAGATTCCGCGCAGTCCCTCCCCTGAGCGATGCTCAGGGGGGGGACTGCGAGTGTGAACACCAAACTCGAGATACCCGGGATGGATGGTACTGCTGCTGATCGTGGCGGTTTCGCACGCGTGTGGTGGGGCTACGCGGGCCTCGGCCTGATCCTGGTGGCCGGGATCGTCATCACGGTGTTGGTCACGGCCACACCCTCCGTTCCACAACCCGTCGCGTTCAACCATCGCAAGCATACCGAGGAACTCGGTCTTAATTGTGACTTCTGTCATGTGCACGTGACGAAGCGCGCGCACGCCGGGCTACCGGATGCCCAGACCTGCACGATGTGCCACCAGGCTGTGCAGGGAAACTCCGCCGAGGCGGCTCGGGTGACGACGCTGCTTGCCGAAGGCGACCCTCTAACGTTCAACAAGCTGTTCCGGCTCGAACCGCACGTGTTCTACACGCACCGCCGCCACGTCGGGATCGCAGAACTGGAGTGTGAGAACTGCCACGGCGCGATCGCCCAAACTGTACGTCCACCTGCTCGTCCGCTGGTGAGGATAGACATGGATTTCTGCATGGACTGCCACCGCGAGCAGGGACAAACCCTCGACTGCAACGCATGCCACCGCTAGTGCGAGGAGGAACGGGATGAGCCCGAGCAGGCGCGAGTTCCTGTGGACGATGGGTGCCGCCGCGGCGACGGTGGCCCTGAAAGGGGCACAGGATGTGATCTGGACCTCGGACGAGGTTGTGGACCCGGGGTGGGCACCGGGGATCGAAGAACTACGCAACTCGGCCTGCCTGATTTGCCCGTCACGCTGCGGTATCCGCGGTCGCCTGGTGGACGGACGCCTGGTCAGGATTAGCGGCAATCCCCTCCATCCGCTTAGCCGCGGCGGTCTCTGCCCGCGCGGAGTCGCCGGCGTGCAGATGCTCTACCACCCGGACCGGCTCGCTGGGCCGCTGGTACGCAGCGGTCCTCGCGGGAGCGGAAGTTGGGAGTCGGTCACGCCCGAGCGAGCATTGGAGCACATCGCCGAGCGGCTTGGGGGGCTCAGAGCAACGGGCCGGCCCGAGGGGCTAGCTCTCCTGGCGGGGTACAACGCTGGTACGATGCAAGAGCTCTGGCGTCAGTTCTTGCACTCCTTCGGATCGCCAAACTACGTGGCCGACGAATACGAGGATGGAACTGACGCCGTCGTGGGTCTGATGCACGGCATTAAACGTCGACCCGCCTACGATCTCGACCACGCCCGACTAGTGGTATCGTTCGGCGCTCCGATGTTCGAGTCCTGGTGGTCTCCGCTGCAAGCGTTCGTCGCCTTCGCCAACCCGGAAAGCGATACCGAGCGCGGTCCCCGTTTTGTTCAGGTAGACACGCGCTTCTCTCGAACAGCCTCGCGCACCCATGAGTGGGTCGGTGTGCGGCCCGGTACGCACGCCGTTCTCGCCCTCGGCATCGCCTACGTGTTGATAAGAGACGAGCTGTTCGACGCCGATTTCGTTGCACGTCATGTGTCAGGCTTCGAGGACTTCGTCGATGCGCAGGGTCAACGCAGAGAGGGCTATCGATCGCTGGTGATGCGCAATTACCGGACCGAGGAGGTATCGGCGATCACAGGCGTGCCGGTGGCACGGATCACGGCGCTGGCGAGAGCCATCGCCGCAAACCGCCCGGCAGTAGCCCTCTGCGGAACGGACGTCACCTTCGCCTCGAACGGGCTGCTGGCCGGCCTCGCCGTCCACAGCATCAACGTGTTGACGGGCAGCATCAATCGTCCGGGTGGCGTCGTCTTCCCCGAGGACACACCGATCGGACCCCTTGCCACGCCAGTGTTGGACGAAACCGCCCGACCCGGTGGAGGCGGCGAGCCGATCGGCGCCGGCGGATCACCTTTCGCCAGCGGCGATCCGGCGCTTCGCTTCGCCGCGGCCGTAGCCGGGGAGGCCGCTTCGGTCGAGGCGCTGCTGCTTTACTACGCCAATCCCATCGCCTCATCCACGCAGCCTCAGGTCTGGCGCGAAGCGCTCGAGAAGATCCCCTTCGTCGTCAGCTTCTCACCGTTCCTCGACGAGACCACCCGCTACGCGGACGTGGTTCTGCCCGACCTGCTGCCGTATGAGCGCTGGCAGGACGCACCGGCACCCAGCTCGTATCCGTATCCGGTTTGGGGACTAGCCCAGCCACTGGTAGAAGCGCACGAGGGTGCGACGCATACCGGGGATGCGGTGCTCGCCCTCGCACGCAACCTGGGCGGCAGTGTGGCCGAGAGCCTCCCATATGAGGATTTCGCGGCACTGCTCAAGGAGAGGGCCCGGGGCCTATTCGCAGTTCGGCACGGCATGACGCTGGGCGGTGAGTTCGAGCGGATGCACCAACGCCAGATGGAGGAGCGCGGCTGGTGGCTGCCGGTACACACCGACTTCGAGGCGTTTTGGGACGATTTGGTCGAGCGCGGCGGCTGGACGGATCTCTTCTACGATCATACCGACCCCTACCGTTTGGCCCAGACAGACAGCGGCCGGATCGAGCTGATGCCAGCGGCGCTGTTGAGCGCTCTTGCAGAGGAAGGATCGGAACTCAGGCCCTATCTCGACGTCGCGACGCAGACCGCGGTGGATTCAACCGAGTTCGGCTTGCGACTCATACCTTATCGCGTGTCCACCCTCGCCTCGGGTACCCTGTACCTCGAGCGCTGGCTCGCCGAGCAACCGGGAATATTCCCCGATGTCCTCTGGCACCCCTGGGTCGAGGTGGCCCCAGAAACAGCTCACGCGCTGGGGCTCAGCGATGACACGCTCGTCTGGGTAGTCTCGCCGCAAGGCCGGTATCGAGCCCGCCTCAAAGTATTCCCAGGGACAGCGCCCGAGACCGTCTGCGCGCCTTACGGGCTGCGCCAGCCAGAGGGAGAGCCGGCGAATCCACTCCGATTGCTCGATAGCACCAACGACCCGCTCACAGGACTGCCGAGCTGGTCTTCCACCTTTGTACGCCTCGAACAGGCGTGACGGATCAGAACATGGCACGCTGGGGAATGGTGATCGACCTGGACCGCTGCACCGGCTGTGCGGCATGTGAGGTGGCGTGCAAGAGTGAGAACAACGTCGCCGCAGTGTCGGTCGAGCAGGCGGACATGGGGCGCGCCAGCAGCTGGATGAAGGTCATGGCGCACGTGGAAGGGGAATTTCCTGATACGACGATGCACTTCTACCCTCGCCCCTGCATGCACTGTGACAATCCACCCTGTATCAGGGTCTGTCCGGTCGAGGCGACCTACATCGATGACGAAGGGATCGTCGGTCAGATCTACGCGCGCTGCATCGGCTGCCGCTATTGTGCCAACGCCTGCCCCTACATGGTGAAGTATTTCAACTGGTATGGGCCGGAGTGGTCGGAGGCCGAGCGCCAACACCTCAATCCCGACGTGTCTGTTCGGCCGGCCGGTGTCATCGAGAAGTGCACGTTCTGCCACCACCGACTGCAATTGGCCCGGGAAAATGCGCGTGCCGAGGGGCGCGAACTGCGTGAGGAGGACTATCAGCCCGCTTGTGTCGATGTCTGTCCCACCAACGCGATCGCCTTCGGCGATCTGGACGACCCGAGTCACGCCGTGCACACCCTCAAAGAGGATCCGCGCGTGTTGCGTCTGATGGAGGACCTGGGAACACAGCCGAAGGTTTATTATCTGCGGCCGAGGGAGTGAAATGCGACAAGCCGTGAGAGAGAAACTGTCTCGCATGTCGAACGACGAGCAGATCCTTCTGCGGCCGTTGGTCGAGACCTCGCGCAGCTTTTATATCGTTGCCGGCTTGCTGGCGGCCGTCACGCTCTGGGGGATGCTCGCTTACTACTTGCAGGTTACCTACGGCCTCGGTCGAACCGGCTTGAATCGTCCCAGCTATTGGGGCATCTACATCATCTGCTTCGTCTTCTTTATCGGGATCAGCCACGCCGGCACGCTGATCTCCGCCATCCTCCGAGTCAGCAAGGCGGAGTGGCGGCGCTCGATCACTCGTTCCGCGGAATTGATCACGGTTCTGGTCATAGGCTTCGGCGCCATCCAACCGATCATCGACCTGGGCCGACCCGACCGAGTGCTGAACGTCATCTTTAACGCACAACTGCGCTCGCCGTTGCTCTGGGACGTTACGAGCATCGGCCTCTATTTCATCTCATGTACGATCTATCTCTACGTCCCCATGCTGCCCGACCTCGCAATCATCCGCGACTCGGGTATTAAGGCGCCGCGCCTTTACCGCTTCCTTGCTGCCGGCTACCGCGATACGCCGGCGCAGCGCGCACGGCTCGAGAGGGTTATCGGAGTTCTCTCGATCATCGTGATCCCGATCGCGGTTTCCGTCCACACCGTGATCGGGTGGATCTTCGCCATGACGCTCCGACCCATGTGGCACAGCACTATCTTCGGGCCCTACTTCGTCATGGGCGCGATCTACTCCGGTATCGCCGCCATCCTCGTCGCCATGGTTGTGCTGCGGAGAGCGTTCGGCCTCCAACAGTACTTTAAGGACATTCATTTCGATTACCTGGGCCGCCTGCTCCTCTTGTTCAGCTTGCTGTGGTTCTACTTCACCTTCGCCGAGTACCTGACCGCGTTCTATGGCGGGGAACCCGGCGAAATGCGCGCCTTTTGGGCAAAGCTGACGGGGCCGTTCGCCATACCCTTTTGGACGATGGTTTTGGGCTGCTTCATCATACCGCTCTCCCTTATGTCGCGACGCTCGATGAGGACGCCCCGGGGCACCTTGATCGCTGGAATCGCGGTGATGATCGGCATGTGGCTCGAACGGTTCAACATAGTGGTTCCGACGTCGGTGAACCCGCGTTGGGAGATCGAGTCGATCGGTCAATACCTACCCTCATGGGTCGAGCTGTCGATCATGGCAGCCACGTTCTCAGGCTTTACTCTGCTGTACATGCTTGCCACAAAGTTCGTCCCGATTGTCTCGATCTGGGAGATCAAGGAAGGACGAGAACACTCTGTGCGGGAGGTCGCCGACCGGGTGGCTGAGTACTTACCGGAAAGCGCCTAGCGTGTGGTACCGAGAGGATATGCGATGCTGACGGCTCTATATACACGGAATACAAGGACCTTGTGGTTCGCCGCGTTTGCCGTGTTCTGCTGTGCCTCGCTGTCGGGGGCGGGCGCAGCCCACGCCCAATCCGACCGGTCGTTCCCCGGGGACCCGATCGCCGGGCGTCGTATCTTCGTCGCTCGGGCTTGCGATCGCTGTCACGCCATCTGGGGCAACGGCGGCACGCTCGGTCCCGATTTCGCACTGGTCGGCGCCGGCCGCAGCCTGCAGCAGCTCGCCGGGATGTTCTGGAACCACACACCTCAGATGATCCAAACCGTGCAGGTGAGGGGATTCCAGTGGCCGACCTTCAGCGAGGAAGAGCTGGCTGACATCATCAGCTACATCTATTACGTGAAACTGTTCGACGAGCCGGGAGACCCTGTCCTCGGCGAGCGATGGTTCCGCGAGCTGCGCTGTATTGAATGTCACGCTATCGGTGGTGAGGGTGGCCGCATCGCTCCGCCACTCGACTCCTACGCTCGTTACATAGCTCCGCTAATGCTGGCCACAGGTATGTGGAATCACGGTTCAGGCATGCAGGCACAACAAGGTGAGCTGCGTGAACCGATTCCGTCGTTCAGAGGGCGAGAGATGGCGGATATCCAAGCATACATCCGGCAGGTTTCGAGCCTTAGGGACCGTGACGTCACGTTTCTCCAGCCCCCTGACCCCAATACCGGTCGCGCTTTGTTCAGGGCAAAAGGTTGTATCGGTTGCCACGGGCCCCGCGGCGGTGGAACTCAGTTCGGACCGGATCTTCGCAGCGCGACCGAGCAGCTTCGTGTCTCGGAAATCGCCGGAACGCTATGGAATCACTCATCCCAAATGGCGGCAGCGATGCGGGCGCGCGGCATCACCTTCCCCCGGTTTCAGGGCAAAGAGATGGCGGACATCATCGCTTTCCTTTATTACCTGCGTTTCTACGATACCGGAGGTGACGCACGCGCCGGCGAAGCAGTGTTTGCGCAGAAAGGCTGCGCCAGCTGTCACGCCGTCGACGGTGGCGCCTCCATCGGGCCTGACCTTTCGCAGTCCGAAGCCATACTTGCCCCTATTAGGCTTGCCACGGCCATGTGGAATCACGCTCCTGCCATGTACGCCGTCATTCAGCTCGAGCATATCGATTGGCCTCGCTTTGAAGGGGTCGAAATGAGAGACCTCGCGGTTTACCTGAGCGATTTAGCAGCCAGTAAATGACGCGGTATGCAGTAAAGAAGCACATTGCAGGACCTGGAGGACTACCATGATCGGCAAGCACCCATCGATCAGTCTATGTGGAAGAGCCGACGTAGCCTCGAGCCTGGCCGTGGCTGTACTTATTCTGTGGGCTCCGCAGCCGGCTCAGGCCCAGGAACGCTGGGGGCTGACGCAGAACCCCGTGGCTGGCTCTCAAGTCTTCGGGTCGAAAGGGTGTGTCAAGTGTCACTCGGTGAACGGGCTGGGCGGCAAGCTCGGGCCGGACCTGGGGCACAGCGGGGAGCGCCGATCGCTCTACGACCTAACCGCCACGATGTGGAACCACCTGCCCGGCATGGAAGAGCGAATGCAGGAGCTGGGCATCGAGCGCCCGCGGTTGAGTGATCGTGAAGCGGGAGACCTGGTAGCGTTTCTGTTTACCCTCGACTACTTCGACCCGCCCGGCGATTCAGAAGCTGGAGAACGTCTGTTCGATGAAAAGAAGTGCGTAGTGTGTCATCAGGTGGGTGTGCACGGCGGTGTGGCGGGACCCAGCCTCGACCATCTCGGCCAGTACGGCTCACCGATCCTGGTCGCGGCAGCGATGTGGAATCATGGGCCCCGGATGCAGGCGATGATGGAGAAGAAGGGGATAGAGCGCCCGACCTTCTCCGGTTCGGAGCTCACAGACCTGATCGCCTACCTCGAGTCGATCTCGCCGCCGTCACTGGCCGGGCCTTTGTACGTATTGCCGGGGAATGCCAACGAGGGTCGCGTCACATTCGCGGAAAAAGGTTGTGCAGACTGCCACAGCGTTCGAGGCGTCGGCAGCCGAGAAGCACCGGATCTTGCCCGGCGTGAGGTCAGTTGGGACCTGACCCAGTTTGCCGCAGCCATGTGGAACAAAGCACCGGGGATGACCGCCCGGATGCAGGCCCGCGGGATACACGTCCCGCAACTCGGGGCCGGAGAGATGGCCGACCTTGTGGCCTACTTACATTCCGTCCGCTACTTCGCCGAGTCCGGCGACGTCCAGGCGGGACAGCGACTCTTGCGCAGCAGCGGGTGCCTGACCTGCCATTCGCTCGACAGCCAGGGGGCGAGCGCGGCCGGCAACCTGGCCGAGAGCACGGGCATGATGTCGCCGGCGCAGGTAATCTCTGCCTTGTGGAATCATGTTGCATCCACCCAAGCAGGAGACAGCCTTGGAGTCGAATGGCCCGTCCTCAGCGCTGAAGATATGGCGGACATCGCCGCCTTCTTACAGGCGCCGCGGCGGAACTGACGAGAAGATTCTGGAACAATCAGACTGTGAGAGTCAGAATGGACTCCGATACAATTCAAGGACTGCTGATACTGGGCAAAACGGCTCTCATTATAGGCGGAGGCTGTGCTTTCACGCTGGGCAGCATCTGGGGGATCTGCGCTGCCGCGATAAACTTCTACCAGCGAAAAGACCGCCGAGACGAATTGTTACCGCTATATCAAGAGGGAACGATCACCGCGAAACCGACAATCTTCAACGCCCACAGAATTCCAGACCCCCATAAGTGAGCGCCCAGACACACGTAGCGGCGCACCGATAGTCTCCGACCCGCTCCCACCCGCCCGCGCCTACATTACTCTCACTCGTCGCCTGCCCCCGTGACGACGGATTCCAGCACCCGCCGGACGAAACTGTTCGCCGCCCGACCGTTTATCCAGCGCGCCACGACTACGAGATCGTACTCGGGGATCGCGCACACCATGTTGGTGCCGGCACCCAGGTGGCAGAACGTCGACTCCGGCGCGCCGGGTATCCTCTCCATATCAGTATTCAGAAACCAGTTCATGAAGCCGTAGCCGGGGTTCGCCGGGCCGGGGGTCAGCGCCATCTCGACCCACTCCTCCGAGAGGATCTGCTGGTCCTTCCAGCGGCCGCGCCGCAGTGTCAACAGACCGAAGCGCGCCTGGTCCCTGGCGCTGATCCACCTCCCGCCGCCCCAGTGGCCGCCACCCGAGACCGACTGCACCTTCAGCCCGTCGATCAAAACCCACGCGCTGCCCTAGCCGTGCCAGCGCCACGTGTTCGACGCACCGATCGGATCCATCACGTACTCTCTCAGCACCTGCGGTAGCGGCCGCCGCCACACGTGAAGCGCCGCCAACGCCAGCAGGTTGAGAAACAGTTGCTCCAGCGCACCCCGATCGCCTCGGACCTCGATTGGGCGGGAAGCGGCGCTGGGCGACTGCAGCTTCGCCCCGCGCTCCTCGAACTCCGAGGTCGCGGACTGCGCGGCCGACTGCAGTGTCGCGCAAAGATCCACGTTATCCTGCCCAACCCTTCCACTTCGGGCGAGGCTGAGGGCGTCGCTGACCGTGCGGTTTAGATGCGTGACCTTCTGCAGCGCCCGGTTTCGAATCTCCGGGGCGCTGGCATCCTCGGGCGTCTCCTCATCCAGCAGCTGCAAGTCGACGCGGATCGACGTGAGTGCGTTACGGATTTCGTGGGAGAGCGAAGCGGCGAACTCGCCGACGGCGGCCAGGGCCTGGCGGTCAGCGAGCTCGCGTAGCGTCCGGCGGAGGCTCTCGGTCATCGCGTTGAACGCACGTCCAACTCGCCCGACCTCGTCGTCCCCAACGTCCTCGACCCGGCGCTCCAACTCGCCCCGCGCCACAGCTTCGGCCGCCGTCGTCAGACGTCCGAGCGAGCGGGTCACGCGCCCGGTGAGTAAGGCAGCCAGCGCGAGCGAGAAGAGTGCCACGGCGAGCGGCCGTCGAGCGAGACGTGGCCCCCGATGGACCCCACCATTGCTGCCAGGTAGTGCCTAAGGGTGTCGGATGCAGGGTCTTGCGCCGCGGCGCTCGGGCCGAGCAGGCAGAGAAAAAGGAGGAACGAGAGGACGGCCCGTAAGAACGCGTCGGGCGCGCGAGCGGACGGGCGGCGTAAGGAGATAAAGGCTATCGACTGCTTGGGCACGGCTGGGGGCTCCTGGAGTGACAGGACTGCTCACGACCTCTTCAGCCACCTCCCGGCCCGGGTGGCAAGATGGTACAGTATGCCCTGATGGGCAAAGGCTGGGCCGCTGCCCCTCACTCCTCGGGCGCGGGAGGCTTTCGCAGCTTCTTGACCTGTCCCCGGCGGCTCTTGCTCTCGAGCCGCTTCTCCACCGCCGACTTCGGCGGCCGCGTCTTCTTGCGGCGCTTCGGCACCCTGAGAGCGCGGGCGACCAGATCGCGCAGCCGCTGCTTTGCCAACTCCTTGTTGCGATACTGGCTACGCTCGTCATCGGCGACGACACGTAGCACGCCGTCGTTGTCGATCCGCGACGCCAGCTTCTTGAGAATCCGTTCCCTTTCCTCATCGGTCAGGGCGGTGCTCAACCGGACGTTCCAACTCGCCTCGACCCGCGTCGCGCGGCGGTTGACGTGCTGGCCGCCCGGGCCGCCGGAGCGGGTCGCCCGGAAGGAGATCTCGTCATCGGGAACGGTTATGCGCTTGCTCACTGGTCCGGCCGATCCGGAGTGCGGGAATCGATATGCATGCAGCATTCAAGATGGGCGCCTCCGCCAGCCGCTGGCAATCTGCGGCGCCGAAACCCAGCGCCCGGCGCCTCGTAGTATCTCCTATAGCGGGGCCGATCCATCCCTCCACAGCTGTGACGACATGGACGAGATCTGGCAGGACATCAAGTATGCGATCCGCTCGCTGCGGCGCGGCGGAGCCCTGATCGCCATCGCCGTGCTCTCGCTGGCCATCGGCATCGCCGCCAACACGACGATCTTCAGCGCCGTCGACGTCTTCATGCTGCGGCCGCTTCCCTACCCCGACTCCGACGAGCTGTACTCGGTCTATACCACCAACCGGGAGCGCGGCTGGACCCGGGCCTCCTTCTCGGTGCCCGACTTCGTCGATCTGCGCGAGCGGAGCCGCACCCTGGATGTGGCGGCGACACGCTGGTCGAGCTTCAACCTGTCGGAGGGGGATCGGCCGGAGCGACTGAGCGGCATCCGGGTGAGCTCGAACTTCTTCCGTATTCTGGGCGTGCAGCCGGCACGCGGGCGGGCCTTCACCGCGGAGGAGGAGATCGAGGGTCGACACCAGGTGGCGATCATCAGCCACGGGCTCTGGCAACGCCGCTTCGGCGGCGACCCCGACGTGCTGGGTCGCGTCGTCTTGTTAGACGGTGAGCCGCATACGATCGTCGGTGTGATGCCGCCCAAGTTCTGGTTCTTCAGGCCGGGCACCGACATCTGGCTGCCCTTCTATATCACCGGCGAAGAGTCTCGCAACAGCCACTACATCAGTGTCCGCGCGCGTTTGAGGCCGGACGCTACGCCGGAACAGGCACAGCTCGAGGCGAATCGCATAGCCGGGCAGCTGGCAGCCGAGTACCCGGATACCAACGCCGGCAAAGGCGCCGTGCTCATCTCGCTGCACCGCGACATTTTCAACGAGGGCTTTCGGACCGGAAGCCTCACCGCCACGGTGGCCGTGCTCTTCCTCCTGCTCATCGCCTGCGCCAACGTCGCCAACCTGTTGCTGACGCACGGGGCGGGGCGCGAGCGCGAGGTTGCGGTGCGCACCGCGCTAGGCGCGGACCGCGCTCGCATCGTTCGCCAATTCCTCGCGGAAGCGTTGATCCTCTCGATCGCCGGCGCGATCGTCGGCTTGGGCCTCTCGGTCTTCGGCATCCGCGGGCTCCTGTCGGTAATGCCCGGCTGGTTCCCGCGCATCGACGAGATCGGCCTCAACCCCCGGGTTCTCGGCTTCACGGCCCTCGTCACGATGCTGAGCGCCGTCCTGGTAGGCATGGCCCCAGCGATCCAGAACACGAAGCCCAACGTGGTGGAGTCGCTCAAGGAGGGCGGTCGCGGCGGCACCGCCGTCAGAGGCGCGCGCCTCAGAAAGGCGCTGGTCGTCGTCGAAGTGTCGCTGGCTCTCGTGCTGCTCGTCTCCTCGGCGCTCCTCGTCCGCGGCTTCATCAACATCCGTCTCGCCGAGCGCGGTTTCGACGAGGGCGACGTGCTGGCCTTCATGCTCGCGTTGCCCGAACAAGAGTACCCGGACTCGGCGTCCACCATCGCCTTCCATACGGAACTGCGCGAGCGTCTACTGTCGCTACCCGGCGTCAGAAGCGTCGGCGCGACTTCGATCCTGCCGCTGCACGGGAGCAGTGGCACCTACTACACGCTCCCCGGCGAGGACATCCAGAGCGACCAGCAGCTAAAGATCACGAACTATCTCGACGTTTCCCCGGGCTACTTCGAGGCGCTGGATATACCCATCCTCCAGGGACGTGTGATCGAGGACCGCGACCGCCCGGCCGGTCCCCGCGTCGTCGTAGTCAACGAAGCGATGGTGGAGCGGCACTGGCCCGGCGAGAACCCCATCGGCCGTGAGTTGGTCGTCTACTCGGGTCACAAGCAGATCGTCGGCGTCGTCCCAAACATCTACTATAGCAACGACGTGCAGAGCGCGGGGCCCATGGTCTACTTCTCGGCTTATCAGGACGACAACCGCTACCTCGACTGGGTGACCGAGACCGACGTGCCCCCCGAGAGGTTGGCCGAGTCGGTGCGTCAGGAGGTCCTGGCAATCGACCCCGACCTGCCGGCTTACAACCTGCGGCCGCTCAAGGCGCTGATCGACGAGCACCTGGGCGGCGACACGATCATGGCCAAAATCATGGGGGTGGTGGCCTTGATCGCGCTCGTCCTGGCTCTGGGCGGCGTGTACGGCGTGATGGCCTACTCGGTCTCGCAGCGAACTCAGGAGATGGGCATCCGCATGGCGCTGGGCGCCCAGTACGGTGACGTGGTCTCCATGGTTATGCGCCAGGGCGCTCTGCTCGCCCTGCTCGGCGTGGTGCTGGGGGTCGCTATCTCGCTCGGCGTGACCCGAACCCTGGCGTTCTTCCTCTACGGTGTCAGCCCCTTCGATCCGTTGACCTTCGCCGCCGCCGCCTTGGCACTGCTGCTCGCCGGGATCGTGGCGACCTTCTTCCCGGCACGGCGCGCTACGGCGGTCGATCCGATCATCGCCTTGCGGTCCGAGTAAGTGGCCGGCCAGTTTATGAAGGCGACCGTTTGTAGCTGACCGAGAGCCCCGAGCGGCTGGCACGGATGATCTCGGTCTCCAGGTTCGGCGTGCTCTCCAGCTCGTCGACGAATCCTCTCATGCCTCTCATTCCCCTACCGGAGACGTTGTGCGCGGTAATACAGCCGCCAACTTCCAGCTTCGGCAGTACTGCCCGCAGGTAGTTCGTATACCAATTCTTGTCCGCATCGATGAAGACGAAGTCGAACGGACCCTCCAGCTGGGGCACCAGCTCATGGGCGTCGGCCAATCTCGCGTCGATGAACTCGCTCAGCCCCGCCTCCTCGATGTTCTCCAACGCTTCCCTGTATCGACCTTCATTTATCTCGATCGTGATCAGTATGCCGCCGGTCTTGCTCAGCGCCCAGGCGATCCAGATCGCCGAGTGCCCGGTCGACGTCCCGATCTCCAAAGCCCTCGTGTAGCCGTTCTCCAGCACCAGATCGTACAGCACCTGGCCGTCCGCCACAGGGACGTTCGCGTCCCGCCATTCGTAGCGGTGACTCTCCAGAAACTGCCGGACCCGCTCGTCTAGCTCCCCATGGCCGGCCTCCTGCGCGACGCAGGCGGGTACCGACGGATACAGACTCAGTGCCAGTGCGGCCCAGAGAACCCTGTGTGGGTGCTTCATTCTGACTCTCCCGTCTCTGTCGTTCTCCGGCGCACCTTGCTGAAGACGGCGTACACCGGTATGCCGACGCCCACAGTAGCCAGCGCGATCGACGACTCGACCGGTCGCTCGAGAAAGGCGAGCACCAAGATCAGCAGGCTGACGCAAATGAATAGGAGTGGCACGACGGGGTACAGCGGCATTCGGTAGGTGCTACTGCCAGCCTTTCTCAATTTGAACACGCCGATCACGGCGACGATGGGAAAGATACCCAGGCCGAACCCCATATACGTCAGGATCTGATCGAAGGTCCCGGACATCACCATGACGGCCGCGATCAGGAACTGCAGGACTATCGATTTGGACGGAACGCGATACACCGGGTGAACGTCGGCCACGGCCTTGAAGAAGTATCCGTCCTTAGCCATCGCGTAGTAGACACGCGGACCAAGGATGATCAACGCACTGATCGCGGAGAGCAATGCAAAAGCAATCAGAATCGAGATGGCGGTATCGGCCGCGCCACCGAACAACTCCGAGGCCGCGAGCCCTCCCACCGCGATGACGCCGCTCATCTCTACCGGTTCGACAGCGTATACGAAGAGGAGGTTCAGACAGATGTAGAGCAGCATCACGAGGCCGGTTCCCAAGATCAGCGAACGCGGCAGGTTCCGTTCGGGATCCCGTATCTCGGACCCGATGTAGGCCGAGGCGTTCCATCCGGTGTAGGCGAACGTGATCCACATCAACGACAGCCCAGCGGCCTTCCAGCCGGCGAGGTCCGATTGAACTTCGACGCCCCGCTGGAGATTGTCGAAGCCCCCTCGACCCAGTGCGAAGCCGACGATGACAAACCCAGCGATCAGTAAGACTTTTCCTACGGTCAGGTAGTTCTGTACCCGCGAGCCGAACTCCATCCCTCTCAGGTGAACCAGCGTAAGTATCAGAATGACCGTTATGGCGAGAACTTTCTTTATCAGATCCGGATCCCCCCACCCCACCAACCCCGGGAAGGCCCTGCCGAGATACTCGCTGAATCCGAGTGAGGACAACGCCAGCGGTGCCGAGAAGCCGACGAAGAAAGAAACCCAGCCGGTCAGAAAACCGAGCAGCGGATGGAACAGCTTCGAGAGGTACACGTACTCGCCGCCGGCGCGCGGGATCGCGGCACCGAGCTCGCCGTAGCAGAGCGCGCCGCACAGAGCCAGGACTCCGCCGCCGACCCAGAGGACGATCATCAGAACGGGGCTGCCCAGTTGCCCCAACAACAGCCCCGAGGTCGTGAAGATCCCGACTCCTATCATGTCGGCGACGACGATATTCGTGGCTGGAAAGAGCCGCAGCTGCCTGGAAAGGTCTTGCACTCGGCCGTCTCTCATCGTGAGGTATCCCTGGGCTTTACAAACAGTGACACCTGGCGACCTGGAAGTGTTGCCCGGGCAACAGGAACCGACGCAAAAACCTTGTTTCCATTACGATTTTCGGTAGCTTGGATTAGGCTGGCCCTGCCACTGCGCCACTATCCCGGCGCCAGATCCCCTGTCCCAAAGCCTTCGTCGATGACCTCCCCCAATCGAGTCAGCCCGCGCATCAACCGGCCCCACCAGTAACAAGGGAGGCAGGCGTGAATACCTCGATACGTTTCTGGTTTACACGTGCCGCCGTCGTCGCTTTGCTGCTGAGTTTCATAGCAGCGTGCGGAGACGACGCCACCGGACCCCAGTTCCAGCTCACACCCGAGAGCACCGCTGACATCATGGAGCAGCTGGTCGCCGACTTCTTCGAAAGCAATGACGCTGCGATCAGCTTTGAGGGACTCGCCGCCTCAATCCTCGCAGCGCTCGGCGGCGGCCCGACCGCCGCGTTCGAAGCAGTCACCCCCGCCGAGGTTGCGGGAGGGATCCCCACCTACCTGCAGCGGGTCTCCACGCACCTGGCCGCGGCCAACATTCCCGGAATCTTCTAGGGTCTGACCTTCGAGTGGGATGAGCAACTTGGGGAATACACCCCCGGCGAGCGTAGCGGCGCTCCGACCACCGGTGCGCGCTTCATCCTCTACGCCGTCAACCCGATCACCGGCCTGCCCGTCACCCCGGCTACCGACAACGAGATAGGCTATCTCGACATCAGCGACTCCAGCGCCTGGCCGATCATCGACATCACGGTAGAGGCGGTGATCGGCAACGCCACGATGATCTACGCCGAGATGACGGGGAACTGGGGTGAAATAAGCCGCTCGCTGGCCATCGTTGGCTATTTCTCCGATGGAACCGAACAGCTGATGTTCCGTGTGGACGCCGACGATGATCAGACCGGCTCCTCCTTCGAGTTCGGATTGGGGTATGACAACTTCGAGGCCTCATTCAACAACAGCATGGGCGCGGCAGGCGAGACAGTTGAGGTAACGTTCACCGATGGAACGAACACACTCGTTTTCGGCTTGGCGCTCGAGGGGCAGTTCGTCGGCCAAGACTGGGTCGACGTGATCCTCGCAGGCAGCGGCATCACCCTCAACGGCGAGCCGGTCGCCGATGTGGAAGGCTGGATTGGGTCCGATCAGGTACAGATCACCATCTCCAATGCCGCCGCTGACCCGCTGACCGTTGCCCAGCTCGCGGCGCTCGAAGTCGCTTTCGTGGAGCTGCACAGCCTCAGCGAGCTCATGGTGGGGTTTGGTCAGTTCGCCGTCGAACTGGCCTGGCTAAGCGCGCGCTAGCAACGCGACGGTCGTGCCAGGCGTCAAACTCAGGTAGAGGCGAATCTCGTGGAGCTGTGAGGTTGTGCCAACTTGCGACGGAGGTCCGATGAGAGAGGCATGCCGGCTGTCGCTGCCGAGCTGGTCGTCCTGGCTCGTAGTGTGCGCGCTGATAATCGCAGTCCGACCGGCAGAGCTCGAGGCGCAGCGACGCAACCGCGACAGCTGGCAGCGGGTGCCGGATGTCATGGCGGCGCTGGCCATCGGCGAGGGGAGCAATGTGGCGGACGTGGGCGCGGGTAGCGGCTACTTCACCGAGCACCTCGCCAGGGAAGTGGGCGCTGGCGGACGAGTCTTCGCCGTTGAGATAAGCGAGCGGTCGCTATCGCAACTACGGCGGCTCGCCGAGGAGGATGGCCTGGCCAACATCGAAGTAGTCCGCGGCGAGATTGACGATCCTAGACTTCCGGAGCGTTCCCTGGATGCGGTGCTGGTGGTGAACGCCTACCACGAGATGACGGAGTACGAGGCGATGCTCTCCGGCATGTACAGGGCGCTGAAACCCGGCGGGCGCTTGGTCATACTGGATCACGTCCCCGACGAGCCCTCAGAGTCACGCGATCAGCAGACGAGGAGCCACGAACTGAGCATAGACATCGTCGAAGGAGAGCTTCGCGAGGCGGGATTCGAAATACTCGACCGCGATGAGCGGTTCACCCAGAGCGGCCGCAACCGCGGCCAGTGGCTGCTGGTCGCGCGCCGCTAGACTTCTCGGTGTTCACTCCCATTTCAACGCCTCGGCGGGGTCCGTCTGAGAAGCGCGCCGCGCCGGGAGATACGCGGCAACGAGCACCACGCAGATCAGCGTCACCGCCACCACGGTGAACACCATTAGGTCCGTCGGCATCACACCGAACAGCAGGCCAGCCATCAGGCGAGCGCCGATGAGCGACATACCCAGCCCAAGGATGATCCCCACAGCGGACACGGCCAACCCTTCGCCGGCGACCAGGCGACTGATCGTCGACGGGCGAGCACCGAGCGCAAGTCGCAACCCGAATTCCCGAGTGCGCGACGTGACCGAGTGGCTGGTCAACCCATAGACACCCATGACGGCCAAGACCAGCGCGGCCAGTCCGAAGCCGCCTACGAGTAGCAGGTTCGTGCGGGGCTGAGAGAGTGAATTCGTCTGCATCCGATCCAGGGTGACGACACGCGCCACCGGCTGCAGGGGGTCGACTCGCTGAACCACATGACGGAGCCGCTCTGCAAGGTCATCTAGTGGCCCGCTGGCATGCGCGACCACGAAGAACTCTCGCGCCGAGTCATTGTCCTGCGCCTGGGGCACGTAGACCTCCGGCAGCACCGGGACCGCCGGTCCGCGCCGCCGCACATCACCCACCACCCCGACGATAGTGAGCCAGGGCTGAGCGTTCGCCGATTCCTCCAATAGATGGTCCGGCAGCCCGAGGCGAATCCTACGACCGAGGGGGTCACCGTTCCCATAGTGCGTCCTGACGAAGGTCTCGTTCACGAGTGCCACGTAGTGCGAGCCTGCACGATCGCTACCCTGCAAGGGACGACCTTTGATCAGCGGGATGCCCATCGCCTTTAGGAATCCCGGGGTGGCGATCGTCAGGTCCACCACCGGAACGTCGGCGCGCTGCTGCGCCGGCGCCTCTTCGCGGGTCAGGTGTTTCTGCCAGAACAGAGGCTCGAGCGGGAGCGCAATCGATGCACCGGCCGATTGTACCCCGGGCAGCTCACCGACCTCGCCGACTAGCTGTTCGAGGAACGCCGTCACCTGCGTGCGCTCACCGTACCTGGTGTTTGGCAGGCCGACGAACAAGGCGATTCGGTCCCTCGCGTCGTAGCCGGGGTCCACGTTCGTCAGACGTGCGAAGCTCCGCAGCAGCAGTCCCGTAGCGACGAGCAGTGCCAGGGCCAACGCCACCTGCGTTGCGACGAAGGCCTGCCTGGCCCGCTTCTGCCCCGGTCGGCCGAGCAGGCGGGGCCCCCCGGCCAACGCATCGTTGGTCCGCACGCCGGCCAGCATCCAGGCCGGGACGATACCGAAGCCGATGCCCGTAAGAACGGAGACAGCCAGGGCAAATGCGAGCACCCGGAGGTCGACTACCAGGTCGACGTGGGGCGGTAGCCACGAAGCCGCGAGAGCACCCAACGCATCGACCGCATGCAGGGAAAGCAACACACCCAGGACGCCGCCCGCAATCGAAAGCATCAAGGCCTCGGTGAGGACCTGCCACACAACGCGCGTGCGTCCGGCGCCGAGCGCCACCCGCACGGCCGTCTCCCGCTCCCTGGCGGCGATCCGCGTGAGCATCAGCGTCGCCACGTTTACACACACGAGAAGGAGGACGAAGCCGACAGTTGCGAACAGTAGCAAGATGCTCGCGCGAACGCCCTGCACGACCTGCTCGTGGAGCGAGCGCACAAGCGCCCCCACCCCCTCGTTCCACTCGGGGTACTCCTGCTCGAGTCTCTGGGCCAGCGAGCGGATTTCCTGGTCCGCTCGCCCGACGCCGACCCCGTCGCGCAGTCTCGCGACCACCACCGAATTGTGATTGGCGCGGTAATTTGGGTCGTTCTGATCGAGGGTGAGCGGCGTCAACAACTGGGGCGCCCCCATGTCGGAGATGCCCGTCCCCGGCAGTTCGAAACCAGGAGGCAAGACTCCTACCACCACGTGACTCCGCCCGTCCAGCTCGAGAATCTTCCCACTCACGTTGGGGTCGCCGCCGAACCGGCTGAGCCACAGCCCGTAGCCGATGAGGCAGACGGGTTGCGAGCCGGGCAGCTCCTCTTCCTCGCGCAGACCTCGCCCAACCACCGGAAGGACACCGAGCGTAGGCAGCAGCGCCGCCGTGGCGCGAATCGCGTTGACCCGCACAGCTTCGCCGGAGCCCGTGACGTTGTAAGGGCGGCGCTGTACTGCCGCCATCCCCTGAAAAACGGTGTTTAGTCTTCGCCAAGCCTCGAAGTTTCCCAGCGATACGGTGACGGTGGGGGCGCCTTGCGCCGAGCGGGTCTCCCAGACGACGACCAACTTGTCTGGGGCCTCGAACGGCAACGGCGCGAGCAGCGTCGAGTTGACGACGCTGAACAGGGCGCTGCTGGCGCCGATCCCCAAGCCAAGTGTCAGTACGACGGCTAGTGTTAGTCCACGGGCTCTCGCGAGCCGCCTAGCAGCGAGCCTGGTCTCTTGCCAAAGAGGGCCGAGGTTCATCGTTGGCTTTTCCCTGTAGGTGCGCTCCGAATGATGCAGTCCAGCTCTACCCGACCGTGTCTGCGGGCGAATCTCCCCAATATGTGGGAAGAATCATGCCATCTACCGCCGCTACGCTAGCGATCTGACGCTCCCCGCTGAATGACTCGGTCCGCTCAAGACCCGACGGCTTGGCCTCACCCCGATGATGTCCGAATGCGGACGCGGATTGGCGGATCCGGACACCGGCCCCAACGGACCTCGCCATCCCGAGACCCTTTGCCCACGTCCCGCCGTCCGGGCGACGAGGGTAGATCCGGTGGAGATGCTAACCGCCGAGTAATCAGGAGAGCCAGCGCAGCGGCCCAAGGCTAGCGCACCGCGCCTACCACCGGCAGGACCACGTGCGAAGGATGCTCCGCGCTGTGGTGCACCGTGTTGTGAGCCACTCGCCACTCGGTCTCGTCGTAGTTGTTGCGGCCGGTGTTCAGGTTCCGATCGAACCGCGGAAAGTTGCTGCTCGACACTTCCACCCGAATGCGGTGACCGGGGCCGAACCAGGTCCCGGTCGCGTGGAGATCGATCCGTAGCCGGTAGACCTGTCCCTCCTCCATCAACACGACCCGGTCGAAGCCTTGTCGGAACCGCGCGCGAAGAATCCCATCTTGCACATTGTAGGCCGTACCGTCGGGTAGGACATCCACGAGCTTGACTGTGAAATCGGTATCCTTTGTGTCGGACGAGACGTAGAGGATCGCTTCCAGCGGTCCCGTGACCTCGATCCCTTGATCGAGCGGCGCACTAGTGTAGACGAGGACATCGTTCCGAAGCTCGACTTCGGACTGGTCCATCGCGCCGGCCGGCGCATCGTCCGCGCCGATGCAGCAGATAGGCCCACCAACCGTCGGCACAGGGCTCGCCGGGTCGTAGGTGAAGCGATCGGCCGGCTCCTCGCCCGGCGGCTCCGTGCTCAGCGTGCCGTCGCCGTTTCTGCTGTTCGCTTGACCGTTGCTATGCAGGTAGAACTTCGTGAACTCGGTACCTGGAAGTGGCCAGGCGTCGGCTGACCGCCACTCTCCCGCACCGATCAGGTAATACTGCAACTTCGGCATTTGGATGACGTCGTTGTCGAGTTCTTTGAGCCAGTAGTCGAACCACTCCAGATAAGTCTGGTAGTAGGGGAACCGCGCGTCGCCCATATCTCGAGTACCCACAACTGTGTGTTCTCGCGAAAGCTCCGATCGGCAATGCGCCGTGGGAGAGATGATGGCAAACTGGTGGTCGCGTCCGCGCGCCGAGACCGCATTGCGGCTCATCAGATTGAACAGTCTCAACGTCTCATTCACACCACCGTCGTACCAGGAGTTCACGTGCAGCGCCGGGACATCGAACCGGTCGCTGTCGTCCACGTAATTGAGGCTTTTCCAATACCGGTCACCCGGTATATGCGAGACGAAATTCTCGTAATCGCTTGACGGGATGCCGTTCGCCCGAACGATCCCGATTATCGGGAGCTTCCAGAAAGCTTCCTGAAGGTTCACCTGAGGGAGTTCTGGCCGGGTTTGCATGTCCTGCACCATGCGACGGTAGGCCGAGTCGGATGCCTGCGCCGGCGGCCGATTGAAAGTCTTGCTGCCGGCGGAGTGGAACCACCCCAGCGCCGAGGCGAGTTCGATCGCCCCACCATCCATGAACGCGAAGGTGCGGTACGTCCCATCATAGCCGCCGCCGGCCGCCTGAGGAATCGCTGCGGTGTGGTTGGGATGCCGCGTCGCCGCGAGCTGTAGCTGGCTCTCGCCGAGATACGAACACCCGTAGGTGCCGATCTTTCCGTTCGACCACGGCTGCGCGGCGAGCCAGCTGATGAAGTCGTAGCCATCGTCGCGGTTGGCACGGCCCACGATGTAGTGGCCCTCGGACTCATAGCGGCCCCGCATGTCCTGGACCGCCACCACGAAGCCGCGCTTGGCGAACTCATGCGCTAGCGAGGGAGACTCTTGAAACCTGCTCTTGTCGTACGGTAACCTGATCGCGATCACCGGCAGCGGCTCCACTGCCCCGACCGGAAAGTAGAGGTCGGTCGAGAGACGTGTGCCGTCCCGCATGTGGACGAGAACGCTTCTCTCAAGCCTTACCTCGTACTGAGGCGGAGGGATCTCACCTTGTTGGGCGATCGCGAGCGAGTCGCCGGCCGCCAGCGAAATAAGCAATCCGGAGTGCAGCAGCACCCGCCGTAACGAGCGCCGGTGGATCCCTACGCTTGCGAGCTTGAGACGCAACATGGCTGCTACCTGCTGCTGAAGGGTGAGCTAGCACGGCCCAATCGAGCGCCGGCGGAGAGCTAGAGCTACATGGATGAGGCGAATATACGAAAGTGAGCAGCCCTGCGCTGCCGGGCCCAAGAACCTTGCGTATATAGCTAATCTTCATAGCTTTGTATCCGCTGGCCTCCCCACGGCGCCATCTTCCCGGCGCGATTTCCCTGTCTCAGACCCCGGCGTAAATCCCCTGTCCGAAAGCCTTTACCAACGATCATCCCGATCGAGTGAGCCCGCACCACTGCGCCAACCGCCTAAGAAGGGAGGCAAGCATGAACAACACGAAACCGTTCCGGTCCACACGTGTCGCCGTCATCGCCCTGCTACTGAGCTTCATGGCAGCGTGCTCAGACTCAACCGGCCCCCAGTTCCAGCTCACCCCTGAGAACACCGCCGACATCATGCAGCAGGTGGTCGCGGGCTTCTTCGAGGGCAACGAGGGTGCGGCCAGCATGGAGTACCTCGGCGGGCCGATCCTCGAGGCGCTCTGGGGCGGCCCCTTACTCAATGCGCGTCCGCCAGCCGACGTCGCCGGTGGGATCCCTAGGCACCTGCTGAACCCGGTGTACACCGCAGGGGCCAACCTGCCCGACATCTTCGAAGGCGTGACCTTCGTCTGGGATGAACAGCTTCAGGGTTACACACCCAGTGAGCTCCCCGGCGCTCCCGCGACCGGCGTACGCTTCATCATCTACGCCGTCAACCCGGTCACCGGCTTGCCCGAATCTCCGCTAAACGATATCGGACATCTCGATATCATCGACTCCAGCACCTGGCCCACCATCGCCATCACGCTCGAGGTGGTGATCGGCGATGCTACGATGATCTTCGCCAACGTCACAGGTAACTTCGAAGAAGGGAATATGTGGCTCGACTTCGATGGCTACTTCTCCGATGGCACGGGGCAGGTGACGTTCGATCTGTACGCCATCGAAAGTTTGACCCAGTCCGGAATCGAGTTCGGTCTGCGGTACGGCAACTTCCAGGCCTCTTGGGTACTCAACTACGTTGGGGAACTCATCACACAAGAGGTGACGTTCAGCGACGGGACGAACACGCTGGTCTTCAGTTTGGACCTCGAGTACCAGCTGGTAGATCAGACATGGGTTTACGTGATCCTCCCGGGCAGCGGCATCACCTTCAACGGCGATGACGTGGCCATCATCGAGGGCTGGATCGATGAAGACACGGTCCAGATCACGATCACCAACGCGGTGGGCGACCCGCTGACCACGGCGGAGCTCGCCGCGCTCGAAGAGGCCTTCGCGGCGATTGAGGGCCTCACCGCATTCATGGAAGGGATGCTCCAGTTCGCCGCTGAGCTGGCCTATCTAAGCGCGCCAGTGGCCGGCTAGCTCCGATCAAAAACAAATGCAGATGGCGGGCGGTCGAAAGACCGCCCGCTCTTCATCGTCCGCCAAGCTCGCCGCCGACTTACAGGCACTTCGCCACACCCCTTGCGCGTGTTCAGCTGAGTTCGTACCTGACAGGAACCCCACCACTAAATGTCAGTGCGGCAACAGCGCAGGGAGGAGTCATGATGAGACATCTCGTGGATTCCCTACGTACCGCGTGTGCCTTGGCGACGACCGCTCTGCCGATAATCGCGGCGCCCCTGGCAGCTCAGCAGGACTCGAACGGGGAGAACGCCGTAACCACGGCCAACTACCAGCTCGCCGCCCGCTTCGCGCCCTACAAGATTCGGGGACTCGTCTACAGCACCTCTGTGAGCCCACGTTGGATCGAGGGCAGCGAGCGGTTCTGGTACGAGTGGCGGACATCGGACGGCACGTTCTACTACCTAGTCGACCCTACGAGCGGCACCAAGACCCAGATCTTCGACAACGACCGGATCGCTGCCGAATTGACGCGGCTCACCCGGGACCCTTGGGATGCGCAGCACCTACCGATCCGCAAGATCAAGTTCATCGATGCGTACACGCTCCAGTTCGAGGTCGAATCCTCCCAGGATGAAGAGCGGGAAGAGGTGTCGGAAGAGGAACAGGAACAAGAAGAAGAGCAGGAGCAGGAGGAAGAGCGAGGCGAGCGCAAGGGCCCCAAGAAGAAGATCTTCCATTTCGAGTACGATGTGCGGACCCAGACGCTCCGCCTATTGGAAGACTGGGAAGCGCCGGATAACCATCCCGAATGGGCCAGTGTATCCCCGGACGGCCGCTGGGTGGTCTTCGCCCGCAATCACAACCTGTTCATGATGAGCGCTGACGACTACGCGAACATCTTAGACGCGCGCCGCGGGAAGGAGGACGACGAGGAAGCCGAGGAGGCGGAAGAGGAGGTCGAGGTCGAGGAGATCCAGCTCACCGAGGACGGCGAACAGCATTACAGCTACGCCGTATTCGACCGAGGCGACACGGACGACGAGCGCGAGGAAAACAAGGACAAACGGAAGCGCACGCGCATCGTCTGGTCGAAGGACTCGCAGCGCTTCGCCCTAGTGCGCAACGACAGTCGCGAGTCCGGTGAGTTGTGGGTCATCCACTCGACGGGCAATGATCGGCCGGAGCTCGAGACCTACAAGTACGACATGCCCGGCGAGGAGAACGTCTCGCAGTCCGAGCTCCTCGTCTACGACCTCGAGGCCCGAGAGATGGTCGAGATCCAGGCCGAGGCCTTCAAGGATCAGAGCATAAGAATCTCGACGGGCCGTCAGTTCATCTATCCGGACAGCGACGAGCCGCGGCGCCAGCTGTGGCTGTCCGACAACTCGCAGGACCTCTACTTCACACGCAGCAGTCGCGACCTGCACCGGATCGACGTCTGTGTCGCCGACGCGACGACCGGCGAAGTCCGGGTGCTGATCGAAGAGCGACTCAACACCTACGTCGAGCAGCAGCGGCTCGAGCTTCTCGAATCCGGTGACATGATCTGGTGGTCGGAGCGCGACGGGTGGGCGCACCTCTATCGCTTCGGACCCGACGGGACGCTCAAGAACCGACTGACCGAGGGGCCATTCTCGGTGCGGCGCGTGGTCGGAGTCGACGAAGGTGGAGGCGTCGTCTATTTCGCGGCCAACGCCCGCGAAGATGGCGAGGATCCCTACTATCAGCATCTGTACCGGGTGGGGCTTGACGGTGCCGGCCTGACCCTGCTCGACCCCGGCGATTTCGATCACCGAGTCAGCATGGGCGAGTCGAACCGCTTCTTCGTCGACAACTACTCGCGGGTCAACACGATCCCGGCAGCGGCCCTCTACGACACGCGAGGGCGGAGATTGCTCGATCTCGAGGAGTCGGATTTCTCCAAGCTGCTCGAGGCGGGCTACCAGTTCCCCGAGCCGTACATAGTAAAGGCGGCCGACGGGACCACCGACCTGTACGGCGTCATGTACAAGCCGTTCGACTTCGATTCCACCAAGGTGTACCCCGTGGTCGCCTACGTCTATCCAGGGCCGCAGACCGAAGCTGTAGCCAAGTCGTTCTCGACCCGGGCCTACGAGGTCGGACTGGCGCAGCTCGGCTTCATCCTGATTACAGTCGGCAACCGCGGTGGCCACCCAGCCCGTTCCAAGTGGTACCACAACTACGGGTACGGGAACTTGCGCGACTACGGTCTGGCCGACAAGAAGGCGGCGATCGAGCAGCTCGCCGACCGCCATGACTACATCGACATCGAGCGCGTCGGTATCTACGGCCACTCGGGCGGTGGCTTCATGTCGACCGCAGCGATGCTGGTCTACCCGGACTTCTTCGACGTCGCGGTCTCATCATCGGGCAACCACAACAACGATGTCTACAACCGCTGGTGGTCGGAGAAGCATCACGGCGTCAAAGAGGTCGTGGACGACTCGGCCAACGTCACCTTCGAGTACAGCATCGAAAAGAACTCGGATCTCGCGGCGAACTTGAAGGGCCACCTTCTACTCACCACGGGCGACATCGACAACAACGTGCACATGGCCGGAACGCTGCGGATGGCCGAGGCGCTGATCAAAGCCAACAAGCGGTTCGACTTCTTCATCTTCCCCGGCCAGCGCCACGGGTACGGCGATATGGGTGACTACTGGTTCTGGCTGCGCGCCGAGTACTTCGTCAAACACCTGCTGGGCGATGAGCGCCTGGCAACAGACATCCGGGAGCTGAACCTGGAGCGGGAGCAAACAAGGCGACGTTAGCGTCCGCTAAGAACCTTGGTTCTTCAAGGGCGGGTTTCAGATGCGAGGCCCGCCCTTGACACATCGCACGATAGAGACCTTCGTAGAGCAGGCCAGCGCGGCCTACGCCCTCCCCGGCACTGCGAATACCCGAGATGGGAGGGTTTGGGTGAAGAAGTTCATACTACTCCTCATCGCCGTCGCTGCCATCGCCTTCCTCGAGCCCCGCAGCCGGGCTCATATAATGAGCGCCGTCCCGTTCTTGAGCGATGCGAATAACCAGCGGACTGCTACACGCGCCTTGGAGCAGATCGCGGCGTACGTCCAAGCGACGGCGACGCAGTCAGGCCGTTACCCGCTAACCGAAACATTCCCCAATTGGCTGATGCAAGCGGAACTCAGCGCCGAAGACCCCTGGGGCTCAGCTTACTACCTCGAGGTCTTCCCCGACTCGTTCGTGGTGGGTTCGCCCGGTCCAGACTCGCGGAGGCGCACCCCGGACGACATACGCGTCGCCGAGGGACGTGCGGTGCGTGAGGAGGGGTTGATCCCCGATTATTCGCCGGCGCCGCCGCCGTCTTCCACGAAGACGAGAGCGATGCGCGCGGCAGAAGCGGCGAGCAAGGGAAAGGGAGAGTAACTGTCAAGCTCACTTTGATGCTGCCAAGGCCCCGATGATCCCCGCGATATCCCGGTTCGAGTAACGGCTCGAGGCGCCCAGGCTCGGCTCGAGGCGCAGATCCGCGGCTCTGCACCTCGTAGCCTCTACCTGCCAACGTTCGGGCGGCTTAAAGTGTTCATGAAATGAGCGCCGGCTCTCTGCCTTACCAAACCCGGGATAACTGTGAGACTCAATCCACTCTGGATTCTACTGATCCTGACAGCAGCGCCTGCCGCGGCCCAGACAGACCGCGCGGGCGGCAGGGCCCGTAATGCACCTTCCCTACGAGCACTGCGGACCGAAGACGGCTTCCAGCTTCGACTGGACGGCGCGCTGGATGAACCGGCCTGGCAGGAGGCGGATCGGGTCAGCGGCTTCCGCCAGCGCGAGCCGCTGGAGGGAGAGCCAGCCACCGAGGACACCGAAGTCCGCGTCCTCTACGACGGCGAGTACATCTATATAGGCATCCGAGCGCTCGACTCGGAGCCCAACCGCATCGTCGGCCGCCAGCTCGAGCGTGACTCGCCGTTGGGGATCGCCCGCTTCGGACCCTCGGGTGGCGACGACGCCGTCGAGATCATCCTCGACACCTTCCACGACCGGCGTAACGCCTACTATTTCGCGACGAACCCTCAGGGCGTGCTGGTCGACGGCCTGATCACCGACGAGTCGCACAACCCGGACCTCAACTGGGACGCCGTGTGGGATGTCCGGGCGCGGGTCACGCCCGAAGGCTGGAGCGCCGAGTTCCAGATCCCGCTGCGCAGTATCCGCTTCCCCACCCGAGACGGCGCGACCACCTGGGGCTTCAACGTGCAGCGGGCGGTGGTGCGGAAGAACGAGCAGAGTCTCTGGACGGCCTGGTCCCGGGACAATGAAGGACTCACCCGTGTGAGCCGCGCCGGCGAGCTAACGGGACTCCAGTCGCTGCCGGGCGGCCTCGACATGTACGTGAAACCGTACGTGCTCGGCGAGGCCGGCCGCGACTACGTCGGACAGCCGGAGGGCGACGTCGCCGTGGACGGCGCCGTCGGCCTCGACGCCAAGCTGGGATTCGCCTCGGGTCTGATGCTCGACCTCACGATCAACACCGACTTCGCCCAGGTAGAAGCGGACGACGAACAGATCGACCTGACTCGCTTCCGCCTCTTCTTTCCCGAGAAACGCGAGTTCTTTCTCGAGAACGCCGGGATCTTCCAGTTCGGCACCGAGGGTTTCGGGCACTGGGCGCCGGACATCCTCCTATTCTTCTCGCGTCGCATCGGCCTCGCCGAGGGACGAACAGTGCCGATGCTGGGAGGCGGCAGGCTAACCGGTCGTGCCGGCCGCCAGACCATCGGTTTCCTGAACGTCGTCACCGGCGAAGAGGCAAGCCTCGCTGCCCCCCTCACTAACTTTACCGTCGCTCGCCTCAAGCGGGACGTAGGACAGCGCTCATACGTTGGGGCAATCGTCACGAGTCGTCTCGAGGAGGGTGGCGTCAACAACCTGGCGGGCGGCCTGGACTGGAACCTGTGGCTGTCGAACGGGCTTGTCCTTGAGGGATTCTACGCTCGCAGCAGCGACTCGGATCCTGGAGGAGACGACTACTCCTGGCGCACGACGCTCGACTACACGAGCGACGTGATCGGCTGGCGGGCCGAGCACCTGGAGATTGGCCCAGAGATGTCGCCAGGTATCGGATTCGTCCGCCGCCACGACGTGGCGAAGACTTCCGGCTCGATCCGGCTCACGCCGCGGCCACCGATCGACGGCCTGCGCAAGATCGACATTCGCAACGAGCTGGAGTACGTGGCTGCTGCGGAGACCCGGGCGGTCCAGGACCGACGCTGGGAGCTCAACGTCTCACCAGAGCTCAATTCGGGAGACGAGGCCCGCCTTAGCCTCGAATACCAGTTCCAGCGGCTCGACACCATCTTCGATCTCGCACCCGACGTCGTCGTACCTCCCGGCGACTACGAGGATTGGAGCTTCCGCGGCAGCCTCAGCACGAGCCGTGCTCGCCCGATGTCTGGCGAACTCAGCGGAGGAGGCGGCGGCTTCTGGGAGGGGCGCCGCTGGTTCGTCGGCGGCGAACTGAGGTTCGACAGCCCTCATATCGGATTCGAGCTCGGTTACGAGTACAACGATGTCGACCTACCGGCTGCCGCCTTCACGACCGAGCTAATACGAGGCCGGCTCAAGCTGGCGGCCAACACCCGGCTGTTCGGCAACGCCCTCGTTCAATACAACAGCCAGACCCGCGGCTTCTCCGCCAACCTGCGCATCAACTGGATCCATCGCCCGGGCAGCGACCTGTTCATCGTCTTCAACGAGCGACGCGAGATCTTCGGCTCCAAGTGGAATCCGGAAAGCCGGGCCTTCATCGTTAAGCTCACCTATCTGATTTGGTTCTAGCGAGTCGGTCGCAGCACCTTGATGATCCCTGCGATGACACGGTTCAGGTAGCGGTTCGAGCCTCCGGGGCTCGGCCCCAGGCGCACGACCACCATGTCGAGCGACGGGATGATGACCGTGTTCTGACGCATGAACCCGGCCGGCCAGTAGGCGTCACGCGGAGCGTCGGGTAGCGCACCACCGGCGTTCACCCAGAACAGCCCACCATAGTTGCGGCGCGGGTCCGTCGGCGTCGGAGTGCTTTAACTCTACCCAACCCTCGGGTAGGATGCGCTCGCCTTCCCAGACGCCGTCCCACAGGTGCAGCGTAACGCGGCGCCATCGAGCTCCACTCTACCATGAATCAGCGGAAGAGCGAGGCGCCGAAGCTCCACAGCGCATCGCCGGCTATGAGGCCGCCGGCGAAGACCGTCGACGGCGCGCCTTCCACCGCCGTGCCGCCCCGCGCCCAGACGACCCGAACCAGCAGACCCAACAGAACGGCCCAACCGGCGAGGGGATTGAATATCAGCAGCCCGGTGGCGAAGAGGATGCCGAGCTGGCGGCTCGGCCCGCCTAGGAGTTGGAGGAGCGCGCCGAGCACCGCCCACGCCAATAGCCTGGCGCCAGCCTGGGGATCGATCCCGGCCTCTATGGCAGCGGCGTACACCCGAACCACAGGCGGAAACAGGTCCGCCTCGAAGTAGGACCGGTGGAAGAGGGCGACCACGGCGAGCGCGGTGAGCAGGCCGACCAGTGCGGCGAACAGCTGCTGCCGGCGGCCTGCCAGCTCGAACTCCGCATCGCGGCCGAAACCCCGCAGGTACCATCCCGTCTTGAAGTCGTAACCGGCGTCGGCGAACGCCGGCCCCCCGGAGGCGACGAAACCCACCATCAGCGCGGCGGCCCCCGGGGGAAATCCGAGGAAGAGCCCGAGGAGCAGGAAGACCAGAGCCGTCGCGAAGGCGGGGAACCAGCCTGCCTGCATCGCGGCGAGCCCGACGATCAACTCGGCCGCGACGCAGGCGACCGCAGCGAAGACCACCCAGCCCAGGAGCTGCGGCGCGCCCATCTCCGCCCATAGCCCACCGCCGACCGCCAGCAGGGCCGACGCCAGCAGGTAGAGGCCGGCGCCGCGCAGAAGACCCGCCCGGGCCCCTTCGCGGTTACGCGTCAGCTGCACGGACCGCGCCGCCCGATCGCTCCCCCCGTTATCACCCTCCGCCCGGCGGCGCAGCGCAATGAACACGGCCTGACCCAGCGCCATGATCCCCGCCCCGATCATCATTCCGTGTGGCACCAGCTGCGCCTCGAGGTCGATCCCCCAAGCGCCCGGCGCGTATCCTCGCACCAAGAGCCCCACACCGAACATCGCCAGCGCCCATACGTTCCCGAGAAAGGCGATGCCGAAGGCGGCCATCGGCAGGGCAGCGACTCCGAGCGCCGCCCGTAATCCCCCGAACAGCCCGGACGTGCCCAGTACGCCGGCCACAGCTCCGACACCCAACAGCCGCCCGCGTCGGCCGCCGCGGTCGCCCGCCAGAATCGCCTCGGCCGATGCGATCCCGATCGGCCACGGCGAAGCGCCGGGAAAGAGACGCGAGTCGAACAGCCAGTAAAGCATCGCCACGTCGATCAGCATGCCCGCCGTCGCGCCCAATAGCATCGGCACCACCAGCTCCGGGCGGCCGACCAGGATCGGCACACCGATGGGGACCAGCAGCGAGTTCGCCGCACCGAACGTCGCGCTCGACATCGTGGTTTGGATCAGGTTCTGACGGTGGACGGAACGGAAACCTCGAAAGAGACGGAGCGGAACTCGCGACACGAGGATCGCGATGATCACCGCGACGATCGACGTGTTCGGCGTAACGCCGAGGCTGGTGATGATCTGCAGCCCGATGATAGCACCGACCAGCGAGACGATCAGCGCGAGAAACAACGTCAGCGGTTCACGCGCGCTCGGGTGCTCGCCTTCGGCTGTCGTGGACTGGGGAGGTTTCCCTGGCATCGATCGGATGATGTTTGCTATCCGGCGAACTAACGCCGACCGCCGTGGTCCTGCTGAGTGCTGGCAACGCCGACAGCGGATCGCCGCAAGTTAGGTCGGCCAGGGCCAGGCCAGCCAGCCCCGGAGTGCGAACGCGGCTTCCACCCGAGGCGAGTGACAAACCTCATCGCCGGGTGATACCTTGCAGTATCCACCCAGTGCACAATCACGCCTCAGGGGAGGACTGCCGTATGTCGAACTTCGAGCACGTCTTCGATCGGGCGCACGCACGTCCGTCCACACGGTGCCGTAGCCCCCTCGGCCGTTACGCGAGCTCCGCTTTGCTCGTCGCGGCGAGTGGGCTCGTTTGCGCGGGCTGTCAGCCGAGGGGAGCGGGCCAGGCAGAGATGCTCGCCGACCTTTTCTCGGGTGCTGCTGCCGAGTGGATCGACATGTCCTATTCGTACGATGAGCGTGCCGTCTTCTGGCCGACGGCGCAGCCCTTCGAGCTGGAGGTCGTGTCGGCCGGCATCACCGAGGGAGGATACTACTACGCCGCCAACAACTTTTGCCTGGCCGAGCACGGCGGCACCCACTTCGACGCACCGATTCACTTCGCCGAAGGAAAGCACACCTCGGAGCAGGTCCCCATCGACCGTCTGGTCGGCCCGGCCGTCGTGCTGGATGTCAGCGCCGTGGCGGAGAGCGACCCCGACTACCAGGTCGACGTCGACGACCTGGAGGCGTGGGAGGCGGAGCACGGCCGGATACCCGACGGCGCGATCCTGCTCCTGAATACCGGTTGGGGAAGCCGCTGGCCTGACCCGGAGCGCTTCCTCGGCACTGCGAGGACGGGACCCGAAGCTATTCCGGAGCTTCACTTCCCAGGCCTGCACAGAAACGCCGCCCAATGGTTGGTCGACAATCGCCGTATGGATGCCCTCGGCATCGACACGCCGAGCATCGACTACGGGCAATCCACGCTGTTCGAGAGCCACCGGATCCTCTATGCCGAGAACATTCCGGCGTTCGAGAACGTGGCCGCCCTGGACCGCCTGCCGGCGACGGGCGCCTACGTCATCGCGCTACCCATGAAGATCGCCGGCGGGAGTGGCGGCCCGCTACGCATCGTCGGGGTACTGCCCGGATCGCCCATGCGGTGAAGGACAGTCTGGGAGGTCACAGCCTCGAGCGCGACGGCCGCTCGCGAGCCGGCGATCACAAACGGCCAGGGATCGTGTAGAGCTTGGCCTGTGCGGTCAGATCCTCTCCAAGCGGGGACTGCGACTCAGGTCTTCCGATGTGACGGTCTCGAGCTTGTCCTGCGGCACCAGGCTGATGCCGTTCGCGGAGTAGGCCTGACAGATGAGCCTGCTACACCACAAGCGGTCCTTCTCCAATCTCAACAGCGGCTTTCGTAGGCCGAACAATCGCGCGGGAACATTGGTGACCAATCCAGCCCGGTCGAGTTTCCGGCCTCTCAGCTTCAGCGCTTCCGCGACTACCTGCTGTCGCTGCTTCGGCCCAAGGTGTCGTGCACGAAGGATGGTGTAACGATCGCGCCTGTATATCTTGTGCGGTAACGGGGCGACTACTACGCCGGATCGTGACGTGGTATGGAGTATGTTGCCACCCCCGAGGTACAACATGCTGTGGACATATTGGGTCCGCAGAAACAGACGATATATCAGTGCAACGGGCGAAAGGCGGAGCGTTCGTGGGCTCGCGAGAATGATGTCCGCCTTCTGCAGCTTCGCCAAGACGCCTCGGCGTCGCAATTCACCCGATAGGTGATTGTACAGCTCTACGATCCAGGCCCAGACGGCGGACCAGACACCCTCGAGACGCTCGATGATTGCGCGCCAAACAGAGCGCCTTCCCCTCCTGAGTCGTTTCCACTTCAACGGATTCTTCATCGTGAGAGCCACTGTCGAGACTCGACGCACGTATTCGCTTCAGTGTACGAACCCGGAGCCCCGCAGCGCAAACGGAATCAGTACCGGCGAGGCTAATCCACAACTTGTCCAGACGCGCCACATTCAAATTGATCTTGCCATTGACGAGTTCGTACTCGAACTTGCGGAACTCAAGTTCAGCTTTCTGTTGATCGTTCATGTTGGCCCTCGGCACGGTCAGATTGGCGGGTTACACAAGGCGTACATGCCTTCTTAATCTAGTGCTAGACAGTAGAGTTACTACATCCGCCAATGGCGGATTAGAACTCGCTGAACCACAACATTCGGACGGGTCAGGGGCCGTGGGCAAACAACGGGTCGCGACGATCGACAGACCCCTACCTGCTAGCCAGTCCCACCGCTTTGCCCCCGCCTCCGACCGCTACCCCTGACCGATCCGGCGCCCCTACCGATCCAGTCCCAATCTGCTAGCCAACCAGATGGCCATGGCCCCAGAGCCCACGGGCCACGCGGCTTGGAGCGACTGCGTTCCCCGTTTGCTCTGCCTAATTCGGCCGCCAGACAACCTGAGCGAGACCTGGGCACAACCTGACCGCTGACCCCCTCAAGAGCGCCGCATGCGAGAGGGTTCGCCCCCGGTTCTGGTGCCGGCGGCGCACTGTGAGCTTAGAGCGCCTGAGTCACGGGGGCCGTCGCCACCGGCCACCTGGTTCCCATTCCGAGGCGTATGGGCCAAGTTTGGCGGCAGGGGCAGGCCGTAACGAGGGAGGTCGTGGCCCCCACTGAGCACGACCAACGACCCAGGGCTAGACGTGAAGACGATACTTGTTGATCGGCGAGCCTTTGTCCGCCACCTGATTAGCATCTACTGCAGGGGGCTCGTGCAGGACGTGGTCTTCTACGCCGCGTTCGGCGCGGCGGCCCGGGTCAGGGAAACGCAAGGTCAGGGGGTCTCCGTCACATAGAGAACGTGTTCGTTCTCCCAGAAACCGAATCCAAACAACTCGAACACTTGCTCGCGCCCCAGTAATCCCAAGAATAGAGGGTGGGGCCGCTGTTGGGCCAGGCCAACCCTCTCTCCCGCCGATCAGCTCGACGATCGCATCCGCGAGGGCCGTCCCATCGTCGCTGTTGGTCAACACAACCACGCCAAACCCTCCACTCCGGTGCGCAACCAGGCGGCACCGGTACCCTCTTGTGTCCTTCTCGCGCGGTTAGCGTGGGATCTGCAGTAGCAGACGAGGTGCTGCTTGCGATCGGGGGTCAGAAACCCTCAACCTTTTTTGCCGTGACGCCCGCCCAGTCTTCATCTCGTTAGACATTCTCAGCTCCTACCCGTCCAGAATCTCGTCGATCAGTGGACTGTCCACATCCATGACGTACGGCAGACCCGTCACGTCTGCGGCGTCGCGCGTCAACGCGGCCAGATCGTCACGCGACAGGAACTCCATTGAGAACTTGCGACTGCCGGCCATGAGCTGGCGCAATCCCTGCCCCAGTCGCTCGTAGTACGTGTACAGTCCTAGGGCACCCGCCGGCAGTTTCTCAAATTCCTTCTCACCCAGCTCCTCACGTAGCACGTGCGCGGTGACAAATATCTCCTCCTTCGTCCTGCCGAACCTCTCCACGTATACCGGAACCTCGCCCGCGTCTATGGCACGGCCGATCGTTTTCCCCACCATCGCGGCTGCCAGCGGGCTCCGCGCCATGCCGATCAGCTTGACGAACGGCGCCCCGAGCGAAAGGCCCTTGAAGATCTGGTCCTCGAAGGTAAAGCCGCCCGCCAACGCCAGCGCCGGTACGTATTTTCCTTTGGCCGCGAGGCGCGCGGCGTATTGGTAGAGCAGCGAGTGCAACTCAAGCGGCGGGACGCCCCACTCGTTCATCATCCGCCACGGGCTCATACCTGTGCCGCCGCCGGCCCCGTCGACCGTCAGCAGATCCAACTCGTACTTCGAGGCGTACGCCAGCGCCTGGGCCAATGCCGCAGGCCGATAGGCCCCAGTTTTGAGGAAGATGTATTTCGCGCCCACGTTGCGCAGATACTCGACTCTGGTCGCGAACTCCTCTTCGCTGACCATACCGACACGTGAGTGACGCTCGAATTCCTTGAACGCTCCCGCCTTGAACGCCTTGACGACCGCGGGGTCCCTGGGGTTGGGCAGGACGATGTAGCCCCGGTCGTACAGCATCTGAGCCTTCGCGAGATCCCTGATCTTGACCTCGCCACCGATATTCTTGGCGCCCTGTCCCCACTTCAACTCGACGCACTCGACACCGAGCGTGTTGATGGCGTACTCGTGCTCGCCAAAGCGCGTGCCCTCGACGTTGGTCTGCGCCACTATAGCGCCGTATCCGTCGCGCTGGTGCTCCTTGAACAGCTGTACGCGACGCTTCAGGTCGACCGTGTCTTCGACGCGCCCATTCTTGATCACCGCTTTGGGGTCCATGCCGCTCACATTCTCACCGATGGTGAGGCCCGTGCCGGCCAGAGCCGATCCGACGGCGAGACCCTCCCAGTTGTTCCTGGCAACGTCAGTCGACCCGATTCCCGGGATGATCCACGGGTAGCGGAACTTCAGCCCACCGTCGCGGCCGAAGCGGACCTCGAGATCCACCGCCGGGAATATGGCCTTGTCGCTGTCGGGCTCGATCCCCTGAGCCCCGACCACACCACCCATGATGCTGAGGTGCGAGTAATCGACTGGATAGTCCTTCTCCGCCGCCGTGGTGATGACACCGAACGGTTGTGGGTAGATGACCTCGTGGCCGCGGAAGGCGGACTTGCCGATCTCGCACATACCGATACAACCGTCGACGCAGGTTACGCACATGCCCGAAAGCGGCGTGACCGAGCCTTCGGTTCGGTTCTTCGTAAGGGTTGCTGCTGACGAGTTCACCCTGGACAGCGTCATCTAAGTTCTCCTTGGATTCGTGCCGACCCGGTGTCGCCCCTATTTGATTTCACAGGCGACGCAGGGATTCATGAAGCACATCATGTCATCGAACTTGTCCGCATAGACGCACGGCGGACTCAGGTTCGCACAACCGCCGCAGATTGCCTTCTCAGGCTCGGTGTAAGTGCAGCGCAGCTCACAGGCTGGACACACGTACATGCAAGCCCCGCAGAGCCGACACACGTCCGCCTTGATATCGAACGGTGCTCCTATGCTCCGCTTCTCGCCGCGCCCGCGAAAGCCGATCGCCTTCGCCATCATCTGCTGCTCGCAGATGCGCGCGCACAGACCGCAGAGGATACAGTCCTCGTACTCCTGCCGAAATCGCTGCTGCCGCACGGCGTGCGCCGCAGCCAGGTCCTGAATCGTCTTCGACTGGGGGCAGGAGCCGAGCAGAAGCTCGAGCACCATCTTCCGCGTCCTGACCACTCGCGAGGATGCGGTTCGAACCTCGAGTCCCTCTTCGACCCGGTAGGTGCACGAGCTGACCAACCTCGATCGCGTGCCCTCGCCGATCTGCACCAGGCAGAGTCGACACGCGCCATAGGGGGAAAGCCCCTCCATGTGACATAGCGTGGGGATCGGGAAGCCGTAGAACTGCGCGACTTCCAGCAGCGTGCTGCCCTTCTCCGCCTCAACGGTCAAGCCGTTCATAGTCAGCGTTATCATCTATCGTCTCCGCCGGCCTTGCGGAACTCGTCAGATCCCTGCGGCCGCTCGGTGAACTCGAGGTCGCATCTCAGGCAACGCCGCGCTTCGCACGCGGCTGCCTCGACGGTCACCGTCGCCTCCACCTCATCGAAGTTGTGCACCCGCTGCGCGGCCGGTGCCGAGGGTGCCTTGGCCCTGGGTGCCGGGAACTGCGTCTCGTCCTCTACCGCGACCGGCTCCACGTAGGCCCTCGGCAAACGGGGCTCCTCAGCCTGGTACAGGTCTCGGCCTCTCAGATAGCGATCGATGACCTCGGCCGCACGCCAACCTGCGGCGATGGCGGCGATTACTGTGTTCGGTCCCGTAGCCAGATCACCGCCGGCGAAGACACCCGGTCGCTTCGTTGCTAGAGTCCGCTCGTCTACGACAACCGTACCGCCCCGCATCTCGACTCCCGCCCCATCTTCCGACCCCAAGCTCGCTGCCTGCTCACCGATGGCGACGATCAGCGTGTCGAGCGGCACACGGTGCTCGGACCCGGGCCTGGGCACCGGCCGGCGCCGGCCACCGGCATCCACCTCTCCCAACTCGTTGTCGACGAACTCGACCTCGGCCAGGCGTCTCTTCTTGCCAAAGAGACCCACGGGAGAAACCAGCTGCTCCAGTTTCACGCCCTCCTCGAGAGCGCCCTCGATCTCTTCCTCGAAGGCAGGCATCTCCTGGCGGGTGCGGCGGTAAAAGACCGTGACCTCGCTCACCCCTGTCTGGCGTATCGCCACGCGAGCCGCATCGATAGCGGAGTTCCCCCCGCCGATGACCCCCACCTTGCCGCGGGCAACTGATTCGCCCCTCAGGTTCCAGGCTTTGAGGAATTCGATCGACGGATAAACGCCGGCCATATTCTCGCCATCGATCTCCATGCGCCGGCTGCTGTGCGCCCCGAGCGCCAGGAAGACGGCGTCATACCCGTCCTCGAGCAGGCTGTCAACAGTGAAATCTCGGCCCAGACCGGTTCCACAGCGGAGCGTGACGTTATCATCGATCAGAGCGTCGATCTCTTTCTGCAGCACATCGCGTGGCAGGCGATAAGCGGGGATACCCGAAATCAGCATCCCACCCGGACGGTTCCCCGCCTCGAAGACGGTGATCCGGTAGCCCTTGAGGGAGAGACCGTGGGCAGCCGTGAGACCGGCCGGCCCGGCACCCACCACCGCGACCCGCTTTTCTGCTGCGCCCGGCTCCGAATGCCGTTGGGGCTCGTAGACGCTCGGATCGACCCGATCGGTTACGAACCGCTTCAAAACTCGCAGTGCAACCGGTTGCTGCCCCGTGGCACCCAGGAGACACTGCTGCTCACACTTATGGTCACATACCCGAGCGCACACCGAGGGGAACGGGTTCCTCTCCCGGATCACGCGGTAGGCCTCCTCGTACTCACCTCTGGCGATGAGTGCCGCGTAGCGCCACGCTTCGGTACCCACCGGACAGGCCGCCTGGCAGGCAGCGCCCGTGAGCTCTTTGCAGACGTAGGCATCGCACCGCTTGTCGACGATGTGCCGCTCATACTCGTTGCGGAAATAGCGCAGTGTGCTGAGCACAGGGTTCGCCGCCGACCGCCCCAGACCGCACATACTCGAGTCGGCCACGGTCCGCCCCAGCTCCTCGAGTAGATCCAGCTGCTCGAGTCTACCCCTACCCCGGGTGATGTCGTCGAGGATCTCCCATAACCGCTGCGTTCCTTTGCGACAGGTGAAGCACTTGCCGCACGACTCTTGTTTGAGAAAGGCCATGAAGTACTTGGCGACATCCACCATACAGGTGTCATCGTCCATGACGATCATGCCCCCCGAGCCCATCATCGCGCCGGCCTTCTCCAGGCTGTCGTAGCTCAGCGGAAGATCGAACTCCCCATGCGGGATGCAGCCGCCGGAGGGTCCCCCGATCTGCACCGCTTTGATCTTGGAGCCGTCCAGCGCGCCGCCACCGATCTCGTATACGACTTCTTTGATCGAGGTGCCGATCGGCACTTCAACCAGGCCCGTGTTCCTGACCTTTCCGACGACCGAGAAAACCTTGGTCCCGCCGCTCGTAGGCGTGCCGATGCGGGCAAACTCTTCCGCTCCGACCGCAATGATCTCGGGGATGTTCGCCCAGGGCTCGACGTTGTTGATGCAGGTCGGCCTGCCGCCTATGCCCCTCTCCGTCGGGAAAGGCGGTTTCTGTCTCGGCTCGCCCACCGTGCCTTCTATGCAGCGGATCAGTGCGGTCTCCTCGCCGCAGACGAACGCTCCGGCGCTCTTGACGATTTCGATATCGAAGTCGAAGCCCGTGTCCAGGATGTTGGTCCCCAGTAGTCCGTACTCGCGCGCCAAGCGGAGCGCGATCAGCAGGTGCTTGACCGCAAGAGGATATTCCTGCCGCACGAAGACGAAGCCCGAGGTCGCGCCGATCGCCAAGCCGCCGATCGCCATGCCCTCGATCACGCTGTGAGGATTGCCTTCCAGAATGCTGCGATCCATGTAAGCCCCGGGATCGCCTTCATCAGCATTACAGACGATGTATTTCTCGACACCGACCTGGCGCCGCGCCATCTCCCACTTCTCGGCTGTCGGGAACCCCGCGCCGCCGCGCCCCCGCAGACCCGCTCTGCGTATCTCGTCGATGATCCGCTCGGGCGTGTACTCGGTCAGCGCCCGGCCGAGTGACTCGTAGCCTCCCTGGGCGACGTATCCGAACAGCCTGATGGGATCGAGACGCTGGTTCTTTCCCAGCAGCGTACGATGTTGCCTGGCGAAGAAGGGGATATCGTCGCGACGATAGCAGGCTGCGCCCGTCGTGGGATCGCGATAGAGGAGATCCTCTACGTCCTCGTCCGTTAGCAAGGCGTCGATGATCCGCGGGACATCCCGGCTGTCGATCTTGGGGTAGAACGCCGACTGTGGCTCGGTCACCAGGAAGGGTCCCATCTCGCAGAAGCCATGACACCCCGTGATGCGTAGCCTTATCCGGTCAACCAGATCACGCTCGATCAGGCACCGTTTGATGACGCGCTGTACATCGTTCGCACCGCACGCTTGACAGGCAGTGCCGGCACACACCGTGATGAGCGTCTCGCGCTGGTCTAGCCGGCTACGTATTCGGCGCTGCAGTCCCTGCAGTTCCTTGATCGAGCGGAGTCTTGGCATCGGTCTCTAGTCCACGTTCTCCCCAAACGTCCCAGCCTCCCCCGCGGCACGCTCAGACAGCCGTCGCATCCTCATTCACGAGATCGAGCATGTGCTCCTTACAGCCGCGGCGCGAACAGAACTGCACTGTCCCGCCACCCTTCACCAACAGGCTGATCATGGGAGCATCGCAGCTCGCACAGATCCTGGTGGACTTGAGCTCCGCGTGACAACTCGGACAGAAAAACTGGACTACGGTGCCCGGCGGTATCTCGTACTCCGACTCGATACGGTAATCACCGTACAGGCTGCTCAGCATCACCCAACCGTGTTTCCTGCGGAACGACGCGGTCACCCGGACCATGGGATACCCGTCCAGCAGGCGCCCGTCCGTCATCAGGCTCCGGTTGCAGTGCGGGCACGACACCTGCACCGCGAATATCCTCTCGTCATCCGTCAGCTTGACGCTGTTCTCAGCCTGGCGGGCGTGCTCGCAAACGCTCGCGACGTCTCCCTCCCTGACGTGGCGGTGATACTCGCCGTCGACAACCACCACGGGCCCGAGCGCGCACGCGCCGAGACAGTTTACAGTCGAGAGCGAGAACTGCCGGTCACGCGTCGTCTCGCCCGCCTTCACACTCAGGTGTCGCTCGAAGCCCTCGAGCACCTCGACTGATCGGCGCACATGACAGGCGGTCCCCGTGCACACGGATACTACGTGCTTGCCCCGGGGCTCCAGACTGAAGCCGCTATAGAACGTCGCGATGCCGTAAATATCGACGAGCGAGCATCCGGTCCTGCTCGCCACGATTCTGAGGGCTTCTCTGGGCAGGTAGTTGTACTCGGCCTGGATAGCCTCGAGTACGGAGATGAGGGCGCCCTGGTTTCCGTCGAACTTGTCGACGACCCTGATGACATCCTCCGGATTTAGCCGCGTTCCCATCCGGCACCGGCCTCCCTATGGGCGATTCGAACTCCGCGAATTAGCTGGTCCAGCTGATCCAGCTAGTGGTACTCGTCGCAGTGCCAGACACCGCTCTCGGGACACCCGTAAGCACATGTCTTCCAGCCGGCGCAACTTCTGCATAAGCCCAGTCGCTTGTTCTCGCTCACCGAAGCGTCGGTCGGGTTACCTCCTGGGTTATGCCCCGGGTTATGGCCCGGGTTGCCCGTCGGGTTGCCTGCCGGCCTCTTGACCTCGGCGGGCACGTGGTAGCGGAACTCATCGCACTGGAACACCCGACGCGGGCGCGGAAAAGTGCAAGTGGATGCGTGCACGCAGTCCCCGCAGAGGCCGCCTTCAACGCTCTCGAAGTTCTGTTGTATCACTCTTACCCCCTTGCTGGTACGTCCGGGTGCTCCTAAGGCAAGGGGCATGCTAGGCGTGGGGCACTACCCCACGAGTGACGGGATGCACCTGTCCGGGCCGGAGAATCCAGATCTCACGCGCTTTTGAGTGTAGGAGGGGGACTCTGGCGACCGGCCACCGTCTTCGCCGTCGGCCTGGTGCAACCGGCCGATTTCGAACCACCGGGGAGTAATTCCCCGGTGCACTATCGGGCGCTGCTAAGACCCGGAGGCCGGAGGGTTGCGCTTCAGCTTCTCGCGCAGCGTCTTGCGATCGATCCCGAGGATCTCGGCTGCCCGCGTCTTGTTGCCACCGACGCTCGCCAAGACACCGTAAATGTGCTCGCTCTCGACGTCGGCCAGGGTGCAATGCCGGACGCCGCCGCGCGGGACGGAGAAGCGCATTACGGAGGGAAGGTCAGGAACATCGATGGTTTCACCCTCACTCATCACAACGAGCCGATGAATCACGTTTTCCAACTCCCGCACGTTCCCCGGCCAGTGATAGCGCCGGAATGCCTCGAGCACGGCGTCGGAGAAGCGGGGCGCCTTCTTCCCCAGCTCTTCGGAAGCCTTGCCGAGGAAGTGCTGTGCCAGGAGAAGAACGTCGTCATCTCTGTCGCGAAGAGGTGGGACGTCTATGCTGAGCACGTTGACGCGGAAGTAGAGGTCCTCGCGGAACAACTGCCGGCGAACCAGGTCGAGCAGGTCCTTGTTGGTAGCCGCGATGATCCGAACATCTACGTGCAGCGCTTGTCTGCCGCCGACCATCCGGAGCTCACCGTCCTGAAGCACGCGCAGCAGCTTGACCTGCATGGCCAGGCTGGTTTCGCTGATCTCATCGAGGAAGATGGTGCCGCCGTCCGCGATCTGGAAGAACCCGGCGCGGGACTCGGCGGCGCCGGTAAACGCGCCCTTGGTGTGGCCGAAAAGCTCACTCTCCAGCAGGCTCTCCGGGATGCCACCGCAGTTAATCGGCAAGAACGGCGCTCGCGCCCTGGGCCCCGCGTAGTGAATACCTCTGGCCACCAACTCCTTGCCCGTCCCGCTCTCGCCCGTGACAAGCACCGTCGCCGAGACCGGGACGGCCTTGGTCATGGCTCGGTAGACCGCACGCATGGGTTCCGATTCACCGACCAGACCATACGAGTGGATCGGCGCTGCCTCTGCCTCCGACAGCGCCGCACGCTTGAAGCGGACTTTCTGAAGCGCATCGCGGACCGCGGAAAGAAGCTCGGCGTCGGTGAACGGTTTCTGCAGATAATCCTCCGCCCCCTCTTTCACCGCCTTCACGGCGCTCTCTATCGAACCATAGCCGGTGACCATGATTATGCCAATGTCCCTGAAGACGGCCCGCACGTGACGGATCAGGTCGAGCCCCCCAACCTTCGGCATCTTGAGATCGGTGATTACCAGGTCTACGGGTGTGGCGTCGAGGATCTCGACCGCCTCCGCCACGCCGGGAGCGGTGAACACCTCATAGCCTTCCGCAGTGAGATTGCGTCGGAGCACCTCCCGCGCATCGGCCGAATCATCGACGACCAGAATGCGTTCTTTACCGTTGCTCATGGCCCCATTTTCGTTGGACTTCAGGCTCGGGACTAGCCTGAAAAGGGAATCGGACGGTGAATCTCGAGCCCTTCCCTACCTCACTCTCGACATCGATTGAGCCTCCGTGTGCCGTGACGATCCCGTGCACCACACACAGGCCCAGACCTGTCCCCTCCCCCACGTCATTGGTCGTAAAAAAGGGAGTGAAGATCTGATCCACGACCTCTTCAGTCATTCCCAACCCGGTATCCTGCACTTCGATAAATGCCGAGCCGTCATCGCGACCTATCACCACGGTCAACGTACCGCCGCCCGGCATCGCCTGAATGCTGTTCAACACCAGATTGACGACCACTTGCTTGAGCTGCAGCTGGCCTGCCAGGATCTCGCAAGGCTCCGCCTCGACTCGTCTGACAATCTCTATACCCTGATTCGCACACCGAGTCTGCACCAGGCTCAAGGCCTCGTCCACCACGTGGCTCACATCCACCCACGCCTTCTCGATGGGCGCCTGCCGCGCGAAGAGCTTGAGCTTATTCACGATCTCACGAGCCTGGAGGCAAGCCGCAACGATCTTGTTCAAGTCATCCGAGGTTCCCTCCGGCAGATCACCGCTCTTTAGCGCCAGTTGCGCAAAACCCAGAATGCTGCCCAGCGGCTCATTGATTTCGTGAGCGACACCGGCAGCCAGCTTGCCTATCGTGGCCAACCGATCAGAGTGTCGCACTTGGGCCTCGAGCGTCACGCGTTCCGCCTCGGCTTCTCGCCTCTCGAGGAATTCTCCGATCTCCCGCGCGACGCCGCCGATCAAGTGCTCCTCTTCCCTGAGGAACGGTCCGCCGACGGCGTAGGGCAGATCTTCGACATACCCGACCTCGACATCGCCGCGATGTCTGCCGTTGACAGCGATCTTCGCGATCTGCCGTTCGCGAGTCGCCTCGAACTTGCCTGTCGAGTATGTGTTCCCGTCCAACGTAATTCGCGCTGCCGCGATCTCCGGGAGCTGCCACGCAGGTGGGAGGAGCTGCACGATACGTTCCAACGCTTCCTCCACGCTGTCCGTCCGGTCCTCGACGACGCGGGCGATTCTGTAGAGACACGACAGTTCCTTCACACGCTCGCGGAGTGCCCTTTCCGCTCGCCGCTGGGCGATAGCGAATCCGAGCGTCTCCGCCATCGCCTCGTATCCCTCCATGATCTCGATGGCAAACACGTCGCGCCGCGTGCTCTCCAGCCGCAGGATGCCGAAGTTCCTAGCGTCTACCGCAAAGGGGATGAGCGCCATTGATGTCGTATCGGGGTCGGCTCTCAACCGGAGATCTGTCCGGTTCGAGTAGCAAGCCACGGTCGCCACAAGGTCACCTGTCCAGAAGCTCCCGTACTCGGTGAAGCAGGGCGCGCTGTGCTCCACCGCCCCTTCCAGCTCATCGCGGACCACCTGCCCGAGGTCGGGCTGCCCCGCCGGGTCTGTTGGGGTCAAGCTGTCGTCCGGCCCGTCGGCGGGCAGCGGTTCGTACTCGAACGACGGCTCCGGTCGCGCGATCACCCGACAACGGTACTCGACGTTGCCCCGCAGCCGCAGCTCGAGCCCATCACAGCCCGAGAACTCCAACAGCATCGCCGACAGGTCACGCAAGAACTCGCCGCGCGGGCTCCCCTGGTTGGCGAGGTGCATGATCTGCCGCGAGACCGTCATAAAGGCGCCGAGCGACTTGCTTGTCGACTGCGGCTGACCACCTGCTTCCATGTCGATACCGTCGCCCCCGTTGTCCGCGGCTCAGCGACAGCGTCGGCGTCACGGACGCGTTCGCTATCGCCGCTCGGTTGCGGTCGTTTGTGCCGTTGCCTCTCCTGGTAGAAACCTAACCACTGCCTGCGAGCTCAGGAAGCGGCTTCCTCCGGCGGTCAGAAGCGGGGCATGCCACTTCCTCCGCCGACGGGCATCCGCACGCTCTACGCTTCCAAGCGGGAGATATGCGCTAAGGGTCGTGAGAATGGGTACGGATGACCTTTCGGCCGTGTATGATACCACGAGCCCCCTGAGGTAGGTTCAGGGGGTGACTGGGAGTACACACGGCAGGTCGGCCACCGGGCCACCCCCCACTCGCCTGTGCATCCCTACACGCCACGCGTTCGCTTGCGCTGACATGCCCCGCTCCGCATCCTCACGCCATGGACATGCTCTGGGCGAGAGCATTCCGATGGCGGTTGCTCCCTTGGACCCATTGGGACCAGTCAGGACTTCGACATGTGGCAGATCGACGAGGACGCGCTGGAATCGATCAGCATCGGCGCCGGGATCCTGGGGACCGGCGGCGGCGGCAACCCGTACATCGGGATGCTGCGGGCGCGGGAGCTGGTGCGATAGCACGGCCCGGTGGACGTCCTCGGCCTCGACGAACTGCCCGACGACAGCCGGGTGATCTGTGTCGGCGGGATGGGCGCGCCGACGGTCGGGGTCGAGAAGGTCCGCGGTACCGAATCGTACCGGGCGGTCCGGGTGATGGAGAAGCACATGGGTCAGCGGGCGACCGCGCTGATCTCCGGCGAGATCGGCGGCAGCAACTCGCTGGAGCCGGTAATCCCCGCATCGTTGGCGCGCCTGCCGGTTGTGGACGGCGATGGAATGGGTCGGGCTTTCCCTGAGCTTCAGATGACCACCTTCTTCATCTACGGGATCGCGCCTACGCCGAGCGCGTTCTGCGACGAGAAGGGCAACACGGCCATCATCGAAGACGCCGTGAGCGCGACCTGGGTCGAGCGGATAGCGCGGGCCGTGACCATCGCGATGGGGTGCGCGCCCGTCTTCGCCTTCGCGCCCATGACCGCGGCGGACGTTCGGCGGACGGCGCTCCCCGGGACGCTGTCGCTGGCGAAGTCGCTGGGCGAGGCGGTCCGCCGGGCGCAGCGGGAGAAGGAGAACCCCATCGATGCGATCCTGGCCACCGTGCCGGGACGTGTGCTCTTCCACGGGAAGATCGTCGACGTGGAGCGCCGCACGGCCGAGGGGTTCGCGCGAGGAAGCGTCACCATCGAAGGGATGGGCGACGACGCGGACTCGCGGCTGGTCGTCGACTTCCAGAACGAGAATCTGGTGGCCCACCGCGACGGCGAAGTGATCGCCACGGTGCCGGACCTGATCTGCATCGTCGATGCCGAGCGCGGCGAGCCGATCACCACTGAGCTGCTGCGCTACGGGTTCCGGGTGAGCGTTCTCGGCTTTCCGGCGCCGCCGCTGTTGAAGACACCCGAGGCGCTGGCGGTGGTCGGGCCACAGGCGTTCCGTTACGAGGCGGCCTACGCGCCGCTCGAAGCGCGAGCGACGCCGTGACGCGGGCGGCCCGACTCGAGGGAGATGCGAGCGCGATGCGGGTCGGCGTGGACGTCGGCGGCACCAACACCGACGCCGTGCTCATGGCCGGGCGTCGGGTGGTGGCCAAAGTCAAGACCGCGACGACGCCGGACGTCACCGGCGGGATAGTTCGGGCGCTCGAACAGGTGCTGGCGGAAGGTGCCGCGGGAGCCAGGGCAGCAGGCCGCGGGGCCCCAAGTTCGGAGCGAGTCAGCCCGAACGCGATTCAGGCCGTCATGCTGGGGACGACCCACTTCATGAACGCGCTGCTCGAGGGTCGGGATCTCGCGCGCACCGCGGTCCTTCGTCTTTGTGGTCCCTCGACGCGGTTGCTCCCACCGTTCTGCGACTGGCCGCAGGAGCTGCGATTCGCGGCCGGCGGCCACAGCTGCCTGCTGCCCGGCGGCCACGAGTTCGATGGGCGTGAGATCTCCGGCTTCGATGCCGATGCTGTACGCGACGCCGCGCGCGACGCGCTGGCGAACGGGGTACAGGCGGTGGCTCTCTGCGGCGTCTTCTCGCCGGTGAACCCCGCCCACGAGTGCCGGGCCGCCGAGCTCATCCGGCAACAGTGCCCGGACATCTCGCTCACCCTCTCATCCGAGATCGGGCGCGTGGGGCTGCTGGAGCGGGAGAACGCGGCGGCGCTCAACGCCGCGCTCAGCCGCATCGCCGCACGGGCGGTGGACGCGGTCCGCGGCGCGCTAACGGACATGGGAATCGCCGTGCCCGTCTTCTTCAGCCAGAACGACGGGACTTTGATGGAAGCCGGGTACGCGGCCCGCTACCCTGTGCTCGCCATGTCGTCGGGCCCGACGAACTCGATGCGGGGCGCTGGCTTTCTCGCCGGTATCGAGAACGCCGTGGTCGTCGACGTCGGCGGCACCAGTACCGACGTGGGGATCCTGGTTCAGGGCTTCCCGCGGGCGGCGTCGACGGCCGTGATGCTGGCCGGCGTGCGGACCAACTTCCGGATGCCCGATCTCATCTCGATCGCCCTCGGCGGCGGCTCGATCGTACGGCGCGAGCCGCTGCAGTTGGGCCCGTCCAGCGTGGGCGCTCGTATTACTGAGGAGGCGATGGTCTTCGGCGGTTCGACGCTGACAGCCACCGACCTGGCCGTTGCGGCGGGCCGCGCCCGAATCGGTGACCCGGCGTGCGCCGGAAGCCTGGAAGCCGACCTGGTGGAGCGCGGGCTGGCCGAGGTGGGGCGACGCGTGGAGCAGGCCGTCGATCGGGTGAAGCTGAGCGCCGATCCCACACCGCTGGTGCTGGTGGGGGGTGGCAGCGTGCTCGTGGCCGATCGGCTCGCCGGCGCGTCGGAGGTCCTGAGGCCGGAGCACGGCGAGGTCGCGAACGCCATCGGCGCGGCCATCGCGCAGGTGGGAGGTGAGGTCGAGAAGGTATACTCGCTGGAGCGCGTCGGCCGGCTCGACGCACTGGCGGCGGCCAAGGATGAGGCGCTGCGCCGGGCCGCGGAGGCGGGCGCGCAGCCCGAGAGCGTGGAGGTCGTCGAGGTTGAAGAGGTGCCGCTCACCTACCTGCCGGGAAACGCTACGCGTATCCGCGTGAAGGCCGTCGGCGATTTGGGCGGCCACCGACTTAGTTGACGTCCCGCAGCAGCAGCCTCAGCTGTTCGATGTTCTCATCTAACAGCGCGCTGGAACTCAGCTGTCCGTGCCCGGGCACCACCGCCTCCAGCCGCAGTTCCTTCAGGCGCTCGAGCTGGGCAACCCAGGTGTGCCACTCATCGGCGCCGCCAAACCGAGTGTGGGGCGGCATCCCTTCGTAGAGAGCATCCCCGGCGAAGAGAGTTCCGGACTTGGGATCGTATACAGCAAGCTCGCTGGCTACGTGACCCGGCGTTACCAAGACGCGCAACGTGTCGCCATCGATGCCCAGCACGTAGTCGTCATCGATCATGACGTCCGGCTCGGAGAGCAACACATCACCCAGGATCGAGTCCGCCTCCTTTTCCGACCAGCCTTCCATGTTGGCGATGAACGCTTTGTACTGGCCGCCTCGCTCGCGCAGAAACCAGCCGGCTACGCTGTGCGAGATGATCGTCGCCCCCTTGTCCCTGAACACCTTCATGCCGAACACGTGGTCAGAGTGGTGGTGCGTAAGGATCAGGTAGACGGCCTCGTTTCCCGTCATGCGAGCCGACGCCAATTCCCAAAGGAACCGGCCAGAGGCGACGCTCATCCCGCAGTCGACGAACACCACACTGTTCTCCCCGAAGACGACGCCCGCGTTGACCCCTGGCTCACCGCTCGAGTGAAAGAGGCCTGTAACTGCGTAGGCGTCGCCGGCCAACCGATGCACCACCGGGTTCCCTAAGCCCGGATGCTCGCCGTAGGCCTCTTCCAGGGAATCTGCACGCACCAGCAGGGGGTCTTGTGCCGAAACTGGGTCTGGACCAAGCAAGAGGAGGATAGCAGCGCACAGCGCGACCACGGAGCCCGGCCGCTTCGCCAGAGCACGACTGCCCAGCCTCATATCCTGAAGTGGCGACAACATGGTTGCCTCCTCTGAGACAGAGAGCGAGAGGTGATGGGGGGTCATTTTCCACTACCGTACGACCGCGAGCGGTGAGCGGTTTCACCTTACATGGTTGTGGTCTTCATTCTCGAGGGACCGAGGCAGCGAGAGCAGCGGCAGCGATCACAGCGAGGCGAATACCGCTACTCCGGGGCATCTGCCTCCTCCTTTGACACCCGAAACAAGGACCCGTAAGCCTCCAATTCCAGACGCCCCTGAGTCAAAGGACGACCACAGCGGGCGTGGGATTCCGATCTACTATAGCGTCGCGTAGCATGGCAGGTAGATTGCCACCGATGTGACCGACCGCAACTGCAGATTCTGAGACCTGGAGGCTCGCGATGACCACGGGTAAACTGGTCATCGGTCTCGACTTCGGCACCGACTCGGTCCGCACGGTGATCGTCGACGCCGACACCGGCGCCGAGGTGGCGAGCGGCGTCCGCAGCTTCTCCCGCTGGAGCGAGGGCCGCTACTGCGATCCGGCGGCCAACCGGTTCCGTCAGCACCCGCTCGATCATCTGGAGGGGCTGGAGGCGACGGTGCGCGAGGCACTGGCCGCGGCGCCACCGGGAACCGCCGAGCGGATCGCCGGCATCACCGTGGACACCACCGGTTCAACGCCGGGGCCGGTGGACCGCGCGGGGGTCTCCCTCGCTCTGCTACCCGAGTTCGACGATGACCCCGACGCCATGTTCGTCCTCTGGAAGGACCACACCGCGGTGGGCGAGGCGGAGGAGATCAATCAGGTCGCCCGCAGCTGGGGCGGCGAGGATGTGACGAGGTACGTCGGCGGCGTTTACTCTTCCGAGTGGTTCTGGTCGAAGATCCTCCACATCCTGCGCGGCAATCCGCGCGTGCGCGAGGCGGCCTTCTCCTGGGTCGAGCACTGCGACTGGGTCACCGCCATGCTGACCGGCACGACCGACCCGCTGACGGTGAAGCGCAGCCGCTGTGCCGCCGGGCACAAGGCGATGTGGCACGCCTCGTTCGGCGGCCTACCGCCCGAGGACTTCCTGACCAGCGTCGATCCGCTGTTGGCCGGCCTGCGCGAGCGGCTGTATACCGAGACCTGGACGTGTGACGTCGCCGCAGGCACGCTCGCACCCGAGTGGGCGGAGCGGCTCGGTCTGCAGACCGACGTGGTCGTCGGGGTCGGCGCCTTCGACGCGCACCTGGGCGCCATAGGCGGCCAGATCCAGCCCTACGTCCTGTGCAAGGTCATGGGCACCTCGACCTGCGACATGCTGGTGGCGCCGCTGGATGAGATGGGTGACAAGCTGGTGCGGGGTATCTGCGGTCAGGTCAACGGCTCGATCCTGCCGGGCATGTTGGGGATGGAAGCAGGACAGTCCGCCTTCGGAGACGTCTACGCCTGGTTCCGCGACCTGCTTGCCTGGCCGCTGGAGCACCTGGGCAAGGCGGCGGACGTCGGCGATGAGGCGTTGCACGGCATCGCCGACCGCATCATCCCCGCGCTCTCCGAGGCGGCCGCCGCGCTGCCGCCCGACGCGACGGGCGTCGTGGCGCTCGACTGGCTGAACGGACGGCGCACACCCTTCGCCGACCAGGCATTGAAGGGCGCGCTGGCCGGCCTGAGTCTGGGCTCCCACGCGCCGCGCATCTTCCGCGCCCTGGTCGAGGCTACCGCCTTCGGTGCCAAGAAGATCGTCGACCGCTTCCAGGTCGAGGGCGTGCCGATCCATGGGGTCATCGCGCTGGGCGGCGTCCCCAAGAAAGCTCCCTTCGTCATGCAGACGGTGTGCGACGTGCTCGAGATGCCTATCCGGGTCGCGTGTGCCGGGCAGACGTGCGCGCTGGGTAGCGCGATGGCAGCCGCTACCGCCGCCGGCTTACATGCAGACATCCCGGCCAGCCAGGCGGCGATGGGCAGCGGGTTCGAGACTGAGTACCGGCCCGACCCGGCGCGAGCCGCCAGCTACCGGCAGCTCTATGAACGCTACGAGCAGCTCGGCCGCTTCGTCGAGGAAAGGTTCACCATACGGGGGCCGTGATGGAGGACTATCGGACGCTCAAGGAGACGGCCTGGACGTGTAACAAGGAGCTGCAACGCCGCGGCGTGGTCCTCTACACCTTCGGGAACGTCAGCGCCGCCGACCGGGAAGAGGGCGTGTTCGCCATCAAGCCGAGCGGCGTACCATACGAAGACCTCCAACCGGCAGACATGGTGGTGGTCGACTTCGAGGGGCGGGTGGTGGAGGGTCGCATGCGTCCCTCTTCCGATACGCCCACCCACGCCGTGCTCTACCGTGAGTTCCCTGGGGTCGGCGGCGTCGCCCACACCCACTCGACCTACGCCGTCGCCTGGGCGCAGGCGCGGCGCCCCATCCCGATCCTCGGCACGGGCCACGCCGACCTGCTCCCAGAGGACGTGCCGTGCACCGAGGTTATGAGCGAGGCGGCGGCGCAGGGCGATTACGAGACGGCCACCGGCCAGCTCATCGTCTCCTGCTTCCGCGACCGCTCCTGGGAACGGGTGCCCATGGTGCTGGTGGCCGGGCACGGGCCTTTCGCCTGGGGGCGGACCGCTGAGCAGGCGGTCTACCACTGCGTGATGCTCGAAGAGCTGGCCCGCACCGCCTGGCTGACCATTGCCCTCGACCCCGACGCCGTACCTCTGGAGCCCTGGCTGGTCCGCAAGCATTTCGAGCGCAAGCACGGGCCGGATGCGTACTACGGACAGGAGAAGCCGCCCCATGACGGTTGAGATAAAGAACGTCCCCCAAGTGCGCACCGGCATCGTTGCCGTCAGCCGCGACTGCTTCCCCATCGACCTCTCGCGCCGGCGGCGCCGTGCCGTCGTCGAGGCTTGCGGCGCTCGCGACCTGAGCGTCACCGAGCTCGAGACCATCGTGGAGAACGAGCGCGATGTTGTGAGTGCCCTCGAGGAGCTCGAGCGTGCCGACGTGAACGCGCTGGTCGTCTACCTGGGCAACTTCGGGCCCGAAGGCCCCACGACCCTGCTCGCCCAGCGCTTCCCCGGCCCCGTCATGTTCGCCGCCGCGGCTGAGGAGAGCGGCGACGACCTGGTGGACGGCCGCGGCGATGCTTACTGCGGGTTGCTGAGCGCATCGTACGGCCTGGGGCTGCGATCGCTGCGTCCGCATATCCCCGAGTACCCGGTCGGGCTGGCCGGCGCGGTCGCGGCGATGATCGAGGAGTTCGTGCCCGTCGCCCGCGTCCTGCTCGGACTGAAACAGTTGAAGATCTTCGCCTTCGGACCACGCCCGTGGGACTTCTTCGCCTGCAACGCGCCCATCAAACCGCTATTCGATCTGGGCGTCGAGATCATGGAGAACAGCGAGCTCGACCTGCTCGACGTCTTCCGCTCCGCCGAAGGGCATCCCGACGTCGCGAAGGCCGCCGCCGAGATGGGGCAGGAACTGGGCGAGGGGAATCGCTTCCCCGACCTGCTGACCAAGCTGGCGCAGTTCGAGGTGGGATTGCTCGGCTTCATGGACGAGAACCTGGGGGCGAGCCGCTTCGCCGCATTCGCCAACAAGTGCTGGCCCGCTTTCGAGCCGAACTTCGGTTTCGTGCCCTGCTTCATCAACTCGCGCCTAGCCACGCGCGGCATACCCGTCGCCTGCGAGGCCGACATCTACGGCGCACTCAGCGAGTACCTCGGCGCCTGCGCCACTTTGATGCCGGTCACCCTGCTCGACATCAACAACACGGTGCCGCCGGATCTCGCCGCCGCGGCGGCGACACAGACGGCTGATTACGACCCCACCGACCTGTTCATGGGCTTCCATTGCGGCAACACGCCCGGCGCCTGCCTGGTCGACCGCGAGATGCGCCACCAGCTGATCATGCACCGGCTCATGGAACCGGGTAAGGAGCCGGACATAACCCGCGGCACGCTGGAAGGGCGGATCCGGCCCGGCGCCGCCACAATCCATCGCCTGCAGGCCACCGCCGAAGGGGAGCTCAAGGCTTACGTCGCCGAGGGCGAGGTCCTGGATATGCCGACCCGAACCTTCGGGGGCACGGGCGTGCTGGCGGTCCGGGAGATGGCTCGCTTCTACCGGCACGTGCTCATCGAGAAGCGATTCCCGCACCACACGGCGGTGGCCTTCGCGCCCGTCGGCCGCACCTTGTTCGGTGCGCTACGAGCCCTCGGGGTCGCGGACATCTCCTACAACCAACCGCAAGGGATGCCCTACCCCACCGAGAACCCGTTCTGACTCGATGATGGCCCCGACGGCGATACCGGTGGCGGACGGGGTGCGCGGTCTGATCTTCGACTGCGACGGCACCCTGGCCGACACTATGCCCTACCACCAGGAGGGGTGGCGGCAGGCGTTCGGCGCCGCCGGGGTGAGCGTGCCCGACGCCTGGCTCGACTCGCTGAGAGGCACTCCGGAGAAACGCGTCGTGGCCCTGGCCAACGAGCGGTTCGGCTTCTCCCTCGACCCGGCCGCCACCGTCGCCGCCAAGCACCGCGTCTACCGCCGCTTGCTGGAGGGGGTGCGCCCCATCGAACCGGTCGTCGCGGTGGTCCGCGCGCATCAGGGGCGGCTGCCCATGGCCATCGCCTCCGGTGGCACCCGCGAGGACGTGCACACGATACTCGAGCGACTTGGCCTGGCGGAGGCGTTCGCCGTCGTGCTCACTGCCGACGACGAGATCGAACACAAACCGTCTCCGCAGATCTTCCTCGAGGCGGCCCGCCGCCTGGGCGTTGAGCCCGCGGCCTGCCAGGTCTTCGAGGATGGCGACATCGGACTCGAGGCCGCGCGCCGCGCCGGCATGACCGCCGTCGACGTGCGACCGTACATCTAATAGGAGCGACCAAGATGAGCCGTGGGTACCTGATCACCGGCCTTCTATTCGCTGCCGTCGCGGCGGCCTGCGACCAAGCCCAACCGCCCGACTACCCCGTGCAGCCCGTCCCCTTCACCCAGGTGCGACTCGAGGATGAGTTCTGGGCTCCGCGCCTCGAGACCAACCGAACCGTGACCATCCCTCACGTGTTCGAGAAGTCCGAGGAGACCGGGCGGATCGACAATTTCGCGATCGCCGGGGGGATCATGGAGGGGCAGCAGTGTGGCTCGTATCCCTTCGATGACACAGACGTCTACAAGACCATCGAGGGAGCTTCCTATTCCCTGATGCTGCAGCGCGATCCGGCGCTGGAGCTCTACCTCGACACCGTCATCGCCCTCGTCGCCGCCGCCCAGGAACCGGACGGCTACCTCTATTCCGCCCGCACCAACGACGCCGAGGAGTTGCGTCGCTGGTTCGGGGACAGGCGCTGGGAGCGGCTAGAGCGCAGCCACGAACTCTACAACGCCGGCCATCTCTACGAGGCGGCCGCCGCCCATTACCTGGCCACCGGCAAACACAACCTTCTCGACATCGCCTTGAAGAACGCCGACCTCATCGACGCCACCTTCGGCCCCGGCAAGCTGCGGGCGCCACCGGGACATCAGGTGATCGAGATGGGACTCGTCCGGCTCTACCGGTTGACCGGCGAGCCGCGCTACCTCGACCTGGCCAAGTTCTTCATCGACGTGCGCGGTCTACCCCTCGACGGCCGTTCTCTGGGCGGCGAGTACAACCAGGACCACATGCCGGTGGTCGAGCAGAGCGAGGCAGTCGGTCACGCCGTGCGGGCCGGCTACCTGTATGCGGGGGCCGCCGATGTGGCCGCGCTCACCGGAGAGCGGGACTACGTGCGAGCGGTGGACCGGATCTGGGAGGACGTGGTCGGCCGCAAGCTCTACGTGACCGGCGGCATCGGGGCGACCGGCGGTAACGAGGGCTTCAACGACGCCTACGTGCTCCCCAACATGAGCGCCTACAACGAGACCTGCGCCTCGATCGCCAACATCTATTGGAACCACCGGATGTTCCTGTTGCACGGCGACGCCCGCTACATCGACGTGCTCGAGCGCACGCTCTACAACGCGTTGCTCTCCGGGATCTCGTTGGAGGGGAACACCTTCTTCTATCCCAACCCGCTGGAGTCGGTGGGCCAGCACAGCCGCACACCCTGGTTCACCTGCGCCTGCTGCACCGGCAACGTCACCCGTTTCATCGCTTCGGTCGCCGGCTACGCCTACGCCGCGACCGGCCGCGACCTCTACGTCAACCTGTACGCGGGAAGCCGGGCCGACGTGGAGGTCGCCGGCGGCGCGGTTCAGCTGCGGCAGGAGACGCGTTACCCGTGGGATGGCACGATCAAGATTGCGGTCGAGCCGCAGGGTGGATCGCTTCGCTTCACCCTCAACCTTCGCATCCCTGGCTGGGCACGGAACGAGCCGGTCCCCAGCGACCTCTACCATTACCTCGACGAGCCGCCCGCCAGCCCACCGACACTCCTCGTCAACGGCGAGCCCGTCGCGTTGCGCCTCGATAACGGTTACGCGAGGATCACCCGGACCTGGCGCAGCGGCGACACCGTCGAGCTCGAGCTGCCGATGCCGGTCCGCCGCGTCGCGGCGATCGACAGCGTCGAGGCCGACCGCGGCCGGGTCGCCCTCCAGCGCGGCCCCGTCGTCTACGCCGTCGAGTGGCCTGACCAACCCGACGGGCACGTCCGCAACCTGCTGCTCCCGGACGACGTCCCGCTGGAAGCCGCCTTCGAGCCCGACCTGTTGCACGGGGTGACCGTGATCCGCGGGTCGGCCCGCGCCTACCGCAAGGTCCCCGAAACCGACGAGCTCGCCTCAAGCGAAGTGCCGCTGACGGCCATCCCTTACTACGCTTGGGCCCACCGCGGGCCCGGCGAGATGGCGGTCTGGCTGGCCCGGGAGGAGAGCGCCGTTCGGCCGCTCGGTTACCCGACCCTCGCATCGGAGAGCCGCGTCACCGCCTCGTTCGGCCGCAACCCCGAGGCTGTGAACGACCAGATGGAGCCGCGCAGCTCCATCGATCACGACGTGCCGTTCTATCACTGGTGGCCGCACAAAGGCACGACCGAGTGGATTCAGTACGACTTCCCCGAGGTCGCGGAGGTCTCGACCGTCGAGGTCTACTGGTTCGACGACACCGGCATCGGCGAGTGCCGGCTGCCCGCCTCGTGGCGCGTGCTCTATCTCGAGGACGGCGTCTGGAAGCCGGTCTGGACCGAGGAGGAGTACGGGGTCGAAAAGAACGCCTGGAACCGGGTCGTCTTCGAGACGGTGCGCACTCGGGCAGTGCGACTGGAGATCAACTCACAAGAAGGCTGGGCGGGCGGGATACACGAATGGCGAATCCAGTGAGGTGAGCCATGAAGAGAATCGGCTCCCGTGCGCGGTGCGTCACGCGTACAGCGGGCATCTTGCTTCTCGCGTCGGCCGCCGGCTGCGCGACCGAGCCGCCGCCCGCGGAAATTCCTAACGCGACGTTCGAGGCCCCAGACCCCGAGCGACCGGCCGAGCGACCCGCCGAGTGGCGCCCCCACCGCTGGCGCGGCCGTGGCGAGTTCGGGTACGCCGAGGTCGGCCGGACCGGCGGTCGCAGCGTGACCATCGCCTCCAGCGAGGGGGGCGACCTCTCCTGGGGCGCGATCGTGCCGGTGCGACCGTTCTCCCGCTACCGGCTGACCGGCTGGATCCGTACCGAGGAGCTGACCGCGACCACGGGCCGGGGCGCGATGTTCAACCTGCACGGGATGGAGGGTGCCCGCTCCGCGGCGCTCACCGGCACCAACGATTGGACGGAGATCTCCTTCGAGTTCGACACCGGCGCCAACGACGCCGTCCAGGTCAACTGCTTGTTCGGCGGTTGGGGCGAAGCGACCGGCCGCGCCTGGTTCGACGATCTCTCCATCGAGCTGCTCGCCACACGTGAGGTTCGCCCCGAGGCTACGGTCGACGCGGCCAGCACCGGCCCGCCGATCTCGAAGTACATCTACGGTCAGTTCATCGAGCACTTGGGCCGCTGCATCTACGGCGGCATCTGGGCCGAGATGCTCGAGGACCGGAAGTTCTTCTACACGCCGGCCAGCGAGGAGTCGCCCTGGCGCATCCTCGGCGACCCCGCCGCGCTGGCCATGGACAGTGCGGCGCCCTACGTCGGCGCCCAAACGCCTGCCCTCGGTCCGGCACCGGAGGCCCAGACCGCCGGACTCGTCCAGGCGGGCCTGGGGCTGGTGGCCGGGAAGAGCTACGAAGGGCGGATCGTGCTGCGCGGCGATGCCGGCGCCGCACCTATTGCCGTCAGCCTGGTCTGGGGTGACAGCCCCGCCGACCGGCAGACCTTGGACATCGACAGCGTTCCCGCCACCTGGGAGAAGATACCGCTGCGCTTCACCGCCAGAGCCTCGACCGACGACGGCCGGTTGGAGATCACGGTCGGCGGCCGGGACCGGTTGCACGTGGGAGTTGTCTCGCTGATGCCGTCCGACAACGTCGAAGGCTTCCGGCGCGACGTGCTCGCCCTGCTGCGCGAACTGGACGCGCCCGTCTACCGCTGGCCGGGCGGCAACTTCGTCAGCGGTTACGACTGGCGCGACGGGATCGGCGACCGCGATCGCCGGCCGCCGCGTAAGAATCCCGCCTGGCAGGGGATCGAGCACAACGACGTGGGTCTGCACGAGTTCCTGCGGCTGTGCGAGCTGATCGACACGGAGCCCTACATCACGGTGAACACCGGCCTCGGCAGCCCCGAGATGGCGGCCGACGAACTCGCCTACTGCAACAGCCCGGAGGACACGCCGCTGGGCCGGCTGCGCGCGGCCAACGGCCACCCCGAGCCGTTCGGCGTCAAGTGGTGGGCGATCGGCAACGAGATGTACGGCGACTGGCAGCTCGGTCACATGCCGCTCGACCGGTACGTGGAGAAGCACCGCGCCACGGTCGAGGCGATGCGCGCCGTCGATCCTTCCATCCGGGTCGTCGCGGTGGGCGCCGTCGGCGAGTGGGACGAGGTGATGCTGGCGCGGGCCGCCGACGCCATGGACCTGATCAGCGAGCACTTCTACTGCCAGGAGCGTCCCGGGGTGATGGGGCACGCCGCCTGCGCCGCCGCGCGGGTGAAACGGATCGCCGATGCGCACCGGCGCTACCGCGAGACGATCCCGGCGCTGGCGGGCCGCGACCTGCAGATCGCCATGGACGAGTGGAACTACTGGTACGGTCCCTATCTCTACGGCGAGCTGGGCACGCGCTACTACCTGAAGGACGCGCTCGGCGTCGCCCGCGGCCTCCATGAGTTCTACCGCAACAGCGACATCTACTTCATGGCGAACTACGCCCAGACCGTAAACGTGATCGGCGCCATCAAGACCACCAAGACCGAGGCCGCCTTCGACGCCACCGGCCTGGTGCTGCGGCTCTACCGGCGCGACTACGGCAGCATCCCCATCACGGTCGAGGGCACGCCGGAACCGCTGGACGTGGCCGCCGCCTGGACGGCCGGCCGCGACACCCTGGTCATCGCCGTGGTGAACCCCACCCGCGAGACCGTCCGACTGCCGCTGCGCATCAGCGGCGCGCGCCTGACGGGCGGCGGCC
>CAYFSW010000151.1:0-2089 GCA_964345885.1 uncultured Gemmatimonadota bacterium | reverse complement strand
GAGTACGAGCGCCTGGAGGATCTGGGCGTTCGCTTCACGCAGGCCCCGGTCGACCTGGGACCGGTGATCACCGCCGTCTTCGACGACACCTGCGGGAACCTGATTCAGATCGCGGAAACCCGCGGTCCGTAGCCACTCCTCCGGTGCGAGGGTGACCGCCCGGTGCAGCAGTTGGGAGGGAGCACAACATGGTATTCGGCAAGGCAGCGGTCGGGTCCGCTTTGGTAATGCTTGGAGCCGCGTGGCCAACAGGTGGACCGAGCGGCGTCGAGGATCCCACGGCTTTCCTGGAGAAGCTGGTGGGCGAATGGTCGGTCGTCGCCGAGGCGACTCTAGGGCCCGGCCAGGAGCCCGTTCAGCTGGAGAGCGTGGAGGTGGCGCGTCTCTTGGGCCAGAGGTGGCTGGTCGCGGAGAACGTGGGTTCAACTCCCGGTGGAAGGCCCGTCACGTCGATTCTCACCCTCGGCTACGACTCTTTCCACGAGCGGTTCGTGGGGACGTACATCTCATCGATGCAGACGCATCTGTGGTCGTACAGCGGACAGCTCGACGACACGGGTACGATCCTCACGCTGGAGACCGAGGGACCGATCCTCGGTGATCCGACGAAGGTGACGAGCTACCGCGAGGTTATCGAGGTCGTGTCCGCCGACCGCAAGGTGATGCGGTCGATGATCCTCGGCCCGGACGGCGAGTGGTTCGAGTTCGCACGGGCTGAGTACCGGCGAACCGACTGAGACCTCTCCGTCTTCCAGAGTCGGAGTTAGGCAGACAATGGGAAGAGACGCAAGGAGACACGCCGATGACGAAAGTGACACCGTTTCTGATGTTCAACGATCAGCTTGAAGCAGCGGTGGCGTTCTACACCGCCACCTTCCCGGACTCCGAGGTCAGGAGCGTCGCCCGGACTGGCGAGCACGGCCCGATCACCTCTGCCGAGTTCGTAGTCGGTGGCCAGACCTTCATGGGATACAACGGAGGCCCGCACTTCACTTTCTCCGAGGGTTTCTCACTATATGTCGACTGCAAGGACCAAGCCGAGGTCGACGAGTATTGGGACAAGCTTGTTAAGGCTGGAGCGGAACCTTCCCAGTGCGGTTGGATCAAGGATCCCTTCGGCCTCTCGTGGCAAATCGTCCCGCGGCGATTCACTGAGTTGATCCGCGACAAGGACGCCAAGAAGGTGAAGGCCGTAATGGATGCCTTGATGACTATGGTCAAGCTCGAAGTAGCGGCTCTTGAGAAAGCATACGATGAGGCATGATGAAGGGCGTCGGCCTAGTCCAGGCCCGTCGCCTAGACCCACGGCGCCACGTCCTCTTGACTGCTGACTGGGAGTGCGCGAACCGACTTCGACGAGGTTCGAATCGCCACGCCACATTCTCCACGGCCCAAGCGAGCCCTTCGGAGCAGGCCGGGTGGGTGCAATCGGCGGTTCGGGAGGCGGTTCGCTCAACACCAGAACCGAGCCCCGACCAGCCGATCCTCGCTGGGTGGCTCGGGGCTCTATTTCATCTGGTTCCGACTGGGCTAGCACCCGGTGCGTTCCGGATCCTCGGAAACGGGGTGAGCCGAATTGGGATGGTTCGGAGTGGCGAGCCGGTGGACGCCGATGACTCTACCCGGCGCTACCACGAAGGACTCGATCGCGCCGGCCCGAAATCGAGCGACAGCGGCGCCCGGCGCGTGGCCGGGCGCCCTGCATGGTATCTATCCCGCGGAATCAATCCTTGAGTGTATCCGTTATGTAGTGGACCATATCGGTCATTTCCCTGATCTGCTCCATAGTGGCCGACGGATCGAGGCGGACCGATTCCGCGGCGGCCATGGCGTCGGCGAATGGAGTGTCGGGAATCTCATCCTCGTCGGTGTCGACCAATCCCATGTAATCCACCGCGCCGTCGACATGATTGAGCCAGGCGACGAGCAACTCGCGATCGAGCTGCTCGATGGCGCTCCCGTGGTTGCCCTGCAGGAAGATGACATCGAACGCCGCCGGGATGGTCGAGGCATCGCGTACCTCGCTGAAGACGGAGCTCAGGTAGTCAACGACCGCCAGAAGACACAGCAGGCGTTCCTCATCGTAGTC
>CAYFSW010000150.1:0-10952 GCA_964345885.1 uncultured Gemmatimonadota bacterium | reverse complement strand
TCCGCAGGAACGCCGCCACCTCCTGACCTTCCGTGCCCGCAAACGTGAACTCGTCGATATCGCCCGGCGGTTCGATCGATTCACCGTCGATCGTGTCATTCAATACCAACGCCTGGGCGCGAACCTCGGGGGCCCGATCGATCGGGTACACTTGGAACCGGTAAGGCCCTGTGTCGCCACTGATGCCAATCACTCGGACGGTATACGTCGTGCTCCTGGGCAGTTGGAGCAGGCCGGTGCCCTGGTCCCACAGCGAGGTATCTACTCCGCTACTTGAGACGCAGCCGACTTCAAGCTCGTCAAAGGTTCCCGCATCAGCTAGCAGGCACAGTCTCAAGTCATCGAAGTAACCGCCGCTCAGCGCCTGCAGGAACACCGCAACTTCCTGTTCTGTAGTACCCAAAAACGTAAACTCGTCGGTGTCACCGGTCGGCTCTATTGACCCATAGATTGTGTCACCGACCGCGATCGGGCCTCCTTCATCACCTCCGGATCCCGTGGTGAAGCTCTTGATGTCGCCGCGGGCGGATCCGCCGCTGTTGTAACCCTCGATCCGGAAGTAGAAAGTCGTATTGGGAGCGAGGCCCGTGAGATCGGCAGTGACGGTTTCGTTGGTCGTGCCGGCGCCGATTGATTGCATTGATGTCGTGTTGTATACCCCCAACCCAGGATCGACCCCCCACTCGAACCAAACATCAGTAGCATTGCCATTCGGGTTGGCTGTTCCGTAGAGCGTCGCAGTCGAAGTGCCGATAGCGGCCGCCGAGTCGGTAGTAACCGATGGCCCCGTCCAATGAGAGAGCAAAACCCCTAAGTCGACCACATCGACCGTGCCGTTCTTGTCAATGTCGGCGGGCGGGAAGCTGGTGTCGTCCCAGTCGGCAAGTAGTATGTCCAGGTCGATCTGATCCACCAAATCATCGAGATTCAGATCACCGGGCTCCGTAATGTTGAAGGGGTCCGTCTCCGCTGTGGTTAGGCTCCCACTGGTAGCAACCAGCGAGTAGCCCGACCCCAGTTTATCGATCACCAGGTCCGGGTATGCCGCGACACCGTCTACCGGCACGACGCATCCGCTCCCGGACAATATCCCGCCCGCGGGGTTGGACCCGAGCTCGAGACAGACCGCGGTGTTGTACGAAGGGACCGCATTGCCGTCTGCGTCTTGGACCTCCACTTCGACCGCCGGCCAGATCCTGAAGCCGGCCGGGAACACGTCGTGCGGTGCCAGCACGTCGCTGGGCTGAACAGTGAAGACTACTTGTGTCGGCGTCGACGGTCCCGAAGTCAGAGTCACCGGATAAACGCTGACGTTGTTTTGCTCATTGCCCTCCGGATGGAAGTCGGTGGGATCTACAACCGCGAGCACGTAATAGGAACCCTCTGGAACGGCCGGCACGGCGATAGTCGCTGCCACCGTTACGGAGCCCTGGCCATTCAGAACGGTATTCGGGAAATCCGGAAGATCCCCGTCGCTCTCCCACAATTCAAGATCTGAGGCCGGCTCCCACGTCGAGTTCGTCGACCAGTAGAGCCGGGCCGTGACATAGGTGCCCTCCACCAGAGCCCCTCCCGACCGCTGAACAGTGACGGGTATAGCGACATCTGATTCACCAGCGCGATAGCTCGCACCCACATCAGCGGATATCGCGAGATCGGGCAGTGTCTCCCCGATGATCTCGCTGTCGCTCGATCTGATCCAGCCGTCCGGTTTTGAGGACTTGTCCGGAAGGTAGACCCTATGCCAAAACGTTGCCCCGTCGGACTTGGTTTCGAAAGGCACGAACCGCTGCGGGTCGAGTGGATTCTCGCCGTATACGAACACGAGCGTCTGGCTGCCACTATTTGGACTTTCACGCACCCGAACAGAGTCCCGCGTTACCACCAACTGAGGAAGCGCCGGGTTTTCTTCTGAATACTGCGTTCCCTCGAAGGAACCGGCGATCCAGCCACTGGCGCTCCATCCTTCCCACTCGCCTGGTTGGTTGACCAGATCATCGTTCGGCAGGTAGATGTGATACCACTCGCTGCCGATAATGCGAACTGCGACGAACGCCGGTCGGGTGCCATCCGCTCTATGCTTGATCCGAGTTATTACGCTAGAGCCACCAGAAGTGCCCGGATAGTCACGTACATTCAGCGGTGTGGTCAGCGGTTCTACTGGAAGAATCTCGACGGGAACAGGAACCGAAAGCTTTTGCACACTGAAGTCGAGGAAGATCTCCGGGTCATGGAACCCAAACCAGTTGGGGTGTCCCGGCATGTTATCAGATTCACTTCCTCCCGTGTAGCCCCATTCCGGCCCGAGATGGTCCGTCCTTTGTGCGCTCAGGACCCCCCGATCCTTCACCTCAAAATGGAGGTGTGGTCTGAAACCATTCCCATCCGCGATTACGAGTGCGTCGCCTTGGCAGGCCAACTCCTGCGAGGCGCTGCTCGGGCACCGCCGGAGGTATTGCTGGTGGGAGTTACCCATCCGCCCAATTACATTGCCAGCTTCTACCCAAGAATCTGGCTGCAGCCCCTCAATCACGGCGTCGAGATGGCCGTACAGCGTGTACAACTGAAGGTCAGGGTGATAGATGATGACCGAGATACCCAATCCGTGATTGCTGCGGTCGTTCCCGTTTGGATTGGACTCGTAAATCGGAGCAGTTTCCCAACGATAGACATCGGTGCTCGCGTTCCACCTGCGGAGGTTGTCGTCCACCTCCACAGCATTCTGCCCGAGGCCGTAGATCTTGAAAACCCACCCCGGCCAAGCTGCACGCACAGGAGCGGTGTAGTCATATTCGCCCGAGGTCCTTTGCAGTACGTCGAGACCCGTGTGGAAACTGTCAGGCCGGAATCCATAATAAGCGTAGTCCTGAGTCGGTTCGCCAGCGCAATCGACGGGCCAAACGAACCTAGAGCCGCTTGGCGCCGGTGCCACGCAGAACGTGAGCGATGCGGATTCGGCGCCTCCTGGTGAACCCAACACCGTAACTTGCGAGTTTCCGGTAGTGGCGACTCGCGCTGCTGGAACAGTGGACTCCAGGAGTGTGTCGTCCACGAAGTCCGTGCTCAGCTCCGTCCCGTCCCAGTGCACCACGGAGGATTCGGAAAAACCTTCGCCCCGTACCCTGAGGATGAACTCCTCGTCACCAGCCAGCGCGCTGCTCGGGGACAAAACTCTAGCCATCGGCGCCTCGGCAGGGAGCCCCATAATTCCGATGACGCTGAAGCTGTCTAGCTCGCCGCTAACCTCGTCCTGGCTGACGGAAACCTGACTGCCCGAGATCTCTTCCCACGAGCCGTCGACAACCCTGTGGAGTCGGAGTGACGATTCCTCGATTCCCGCAGGGAGTGCAGACTGATCGTACGCGACCGTCAGGCTTACCGGTAGGGCGAATTGCGTTCCAGACGGACCGAACCGGTATACGGATCCTCCGACGACGCCGGGATCTGCCGGATAGGAACTCGTAGCCTGAACTGCAACAGCTATGGCGGTCGATACAGCACCGGCGGGGAACACGAGTACGACATCACCATTCGCGAAGCTGAGACGTCCCCCCTCCGGCCCCACCGTATTTGGTGGCGGCGGCGGTTCCGTAGTAAACTTCTCACCGCCACAAGAGACGAGCGCTGCGAGACCTAACGCGACCATGCCGAAGACGCATACGAGCACCGGAAGCGACGCAGCCGTGAACCTAGGGCAGCGTCCAGCATGTTTAGGGGTCAAGTCGGGCGTCTTAAACATGGAACATAGGCTCCCTTAGTTAACCGTAGCGTGCATCACCGGCGCCAATCCGAATGCCACGTCCGAGCGCTACATTGACTTGCTTGATATCCTCGCGGACGACTCGCACGCGATAAATGCTCCTTTGCGTCCCACTCCTGGCAGACACAAACGTCGCCGGTCTCGGGGCCAAACAAAAAGCTCTCGTCCTTCTCCGTGTTGGGTTGGGCGAGGACGATTACTTGGACTTTCCCATGCCTGCTGAATGACCAAGCGATGTCGCTATTTGAAAGCGCTCTCAATAGCCCGGACGTTCTTTCTCTTGAGCACACTCTGCCCAACAATCGAAAGAATTATCCAAGCTACCAGCATTACAGCCGCCACCACGACACCGCCAAAGCCCACCGTCAAGACAACAAAGAGGACAGCAATACCAAAAACGACCAAACCGAGGACTCCACTTATCCACGCTCCGGCATACACGTTGCCGGTTCCCAAAACAATTAGATTCAAGATCCAAACCAACGCTGCTGACTTCTGCGACGCTTGTGCGATCGCCATCGACTTCATTTCGTTCGACATACGTGCTGCCCTCCCAGACTCGCTGACGTGTGATGGAAGCGCCCGCTCGGCGTAATAAGAAGTCGCAACTATCGAAGCCTCACTGCCGTGCCATAGATGAGAAGTCTTCCCTCATCCTTGTCATTTCGATTCTCAAACTCGAACCGCACACCAACTACCGCTGTTGCTCCTACTTCCAGTGCTTTTTCCTGGAATTTCTCCGAGCCCTCCCTTATCGCGCCCTCGAGAGGGTCGCCGCTCCATCCGAACTCCAGCTCTTGGTAGTGGGTCAGGACGCCAATAACTTCGTAGTCCTGTTTCAAATCCGCCGTCGTGAGGATGAATTGTTGCTGTGCTTCAGTGGCTTCCTGGCCAGGTGATTGTGAGATCGCGGCAACCAACAAGACCAGCGAACCACCCGCGGCAATCGTGAGAAGCTGCTTGCGATACAGCATAGTTTCTCCTTGCTAATAGTTACCTGATCTTCTCGAAATCCTCGCCGACGACTCGCACGCGATAATGCTCCTTAGCCTCACCCTCCTGATAGACGTAGATGTCGCCGGTCTCGGGATTGTAGAAGAAGAAACTCTCGTCCTTTTCCGTGTCCTTCCGGTGTTGAGCGAAGAAGACGTACTGGCTGAGCGGTGGCGCCGATTCCTGGGCAACGGCGTGCGGCGCATGAAGTAGCGCGTGTTCGACTGTGAGTGTGAGGGCGCTCGCCGCGACGGCTGCTCCCAGGGCTAAGCCGATCTGTTTCCTGAGCATGTCAGCCTCCCCGTTCAGAGGGTCATGGACAATGCGCCGCAAGCCTCCCGAGACGCTGGCGCCCCTGACCGAACAGTGACATCTTGCGGTTGGGGCCGAGGGCCTCCGCACGACAGTCTCACGCTGCAGCCTACCAGCTATCGCTGCCGCCGTGGGAAGCCCCCAGCGCTTGTATGCGTGGCCATGCCCCGCGCTGGGGCACGGACCTTGTATCCACGGTTGATGGCGTCAAATATCGGCCCGGCCCGTCACGGGGCCGTCACGTACGCCGAGCCCCAGGAGTTGGCCCTATGTACTGGTGCCGAACCCTCGGTGAGCTGGCACTATACGCCGACAGTTCGCAGGCTGTCCCGCTGGTACGCGCCGGCAAGTCGCTGGCGATCCTGGCCTACCTCGGCTTATCCCCGCGACGCTCTGAGTGCCGGGACCGGATCGCTCAGCTCTTCTGGCCCGACGCATCACTGTCGCAGGCACACCACACTCTACGGCAGCTACTGTATCGCATCCGGCAGGCCGTACCGGACGAACGGCTACTCAATCTCGACGGCAACTCCCTAGTCCTCTCCGCGGAGGTGGAGTTCGACGCACTCGCTGGCGAGCAGGCGCTCGAGGCCGGTGACGTGGAGAGTGCCTTCAACCTGCTCCGCGGCACGTTCTTGGAAGGATTCTCGATAGCGGAATCGGCCGAGCTCGAGGAGTGGGTCGAGTCGCAGCGCGCTCGGTTCCGCGAGTGCTTCGCACGCGCCGGCGAGGCGCTGATCGAGCGGGAGATTGCCGAAGGCCGGCCGGAGCAGGCCGTGACCGTCGCCGAGGAGGTCAAGGCGGCCAATCCGCTGGACGAGAGCCGCGCCCGACTGCTGATCGAGACACTGGATAGTATCGGCCAGGCTCGCCGCGCCCTGGCAGAGTACGAGTCGTATGCCACCCTCCTCAGGACGGCCTTGGAAGACGAGCCGTCGCCGGAGCTGCAAGCGTATGCGCGTGAGCTCGAGAGCAGCGTCGGGCCCGGTAACGGCAATGTTGCGACCGTGCTGCCGTTCGTGGGTCGTTCCCAGGCTTGGGCGACGCTGCTCCAGGGTCTTGCCGCGGCGGAGAGCGGGAGATGCTCGCTGGTACTGATCGAAGGCGATGCCGGCCTGGGCAAGACACGGCTGGTCGAGGAGTTCGCCGCCCGTGCCCGTGCACGCGGTGCCGTCTGGCTGTCGGGCAAGTGCTTCGAAATGGAACAGACGCTACCCTACGCCGTCATCAGTGATGCGTGCCAATCTCTGCGCGTCAACAGTGAGAAGCCGGCGAACGAGAGCGACCCGGAAGTGACCGCGGTATCGCCGCACCCGTTCCAGATCAGCGCCGAGGAAGCGGGCGATCGCAATCAGCGCGAACGAGACGGCAACGGCGAGCTGCGACTTCGGAATCGCATGGTCGAGTGGCTGGACGAGTTGACGGAGGCACAGCCCGTATTCCTGAGCTGCGACGATATCCACTGGGCGGACCCGGCCAGCCTGCGGCTTCTGCACGTGCTGACCCATCAGCTGGCGACATCGCCGTTGCTGATCGTATGCAGCTACCGACCGGCCGAGCTCACCACAGTGGCCCGCCGCTTCGCCAGTTCTCTGATCTCGGAAGGACTCGCCGAATTGATCACCCTAAAACCGCTCACGGTCGAGCACGTGGAAGAGATTCTACGCGGGCTCGGTCAATTTCGAAGCGACGACGCGTCCGAGTTGATCGCCGGCGACCTTCATCGCCACACGGGCGGCAACCCGCTCTTCGTCGTTGAGCTCCTGGAGACCCTTGAGGGACGTGGGGATCTCAAGATCGAGGCCGGCTACTGGAGCGTGTCCGGCTCGCTGGGTCAAGAGGATTTGCCCAAGACGCTTCGCAAGATCCTGACGGATCGTGTAGACAGACTGGCGAATGATCAACGCCTCGCACTCGAGGTATCGGCAGTCATCGGCGAGGACTCCGAAGCCGGGTTGCTCGCCGCGGTACTCGACATCAGCGAGCCCGCAGCGGAGCTATTGCAGACCGAGCTCGCCAAGACGCGCCTGTTGCGTCGGCTCCCGTTCGGTCGCTGTGCACTGGCACACGACGAGCTCCGCCAACTCGTCTACGCGGCCATCCCCGATGATCGGCGACGGGAAATCCACTCTCGGGTAGCGGCAAGCTTGCTGAGCCGGGGCGAGGCCGCTCGCCCGGGCGGCACGGCCAGACTGGCCCGCCACTTCGAGCAGGCTGGCGATCCCATCCAGGCACGAGAGTACGCGCTAACGGCGGCGCGCGAGGCAGCGGCGGTGGGCGCCTCCGAATCGCAGGCGAGCTTCCTGCAGCTCGCTGAAGCTTGTGCCTCCGGCGGCGAAGAGGGGGACCGCACGGCGCGCCGAGTGACGCCGGTCGACCGACGCCGCTGGGCTTGGTACGCCGGGGCGGCGCTGAGTGTGGGTATCGTCGCGACGGGTCTCCTTCTGATAGGAGGCGGACCGGGCACGACCCCCGGCGCGAGGGCACCGATCCACCCCTGGGAGCAGGGCGTGCTCTATCTGAGAGAGTGGGAGAGCACTCCCCCTGGCAACCCGCGAGAGACTTTTTACAGAGTCAAGTGGCCGGAGACGATCGACAGCGAAGCCGAGATCGTGCCCGTCGACGGCCGCCCTGCCGAGTTGCCGCCACCTCTCTTCACGCGAATCGTCGATATCGGCGCAACGCGGCACGGCAAGATCTTCCAGGTAGCGGGCCACGATACGGTCCAACTCACGTGGGGGCCAACAGACGACGGCCAGGCGAAATGGTCGCCGGACCGACGCTTGGTCGGCGTGCAGCGCGGCTGGCGGGAGGGGCAGGAGTACCGGTTCAACCTCTTCGTGATCGACACGGCGGGGCGAGACGTCTGGCGAGTAACCGATGGACCGTACCAGGACGGTTTCCTCGACTGGTCACCGGATGGCAGCCGCATCGCCTTTCGCAGAAATGACGGAGGACAGTACAGCATTTGGCTATCGGACGCTGACGGCCGGCGAAAAGAGAAGCTCGTCGACTTGGGAGACTCGGGCCCTCGAACTCCTTACGCCAGTTTCTCGCTTGACGGTCGGAGTCTGGCTTGGGCGATGGACGAGGCCAGCGACGAGCTCGAGGTCATCGATCTCAGGCGCCGTCTCGCGAAGCGGATCCCAGTGGGCTGTTCGCTGGTTCCCAGCTCATTCCTTTGGTCACCCGATGGGGAGTGGTTGGCGACATTGTGTAGGACAGCCGAGGATCGCACGGTCATAATGGTGTCTATGACCGGCCGCGGAGGACCGTATTCGGTCGCTGCGGTACCCAGCCCAAGGTTCCATCTGAGCCATTGGATTGGCGATCGGCCGGGACACGTGGCCAACATCCGTACGGGGACCGGCACGATCGAGTTGGCAATCGGCGAAGGGCGAAGCATGTCTCTCGAGGCGACCGACAGCACCGGTCGCACCGTATTCCCCGCAATGCGGTGGCAGATCGCGGACACCCTGATCGCCAAGGTCGATGGCCACGGCTTCGTTCGTGGTAGTGCCCCCGGCACCACCAAGCTGGTGGCCAGTGCCGGAGGCTTCCGGGCCGACACCGTTGTCGTACACGTACAGTCACAAGCCATCGATACACTGCTGTACGAGCTCTGGGATGAAGGGATCGACACCGCGACGTGGAAGATCGTCGGCTGGCCGGAACCAGCGACCGTGGCCGGGGCCGGACCCGACGGCAGCGCGGCCCTGCTCAGCAACGGCGACTACAACTGGCCCAGCGGTGTGATCACTCGGGAGGAATTCGACTTGAGCAGGGGGCTGACGGTCGAGTTTCAAGCATACCTAGAGCTGACCGGACTACACTGGCAGGAACTTGCAGCACATGTCGTGCCGCTGGCGAAGGCGTTCACTCCCGGTAACGAGCGAGCTCTCGGGTCGATCCTGGCCTCGTTTAGGGTTATCGGTCAAAGTCCCACCGTCGCGAAGTCGTCCTACTCGTGCAGCGAGGGTATGGGTACCGGTTCCAGGGCTCAAGCTTGGCCGCCGCCTGGAGGGGATAGCGGTTGGCATCGCTTCGTTATACAGATTCGCCCCGACGGGTACTTCGAGTGCTACCTGAACGGCGAGCGATTGGGCCCCTACGAGATATCCGAGCCGCTCCGGGCGCCGCGCGCCGCCGTCTTTCTCGGCGGAAGATCGAACCTCACCAAGATCTACCACGGGCCGCTGCTCGTGACGCGCGGGCTCCGTTACTGAAGGCTTGAGTTCTTTCCCGAGCCCGGCTGATAATCCCCGGACTCTACATGTTCTCGAGCTCCTCGAGCAGCGCCCTGGCCGCGGCGAACTCCGGGTTCAGCTCCAGCGACCTCTCGCAGTACCGCCGCGCCCGCTCCGTGTCACCCAGGTCTTTGTAGGCCGCGCCCAACTTGTAGGCGGTGTAGTAGCTGTACGGGGATTCGGGATACTCCTCGAGGCTCGCGGCCAGGAACTTTACGGCATTCTCGACGTGATCCCTGGCGAGCAGCTTGTTGCCGATCACCAGCAGGGCGAACTCGTCGAACTTGTACTCGTCAGGGTGATCGCGCCGCAACTCGAAGTAGCGCTCCAGGGCCGCGTCCGTACCCTCCTCCTTCCAGACGTAGTAGAGCGGCTCGTAGACGGTCCTCCTGGGCTCATCGCTCGGCTGCAGGCCGCCTACCAGGTACTCGATCCATTCGTCGGTGCTCACATAGCTTCCGGCGTACGACTCCCAGGGCTCGAGCACGTTCTCGGCCTGCAGCGCGGCAAGATCCTTTCCCTCGGCCAGGCCGGCGCGGACGATCTCGGTCGTCTGCACCAGCATGTCGTGATAAGTGTGGAGGTCCTGCCAGGTGCCGGTGTCGTTGTGTCCGGAGACGATGACGACGTCCTCGGGCAAGAGCTCGATCGCCCGGGCCACCAGCTCCGGGAACCTGAGGACATCGCCATCGGCATCGACCGAGGGGAAGTTGAATCCATTCACCAGCGAGCTCAGGTGCACGACCTTCGATTCGGTGAAGTGAACCATGATCTCGTTGTCGTCGTGGCTGCCCGGTACCGCCACGATTCTGACACGTTCGCCGTTGAAGTGGAGGCTGATCGAGTCGCAGAAGGTTATGTCGGGAAAGGTCTCCTCCGGGAACTCATCGAACAGATAGCTTCCACTTCTCAACTTCTCCGGAACGAGGGCATGAGCGATGACGATCGGGGCCTCACCGAAGATCGCGTTTCCGCCCACATGCTCGACGTGGCGATGTGTGTTGATGATGTACTTCGGGGTCCCTCGGCCGAAGGCGTCGACCGCCGCCTTCAGGTCTTCGGCGTCGTCCTCCGCCTGCGTGTCGACCAGCAGGATGCCGTCTTCTCCCACGAACGCGATCGTATTTGTCGTGTACTCGCCCTGGTCGGTGCTCAGCACGTAGAGCTGATCGGTCAGTCGAGTGACCTCGACGCCTGATTCCTGCGCGGAGCCAGTAGAGCACCCCAAGTTGAGCGCCAAAACGATAACGAGGCCGGCGGTAGTCTTCATTCTCACGGACCTCCTTCTGTCCCTTAGGCTAGTCCTCGATGGAGGAGCGACAGCAGTTCCCTGACGTGCTGTTCCAGCGGCAGCCAGGGAAAGTGGGGATGGTGGATGCGCAGTGAGATCATTCCATGCACGGATCCCCAGATCAGTTGGAAGAGGCTCAGCGTGTCGCGGTCGGGTAGCAGGCCGGCGGCCTTGCACTCGTCGATCCGCTCCAGCCAGACGTGGTAGACATGGTACGACCTGCCGCCGTGTCGCATCCGCAGCTGACCATCGATCACGCGGATCTCACTGGTGGCGAACCACAGCTCGTAGTGGTTGGGGTTCGCCAGAGCGAAATCCACGTACTCCGTGATGATCCGGTTCAGCGTCT
>CAYFSW010000149.1:0-38496 GCA_964345885.1 uncultured Gemmatimonadota bacterium | reverse complement strand
AGCGGCAAAAAGGATTTTCTCATCAACATCGGCGGCGTCCTGTGTTTCCACGAGAACGCCGAACTCGCCGACAAGGCCCGCGAGATGATCCGCATCTACGAGGGCAACGTAACCGACGGCGGCCTCGCCACTGCCGACCTGGCGGCCATCGCCCGCGGCATCGAAGAGATGGTCGACGACCGCTACATCCGCTCCCGCGTCGAGCAGACCCAGTACCTGGGCCGGCTGCTGCTGGAGTTGGGCATCCCGATCGTCACGCCCCCGGGCAGCCATGCCATCTTCCTGGACGCCAAGCGCTTCCTGCCCCAGATCGACCAGGACGAGTTCCCCGCCCAGCGGCTGGCGGCGGAGATCTACGTCGAGACCGGCGTGCGTGCGATGGAGCGCGGCAACGTATCGAAAGGCCGCAACCCCGAAACTGGCGCCAACTACCGGCCGGCGCTCGAGCTGGTGCGGCTCACCATCCCGCGCCGCGTCTATACCAACGATCACATGAAGGCGGTGGCGGAAGGGATCCGGCGAGTGTACCACCGCCGGGAGGAGATCAAGGGACTCAAGTTCGTCTACGAACCCTCGAAGCTGCGCTTCTTCCAGGGACGCTTCGAGTCGCTATAGACCGAGGTTAGCGTGACGCGGCCTTCTCTCCGCTGGCCGCTAGTATCTCAGGCCGGTCGTAGGGCGGGTCGAAATCGAAACCGAAGAGCTCGGGGTCCTCGCCGATGACCGCGGCCGAGACTATGCTGAAGACGTAGTCGTAGGTCTCTTGCGGAATCTGTTCGCGGTATTTGTCGAGCAGTCGCCAGAAGTTCCGCTCGCGCGGGTTCTCCGGCAGTGAACGGACCAGCCGCAGGATGTTCGACTCGCCCCAGTTGTAGGACGCGATCACCAGAAGTCCCGACGCCTGTGCATCGGTCGTGTATATGCGCCGTAGGTAGCGCGCCGCAGCCCGCGTCGACTTCTCGAAGTCGTGCCGCTCGTCCAGGGCGTCGGGCCGTCTGACTCCCACGAGAGGACCCATCTTGAGGCCGTAGTCGCGCGCCGTCCCCGGCACGAACTGCCACATACCCTTGGCGATACCGTACCGGGTCTCAGGGCCGGTCGCCTCCACTCTCAGGTCGCTCTCCTGCAGCGCCAGGTAGAAGAACTCGGGTGGTAGGCCGTGCTCCAACATCGTCTTGGCGATCCGCTGCCCGTAGCCGTTACGCTGCGCCCGCTCCATCGCATCCTTGAGCCGCGGCGATGTCTTCCAGAGTCTGACGTAGGTGAGAACCGCGTCCACGAAATCCGGCGGAACGTTGACCTCCGACTCGCCGAACCGGTGCGCCACGCGGTAGACCAGCTGCACCTCTTCCGGTGTCGCGTCACTGTAGATGCCGATTTCCTTCAGAAAGTCCTGATACTGTTTTTCGAATTCGGCGTGGCGCGCCTGCTGCGCCTGCCGCTCGTCCCGGCTGCCCTCCAGTTTGGCGAGCGCCAACTCGATATCCTTCGAGGCATAGAACAAGCTCTCCGCCGCGGAGCGCTGCCTCTGCATCCGTTTGTGCAGCAGGTAGGCGTAGCTGCTTGCGGCCAACCCGAACGTGGCGACGGCCAGGAGTGCTGCCGCGTACTTATGAGTGCTTCGTCTCTGTATATTGGCGAACGCCCGGCGCAGCGCCGCTGTATGAGTCCCGATGTTCTTCGGCGCACGCGCCGCGAAGTAGCGTCTCACGATGGCGCTTTCCGACGGCACCAGCGTGGGCTCGGCTTCCGCCGCACCCTCCAGCCCCTCGGGCGTTAGCGTCAGCGTCGGGCCCTCGAAACCGAGGTGCACGCGCGTCGGACCACCCAGAGTGATGCGTTCGATCCGCCGGCCAGCCACTATCGTGCCGTTCGTGCTGCCCAGGTCGCGCAGCTGCCAGCTCCCGCCTTCCAGGACCGCCTCGGCATGGTGGAGGCTCACCGAGCGCGACTCGACGACCAGGTCGTTGTCCGGCGCGCGACCGATGCGGCAGTTTCCGACGAACCGCGCCGTCCCCTCCTGGCCTTCTACCGCCACCAGCAGCGCCTGCTCGCCTCGATGCTCTATCGTATCGTGCTCGCTCACGGGATCACCATTCTGCCCACGGCAACGCCCACCGGTAAGGCGCCGGGCTCTCTCACCGATGCTCCCTGATCTAAACCTCGAATTGCTCCCACTCTTCCTTCACCCGCGCCATCAGCTTCTTGAACCGCTCCTCACCGCGGATGTTCTCGAGCCAGGGATCTCTGGAAAACAGCGGGTAGTTGATGTTTCCGCCATCCACCGCATGCTCTACCCAATCCAGCGCCTCCTCCTTCTCATCGAGCAATGCAAACGCAGTAGCGGTGCAATAAGACCAGGCCCGCTCTCGCCAGCACCATTCTCGGAAATCCCCGGTCAATAGACCCAGTGCTGCCTGCTTGTCCCCCTTCAGTCCATGTATCTGCATCAATACGAGTTTCGTATGCATGTCTTCGGGAGTAGCTCTGGCGCTCTGTTCCACAATGGCGACTGCCTCGTCGACCTGTCCGTTGTAGGCCAGCATCCAGGCGTACCAGGCCCGCCACCAAGGGTGTTCTGGATCCAGGTCGTAAAGCCTTCGATACTCTTGAAGACCGAGATCGTACCGCGCGTCGTTGTAATACACGCCTCCGAGCGCCCAAAGCGATAGGGGATCCAGCGGCTCGATTTCCCGCAGCCTGTGAGCGATGGGGTATGCCGCAGAGACTTTTCCGAAATAGCAATACACAACCAGTAGCCCCCACAAAGCCTGGAAGTCGTTCGGATCGCCCGCCAGTGCCCTCTTCAGATGACGGGCTGCCAGCTTCACGTCTTCCAGGTCTCCCCGATAGAACATGGTAAGCCATCCGAGAAGCGCATGCGCCTTGGGCATGTCGGGATCCAAGGCGAGCGCTTTCTGCACGAACTCGAATGCCTTTGCACGATTCTCTTCTATACTGACACCTATGTTCATCAAGAAGAAGTAGACATAGGCCATCCCCGAATAGAGAAGCGCGTTATCACCGATAGCGTCGACGGCAAGCTGAAAGTAGCGTAGGGCATTACGCATGCCGTCTTCTGTCGTGCTGTAGGTAGCCGCTTTGGCTTTCAAATAGAGCTCATACGCATCAACATCTTCGATCGGCCGCTGAGCGATTCGTCGCTTCTCGTGCGCACTCAGCTCGATCTTGAGCGCACCGACGATTGACCGCGAGACGTTCTCCTGGATGGCAAAGACGTCATCCATGGTCCCGCTGTACTTCTGAGCCCAAAGGTGCGCATCACTTCCTGCATCAATCAACTGGGCCGTGATTCGAATGTTATTGCCTGCCTTCCTTACGCTCCCTTCCAGGACGTACCGTACGTTGACCTCTCTCGCGATTTCCTTAGCTCCCTTCTTCGTTCCCTTTAAGGTCATCGCCGAACTTCGCGAGATCACCAGCAGGTCGCGAACCTGTGAGAGATCCGTGATGATCTCCTCCGTCAAGCCGTCGGCGAAGTACTCGTTCTCAGGATCCGGACTCAGGTTCGCAAAGGGTACCACCACGATCGACTTCACCGCCGCCACATCCTCAGCCGCCTCCACAGCTACCAGCGCCGCCGCGAACTCACCCGCGCTCCCGAACCGGTCCACCCGCTCCTTCGCCAGCGCCCGCACCAGCGCCGCGTCCATCGACGCCGGGATCGCCGCCCGCAACCGCCGCGCCCTCGGCACCGGATCGCTCAGCCGCTTTGCCAGCACCGCCATCGCCGTCGGACCCGTGTACGGCGGCTCACCCACCAGCATCTCGTACAGCACACACGCCAGACTGTAGATGTCGCTCCGCGCGTCGGGCTCCCCCTCGCCCAGCGCCTGCTCCGGGCTCATGTACTCCGGTGTGCCCAGCGAAAGCCCCGTCTCCGTCAGCCGCTCGCCGCCCGCCGCGCTCACCGCCAGCGCGATCCCGAAGTCCGCCACCATCGCCACACCTTCGTGCAGCAGGATGTTCTCCGGTTTGATGTCCCGGTGAATCACCTCCTGGCGATGGGCGAAGTCGAGGGCTGAGGCCACCTGCTGGGTGATGCGCAGCGCCTCGTCTACGGGCAGCTGGGTCTCGCGCTCCAGCCGCCCCCGCAGCGACTCGCCTGCGACGTAGGGCATCACGTAGTAAAGGAAACCCTCGGCTTCACCCGAGTCGTGGAGCGGCAGGATGTGCGGATGGGCCAGCCCTGCGGTAACCCTGATCTCGCGCAGGAAGCGATCACTGCCCATGGCGGCGGCGAGTTCAGGACGGAGGACTTTCACGGCCACCTGGCGGTCGTGCCTCAGATCGCCGGCGAGGTAGACGACCGCCATGCCACCGCTACCGAGCTCCTCCTGAATGGCGTAGCGGTCGGCTAGGGCGGATCGCAAACGGTCTGAGTGCTCCGTCATAGCGGAGACACCAACCTAGAGACTAGGGGGCGCTCTCCTCCTCACCCACCTCCTCGGCCTCCGTCACAAAGTACTTCCCATCGGTGTTGAAGTGAATCGGCCCCTCGTTCCTGAACATGTCGGCGAGAGCCGTGAATTCCGCCGGCGATGGATAAAGCTGATAGACGGTATTGTCACCCTCGAGCCGATAGTAGAAGTAGAAGGCCCGCTTCTGCACGTTGTAGCCCAACCGGTACTTGTCGACCGTCTTCCAGGCCATGGTCATTTCTCATTTCGACGCCCGGCATCAGGGGACGGCGGTGTCAGCGGCGCTTGACCCCCTCCAGCGCCCCCTCAATCAGCCGGTACGCTGCCTCCCGCGAAAGGCCATCCGGGTCACGCTCACCCGATGGCGTCGACGCGATCCCCAAGGCCGCAACCTTCTCGTAACGGAACATCTCCGTAAGCGCGGCGGAAAGCTCGACGCTCGTCGGTCCATCGGGCACGTTCAGCGAGTGCCCTTGGACTTCACGCGGATCCAGCACGTCCACGTCGATGTGCACGTAGATCACGTCGGTCAGCCGGGACAACCGCTCCATCTGATAATGGATGTTCTCCGACAGCGTCCGGATGTCCTCGACCGTAATGTGCTCGATGTCGGAGCGGTCGATGAGCTCCTGCTCCAGCGGGTCGGTGTCCCGCACCGCGGCCATCACGATGTAGCGGGTCGGCAACGCGGGATCGAGGCCCGACTCGAGCCGCAGCCGCGTCAAAGCCAATCCGGCGGAGACCGCCACCGGCATGCCGCCCAACATCCCGCTGAGCGTCGTTTCTGGGGTGTTGAAGTCACCGTGCGCGTCGATCCAGACCAGCCCCACCTTGAGCGGGCGGCTCGACGGGCCGGAGTGCTGCAATCCACCCAGCATCCCCATCAACGCGTTGCAGTTGGCCAAAAGACCTACCGGCAGGTAACCGTCGCGCCGGTCGGCCGCGACGATCTTCGCCAGGTGCCCGTTCGCCAGCCCCAACCGGTGCCACTCGCCGTACTCGCGCCGCTCCTCCGGCGTCAGCGCGACGGTGCTCATCGGCTTGAGCTCTACGTTCAGCTCTGCAAGGCGCGCTTCTATACCGCCTTCGGCCAGGTAGTCAGGCACGTCCGACAGCTCGGGCACGTTGCGCGCGCCGGAATACGGCATCTTCACCAATGCGACTTTCAACTTGCCCTCCGCCGACACATAGTTCTGCGCCGTCGCCACAACGGGCGGCAGGTACAATAGGAGCACAACCGTCACAAGTGTCCTCATCCGTTCACTCCACTCCAGTTACTCGCCGACCTCCAGCACCACGATCTCGTCGATCACGTCGTCGCCGCGCGGCGGTAGGCTCAACAGCAGGCCGTCCTCTCTGTTCTCGAACCTCACGATGCTGCCGTCGCGCAGCAGCCGGGCCGAGCGAACCGGCCACGGCAGCGGCGGCAGCGCCAGGATCGGACCGCTCCAGTCGAGCACGTGCACGTAGACCTTACCGTCGCGCTGGGTCGTCACGCCCCAGAGGTCCGGCGCCAGCGGCCCACCGCGCGTCCCATAAATCGATTCGCCGTAGCGCTCCAGCCAGGCGCCCATCTCCCTGAGCCGCGTCACGAACTCGGGCTGGATCTTGCCGTTCGGCATCGGGCCGACGTTGAGCAGGAAGTTGGCGTTGCTGCCCGCAGCTCGGACCAGATACCGCACCAGCTCGCGGGTGCTCTTGTAGCTCCGATCGGTGATGTTGAAGCCCCACGACTGGTTCATCGTCTCGGCCGTCTCCAGGGGCAACCGGCTCACCTCCGCCGTATTGAACCCGGCCGTATTCTGCCCCGGCAGATCCTTCTCGAACATCTGGAAGTCCTCGCCGGGGTGGGGCGTATCGTGGTGGTTGGAGCCGATGAGCGCCTGCGGCTGCAGCTCGTGGATCATCGAGTAGGTACGTTCGAGCCGCCAGTCCGCGTCGGGCCGGTCCCACATGCCATCGAACCAGATGCCGCCGATCTCACCGTACCCGGTGAGCAGCTCGCGGAGCTGTTCGTCCATGTAATCGAGGTAGCGATACCAGTCGCCCTCTTCAGGCCGCTCGGCGCTATTCCCCGTGCGCCCGCGCGGATAGTAATCCGGGTGATGCCAGTCGAGTTGCGAGTAGTAGAAGAAAAGCTTGATGCCCTGGCGTCGGCACTCCTCAGCCAGCTGCGCGAGAACATCCTCACCGTACAGCGTGCGATCGACGATGTCCCAGTCCGAGACCCGCGAGTCGAACATCGCGAAGCCGTCGTGATGCTTCGCCGTGATGGTGATGTACTTCATGCCCGCCGCCTTGATCAACGACACCCACTCGGCGGCATCGAAACGGATCGGGTTGAACTGATCGGGCAACTTCTCGTAGTCGGCGACCGGTATGCGCCGCACCTCCATCACCCACTCGCCGGAGCCCAGCACGCTGTAGATGCCCCAGTGCACGAACAGCCCGAACTTGGCGTCCTGGAACCAGGAGCGAGTCGCCAGGTTCTCCGGGGCCGGCTCGTATGACCCTTGAGCGCCGGCCTCGACCGCCGCTGCCACGACGGCTCCCGCCACCGTCAGCGCCCAGGCCATGCCACGGATAGTCAACCTGCTATACATCAGCAACGCCTCCGCTCATCCTCCGGCCCAACCACGCGTCGAGGCTGTACTTGCCGGGGCCGATCATCATGAGTCCCAGAGCCACCCAGATATTCTTGAACGCGTGGGCCGGACTCCCGCGCCCCGTAATGATGTGGTTCGCCGTGGCTACGAACATCGTGAAACAGAGCACGGCGCATGCCGGCCGGAAGAATAGTCCCGCAGCGATCAACAGGGCTCCCAGCGACTCGGCCAGGCTGGCGAGGAACCCGAAGAACGTGTGGCCAAAACCGATTCCCAAGCTGCTCATCGCCCCGCCCACACCTTCCCAGCGCTCCGGGCCGCCGGTCAGCTTCCCCCAGCCGTGGAAGTAGATGAAGCCGAGACCGAAGCCGAGCCTCACGACCAGCAGGCCAACGTCACTATACTTTTCCAGCGTTTTCCAGATCATCGATTCGTCTCCATGCCAAAGTCACCGCCGGGCATTGCGCGGCGCCGTCGAAAACCCTCTCAGGGCCGCCAGCCACTGGCGCGTTAGGATCGCCAGCGCCGCCTCGCCTTTCTCCGCGCTCGCCAGGCTGGGATCGCCGAAGTAGCCCGTTTCCGAGTACGCAGGATCTGACGGGTCGCGGGAGAAGAGGCCCGGTTGGTAGCCGGGATAGTCTCTCGGCCTACTCTCCCCGTAGTCGGCCGGCGGCAGGTCGTCGCTCACTAGCTCGGGCTGCAGGAATAGGTTGATCGATGTCTCTATCTCGTCTGCGTGACCTCCAACGACCTGCTCCTGCAATGCATTGATCTCCGGCGTCTCGAGATCGTCCCAAGAGACAACGAGCGTGGGCGTGCCGGTGCGCACGCGAAGTTCTCGCGCTGCGATAACGATCGGCAGGCCCGTGGCGTTTCTGATGCCCGTGTTCAGGAAGACGATGCGTTGGGCGCCGTGCTCGACCAGCGAACGGGCCAGCTCGAAGACATAGCCTGAAAAGATGTCGGAGTCTCCCACCTCGGTGCCTGGATAGTCGCGGAAGGCCGGGAACCAACCGTGCAGGATCGGCGGCGCCACCAGCACCGGCAGAGAGTCCACCGCCTGCTGGCACAGATACTCCATGACCTTCCGGTCCGCGTTCATAGGCAGGTGCGGGCCGTGCTCTTTGGCGCCGGCGCCGAACGGGAGGATGACCAGCGGCGCCTCGCGCAGCCGCGTCTCTGCCTCCGGCCAGTTGAGCTCGCCGAGATAGGCGCCCGGTGTTTGCGCCCCCGCCCCTCCCCAACCAGCTAAGATCGCGAGCAGGGCTGCCGTCAGGGTCTTGGACACGACACGACCTCCTATAATAGGTACGTCCCACAAGCAACGGCCCAGCGGAAGATGAACTTCCCGCTGGGCCAACTCCCACGCCGAACTCCCCGCCTAGCTATCGTCTTCCACAAGACCGCGAAGTACGTCCGGCCACTCACCCGGTCGCGCCCAGGCCTCCTTGTGAACGATGACGCCTCCCCTGTCGATGATGTACGCGCTGTTGGGCAATCCACCGTAGGCCTCGCGGACCGTATTCTCCATATCGTCGATCACGACGGTCGTCGCGATATGAAGCTCATCGCACGTCTTCTTGGCCAGTTCCTTGCGTTCTTCGTACGTCTCGGGCTGCTCGATCTCGCTGAACATCATCTGGCCGGCGTGCGCTTCTCGTTGATAGAGGATGATGAACGTGACCTGGCTCTCGAACTCCTCGCGAACCTTTTCGACGTCGGCGGACCGCCGACGGAATGGGGGTCACGTGTACGAGCCGAACTCGATTACCACCGGCTGTGCGGCGTAGACCTCGCTGAGAGTGAAACGCTCGCCATCCAAAGTCTTCAGAGTGAAGTCGGGAGCGACTTCACCGGCCATCGGCTTGGTCTCGCCGAACTGCTCGAACCGCGCGCTCTGGGCGAGCAGGGCTGGCGGGCCGAGCAGCAACGCCAGCAGTGCTACAGCCGGCGCGACTCTGAGGGGACCGTTCGGTCTCACAGCGCAGCTCCTATCGGGTTTCGTAGCACGATGGGGTCGCCTCAACATACGGCGCCGCCGCAGATGGGACCAGCGGGTGCCACTGATTCGCCTCAGTCCTTATGGTCCGCCGGACTCAGACCCTCAGCGCCGGGTAGTATGCCGATCAACTGTGCCGGATCGTGGATCAGTACGGGCAGGTGCTGCGGGCAGATCCAAACCGTAGAGTCGCGGTACTCCAAAGGGATCAGCGGTGTAACATCCGTCCCTCTCTGGCAGGCGAGGCATTGCTGGGGGTTGGGGCTATCGTTCATGCGGTCCTCTCTTGATGGTCTGGTTATCTGGCCGCGCCTATGGAGTCCTGCCGATGACCTCGACTCTGGGGCTCTGCGGCGTACAATCCACCGCGGTGTTGCAGATCTCGACGTTTCCCACCGGCACCCCTACCTGGATCGGGCTCAGCGTAAAGGTTACCTCCACGCTGTCACCCGGTTCCACGTCGCGCTCGAAGAACCAGCTCTTCTGGTCCAACAATGGGATCCGCGTCGAATCGGTCGGCCGCGGCTCGATCCCCAGCACCTCGAACGCATCGATGAACGACTCGTCGATGTCGATGCTATGCAGCTGAACGTCTTCCGGGTGAGGGTTGTACGCCACGACCCTCATAGCGAACGGCTCGCCGACTCGGACCTTTTCAGGTGCGTAGACCGTCGATACCAGCGACGGCCCGCCCCGGGTCACGACCCCCACGAAGAACACCACGGTCAGCACTACCCCGGCGACCAGGCCCAGTACGAACCCCAGCGCGAATCTTCCCATGCTAACTCACACCTCTAGGGCCGCAGCGGCTTTGTCAAAGTCCTCAGGCCTGAAGTAGAGGACGTAGCCGTAGTGCCCTCTGCCATCCGCTACACCCGTGGCGGCTGCCACGTTGACGTTGGCCTGGTAGAGCCGCTCGTGGACACCCACCAATGCGCCCGGCTCGTCATCGCCCTGGATCAGCAATGCGGGGTATGGCCCATCGAGGCTGAGACCCGCCTTCTTTCCTTCACTCTCCATCTTCGACGCGTCTGCCGGGAACAGCGTCAGCTGCGTCCGCAGAGGACCCATGGGTATGGCGGTCATTGCATGCAGGTTGATGCCGAACTCCGCTAGCTGGGACAGTAGCTTGTATGCCTCACCGGGTCGGTCCTGGACCGCGGTGTGGAAGTAGCTGACTCGGCGAACGTTGCTGGCCATCGGTCCTCCTCATGGCGGCGCCCGTGCTCGATACCTCGACGCCTATCGGCAGTGCCACTCCTGCTGCACGGGCTCGGCGTGGGCGGCGTTTCCTAATACTCTATAGATGAGACCTGCGCCTTGGGCCAGCAAGCCTGCTCGGCCGACCCTACCACCGGACGAGAAGTGGCACCGCAGGACGGAGGTCGACGCGATCGCCTCTCGCGCCTCCGTCCAACTCGATCTGCATCAACGGCTCGGGCCCCCGCTCGACCGCCACCACTCCGAGCCCCGAGAACGCCTCGAGCTCCGGCGATACTGACCCCGCGCCGTCAGGAATGACGATCGAGACACCCGTGATCGCCCGCGCGCCGTTGGGATGGTCAGGGACATCCCACCCGGGCCCGCGGCTCCAAGGAAGGAAGAATAGGAAGGGCTCGTCGGGATTCTCGGAGTTCAGAGCCACCGGGATGACGACACCGGCCGGCAGGTACGGCGGAGCGTAGTCCCAGGTCCCGAACGGAAGGTCCGCCCCCGGCGGAAGGTCCGCCTCGGCCTCCGGCGACCGCATCCCAATGCCGAACGGGTTCGCCGGGTGCCCCGGATCGGTTCGCTCTCGCAGACGCGTTCGCCGGATGCCCTCCGAAGCCGCCTCCGCCGGGTCGACGAGCCAGATGAACTCGAGGTAAGCGTTCTCGAAGAAGATACCCCGGCTGGCCGTACCCTGGCCGGGGTGTGCATTCGTCCGGCCTTCGGCGAAACCTCTCGATAGCAGACCGGCGATCTCCGAGCCGCCCGGCGCAGCGGCGACGAATACGTGATCGAGCTCGATGGCCATCAGCGAGTCTTCCGCGCAGTCATTTCCAGAAGCTAATCGAGTGAAAGGACCGCAGCTGCTCTACTCTTCTGCATCCTCAACGAACAGCGCGCGCACCGGACCCGACAATACACGCCCCATGTGCCTGTGCTCCTCGCCCGACGGGATGAACACGCCGTCGCCGGGCCCGAACACGGACGTCCCATCGGCGAACTCGATTTCGAGTCGCCCCTGCAGAACGAAGCCGACGTGCCCTCTCTCGCACCAGTGTGGCTCCATCTCCTCCGTGTACTCGACCAGGCGCAACCGCCTTCCACCATGCTCGACAAACTTGTGGCGGAGCCCCGGCATAGGACTGTCCCATGGGGCGGACTCGAAATCGATCCTGTATTGCATACTTGTGATCTCCGGGCCTGTAGCGCCGGGTCGCGCTATTCTTCCTCGCCCCACGACTCGCTCTCGAAGGCGTACAGCTGAACGTCCTCACCCTGCCAGGTATCGGGTGCCAGTCCCGCTTTCTTGCACACCCAGCGCAGGTATTCCTCGCGGTCCCAGCTGTACCTTACCGGTACCTCCGGAAGCAGCAGCCCCGTGGCGCCACCGCATACGATCCTCAGGCCGTGGCGGCCCACCACGACCTCGTCCGGGCGGATCGGCTTCATCGGTGTGAGCGCGTTGATCTCGATTCGCAGGTGCGGCACTTCCTCAGCGGTAGCTGGAGGGAACCGAGGGTCGTCCGTTGCGGCGGCAATCGTCATCTGCACCACCGACTCGATCAGCGATACGCGCGGGTACGCTTCGCCGCGACAGCCCCGCAACTCGCCGGAGGCTCGGCTCCAGAGCGTAACGAAGGCCGCACGCCGCTCGAGCAGCGCGGGCGAATCGGTGTGGATTTCGGGTAGCTTACCTGCACCTAGGTAGTCGTGGAGCGTCTGCCTAGCGAGGCGAAGCAAGTTCTGCTTGTCCTCGCCGGTCAGTTCCGGCCCGGCGCCGGCTTCCGCTCGACCTGCACTGATCTCCTGACTCAACGTTCTGTACGGCGGCTGCGGGGGTAAGTCGGACTCTACTGTATGAAACTTAGCCGCAGGAGTGACATAAAGGCCAGCACCGGTCCCACAGTGCGTTCGCGACACCCCGGCACCTATCTTGCCGTCTCACTGTGACCGCATGCTAGGGCTTCAGCAACTTCAGTGCATTCCCAATGTCTTCCGCAATCATCTGGCGCTTGCTCTTCTCGATGAAGAAGCTGGGGCCGGCCTGCAGGTACGAGGGGTACACCTGTATCCCCCGGTAACAGAAACATCCGCCACGGATCTTGTAGGTGGATCCCGCTGGGGTCACCCTACCCGCGCCGGCCCTCTTGGCGATGTAGTTCATCGCCTTGATCGCCACATCCCCCATCAGCATGATCGCTTTCAGCTTCGGGAAGAGCGTGAGCTCCTGCTCGAGTAGCAGAGAGCACTCGTTGATGGTCCCGGCCTGGATTCCGTACCCTGTCTTACCGCACTTCACGGCCGTCGTAAGGTAGACACCGAGCTTGACGATGTCCCGGACCGAAGAAACATCCGCACCGGCATCACGGAACGCCTGCACGGTGGTCTCCTGAAATAACGGTTTGCCCTTCGCGTAGTAGTAGTCGTCGGGATTAGCCGGCGCGGCCTCGGCAATCATCGCGATGGCGATCCTCTTGGGATCGACCTCTATGCCGGGGACGACATAGCAATCGTGCTCTACATCGCCGCACGGAAACGCCTTACAGCGAATACACTTGCTGACTCGCATCTCTTAGCCCATCCAGAATCCCTTGCGATGCGAGATGCCCAGCACCTTGTGGCAGTCCGAACAGAAGTAGAGGTAGCGCCTCCCGAACACCCCCTTGAGCTGCCGGTACCAGACGGTCCTCAGTGCTCGCTCGCAATGCGGGCACAGAGGCTGAACCTCGTCACGTTCCTCGATGTCAATCATGGTCGGCTTCCTCGTCTAAAGACACACATCCAAGCGGTGCTCGTACTCAATCATAGCGTACTCATCGAGCAGTTCGCCGCGGTAGCGGGCCACCTCCTCGAACCCGCAGCTCAGGTACATACGGCGCGCCGGCGCGAAGAACGGATGCTCGTCCGTCCGAACGCTCGCCGTTTGGAAGCCCGCCTCGGTGAAGCGGCGCAAGATCTCCATGATCTGGCCACGACCGTAACCCTTGGATGCGTACCTTGGCTTTATGCAGTTGTGGCCTATGATCCCGACGGCCGGCCAGTTCGTCGGATTCCACGATGCAAAACCGATGGTTGTCCCCTCCACACGAGTCACAAAACCGCTAGCGCCCACAGTGTCAGGCTCGCCGAAGACGGACGCGTCGTACTCCCGCCAGTCTTGAAGCAGTTCCGAGACCTTCGTATCGGGAAGCTGCTCCAGCAGCGGAGCGTAGCTCTCGGACAGCAGGTCGAAGATCAGACCGGGCCTGCATCCGGCGAACGGCGCGAACTCGATGGCGTCCAATTCCTAACCGCGGCTACCAGGAGGAGCAGTGCTGCCGCCAGGAGAATAGGTGAAGAATAGGTGCCAGGTACGACTTCGCTCCTTGCCAGCGACCAGGCAAAGTGGGTGCCGGCGTTCAACACCATAAGGACCGATAGCGCGACCGCCAAAGGTCGCATCGGCCTCGCGCGCCGAAAGGCCAACGGCGACAGCGCCAAGAGCAGGATCACACCCACGATCAGGCCGATCAGCCAGACCTCGAAGGAAAACGTCGGAGGGACCACCGACGAGGTCCGCTCGCGGATAGCCAGGGCCGCCGGATTCCAGTACGACAGGAAGCCGTGTAGCGCCTCGTCCAGAACATGCAGCGCCAAGGCGAGGGCGAGGTTCACCCACGCAACGCCGGGAGTCGTCAGGGCCTGCAGACGACCGGTTTTCATCTGTGGCCTCGCTGATCAGCTATACGCTGCCTCAATGACCTCGAGGGCGAAGCGGGCCGAGACCGTCGCCGGGCCACCGCCCATCTCCATGCCGACCTCCACGGCCTCGAGTACCTCGCGCTCGCCGGCGCCCGCGTCACGCGCCTGCTCGATGTGCCACTGCATGCACGACTCGCAGTCGATTACCACCGAGATCCCGACAGCGATCAGTTCCTTGGTTCTCTTCGGCAGTGCACCATCGGCAAAAGCCGCCCGCTCCATGTCCAGAAAGGCGCGATAGACCTTCGAGTCGAGGTCGAGAAGCTTCTTGTGCGCCGCTTTACGTCTCCGAGAGATTTCCTCTAGCCTTCCCATGAGCTTCTGCTCCGCAGCACCCCTGGGGCACTACAGTTCCAGTTCCGACCGAAACGCGATCACCGCGCGGCCCGCCACCCGGACCAACTTGGGCGTCGTGCCCTCCGCTTCCACGATGACCTCGACAACCCCCGGGCGGCCGAGTGCTTCACCCTGCCGGGCACGAAACGTCAACGTTCCACCCTCGGCGGTCGCCAGGCCGTGCTTGACGAGATACGCGCCCAGCGGCCCATTGGCGTTCCCTGTGACCGGGTCCTCGGGGATCCCTATCGCCGGTGCGAACATGCGCCCGTGGGCTAGGATGTCGGAGGCGGCCGAAGCCAGCGTGAACACGTAGTAGCCATTACATCCGATGCGGCCGCTGAGCTCCGCCAGACGCGCCAGATCGGGTGTGAGCGAGTTGAGGGTATTTCGCGAGTCGATCCCCACCAGGACCTTTGAATGGCCGGTCGAGACGATCTGGACCGGACACCGCTCGTCGAGCGAGCCGGCAGCCAGGCCCAGCGCCTGAGCGATCTCATCCACCTGCGCGGAGTCGAACGGCTCGCCGAACTCGATAGCCCCCTGGGTCATCACGATCCGGTAATCCGAGTCATCACGAACCACCTCTACCGGCAGGATGCCCGCTCCGATCTTCTGGACTACGGTACACGAGGGCAGGTCGTTCTCGACCGCCCGAACGTAGTGGGCGGCGATCGTCGCGTGCCCGCAGGAAGGCACTTGGATGGTGGGCGTGAAGAATCGTACTACTATATCATGATCGGGCGCGTCAGGCGGGTGAATGAATGCCGTTTCCGAGTTGTTGAGCTCACGCGCGATGGCCTGCATCTGGGCCGGGGTGAGCCCGTCGGCATTCGGCACGACTCCCGCTGGATTACCCTGGAACCTCTCGGTCGTGAAAGAGTCGACCTGATAGAGACGGTATCGGCTCATCGTCACGCTACCACTACCGTGCGTCGTTCAACATGAGCCGAGCTCACTCAGTTCCTGTCCCCGCCGACAAGCCCTTGCTACGCTCGATGGACTGCAGAGCCAGGTACCCTTCGCCGAACTTTTCGATGTTCTCCATCTCGGTCGTGTACTGGTCGTGATGCCTCTCCTCATCGGCAACGAGATCCTCGAACAGGCGCTTGGTCGCTGAGTCGGCGTTTGCGCCGCTCTGGTTAGCCCACTCGTTGTATTCCTTCGCGCTCTGCGCCTCCATCGCAGCGGCGCGCTCCAACATCTTACGGACATCGTGAATCTCCTGAACCGCCTCCGACGCCTCCATCTTTACCTCTCCTTTGAGGAAGAGGATCCTCTCTGCCGCCCGCTCGATGTGGATCATCTCCTCTATCGCCGTCCGCTTGAACAGGCCAGCCAGCAGATCATACCCCTGATCGTCACAATGAAAGTGGAAGTACATGTACTGGTGAACGGCGGAGAGCTCCTCGGCGACCGCCCGGTTCAGTAGGTCGACGCTCTTCTCGTGCATTTCTGGCTCCCTCCAAGATCGTTAGCTCCCGGACGCGGCACACGACCGGGTGGAGAGGCTTCGCTGATCGAGGACCCGGCTAAGATGCGCAGTGCGTTACAGGCGCGCCATAGCCGCAAAAGCCAGTCAGTAAGCAGAATCCGTAGCTCTCAGATCGAGGCTCCAGGCCCCGCCCCCACGCCACAGCAGGTACCCACTCATCACGATCACGACGAGTGGTATGAATGGCTCGCCGGGCTGCAGTGGGAACAGCGATGGATCGTCAACGACCAGGTGAACGTACGTCGCGACGCACATTAGACCCACCACAACCACGGCCGCCGGCCGTACGAGTAGACCGACGGCGAGAACGAACCCGAGAAGAATCTCGACGATTGGCACGGTCCAGCGACTTAGCGCGTAGAACGGAAGGCCTGCTGCCAGCAGCTGTCCGGAGAAGGCGTCGGCCAGCATCGGTACCGCGAGCTTCATGACACCGGTCATTAAGAAGAGAGCAGCAAGAAACAATCGAAGCATGCCAGCTAGGCTGTTGTCCGACGTCCTACGAAGGTCGTGAATCGTCATCAAAGCTCGCGCCTCCTGTCGCAGATCAGTCTGCCAGCTGCTATCTCTCCAGCCGGCCGTAACGCTCGAGAATAGTCTGCAGCCGCTCGTGCGGAATCGCGTGGGCGCGGTTCCCGTTTATCCCCTCCATCGTTCGCGCGGCAACCATCGCGTTGACGATGGCCTCCTCCACCGCTGCGACCGTCGCCTCGAAGAACGGCGTCATCCTCGAGTTCGGGTACATCTCGACTGTCGTCACCTCGGTGTCGTGCCACCCCTCTGCGTTGGCCGTCGAGAACGTGACGAAGATGTCGCCCGATCCGTTGCTGGCGATTCCGCCCACCCGCCCGATGCCCATGGGCACCCGGCGTGCCAGCCGCTTAAGTTGATGCGGCAGCAGCGGTGCATCCGTGGCCACCACGACGATGATCGAGCCGGCATCTCCGGCGTCGCCCGCTCCACCATACTCCGGCATGAGGTCAGTGATCTCGGCCCCCACCGGCACCCCGGCGATCCTCAGCCCGCGCCGCCCACCGTAGTTGCACTGCACCAGTACGCCAACCGTGTGGGAGCCGACGCGTCGCGAGGACGTCCCGATCCCGCCCTTGAACCGATGGCAGATCATCCCGGTGCCCCCACCAACGTTTCCTTCCGGCACCGGACCCGCCGTGGCCCCCTCCAGCGCTTGAAAGGCGTGCTCTTTACTAACGTGGAAGCCGTTGATGTCGTTCAACGTTCCGTCCCAGGTCTCGGCGACGACAGGCAGAGACCACCACACCCTGCGGCCGAGCCGGTCGTAGGCCCGGCGATCTCGCATCCACTCGATTACCGCGTCGTGTACCACTCCCACGCTGTGCGTGTTGGTGATCATGACCGGACCCTCCAGGAACCCCGACTCCTCCACCCACGTCGTGCCCGTCATCTCACCGTTGCCGTTCAATGAATACCAGCCCGCGAAGACCGGGATGACCTCACTTCCCCGCGGCAGGATCGCGGTCACCCCGGTTCGAATCGGCCCTCGTCCCACCTGCAACGCGCCCTCCCCTTCGATCAGCGTCACGTGTCCCACTTCCACGCCCGCCACGTCGGTGATCGCGTTCAGGGGGCCCGGCTCTCCATCGAACGGGATTCCGAGATCCCGGGCGCGCACCGATTGAGCGCTCGCATCGTTCCCGGCCACGACAAGAAGCGCCAAGAGCAAAGTGGAAATGTGCCTCAGCATTGAAGACCTTCCCTGTTGGACTGAAATGAGAGTGCTGTTACGACTGCAGTTCTCCCGTGGTCACGACCAGATCGCGCTGTAGAGCCCCCGCGCCGCTTCGTGATACTTATCCATTCCCAGTACATAGTGACCCGGAACGCGGGCAACGAACTCGGCGGCGGACTCGGACGACGCGAAATGATGGACGTGACTGCAGAAATTGGCTCCCACATCCCCCAGTACACCCTCGCGGTCTGTTCTGACCAGCGTGCCCACCGCGTCTTCGGGTTCCGCCGATCGAACACCACTCGGGGTAATCGTCAACCGCATGCGTCTCGCCCGGTCCGCCCAAGCAGGAGCGCTCGCTCCACCGCAGGAACGTCCGCTCCAGTCACTTGCGCTATGCGATCCACAGGTCTCAGTCAAATCTTCCCGGTGCTTGCCTGTCATCGTCCGCAAGGTCCTTCCAGTTCCACCATTTTAGGAGCTCTTGATCGTGCTCGCGATGGCCGGCGTAGTACACGGCGCATCGGAACACATAGAGAACGCACCGATCGACTGGTGCATCACGAATCGCACACAGCTTCCGATACAGCTCCTCGGGATCGGCCCCGCGCAGGTCATCCACACGCCGGACACCCAGGTCGTGCAGATCGCCAGCGAGACTGGGCCCTACGCCAGGGATCTTCTGAAGCTCTCGGCCTTCTGATGGCAACTTCATCCAGCGACCCTCCTCGAGCTGACGGCTCCACTTATGCGGCGAACCATACCTCGTAGCACAGCCACGCTCCCAGGATAGCCCACAACCCTCCAGCCACTCTCATATAGCGCCGAAGGAAGCTCTCGGACCAGCGGGGGAACATCCGCCCCATCTGGGGAAACAGAAGCAAGAGAGCGCCCTTCACCGCGGCCCCCCAACTGAAGACCGTGATCACCACGCGCCAATCTGCAACCCACAGGTTGTGAGCGCTGACTAGCGCCACCCCTAGGATCAGCAGAAACAGGCCCAGCGTCAGGAGCCGCTGCGGGTTGCTAGTGGTCTCCTGTATCCATCGAACCCATTCGTCGGCCTGAATCAGATACGAAAGGCCTACTACCAAGATGAACACCGAGACGATACCGGAGACTGACCCAGCCATTCTCTCCTCCTAAAGCTCGAACCCCCCCGCATCAGGGTTTAGTGCGTCCCGCTCAGGTAATGCATTGGGATGAACAGGGTCCTGAATCCCGTCTTCCCGCGTCTCATCTCCTCGAAGCCATTGGCCTCCATTGCTTCGGCAACAGTCCGCAGGTTACCGATCAGCCGTGGGTCGATGTCGACCGCCACGAATCGCCCACCAGGCTTCAAGACCCGCGCTATCTCGGCTACCCCGCGCCGCTTGAGGTCCTTGGGAAGATGATGGAGCATCAAGCTGCTGAGCACGACGTCGAAGCTGCCATCCGGGAGCGGAATATCCTCGATCAGGCCAACCTGATATTGGATATCCAGCCCTCTCTCGGCCGCCTTCCGTTCTGCCTCCAGTATCATCTCCGGGGCGGCGTCGATCCCGTGGACCTCGCCGTCAGCTCCGCTTCGTACCTTCGCCGCCATCGTGAGGTTGCCCGTGCCGCAACCAACATCTAATACGGTCCGACCGGGTTTTATCTCGGCTAGATCGACGGTCCATTCCCTGAACCGATCCTCCCGGCCAAGGAAGTGGATTCGGTTCACAGCGTCATACCAACGCGGCCAGCGAATCCGAATGCCCTTCGTCGGCGGGGCCTGGGCGCGATCTGTTTTCTCCGTCATGGCTGGAATCCCTACATTTAGGAGAGCGGCTGGCTGGTTACCCTTCACCGTACCCTATCACCGCGATGCAATCGATCTCGACGCGTGCACCGAGGGCGAGCCCACTGCCGGCCACCGCGCTCCGCGCCGGCTTCTCCTCGCCGAAGAACGAAACGTACACCTCGTTCATGCTCGGCCACTCGCCGATGTCGGCCAGGAAGATCGTGCATTTCACGATCCTATCCAGGCTCGAGCCGTGGCGCTCGAGTACGGCGCGTATGTTCTCAAGGGTCTGTCTCGTTTCCTCGGTAATACCACCAGGCACAAGCTCGGTTGTGCCGGGAAGGTTACCGATCTGGCCAGATAGGTACAGGATGTCCCCGACGCGAACCGCTTCCGAGAACGGTAGGTCCAGCGCTTCCATTTCCGGTGAGCTCAGGTGAGTGATATCGGAGCGCGGTCGCTGACCCGGGTCGCCGCACGACATGGCGACCATCACGAGAGCCGCGACAGTGACAACACGGCGTGATAACTCGTGCATGGTACACCCCCAGCAGCTCCAATCATGAACCATCAGTCGAGCCTTATCAGATCGATCGATCCCGGGAGATTGGCCTCGATCTCGGCGATTTCACTCTCGCTCAACCGAAAGGCCACAGAACAGAACGGCGCGACTACAAGACATACCGCTCACAGAAATCCGAGCGACCGCAAGAAATCGTCCGCTTCGCGATACGCAGCTGCCTGCACCTCCGGATCTGGATTCGGCAATCCTGAGTCCGGCTCACTCGAAGGGGTAAACAGATGGCCGACGCCGTCATAGACATGAAGATCACAACGGTTGCCAGCCTCGCGCATCCGGTCGCAGAAGCGCTGTACACCCGCTAGCGGTGTCACGGTGTCCGTACGCCCTTGGAGAATGACCGTTGGGGGCAACCCCTCGCGAACGTGCATGTCCGGTGAGATCTCATCCACGCTTGCCCGATCACCCAACAGTCGCTGGGCCCAGCTGTCGCCTTCGAGTGACACGGCCGGCGAAACGAAGACCAGCGCATCGGGCGCGCTGCTGACGGCCGCGGCCGGGTCAGAGTCCTCGAAGATCGCAGCACATGCCGCCAGGTGTGCTCCCGCCGACCAGCCGTAGGCGGCGATCCGATCCGATGCGATACCCAGGCGGTCGGCATTCGAGCGCACCCAGCGAATCACCGCCCGCGCATCGGCCATCGATTCCAGCGGTGTGATCGACTGCTGGTCAGACAAGCGGTACTGCGCGGCGATGGCTACCATGCCCAGCCCGGCGAAGTGTCTTGCCCTCGAGAACGCCCACTCCGGGGATCCGATGTGCCAACCGCCGCCGTGAAAGACAATCACGGCAGACCGCGGTGCCGTCGCTTCCGCGTCCGCAGGCGCGAACACGTAGGCCTTCAAGTCCAGGCCTCCGGGCGACGCATAGACGTGCTCAACCGGGCCCACGACGGAGGCAAGTTCCTGAGCACGCCCCTGGGGCGATACGGCAACCAATAGCGCGGCAAGAATCGGAGCGACTCGCCTCCAGCTCATTGTCCCTCGCACAAGTTCAATTGTTCTGACTCATCGATCCGACCAGACCGCCAGCTCATTTCCGCTCGGATCGGTGAAGTGGAAGCGCCGTCCACCCGGAAACTCGAACGTCTCTTTAACGATCCGGCCTCCGGAGTCTTTGATTCTCGCTTCGATGTCTTCCAGGTCACTAGCGTAGAGTACGACCAGCGGGCCGCCTGCAATTACTTCCGTTGCGGCACGGAAACCGCCGGCAAGCCTGCCATCGTTGAAGCTCGTGTATTCAGGACCGTAATCGGTGAACTCCCAGCCGAAGATCTCCGAGTAGAATCTCTTGGCCTCGTCGATGTCCGTGGCCCCAAACTCGATGTAGTCGACACGACGGTCTTGTTCCGCCTGGCTCATGATTATCTCTCTCCTGGAAAGGTCCTAGTTCGCCATCTTGATGGCCGCGAGCTTCCTTGTTGCGTCGAGGTCCCTCTTACTCTTGACCTCAATACGAACGCCCCTGCCCTCCACATACCTCCTGGCGCTATCGATCATGGCCAGTACCGAGTCCGGCAGATCGCTCTCGTGGGCGGCCTTCACCGCTCTCTCTCCCAGTACAAAACCTGCCGATAAGAAACCATTGCCAGCAGCCCGAGGCGTCCTTGACTTATCGTCGAATGCGCTCAGCGCCATTCATCAAACCTCCGTTCGCCACTCGCCGGGCGGCCAGCGGCTTCACACGCCATAAATGGCCTCGAAGTGAATGAACGTCCAGATGATGTAGGCCAGGCCCACCAAAGCTCCGAGCGGGAAAACGATGAACCACTGCAGCGTGATCTTCGGCCTCTCAAAACGGAGGCTGGCTACCGTCGTCATGAGGTTGGCCCACAAAAACCAGAAACTCACCAAGGCCAGAATGTAGAAGCCCCAGCGCGGAGCCGTGAAGAGCACGACGAGTCCGACGAGAGAGGCTGGGCAGGCAATGGCCACATCGGCCCAGGCGATCCCGTAGAAGATCTTCTGCTCCTCCCAGTCGTCCTTCGTACCGTCTGGGTTCTTGAAGGGCCTGCCCCTGATGCAACGGATCTGGGCCCACAGAACGAGGACAACGAAAACCGCGATGAGCGTGAGCAGGAAGTACAACACGATCAGCGATCCGCTCGACAATCCAGGCAGGACGTTCATTGTGTTCCAGCCGTGTCGATCCGATTCACCCTAGCCAGATAGCTCGGCCGAAGCCAGGGCGATCATGGTTAGGGAAGACAAGATCCAAATCACGCCGAAGACATACGCGGCTCGCTCTGAAGAAGGCGGACCTACCTTCATGCCCCTCCGTTTCAGAAACACGCGGGCTAGAATGATCACTCCCGAGAAGTAGATGTAGATCCCGCCCCCGATCAGGCCCAGATACGGCCACAGCGGGTGCTCTAACAGCATCAGGAGGGCCGACAACGGCAGCGTCCACGTCAACAACATGTCGTTCAGGCCTTGAGCTCTTGCCTCAATGATGTATAAGGTAGGGTCCATCTCCTCTTCGGGCTCCAAGAGGCCGAGCTTCACAGCTACAGAGGGTGCAAGGAAGGTCAGGCTTTGACCGATCCAGCAGATCAGCCCGACGATGAGAACGACGACGCCGATCGCGGCGACCATCTAACCTAAAGGCCTAGCGACATACGGTGTCCGCCATGAACGAGCAGCAATTGCCCGGTAACCCAACCGGCTTGCTCAGAGGCGAAAAAGACGACCGCGTCGGCTACGTCCTCTGGCCGACCGACCCTTCGTAACGGTATGTCGGCCACCAACTCCGGCTCTAGCTCCGGCGCTATGTATCCCGTTTGGATCGGCCCCGGAGAGACGATATTCACCGTGATGCCGAACGGTCCCAGTTCTGCCGCGGCGCTGCGACTGTACGACTCCAGCGCGTACTTGCTCGCCCTGTAAGAGATCTCGCCGGGACAGCCCTGGGAACAGTCCGCACTCACGTTGACGATGCGGCCCCAGCGGCGCTCATTTTGAATGTGTCTGCGGGCGAACTCCGCCGTCATCAGAGCCACCGCCCGCGTGTTTACCGCAAAATGCCGATCGTGGCTTTCCGCCGTGATCGCGGAGCTGATGGGACCCCCAGCCCACAAGGCTCGGTCACCCTCGGGGCCGGTCTGAGGCAGAAACGTGTCCGCCTCGTAGTCTGCAGCGTTGTTGACGAGAATGTCGACCGGCCCAAACGCCTGCTCCGCCCGATCAAAGAGTCCGGGAACGACAGCCGGATCCCCGAGGTCCGCCTCCCAAGACTCCGCCCGTCCACCATTTGCTCGAATCGCTCTGACAACTTCATCTGCAGTCTTGGCCTGCATGGCCATATACAACTCCAGGCCGGGCTCGCCTGGTTCATCCGTCTCGGTCTTGGCCTCAGCGGCTACGCCTGCTGTCTGGCGATAGTAATGGACGAACACGGCCACGCCCTGTGCGGCCAGCGCCCGCGCAGTGGCTGCCCCGATCCCGTGTGGGTTATTGCCGCCTGTTACCAAAGCGACCCTGCCGTTCAGCTCAGTATCGATCATTACCGCCAGCTCCTTCCGCGCAGCACACGCCGCAACGCTTCTTTCGCGGCTGGAATCCCATAGCACTCAACCATCGATAGGCAAATAGAGATCTAGGACCAGCTCTCCCTCGGGTGCAAGTGGATCCACCGGCTTCTCCAGCTCGTGTGTTCTGCGCCACTCATAGCCGCTGGACTGCACCCAATCCCACAGCCGCTTCCAGACCTCAAGGACATTGCCCTCGGGGTCCCCGTGAAGCTTGCAGCGCGTCACGGCATAAAGGCCCCCCGGAAAGTCTTTTGCCTCGAGCTCCCCCGCCACTTCGGTATCCGGTTCGACACGGATCCAGAACTCGTAGCCGTATTCCTTGCGACCTTCCGCTGGAGGCGGGTTGTTGAAGCCGAACACCGGGTTGGCGTCAGGACCAGCAAGTAGGCCCTTCGACTCTGCCCAAGCGCCGATCTCCTCCCAGGCATCTCGCTCGGGCGTCTCACTGATGACACGCACGCTGGCGACTCGCATGGGCGGAAGGCTGATTATGTCGACTTTCAGGTTCCTCACGGTGTTTCCCTCCGGTTACAGCAGACCTCCCGTACGAAACCCGACGCCTACCAACACGAACAGCACGGCCAAAACCGTCACGGCGATCACGTGCCCGGCCAGCATCGGAAGGGTTCGCTCGTTCAACCTTGGAATGATGCGAAGGCGCGCGTGCATCGCCAGAGCCACCGTCAGCACCAGCAAGAAAAGCTTCAGCGCCACATGCGTGCTCGCGATCGTAGTTAAGGAAAGCCAATCTGCCCAGCGCGGCATGAGTCGGTGCGCAAGCCACAGGCCGGTGACGACCTGGATCGCCAATGACGGCAGTCCAATCCGCTCGTAGCCCTCTTCGAAGTTGCGGACTACACCTAGATCGCGCTGGCGCAGCGCTCGCGGGAGGATCGTCAGCGACAGGACGAGGTGACCCCCTGTCCAAACCGAGGCTCCTAGAATGTGGAGGATTAGCGCAACCTTGAACACGAAGTCTTTCATCTCCCGTGAACGGTAGGATCAGCCACTAGAGATTCCCCTGACGGCTACAATCAACACCCATATGCCTGCTATGTAGCACAACGCCACCCCGACCGTGCCAACATAGATCGCACCGCCGACTGCCCCTGCATGACCGAATACAATCGTTAGAATGCCCGCCAGGACAAGAAGCCACCGATTACGACGCTCGTACAGTGGGACAACGACGAACACGATGATGATCCCTATTGCGATCGCCAGGACGCCGGCTACGACCCCCACACGGCCCATCTTTCCACCTGGATATGCGTCGTAGAATAGTGCTGCTATTCGTGCACCGAGCACCGCATTGACCACGCCGCTGACGGACAGGAGAATCCCACCGATAGTGGCAATCCTCTTGGGCGTCTCGACTTTCACCGCTCCCCCGCAGTGACTACACCTGATAGAGCTGTATGAGGTTGCCGCACGTGTCGTTGAATACAGCGACGGTTGCCGTCCCAACGTCCATGGGCTCCGAGACAAACACTACACCTTCTTTGCTCAGCCTCTCGTACTCGCTCTGGATGTCCTCGACGCAGAACGCCGTCAGTGGTATCCCCTGCTCGAAGAGCGCCCGCTGGTACGTCTCCGCGGCGGGATTGCTGTTGGGCTCGAGAAGCAACTCGACCTCGTCCGGTGCCTCCGGCGACACGACGGTCAACCATCTGGCTTCGCCCACCGGAATGTCTTCCTTCTTAACGAAGCCCAAGACCTCCGTGTAGAACTTCAGGGCCTTGCCCTGATCGTCGACCATGACACTGCTCAGCTTGATCTTCATAGCGGCACCGTCGCCTTCGCTATGGGAACTGCTCGACCGCGGATCTCAGAGTGATGACAATCTAGGGCGCCGGAACGCGCGAGAAAGGCTCGACGCTTCAGCCCCGCAGCACCGACCTTGCCCAGGCCGTCGGCGCACTACAGAATGCTGGCCGAGGCATGAGAGGATGACGAAACGAAGGCTACGACTGGTTCACTGGAACGCCGGAACGGCGCGCAAGCGGGCGGCGACGCTGCGAGCCGCCGGCTACGTGGTGAACCACGCAGAGGTAACGCCGGAGACGCTCAGGGAGCTGAGGCGCAACCCTCCGGACGCAGTGATCATCGACCTGACACGGATCCCATCGCACGGGCGTGACGTGGCGCTGGCCATCCGCGGCTCAAGAACCACTCGTCACGTACCGATCGTGTTCGTGGAAGGCGATGCGAAGAAGGTGGCGGGAGTCAAGAAACTACTGCCGGATGCGGAGTACACCACGTGGCGACGAATACGTAGCTCGCTGAAGCGGGCCATCGCGAACCCGCCGGCGGAGCCCGCTGTACCTCCCTCGAACCTGGCCGGCTACTCAGGAACGCCGCTGGTAAAGAAGCTGGGGATCAAAGCGGGCTACAAGGTCTCGCTGGTCGGATCACCGGCGGATTTCGAGAAGACGCTGGGCGCGTTGCCGGACGCCGTCACGCTGCGAAGCCGACTCGGCGCGGCCGACCTGATCATCTGGTTCACAAAGTCACGGGCGGAGTTGGAACGTCGGATCGGGGCCCTGGCAACGAAGGTCGGCGATGGCGGGATGTGGATCGCTTGGCCGAAACAGGCATCGGGCGTCGCCAGCGACCTCACCCAGAACGACGTGCGCCAGATCGGATTAAGCAATGGCCTGGTCGACTACAAGATCTGCGCGATCGACGCGACGTGGTCGGGCCTCAAGTTCGCGCGCCGCAAGCCAAAGTAGGCGAGCTGAGGCCAGGTAGCGCGCCACCAGGACCGCCCTATATTCCAGACCTTCCTGCGCATTTCTAGCGCGCGGTATCCCAGCTGCCGGCTGCGCACCCGTGCAGCGGTCGGCGCCCACATAGCGCGGCCGTGCCCGTGCGAAACGCGAGGAGGCACCGATGGTCCCCGTCCTGTCATTATGGTTGCCGATCCTCCTGTCGGCGGTCATCGTGTTCTTGGCCAGCTCCATCATTCACATGTTCCTCCCGTATCACCGCAATGACGTGAAGAAGCTGTCGGACGAGGACGCGGTGATGGATGCGCTCCGCAACTTCGACATCCCGCCGGGTGATTATATGACCCCCCGTGCGATCGGCTCTAGGGAGTGCAAGGACCCGGCGTTCATCGAGAAGATGAACAAAGGGCCGGTCGCCGTTTTCACGGTCATGCCGAGCGGGCCACCCGCGATGGGCAAGAGCCTGGCGCAGTGGTTCGTCTACTGCGTCGTTGTGAGTATCTTCACCGCCTACATAGCAGGGCGCGCGTTGGGATCCGGTGCCGAATACCTGGCGGTTTTCCGCTTTGCCGGGGCAACCGCTTTCCTCGGCTACGCGTTAGCTCTGTGGCAGAACTCGATCTGGTGGAAACGCGCCTGGAGCACGACCGTCAAGTCGACCTTCGACGGGCTAGTGTACGGGCTGTTGACCGCCGGCACCTTCGCCTGGCTCTGGCCGTCCTAGCCGGCTACGGCGCTAGCTAAGCGCGGACCACTCTGAAGAGAGCGCTCTTTCGAGAGCGCTCTCTTCACAATCAATCGTCTCCTGCATCTTCGACGAAGTGATACTCGCCGTCGAGGACGCCTGCAGCTTCTCCGGCTTTGGCGGCCGCGGGATCACCGACAAACGCACGGGCCTTTTCCACGCTGGCAACCTCGAACATGAAGAAGACGTTGTTGGGCTCTTCGAGACCGCGCCAGATCTTGACTAGACTAAGGCCCGCGTCCTGGTGGGCCTCCGCGTGAGACGAGAACACAGCCTTCCACCGCCCGAAGTTCGCAACTCGATTGCGGCACAGCATGTAGGTCATCAGCACCTCCCGGTCCGCACACCGCTGCAGGTCATCCCGACCCCCGCTGAGCCGAGCTGAGAAGGCCTTCAATCTGGCTGAGCTTGCCGTTGAATACCTCAAGGTGCTCTGGAATCTCGAGCTCGAACTTGGCGGCCGCAGGTATCGTTCGGGCTGGGGGCACACTGGGCCCCCGCTTCTCGATCGCCATGTCTACCGGCTCTCCCCTCTCGTTCAGGATGTATACGAGCGAGAAGTCGTGGCTGGGGAACTTTGCCTGCGGGTAGAATTCCTGCCCGAGGACGAAGACCAACCGATTGCCGCCGATCTCGAAAGCGTAGCACGCGCCCTCGTCCTCTACCTCCTCGAACTCGGCGAAGGCTCTCGCCTTCACCTCGAACACCTCGGCTTCGTTCCTTCGGCGAGCCGACTCGTATTCGCCCAACAGGTCGCGAAAAACTCCGAAATCCTTCTGGAGATCGTGCCGGACCCAAACGAGGATGCCGGCCCCAACGACAATCCAGAAAAAGGTCACGATCAGCCACGACGACCCCGAGACGATGAGGGTCAGCGCCCAGAGAATCACGAGGACCACCACACCCGGAATGAGGACCTTGGGTCCCCGACGCAGGCGCGACTCGAGATCGCGGATCTTGGCGCCTAGAAGTCGCCGCTCCGCCGGAGTAAGCGGGCGTATGGAGGATTCAAGCATCAGCTTTCCACGGTAGCATCCGAACGACCAAAGCAACAAGAAGAAGGACCAGCGCTCCCACTGTTAGCCCGAGGATACCGTCCGCCGCGACATGTGCCGGGACACCCTCTTCGGGTAGTGTGCTTCCGCCGGTCAGGTGTATAGACAGGTGCACCCCCGTTCCAAGCAACCCGCCGATCACCAATGCGGCGGCCAGCCACACGCAGCGCGGTCCACTTCTCAACCACATAACCAGCAGCCCGCCAAGGACCGCTGCACCGGCGGGAATGGGCACGGGCTGGAGGATCGTGTCAGCCAGGAACAAAAGCAGGGCAGCGACGATAAAGGTTATTGCGATTCGAAAGAGCCGATTCATCGATACGTGAGCGAAGGCCACCGTTTAACGGCTTCGGTAAGCGGCGACTAGACCCCACGGTCCTCGATGTTGCGGCGCACCGCGTACTTCCAATACGCCAGATGCAGCGTCAACTCCCAGATTGAGTGCCGCCCGCGAGCCGGCTTCCATGCAGCCTGCTCGGGCGTGACACCGCGAAGGGTTCCAGCGACTGTGGCCCCACCGTACCACAAACGCTTGCCGGCGGGCGGCTCGAGGAGATGTAGAATCTCACGGAGTCGGAGATCGCTCACTGTTCGGTCCTCCTCCACACCTCGTCGGCTTCCACCGCGTTCGCAGTTCTATCGCTCGTCAGACGCCCGCGTGATACGCCCCACCTCTGCCAGCAACGACACTGCCCCAGAACGGCGCCGCCGGCGAAACCGCTCGCACCGGCGATCAGAACCCGGTAGGCAGGATCCTCAATCAATGATCCTCCCACTCAGCGTTAGGTTTACCCATCCAGATCCAGGCGATGAAGTCGACCAGGGGAGGACCACCTCCGAGCTCGCGAAGTCGCGTGTTGACCTGTCCGCGGTGATACGTCGTATGCGACGTGATCTGAAGGATCGTCTCCGCGAGCGTCGCCGACTTGACGCTGCCAAAGCGCTCCACCATTTGCTCGGCCCAGGGAAACTGTACCTGCCGCTCGAGCGTCTCCGCTCCGAGACCGTCGAGATACACCGGCGCCTGGCTGTAATACTCGCGGGCCCATCCGTGGATGGTGCGAAGATCTGCAAAGCTCAATACGTCCGGCAGATCAACCGGCTCGTCGCGCCAGATTTGAAGGTACGCCCACTGCACCAAGTGCTGGTGGTGGAGACACTCACGCATCCGGGTATCGGAATGCGCTTGCGGCAGCGCCAACACCGATTTCCAGACCACCGCGTCCGCCCACTCCATATGCCGAACAAGCTCTCGAAGCTCCTGGGGAAGCATCTCAACCTCCACGCCTATGCTTCATCGCCAACTCGGCGGCCGTCTCAACCATACATCCGGACGAATCCCACTAACCCGTCCCGCGTCACTTCGCACCTATAGATCTCCAGTCGGATTCCATCGCCCAACCCATCGCGCCAGATTTGTTCCGCATCCCGTTCCTGCTGCCGACGGATTGCTGAGGGCGACGAACCCGGCAGCCGCCGCATGTAGTCACCGCATAACGCCTCGGTGGGGCCATCCGCGGCCGGACCATGGAACATCAATATGATCCGCTCGACGCCGTGCGCTGCAATCAGAAACTGAGATTCGCTACGGAATCGATCCACGCGGACGCTGTCGGCACTGCTCGTCGCGAGCGCGCTGGCGCCTCCAGGCACGTACAGGCGATCATAATGATCGATGGTCAAATGGGATTGGAGGAACTCGTCGACTTCCTCCTGAAATCGCCCACATGCGATCACAAGCGTCTTGGGCCGCTCCCCGTTCCACGGACGGCTAGTCTGGAAAACTTGCATGAGGTTGTGATCCCGAACCGTTCTACGTTGCCTGTTGCAGGTCGCCAGGTATCAATGAGAGAGGAATCTAGAGCATCACAGCGGACGATGCTCGCCTCTAGCACACAGGAGGGGCCAGGCGGCTTCGACTGCGCCGCCTAACGGATCGGCGTTTCACCGGCGCCGTAGCTTGCTGATGGTTGGCTCCGGCATCAGTGGGGTCTGAATTCCTCGCCGACCCCGTCAAGGAAGAACTCTACCCGCCCGCAGCGCGGACACACATATACGTCGAAATGCTCCCGATTCTCGAAGAGCTCAGCCAGGTCCCCAAACACGCCCCACTGCGTGCCCTCGTGGAACTTCTTGGTCCCCTGGTATCGGAGGCCCATCTCGCACCGAGGACACCTCACAGGATCGGACACATTTTCGCTAGCCATGCCTATTCTCAGCGTGTCTGTCCAACGGATTAGCTGGTCAGGCCTGTTGGCGCTTGAAGATCGAAACCACCAGCCCCACGCCGGCAGCGATCAGCAGAATCGGAAGCAGTGGCACTGTCGTGCCCAACAGGTCCCAGATCGCGCCCAGCACAAAGAGGGACCCGACAATAACCCAGAAGCCCTCCAGGGCTAGCCCGACGAGCTTCCGGACTACCTGAATACCCAGCGTAATCACTCCGACACCCAGCAAAGCAACCCAAGCGTTTATGCTCGCCAGGAATACAATCCCAATCCAGATGATGAATAGTCCCCATCCCACCACACTCAGCTTGCCCTCCAGGTCACCCTTCCCGGCCGGCGCCTGAATTTCGTCCCCGTTCTGAGCCATGATTCGCCTCCTTTACCAACGAAGGGGTAATACCAGCTTTCAACGGCGCATTCATCAATAGTGGGGAATCGCCGAGGCCCGTCGGTCTCTTCCAGCAAAGCATAACCCTGCCGATACAGCGCAGGCTAGTACCACCAACGGACCCTCGGCAAGCAAAGCGCTTAGTAGACCAGGGCCACCGGGCGCACCTCCAACCGCTCATGCTGCTCGAGCCACTCCTCGTAGCTCCAGCCCTCTCTCAGCATCCAATAAAAACAGCAGCACAACTTCCGCGCCGCCGCCACCGTCGCCTTCGGCTTCCCCTTCGCTCGCCACTGCCGCTCGTAGTGAAACCGCACCGGGCCGGGCGCGGTCATTCAAGGTTGTTCCACCTGGAAAGTGACTGGAGCAGTGTGACCGTTTCGATGTTCGCTGCTCTTTGTGAGTCCGCTGATCCATTGCAGGCCGCCAAGATAGTGATCGGTATCCATCCAAGAAGCAGTGCCCTCCGAACCGGATGCCTCTGTATATGCGTCATATCGTCCCCCTCTCGCGCGCAAGATAACAGGTCCGGATTCTATGTGTGTCGAAGTCCCGCATAACGGATTAGCGTTTCACCTGCGCGGCAACGACCGCACCCGATTGAGGAAACGGCCGGACCGCTGAACACGACTACCGACAATCCAAGGCCACCACCCCGAGCGACGCCCGCGCCAGGTGCAGACGCTGGTCAGCTGGCGTGGCAAGCACTACTGGTGTCTCTTTCTCACATACGCCAGCACTTCGATCATTTCGCCAAGCCAAATGCGACTGTCTTGGACCAAACGTGGTCTTCGTAGTCCATAAGCCAGATCTCATGGGCCATTCCCTCGATCGGCAGTAGTCCTCTGGATGCCACGGCAAATTCCTTGGCGATGTCGCTGAACTCAGCGCCAGGAGTTTCCTCCGCAACCGTAACGTGAGGAATGATTTCATCAAGGGCCATCCCATACGGCGGCGATTCTGGATACCGATTGGCAACCGCTTCGACCATATCCCTGAATGGCTGTTCGGGCTCAACTGCCAGATACAGGGTATCTGGAAACTGACGCAATTCGGTGAGTTGGAATTTGACAGAGGGGAAACCGGAGAAGAGGTCCGAGAGTTCTTGGATCAGCACCTCTCTATCGCTCTGCATTGGCTGAAACGGATAATTGACCGTGATATGTGCGAGCATCCCCTCCAACGCGGAACGGTCGAATCTTTCACGGAAGGGCCCCACGAGTGCATCGGCTTCAGGTACGAGAACGACGAGAGCTGCTTCCGATCGGGTCTCGCTATGCGATGTCATCACCGAGTACCTCGGAGAACACCATGCTCGGCGCCAGCTGACGGATCAGCGTTTCACCTGCGCGGCAACGACCGCACCCGATTGAGGAAGCGGCCCCGCCACTGAACACAACTAACGACTATGTAGGGCCACTTCTCGAAACACCGCCCGCGTCAGGTGCAAACGCTGGTTAGGCGGCGCGACTGGCACGGCGAACGTGGAATGTTGCTCACGAGTCAAAGGGATTCTCATCCGCACTCGGGCCGTAGATCGCTGGCACCGGTACCTCCAGCTGTCGGAGGTACACTACCAGCTGTCCTCGGTGATGGTACCAGTGGTTAAAGATCAACGACCGCACCAATGCGATACGCGGAGCCGCAAGGATCTCCCGCTTTCCCTCAGTGGCTCGCCATACCGTTGTGGCTGCTTGGTCATCAAGTCGACTCAGCCACTCCGCAGCAGCAGCGGTACTTGCTTCCAACGCTGGTATGAGGTCGGCGGCTGAGGATAGCACCGGAGCCTGATACTCAAATCCCTCGAAATCGAAGGTGTCTTGAGAGAGCAATTTGGCGAGGTCACCGGGAATTGTGGCAACGTGCAGGGCAAGCTCCCCAAGCGTCGTCGATTTCGGGTGTGGCCTCCACGAAAGGTGACCGTCGGGGACCCGCTCAAGCACGCGGCGCGTCGATTGCGCCTCCTGCTCCAACTCCGCCAGCAAAGGTTCTGCTACACGACTCATCATATCGACCTCGGTTTTCTGTAGCGAAAGGCTTAGCCGTCCTATCTGCGCCCCCTAACGCCTGTTAGGCAGCGCCTTGCAATCGTGGCAGCGGATACTCAATACGAGAGGCCCGGCGTTTCATGGAGGTACGTTCGATCCGTCAACTGCTTTAACATGAAGTCGGCCACATCGGCGCGCGAGATCTTTCCTTTGATCGTCTTATCGGTGCTTGGAAAGCCGTGGCGATACACGCCGGTACGATTCCCGTCCGTGAAGGCCCCCGGGCGAACGATAGTCCAGTCCAGGCGGCTTTCCTTGACATAGTCCTCCTGGCTTATGTGATCTGCGTACGCTCGACGCAAGAAAAGCCCAAACATGATGTGCCGCCAGAAAAAATTCAGATTGGCCCGACTTTTCCCGACGCCGAGGGTTGACAGGCAAATGAAGCGACTGACGCCAGCCTTCTCCATCGCCCGAACAATATTCCGCGTCCCCTCTGATCTAATTGCCCCCTTCGCCCCCGCCCCGAGCGAGCACAGCACCGCATCTTGTCCGTCCACAGCCTTTTCCACTGATGCGTAATCCAGTGCATCGCCTTGAACTGCCGTCAGGTTAGCGTGTTCGATTTCTATCTCCGCGGGATTGCGCGCAAACGCAGTGACCGTGTGCTCCTGCTCAAGAGCTTGCACGACAAGCTGGTGGCCTATGCTACCGGTCGATCCGAAGATGACTAACTTCATGTTCCGTCTCCTCTTCTAAGCTGCCTAACGGACTGGCGTTTCAGCTGCGCCGTGAGGGACGAGCGGCGCAGCTGATCCAAGGACTACAACTCGTGGGCAGCCACGCCCACGGTGCCGTTAAACGTCGGGGAACAAAGGCAGTCGCCTGACAAGGCTGCAGCGCCAGCTGCAAACGCTGGTTAGACCGCTGGAGCCTCTGGTGCAGGGGACCCTCGAAGAAGGCCAGCGACACTGAGATCCTCATCTATCTCAGGCCAGTGTATGCCCTCTCCGTCACCCAGCAGTTCCCAGTTGTCGCGCTGTTCCTGCGTCGCATGGAGCAATCTTGGGAACCAGGCAAGAGGTACTCCCAGCCGCCGACCGTCCGCGAGATCAACAGTCAGAGTATCCTCGCTGATCTCAATATGCTGGATTCGCGGGTCTGTCTTAGGAACGGAAGAATCCATCCCAGGCCTCCACAAATGTCTGCCGATTCTCAGCCACAAGCCGTTCTAACTCTCGAAGCTCATGAGCACGGAATCCAATTGACGACGCTAACGCCACTGTGTCGAGCCAGAGCTTCGCCAGATTTCGATCCCGCTGGACGTGAATATGGCGTGGCTCTGAGCCCTCGTTGCTGAAGAAGAAGAATCTGTACGGTCCAATCATCGCTACAGTGGGCATCTTAGACTCGAATATCCGTTGCGAGATCGCGTCCCTGAAAGATCGTTGATCCGGCGGGGCCTGTCCAGAAAGCCTGTTCCACCGGTCTAACGGATTACCGTCTCACCTGTGCGCCTAGGAGCGCGCCCGAACGGGGAACCGGCCCGACCACTGAACACGACTGAAGTCAAACCTAAGGCCAACGCCACGAACGGCGCTCGCGTCAGGTGCAAACGCTGGTTAGGCGGCGGGCTGGCCTCTCATCAAAGAATAGTAGCGAACGAACTCTACACCGTCCTCGTCCCGCCAGCGACCAAGCACGTAACCTTCGCCGATGTCCATGGGGGCAAACCCGTTCGGGAGGTTAACCTCCGTCCTCAACTCGCCCTCGAGGTCGAACACGGCCCACGTCACCGGTCCGTCGGGGTCAGTGGGTGTCTGCTCGACCCAGAGATGGCCCGATCGGTCGGTGGCCAGGTTGGCGATGGGCGGTTTGGTATCGGGATACGGGACCGCGGCCAGCCATCGCTCCAGGGCCTCTGTCGGTTCCTGGGAGCGCTCCATGTATTCCCGGTAGCGCTGGACGAACCTTCTCCGGTCCTCCGCTGTCACGGTCGGACCCAGCATGTCGCGGCGGATCAGACGGAGCTTCCCGCTTGCCATGTCGACGGCACGGACCTCGTAGCGATCGGTATCGGCGAGATAGATCGTCCGGTGGCTCCACGCTTGTACTGTGCGGCGGGCAAACGGAGCGACATTCGGAAAGGGTTGATTGCCAAGCTGTATGACGTAGTTCTCCAGCGCGCCAAACCAGCCGAGCGAGTCCAAGTGCTCGGTCGCTGGATCGTAGCGCAGGAAGCCGAGGTTCGTTCGGTGAAGGCCTTCCGCGAGATCCCCCATTTCATAGGCCCGCATTAGCACAGTCCGGTCAGGGAGCAAGTAGGCACCCTCGTTGAAGTACGGCGGTTCTACAAGGCCACGCACGTTCAACCTTTCGCGACGGACGAACTCGCCCGCTCCATCAAACCAATCCAGGCGGCCGATCACCAGATCGGTCGCCACGAGCGTATCGCCGTCTAGACGAGCCACCAAGTACAACACCCGCAGCTCGCCCGGACCCTCGCCTCGCCTGCCCGACGCGTACTGAAAGCTCCCATCGGCATCGAAGAAGCGGAACTCGGCAGTTCCACCGTTGGCGATGACTATGCGACCATCGGAAAGCTGGAACGCTGCGGCAACGCGATCGAGGAGATACTCGTCGGGACCTTCTCGCAGGCCGATAGTCAAGATCGGTTCGCTCGACACCTCCCAGGTCGCAATAGCTGCTTTAGGTCCTGGGTTTTCCACGATTGCGATGCCAGCACTGTCGCGAACAGACACAGTGGCAACCTGTGTTTCGGAGGCACACGACGACACCACGAGCGAGACGAGTACAAGCAGAAGCAGACAGGCTACATGCATCGAGTCTTTGCCCGGTTCGACTTAGTTCGCCGCCTAACGGATTGGCGTTTCACCTGCGCGGCAATTACCGCGCCCGATTGAGGAACCTAACGCCAACGTCAGCTCGGGGGCTCCGTCAGGACGGATTATGATGGCGAGCAACCGCCCAGACTTCCGGAGGCTATCGGCCCCAATCGAGACAACTCGCGGCCTTCCAGCCGGGGCGTGGTCCCTATGTTCCGGGTTCGGCCACATGGTCCAGCCACATTCTTGGCCACACTCGCCTAGCTGCCCCCCCTCAACCCCGAGGGAGGTCTCTCAGTTTGTCGATCGAGTGCATTCAACAGGCCGCGATGCCGCCCCGGGTATTCTCCCAAGTTTCCCCTGGTCTACTTCTTTGGGTCAGGTTATTCGGAGGCCCTTGATACCGGTCACTGTCCACCCCTCGTTCTGACGAATCAGTGACACTTCTACTGTGTGACCTACCACCGGCTGTCGCTGAGAGTCGGAGCGGTATCGCATGTGGATGACGACTCTCGCAGTCCTATCTTCGACAACCGGCCTCTCGACCGCAACAACTGCGGAACCGCGAATAGCGAGGCGGCAAGTGCTCGGGAGGCCATCACAAGTCACAGCTTCGTCGAGATCGACGAAATCGCTGGCCCCAACCCTGGACGAAACGGCTAGCAGGACCTGCTCGGCGTGGACACCCGCCTCCTCCCCGAAGAACCCCTGTTGAATGGCAAACGCACCCTCCGGCAGGATCTCCGAACGGACTGCCCCAACCGCCCGAGTGAGTATCTCCACATCATCCTCAGGTGCCTGTAGAGGCTCAGAGCACGAGAGTTGAGCCCCGACCGGGATGGCGAACATTGCGAGTAGAAAAAGGGCGTATCTCATCATTCGTACCTCTTCCTTGTGTAGCATGCTTTGAGCAAGCCTAACGGATTAGCGTTCCACCTGCGCGGCTACGACCGCGCCCGATCAAAGGATCTAAGGCCAACATCACCTTCGGCGCCCGCGCCAGGTGCAAACGCTGGTTAGGCAGAGGTCCCCCTATTTCAGAATTTCGTACATCTGGACGTACTCTACGTGAGACTGATCTTGCCAGAGCTTAACGATAAGCCGATCCGTGATGTCAAAGACTCTGAAGTGGTCCGGGAAATTCACGTCCCCCAGCAGTGTTCCAGCGCTATCGAAGACCGTCCAGGTTGAAGAATATCTAGGGTGTGCCTCGTAACGGCTGGCCCAAAGGTTTCCCGAGGCATCGACAAGAATCTCGACGTAGGCCGGTCGGTACTTCGGGTACTCCAGCTCCCTCAAGCGGGCCTCTCCCCGGGCCCTCATGTTTGGATCCGAGACTTCTTCAAGCATCTGCTCCTGGTATTGCGCGATAAGCTCCTGGGAGACCGTCAGGTCTAGCCTTGGACCGCGTATGATCCGCTCAAGATCACCCTCGGGCGAATACACCCTGATCTCCATTCGGTCCCCAGTTCCCACGTAGACAAGGTCATCATATACATCGATTGTGGTGATGTGGCCGAAAGGCGCGTAACCGACCGATCTGTCCCGTCCCACGTACACCTCCAAACCCGGAAACAGCCCGACCGTGTCGAGAAGCTCCCCGGTGGACCCGTACCTGAATAAGGTTGCTGACTGCGATGTGGGCCCGTCGCGAAGTCGCGTCCCAACATGGGGGAACCCCACATGGTGCCCACAACCAATGAGCCGTCGGTGAGGGGATAGGCACCGAAAATGGGCTCTGCTCCCGGCTGGTGAAGCCGAATCGTTCGGACGAAGTCTCCTTCTCCCGTGAACAAAGACACCCGCTTTGATCTCCAATCGAATGCCGCGAGTGAGTCGCCGCCGAATCGCTCAATTGCGACGATGCTGCGGAACTCTCCTGGGCCATCACCTTCACCTCCCACCTCCCTCAGAAACTGACCCTGCTCATCATAGAGCCGGATCGTGTTCGACCCAGAGTTGGCCACAGCAATTCGGCCACCGGGAAGCCACCGGGCGGCAGTGACACGGAAGAGCTGGTACATGGAGTCTCCCTCCTCGACCCCGATCTGGAGCACCGGCGCAGCCGAAAGGCCCCAGCCTTCGCCACTCTCCCAGGTTGGCGCCGTGCTCTCGGCGATGCTGATGCCAGCACTGTCCTTCACCTGGAAGCTGACACCAGGGGACTCAGACCTGCACGCACACAGAATCGCAAGGAAGGAAAGGACGACGGTGCGCATGAGGCATCTCCGACAGAAGGACTTAATCAACCAGTCAGACTGGTTCCTCTGCCTAACGGACTAGCGTTTCACCTGCGCGGCTACGGCCACGCTCAATCACGGGCGCGGCCGGGCCACTGAACAGATCTGGAGAACGATCTAAGGCAAACATCACGAGTGGCACCCGCGTCAGGTGCAAACGCTGGTTAGGCGTCAACGCCGCGACTGCCACCGGCGCGGATCACGTCGGAAGTGGATGCAGGCGGTCACAACGGTCTGATCCGGCTCCACAACATAGAAGATCGCGTAGGGAAAACGCCGCAGCCGTGCTCGACGAATGTCGCCTCGAACAATCGGGAAGCGTTCGGGCGACTCCTCAATCGCGGCAAGTACTGCGCGGGCCGCTGCTAGGAAGTCTCCGCCCAAGCCGCCGCGGCGGGCGTCGTACCACTCGACCGCTTCCACAAGGTCCGCTGCCGCCTCCTTGCGGACCAGCAGTGGCGGCGATCTCACTTCCGCTGGCTTTCTAGCTCGTCGAGGACCTCACGCCAGGGGCGTCCAGGGTCACCATCCTGGCGGTAAGCATCCAACCGCCGGTCGAGCTCTTCAGCCTGAGCTTCCGTTAGCGGCATTGCCTGGGGATCATCCGCCACGCTGTCCCAGAGCTCCTCGATCAGTTGGAGCTTCTCCTCCACAGTCAGATCGCCGAAATCAGCTGCCCGCTTAGCCATATCCAAAATCTCGCAGTATCGCCTTGCCCCAGCAAGTGACTTGCCGCGTTGACGCCTATCGGATTAGCGTTTCAGCTGCGCCGTGAGGAACCTTGCGCCTCACGGAACACACGGCAAGCTATGTGAGCCACCGAGCGCCAGGCGCAGAAGCTTGATATTTCCAAGAAGTGCCCTCGAG
>CAYFSW010000148.1:0-39612 GCA_964345885.1 uncultured Gemmatimonadota bacterium | reverse complement strand
CTCGAGGGCACTTCTTGGAAATATCAAGCTTCTGCGCCTGGCGCTCGGTGGCTCACATAGCTTGCCGTGTGTTCCGTGAGGCGCAAGGTTCCTCACGGCGCAGCTGAAACGCTAATCCGTTGGGTGGGGTTCGATCGGCTTCGGGGGGAAACTCGCGTTGGATGATCTAACAACACTGCCAAACATTGGCCCGACGTTGGCCGCTAAGCTCCGAGAGTCAGGGATAGCCTCTTACGATGACCTTGCGAAGCTGGGGAGTGTGCGTGCAGTGCTGCGGATTGCGCGAGGCAGCCAGGTGGTCCGCTACAACATGCTCTACGCGTTGGAGGGCGCGATCCGAGGGGTTCGGTGGCACTCGATCCCGGCCGACGAGCGCGTCAAGCTGAGAGAGGCGTTGGAGCGGGCCCAGGCACAGTGATCGTGAAAGCGTTAGTCGCGCCACCTAAGCAGCGTTTGCAGCTGGCGTTGCACCCTCACAGGCGACTGGCTTCATTTCGTGGTGAACGCGAATTTCGTGGGCGTGGTTGCCCACGAATCGATGGCCTTCGTTCAGCTGCGCCGCTCGTTCCTCACAGCGCAGGTGAAGTGCTAATCCGTTAGACGGCGCGTGTAGCGCCTCAGCCCGGAGTAGCTCCGATGGACCCTGACCGAAAGGCGAAGATGGCGCGCATCCTGGGCTATGTTTGTGTGGCAGTGGGCGCGCTGAATCTTGTGCTCGCAGGAATACTGGCGCTGCGAGGTCAGACGCCGGTGAGATGGCCCCTCGTCGGAACCGGTTTCGGCGCACTGACCGGAGGTATCATCATGCTGACTCTGGGATACCAACGGCCCAAGCCCGGAGGCTAGCGTTCTTCGAGCGGCGCGGCGCAGCTGAAACGCGAATCCGTTTGAGTGCGCTGCGAGGGCGGCTGCCACTCGACGGCCGTATGGTCAATCTCACGACGGCCCCGATATAGACGTGCTCAGAGTCATCCTATTCGTTGGCCTCTCCGCTGCGCTTGCCTATGTGTCACGAGCTTCCCTGAAGGACGCCCGCTCTCATGGCTTCTACCGCTTCTTTGCCTGGGAGTGCATTCTGGGCCTCTTCTTCCTCAACTTCATCAGCTTTCACCAGTGGTTCGGCGATCCCCTATCTGTCCGCCAGCTCATTTCATGGTTCCTCTTGATCGCCTGTATCGTCCCGGCCGCACATGGCGTGCATCTTCTGCGCACCCAGGGCAAACCGGACGCCCGACGACCCGACGATGCTCCGTTGGTGTGGATCGAGAAGACAACCCAGCTGGTGACGACCGGCACGTTCAAGTACATCCGCCATCCGCTCTACAGCTCGCTGCTTCTTCTGGCATGGGGCGTGTTCTTCAAACACCCCTCCTGGCTTGGGGGCGTTGTGGTGCTGGGCGCGACGGGATTTCTGCTGGCGACAGCGAAGGTTGAGGAAGCGGAGAATGTTCGCTATTTCGGCGCTGCGTACCAGGCGTACATGCAAAACACCAAGATGTTCATACCGTTTGTGTTTTGATCGGAGGACGAAGCAGACGCGGGACGACTTGGCCCTTAGAAGGCCGCGTTGACAGCCCTCAGGCGACTTGGGTATACTTTTGCGATCTGCAATGCAGTAACGATTACCGTTATTGGTAGGCGCGGCGGGAAATCCACCTGGATAGTCCAAGCTGTCCGCTGCTGGTAGACCCGGGAGATGCCAGGCAGCGTACTGCAATCGCAGGTCTGCAGCGCGTCTCGGGCTCAGGACCGGGCGTTGCTGAACAGGCGTGGCTGTGGTGTGCTAGATTACATCTACGGCCGTGTCGCGGTTGAGGCAGCGAGCGCGTTTCTCTCCCGGACGGCAATTAGGAGGAAAGGAAGATGGATTGGCTTCCCGGAGCGGCTTCGTCGTACGCCGCGGACCTGGACCGGATATTCTACGTCATCTTGGCGATAACCGGCTTGATCTTCGTCGGAGTGCAGGTGGCGCTGGTCTACTTCATAATAAAGTACCGTGGCCGGGAAGGTCGGCGGGCGTCTTACATAGAGGGTAGCACGAAGGCCGAGGTTATCTGGACGGTGATCCCGGCGGTGATCATCGTGGGCATCGCGGTGGCGAGCCAGACGGTGTGGTCGGAGATAAAGGACCCGAATCACTTTCCGACGAATGCGCTCGAGGTGAACGTTGAGGCGCGGCAGTTCGCGTGGGCGTTCACCTATCCGGGTGCCGACGGTGAGCTGGGCACCGAGGACGACTACATCCGCTACAATCAGATGCATGTACCGGTGAACCGGCCTGTCGTGTTCAACCTCACTTCGGCCGACGTGGTGCATTCGTTCTTTGTCCCGGCGTTCCGGATCAAGCAGGACGCGGTGCCGGGTCTGAACCTGCGCGCTTGGTTCGAGGCGACGGAGGTTGGCGAATACGAGTTGGCGTGTGCCGAGCTATGCGGAGTGGCGCACGGCCTGATGAAGGGGAAGATCATCGTCCTTGCAGAGGACGAGTTTCGAAGCTGGGCGGCGGAGCAGAGCTAGAGTGTCGATCGGGAACGATCGGATCGGACATAGAGGATAGAGATGGCGACAGCTGCAGCGGCGGCCGCACCTTTGGCGGAAGCGCACCACGAAGAACTGAGCTTCATCCGTAGGTACGTATTCTCTACGGATCACAAGATCATCGGGATCCAGTTCCTGTTCGCCAGCCTTGCCTTTCTGGTACTCGGTGGCGTGCTGGCGATCCTGCTGCGCTGGCAGCTCGGTTTTCCGGGCCAAGAGTTTCCGGGTGTCGGCGCGGTGGCGCCGAAGTTCTACAACTCGCTGGTGACGATGCACGGCACCTTTATGGTGTTCTTCGCCGTGATGCCGCTGCTGGTGGGTGTATATGCCAACTACCTGATCCCGCTCAAGATCGGTGCGCCGGACATGGCGTTCCCGCGACTGAACATGCTCTCCTTCTGGATGTTCGTTCAGTCTGGGATAGTCATGACGGCCAGCCTGTTCGTGGAAGGCGGAGCCGCCGGGTCCGGCTGGACCGCCTACGCGCCGCTGAGTGCCGTACCGCAGTACACGGGTACCTCGCTCGGCCAGCAGCTCTGGATCATCAGCATCGTCCTGTTTGGAGCTTCCTCGCTGCTGGGCTCGGTCAATTACATCACGACTGTGATCAATATGCGGGCGCCGGGAATGACGCTGTTCCGGATGCCGCTTTCGGTATGGGCGCTGTTCATCACGGCGATCATAGCGCTGCTGGCGATTCCGATAATCGCGGCGGCGGTGATCATGTTGTTCTTCGACCTGACGTTGGGGACGACCTTCTTCCTGCCGGCCGAGGGCGGCCAACCGTTGCTCTGGCAGCACCTGTTCTGGTTCTTCGGTCACCCGGAGGTCTACATCCTGATTCTGCCGGCGATGGGAATCATCTCGGATGTGATCGCGAACGGTTCGCGGAAGCCGGTATTCGGCTATCACTCGATGGTGCTGGCAATTATCGCGATCGCGTTTCTCGGTTGGATTACCTGGGGCCACCATATGTTCCAGAGCGGGATGAACCCACTGCTGGGAACGTCGTTCATGATCTCGACGATGGCGATCGCGGTCCCGTCGGCGATCAAGGTGTTCAACTGGCTAGGTACGATGTGGCGCGGCAACATTCGCTTCCACACGCCGATGCTGTGGGCTATCGGATTCGTATCGCTGTTCACGGTAGGCGGCCTGAGCGGCATATTCATGGCGTCGAACGCCGTGGACATATTCATCCACGACACCTACTTCATCGTCGCCCACATTCACTACGTGCTGTTCGGCGGCAGCCTGATGGCCATCTTCGCCGCCATCTATTTTTGGTTCCCGAAGATGTTTGGCCGGATGATGAACGAGACGTGGGGCAAGATCCACTTCGTACTCACGTTCATCTTCTACAACCTGACGTTTTTCCCGATGCACATCCTCGGGATGGCCGGTCACATGCGGCGGATCTACGACCCCACGCAGTACGAATTCCTGCAGCCGTACCAGCCGATGAACAGGTTCATCACGCTGAGCGCGATCCTGCTATTCGTGGTGCAGCTGCCGTTCATCGTGAACTTCTTCTGGAGCATGTTCAAAGGTAAGAAGGCCGACATCAACCCGTGGCAGGACAACGGCCTCGAGTGGACGGTGCCCTCACCGCCGCCACACGGCAACTTCGCCGTGACGCCGACCGTGTATCGGGGGCCGTACGAGTTCAGCGCGCCGGAGGGCGAGGAGGACTTCCTGCCCCAGGACGCGAGATCGGTGGACGGTGGACGGTAGGCGGTAGGCGGTAACTGTGAAGTGGGAATTACTGGGCACCGACAACTGACCACCGACCACTGCAAGCAGGCACTAGGGAAGCCGAAAAGAAGCGAATGACGAACGAAGCCATAACGCTACCGGGAGGTGTCCAGGCCGAACCCGGTATGCGCATCTACAACCAGAAGCTGGGAATGTGGATCTTCCTGGCTTCCGAGGTGATGTTCTTCACCGGGCTGATCGGGGCGTACATCATCCTGCGTTTCGGGACGACCGCCTGGGCGCTGCCGGGTGTCCCGCTCGAGGAAGGCGGCACGCCGCTGGCCATCAATCTCACGGCCTTCAACACTTTCATGCTGATCTGCAGCAGCGTGACGATGGTAAAGGCATTCGCCGCGATCGAGCACGGCGACCAGAAGGGCCTTCGCCGCTACCTGCTGGCGACGGTTGTGCTGGGCGCGGCATTCGTGGGCATTCAGGTGGTGGAGTATATCGCGCTGGCGCGTGAGGGGTTCCTGCCGCACTGCGCCGAGGAACTTGCAGCCATAGTACCGAATTGCTACCTATTCGGTTCGACCTTCTATACGATGACCGGGTTCCACGGCACGCACGTGAGCATCGGCGTGCTGTGCATGATCTGGGTGACGGTAAAGGCTTTCCGTGGCAAGTATACGAAGGAGAACCACGGCGGCGTCGAGGTGATCGGGTTGTACTGGCACTTCGTCGACCTCGTCTGGATCATGCTGTTCACGATCGTCTATTTGATCTAGGTCCGCAGGTAGTGACGCACAGAAGCTTCGAGGGACTATGACGATGGAGACGGCGGAGAAGAAGAAACAGCCGAGCTACATGCTCATCTGGTTCGTGCTTCTCGTCCTGACGATTGTCGAGGTGGGTGTCGCGTACGTGAGCAGTCTGCCGAGGAACGTGCTGATCGTCGTACTGGTCGGCCTGGCGGTCTGGAAGGCAACGCTCGTCGCGATGTACTACATGCACCTGAAATTCGAGCGCCTGCGTGTGATCCTGCTGGCAACGGCGCCGCTGCCATTGGCGATCATACTGGTGGTCGCGATACTTCTCGAGTATGCGCGCTAAGGCAGTTCTTGCCGATCTCTGGTCGCTGACGAAGCCCGGTATCACCCGGTTGGTGCTGGTCACCACGGGCGTGGGCTTCTATCTGGGCGCCTCGGGGTCGCTGGATCTCGCGTTGTTGTTACACGCGCTGCTGGGCACCGGGCTTTTGGCCGCAGGCACCAACGCGCTGAACCAGTACGCCGAACGCTGGGCAGACGCCCAGATGAAGCGGACCAGCAAGCGGCCTCTGCCGGCGGGGCGGCTGAAGGAATCGACGGCGCTGGCTTTTTCGACCGGCATCTCGGTTGCCGGTGCGGTCTACCTGGTGGCGTTGGTGAACGCGCTGACCGCGGTTCTGGGCGCAGCATCGCTCTTGATCTACATATTCATCTATACGCCGCTCAAAAGACGGACATGGCTCTGCACGGTGGTGGGCGCGGTGCCCGGCGCGATTCCTCCGATGATGGGGTGGACGGCGGCGACCGGCCGACTGGACGCTCCGGCGTGGGTGCTGTTCGGGATCGTCTTTCTGTGGCAGATGCCTCATTTCTTCGCCATCGGGTGGCTGTACAAACAGGACTATGCCCGTGCTGGCTTCCCGATGCTGCCGGTGATCGACGATGATGGGAAGCGAACGGCGCGCCAGATAATCGCCTACACGTTGGCGCTCTTGGTCGTGAGCCTGCTGACCACCGTAATGGGGCTCACCGGTGCGATCTACTTCTTTGGTGCGTTGACCTTGGGGCTGGGGTTCCTGGTCCTGGGGTTCGCGCTGGCTACGACACCCACGGGTCTCAGCGCGCGACGTCTGTTCCTGGGCTCAGTGCTCTACCTGCCGGTCCTGCTGATTCTAATGGTGGTTGACAAGGTCTGACGATGGTCAATTTTCACAAGGTGCTGATCTCGACTGCGATCGTCTTCACGCTGGGATTCGCCGTGTGGTCTGGGAAGGCCTATTTGGACTCGCGCGAGATCTGGGCCCTGGCGTCGGCGATCGGCTTCGGCGTGGCGACGATCGCGTTCGTACTGTACTTGAGGAACTTGAAGCGGTTCTTGGGCGAGGAGTAGAGAGTCCGGATCCGCGGAGCTGGCCGGGCAGCTTGATCTCTTTCGGTGATCTTCCAGCGCTTAACGCCACACTAAACGGGACCAGCGCACTGCTGCTGGTTGGCGGTTACATCGCCATTCGCAGGGGCCGCCGCTCTGTACATCGGGCGTTGATGCTCTCCGCACTGGGCACCTCGGTTCTCTTCCTCGCCAGCTACCTCTTCTACCACTACCAGGCGGGTACGACCCGGTTCGCCGGCGAAGGTCTGGCACGCCTTCTCTATTTCGTCGTGCTGACGTCGCATACGATCTTGGCAATGGCCATAGTACCGCTGGTGATCGTGACGTTGTATCTTGCTATACGTGAGAGATTCCCCCGCCACCGGCGCATCGCCCGCTGGACCTTCCCTCTGTGGCTCTATGTCTCCGTTACCGGTATCGTGGTATATGTCATGCTTTACCATCTATTCCCGACGCCGTGAGTATGTGGGCGCCGGGCGTGGGAGGCGAAGCGGGAAAGGGAACGACATGTGGATAAGGTGGTTGGCGGCTATGACTGTGGTTGCGCAGCTGAGCGTGACTCCAGGGCTGGCGCAACAGGGTAGCTCGATCGAGCTGGGCGGGCTCGGCACTTATACCTTCTTCGATAGTAGTCTCAATTTCGATGATGGGATCGGCGGGGGCGGCAGGCTGGGCTTCTACCTGTTCTCACGTCTAGCGCTGGAGGGCGAGGCGTCCTACGGCACCGCGGACTGGAACGGGGCCACGATATCCCACGTGCCGATTCGCGCGCGTCTGGTCTTCAACCAACCGTTGTCGGGTGGCTTCGCGTTCCTGCTCGGGGCCGGGTTCGTGCACAACGAATACGGCAAGGATATCCAGGGGGCGGACAACGGGGTGAGCGGTCTGGTTGGGTTCCGCGTCGGACTCCCGGGACCTTTAGCCCTGCGCCTATCCGGGGCTGCCGACTACATACTGAAGCCGGCGAACGCGGAGGACAACAACCTGAACATCGGTGTTCAGGCCGGGCTTAGCGTTACTTCAGGTTCCCTGTTCGGTGGAGCCGCCGGGGCAAGACCCCAGGATTCAGATCGCGACGGCGTCTCCGATCAATTCGATGCCTGCCCCGGCACTCCGAGGGGCACGCGCGTTGACAGCAGCGGTTGTCCGCTGCCGACGGACGCCGACGGCGATGGCGTCCGAGACTCCGACGATGCGTGCCCGAATACTCCGGCCGGCCTGCGCGTCGACGTCCGTGGCTGCCTGCTCCTCTTCGAGGAGGGCGCCACCCGAGTGGTTCTGGAAGGCGTGACCTTCGTTTCGGGTGGTGCGGAGCTGACACCCGAGGCCGGAACGGTCCTTGACCGGGTCGCCGAGTCACTGATCGCCGACCCGACGGTCCAGGTCGAGATCGCCGGTCATACAGACAACACCGGCTACCGTCCCTTCAACCTGAGCCTGTCACTGAGTCGGGCGGCCGCCGTGCGGAGGTATCTGATCGAAAGGGGCGTTCCCGAGGAGCGTCTAGTCGCGAAGGGCTACGGGCCCGATGATCCGGTCGCCAGCAACGAGACGCCGGAGGGTCGAGCGCAGAACCAGCGTATCGAGCTACGTCAGTTGAACTAGCCGAGCAGCCCGGCAGTGGAGCATCGCGGTCGCGCCCGGCGCGCGGCTACTTGAAGCTATGCGGGCTCGCGGTCCAGTGACGGCGAGCTCGCGTGCTGGAGGGCCAGAGTCGCCCAGACTACGGAGGCCGCCCAGAGCGCCACACCGAGGGCCAGGTGCAGGGCCCGGAGGTCGGCGGGGAGCTGACGGAGCACGAGGGCTGCGGCCAGCACGATCTGCATCACGACCAGGATCAGCGCGGCCACCGACCAGCGCGGGATCGGCGGCGGCGCTTTTTCACGCAGAGTCTTCGTCGTCGCCAGTATCACCAGGACCAGCATAGCGTAGGCGAGCAGCCTGTGCGTCCAGTGCAGGTGGACCAGACCGCTGCCTTCGGGGAAGAGCTGGCCGTTGCAGAGCGGGAAGCCCTGGCACAACGGCCCCGCCCCGGTGTTGGCGACCAGGCCGCCAAAGAAGAGTAGCACGAAGCCGAGCGCCGCCGTGGTCACCGCCCAGCGCGGGTAGTTGGCTACCGCCCCACCGGCCTGAAAGGCGGGGCGCGCTTCCGCCCGAGCCTGGAGCCCAGCAATGATCAGCACCCCCAGAAGCGCCGAGGCGACAATCAGGTGTAGCACCACGGTCGCCGTCGGTAATTCCAGCCAGACCGTGATTGCACCCACCAGGACCTGGACGACCAGCAGGACGAGCGCGGCGACGGCCAGGTTGACGGCGCCGCGGGCGCCGCTGAGGGCGCGCCGCCGGCGGAACGCGTAGATCGCTACGGCAAAGACGAGCACGCCAACGAACAGAGCCGCCAGTCGGTGGCCGTATTCGATCAAGGTCTCGAAATCCATCGGCGGGATCAGCTGGCCGTTGCAGAGCGGCCAGTCGTCGCCGCAGCCCATGCCGGAGCCAGTGATCCTCACCACGCCGCCGAAGACGATGAGCGCGTAGGTGAAGAACGCGGTGACGAAGGCCGACGCAGCGAAGCGTCCCAACGTCGCGCGCGCCGCCGGTTCGGAGTGCTCGGACATGATCTCGGGCCTCCTGCTGTTGCTGCAGCAATGTGGTGGGGCAGGGCAAATATGGTGTTGCGGCAGCCAGGCGCCAGAGGGCGCCTGCCCACCGCGACAGACGACCGCTTCCCGTCTAGATTAAAGGCTAGCCATGAAAGAGAAGAGGGCCCACACCAAGCTGCGCGTGCCGCCCATCCAGGTGCCGCTGTTCGTTTTCCGGCGCTTGGGGCCGCGGCTCTACCCCCATCGCTGGGCGCTGACGGGCGCGACGGTGTTCCTGTTGCTCAGCGGTGGTATCGGATTGGCGTTCCCGGCTGTGGTGCGATACCTGATGGACGCCGCGTTCGTGCAAATGGACAGGGTGCTGCTCAATCGGATCGCCCTACTACTGCTCGGGCTGTTCACAGTCCAGGCGATTTTCAGCTTTAGCCAGGTCTACTTGCTCGGGGCGACGGGCGAACGAGTGATCGCCGGTATCCGGAAAGATCTGTTCTCGCACCTGCTCACGCTGTCGCCCGACTTCTTCACCGAGCGTACGACCGGTGAGCTGACCAGCCGGCTCACATCCGACGTGGTGAGGCTGCAGGGAGTCCTCAGCTACCAAATCTCGGAGCTGCTGCGCCAACTGCTCTACCTGGCAGGTTCCCTCACCCTACTGACCTTGATGCATCGGCAGCTAACCGTGACGACGCTGGCGGTGGCTCCAGCGGTCGTCTTTTTCGTCATGCTGTTCGGCCGGCGGCTGCGCCGGGCGAGCACCGAGGTGCAGGACAGAATCGCGGAAGCGAACACGGTGGCGGAGGAGTCGATCGTTCAAATCCGCACGGTGCAGAGCTTCGTGCGCGAGGTGTGGGAGGCAGGTCGCTACCGGCAGGGGATAGACTCGGCGCTGCGCGCAGCGCTCAGGCGGGCGCTGACCCGCGGCGTCTTTTTCGGCGCCATTACGCTGGTCACCTTCGGCGGCATCGTCGCTGTTCTCTGGCAGGGCGGGCGAATGGTCCTGTCGGGCGACATCACCGGCGGCCAGCTCGTGTCGTTCCTGCTCTACGCGGTCATGGTCGCTGCGGCCATCACCTCGCTGGCCTCGCTTTGGAGTGGCTATCAGGAGGCGCAGGGTGCCGCCGAGCGCGTCTTCGAGTTGCTCGACCAGAAGCCGACGGTGTCAGATCCGCCGCAGCCGGCGCGGCTGGAGCCGGGGCGTGGCTGGGCCCTACGGTTCCAAGACGTCTGGTTTCGCTACGAAGAATCGTTGCCCTGGGCTCTGCAGGAGGTCGAGCTGCAGATCCCGCCCGGCGAGGTCGTGGCGTTGGTCGGGCCCAGCGGGGCAGGGAAATCTACGCTGGCCGGTCTGGTCTCCCGCTTCTGGGACCCGACGCGGGGTTCTATCACGCTCGACGGGATCGATCTCCGCCAGCTGAAGCTCGCCGACCTCAGGTCGGCTGTCGGCATCGTGCCGCAAGAGCCGATGTTGTTTGGGACGACGATCGAGGAGAACATCGCGTATGGGCGTGACGGCGCCACGCGTGCCGAGATCGAAACGGTGGCGCGGGCCGCCCACGCCGCCGAGTTCGTCGAAAGCCTACCCAAGGGATACGAGTCTCTGGTTGGCGAGCGTGGGGTGAAGCTTTCGGTGGGGCAGCGCCAGCGCATCTCGATAGCGCGCGCTCTGCTCAAGGATCCAGAGATCCTGATACTCGATGAGGCAACTAGCAGTCTTGATACCGAGAGCGAACGGCTGGTCGAGGAAGCGTTCGAGCAGCTGATGGAGGGGCGGACGACGTTGATCATCGCGCATCGGCTCAGCACCGTGCAGCGGGCCGACCGGGTACTCGTGTTGGAGGCTGGGCGGATCGTGGAGAGCGGGACGCACGCGGAGCTCCTGGTGGCGGACGGGCTGTACGCGCGGTTATATCAGCGGCAATTTAGAGATGAGGAGATCGTTAGGGTGACATGAGCGACGAGAGCCAGAGCCAGAACCAAGAGCCGAGGCACGACGATCGGCGCCGGCCGGAACCCGGCGAACCAGGGAACCGCCGCGCCTACATGATAATCGTTTACGTCGTCATGGCGGTGCTGCTCTTCGTCGGCCTCAACTACGTGCTCTCCGATCGGCCCGGCGAGGAGATCAGCTATTCCGATCTGAAAGCGAAGATCGTCGCCGGCGAGGTGGGTAAGCTCACGATCAGTGACAGCCGGATCGTGGCCGAGCCGACGGAGACAGCGAAGGCGGCTGGCGCGCCGGAGAGCTGGGTCGCCGTGCGCGTCGAAGATCCGAACCTGATCGAGCTGGTGGAAGAGCAGGGGATCGAGTACGAGGGCAGCGTGACCGACGGCATGGGTTGGATACTGAATCTGCTGTTGCCCCTCGGCCTGCTGTTCGTGCTCTGGTTCTACCTGCTGCGCCGGATGGGCGGACCGGCCCAGAGCGTGATGACCTTCGGTAAGTCGCAGGCTCGGCTGCAGGCGGAGGGGCACACGGGTGTAACCTTCGGTGATGCGGCGGGCGTCGATGAAGCGAAGGATGAGCTGAAGGAGGTCGTCGAGTTCCTCAAGCGGCCGGACAAGTTCTCGCGTCTGGGTGCCAAGATACCCAAGGGCGTCTTGCTGGTCGGGCCACCGGGAACGGGCAAGACGCTGCTGGCGAGGGCCGTGGCCGGTGAGGCGGGTGTGCCGTTTTTCAACCTATCGGGCTCCGAGTTCGTAGAGATGTTCGTCGGTGTGGGTGCGGCGCGGGTCCGGGATCTCTTTGCCCAGGCGAAACAGAAAGCGCCCTGCATCATCTTCATCGACGAGTTGGACGCGCTGGCCAAGGCTCGCGGGATCGGCGGACCGGTGGGCGGCCACGACGAGCGAGAGCAGACGCTGAACCAACTGCTGGTGGAGATGGACGGGTTCGATCCGCGCGTCGGCGTTATCATCATGGCGGCGACGAATCGACCGGAGCTTCTCGACCCGGCGCTGCTGCGGGCGGGCCGTTTCGATCGCCACGTGCTGGTCGATCGTCCCGACATGAACGGGCGGCGCGCGATCCTCGAGGTGCACGCGAAAGGCATTCCCCTGGAGGCGGACGTCGATCTGGTTGTCGTGGCGCGACGGACACCGGGGTTCGTCGGTGCCGACCTCGCCAACCTGCTGAACGAAGCGGCGCTGCTCGCCGCGCGACGCGGCGGCGATGGCGTCACGATGCAAGACATCGACCGGGCGACGGATCGGATCGTCGCGGGCCTCGAGAAGAAGAACCGCCTCATCAATGAGGATGAGAAGAGGATCGTCGCCTTTCACGAGGCGGGCCACGCGCTCGTCGCGCAGTGCGTCGACCACGCTGACCCCGTCCACAAGATCTCCATCGTACCGCGCGGTATAGGCGCGCTCGGCTACACTCAGCAATTGCCCACCGAGGATCGCTACCTGCTCACGCGCGCCGAGCTGCTCGACCGCATCGCCGTTCTGTTGGGCGGTCGCGGGGCGGAAGAGATCGTCTTCGATGAGATATCCACCGGAGCGCAGAACGACTTGAGTCGCGTCGCCGAACTGGCCCGCAGCATGGTCCTCGAGTACGGGATGAGCGAGTCGTTGGGACCACTCACCTACGAGACCCGCACGCGCAACATGCTGGGCATGCGCCAGTTGGCTGATGGGGAACAGAGCCAGTACAGCGAGGAGACGCTGCAGGAGATCGACCGCGAGGTCCGGCGCATCGTCGATGAAGCGCACGACCGGGTGCACAAGCTGCTGACGCGGGAGCGGAAGGCGCTGGACGAAGTGGCGGAGCGGCTCCTGGAGAAGGAAGTCATCGAAGGCGACGAGCTGGTCGAGATCCTCGAGGAGCATGCTCCGAAGCGCGGTCGGAAGCTAGGCCGCAGATGAAGATCACTGAGATCTTCCTGTCGATCCAAGGCGAGTCGAGCTGGCAGGGTCTGCCCTGCGTGTTCGTGCGCACGACCGGCTGCAATCTGCGCTGCGTATGGTGCGACACCGACTATGCGTTCTTCGGCGGTCGCGACATGTCGGTTGAAGAGATCGTCGCCGAGATCGAACGGATCGGCCGCGGCTGTAAGCTGGTCGAGCTAACCGGTGGGGAGCCGCTGCTGCAAAAGGAGATCGGGCGGCTGGCGGAGGGGCTGCTCGAACGTGGTTACTCGGTACTCTGCGAGACGAGCGGCAGCATAGACGTGGGGATTCTGCCGGCAGGGGTCGTGAAGATAATGGACATCAAATGCCCGGGCTCCGGTGAGTCGGAGAACAACCTCTGGCGCAACCTGGAGAAGTTGGGCCCTGGTGATGAGATCAAGTTCGTGATCGCGGATCGGTGCGACTACGAATGGGCACTCTCGGTGATCGACGAGCACGGGCTCGCCCGGCGAAAGCTGCTGTTCGCCCCCGTTTGGGGTGAGCTGGAGTTGGAGGAACTGGCCGAGTGGATGTTGGAGGATAACACACCCGCCCGGCTACAGCCGCAGCTTCACAAGTACATTTGGGACGCCGACGAGACCGGGGTCTAGCATGCGAGTGGAACTCTGTCGCAAGTACAACATCGCTGCCGCACACTACCTTCCCAATGCGCCGGAGGGTCACAAGTGCCGGAGCCTGCACGGCCATTCCTACGAAATCGAGGTGGCGGTGCGTGGAGCCGTGGATCCCGAGACCGGCTGGCTGCTCGATTACGGCGACATAGACGAGAAGGTGAGGCCGGTGATCTCTGAGTTAGACCACCGGACGCTCAACGAGGTCCCCGGCCTCGAGAACCCCACCAGCGAAATCCTCTGCGGTTGGCTCTGGGAGCGGTTGCTGGATCGTCTCCCCGGCCTCCAGCGGATTTCGATCGCCGAGACCTGCGCCGCCGCCTGCCACTACTACGGGGAGTAATTGCGCCGCCTTAGCCCGGTGGGCCGATCAGGCCGTGGCAGGTGTGCCCCGCCAGGGCGGTCAGCGCCGCGACAGCGAGCACCACGGCGAGCCTGAAGATGTGGACCGCGTGGTTGCGGACCCACCCGCAGGCGATCAGCGGAATCCGCGACACCCTTGGTGTTCCGAGCACCCTCGATTCTCCTCTCCAGCAGGGCCCCTCGACAACACTATAGGGTGCACGGCACTTAGGGAACAGGAGAGAGCTGTAGGGAGCGCTACAAGGGCTCTCCTGCTCTGGTGTCGAACTGCTCACTTGCGATCCCTACCTTCCCCGCGCTCCTACCTTTCCCGGCCGGGAACCTACTGAGCCCGTAGCCTGTTACTGGCTAAGAATTCTGCAGTCCTGGCCTTGTAGGCGGCATGGCCCGGACCGCTCATGGTCTTCCTGTGCAACACGCTAAAGGAGGAATGATGGTGAACGCCCCAACCAGCGGGCGGCTGATGGCCGCCTCGATGTTCCTGCTGGCCGCCTGTGGCGGCGGCGAGCAGGCTGGCCAGCAGGCCGCCTCGCATCCCTGTGCAGCGGGAAACGTCTGTAACCCCTGTGCTGCCAACCCGTGCGCCGCAGCGAACCCGTGCGCTGCCGGCCTGGCGGCGAAGATCCAGCAGGGCGACAGGACCCTCTACACCGGCGGCCGCTCGTCGGCGGAGCTGATTGCCATGGGCGAGCGGCTGTTCAACGACAAGTCGTTGAGCTCGGCCGGCACGACCTCTTGTTCCACCTGCCATACGAACGGCACCGGTATGATGGAGGCGACCTTCGCAGAGCCTTACCCGCACTACGTGAAGATGGCGGAGGAGCGCGCCGGCCTGAGCGAGGTGACCGCCGCCGAGATGGTGCAGCTCTGCATGGTGATTCCGATGCAGAACGAGCCGCTCGATTGGAACTCGGTGGAACTGGCGGCGCTGACCGAGTATGTTGTGTCGGTGCAGGCCGGGTTCGATGCGTCGATGGCCGGCGGCATGAATCCGTGCAATCCCTGCAATCCCTGCGCGGCTAAGAATCCTTGCAACCCGTGCTCGGGTGGCGACATGAATTGAGCTGCGGGACCGCAGACAGAGAGGTGACAGCTTGAGGGCGTCGCCTAGACTCAGAGAGTCGAGGGCCCGGTCGCTGGCGACCGGGCCCGCTCTCATGTTGGGGGTCTGGTTGGCGTCTCTGTCGGCCTGCTCCGACTCCGGGGCGCGGGTCGACCCGGCGTCGCTGCCGGCCGAGAGCCGCCGGTTCCACGAGCTGGAGGAGTTCGTGGCCGACTACTGGCAGCGCCCAGTGCCGTTGCAGGGTGACGTGCCAGAAGGATGGTCGTCGCTCGAGGCATCGCTGCGGCCGGCGACGTGCGGGACGTGCCACGCACCGCAGTACCAGGATTGGCAGACCACGATTCACTCAGGTGCCTTCTCTCTGGGTCTCGCGGGTCAGTTGGTGAATTGGGAGAGCTACGACTACGAATCGGTGCGGAGTTGCCTCGCCTGTCATGCACCGCTTTCGGAACAATCGGCTCGGGTTCCCGATACGAGCGGGGCGCTGGTTACCAACCCCATGTACGATGCGTCGCTGCAGCAGGGCGGGCTGGTCTGCGCGGCGTGTCATGTACGGGGCTGGCAACGTTACGGGCCGCCGCGTCGCGATGGCTCGCTGACGCCGGCGCCGCCGGGCTCGCCGCACGGCGGAGCGACGCGCTCGGTGTACTTCGAGGACTCGCGCTTCTGCGCGGGCTGCCACCAGTTTGAGTTCCCCGCTCCCAACGGCAAGTCGCTACAGAACACGTTCGAGGAGTGGGAGGCGAGCCGTTACGCGGAGCAGGGGCTGGGGTGCCAGGGCTGCCACATGCCGGAGCGGCGCCACCTGTGGCGCGGCGTGCACGACTCGCTCATGGTCGCGGGCGGAGTGACGGTCGAGTGGATGATGGGTTCCGCCGGAGCCGTCGAGTTGCGGGTGACGAACTCCGGGACCGGGCATCGCTTCCCAACGTACGTTACACCGGAAGTGATCGTGGGCATCGAGCTGCTCGACGCAAACCGGCGAGTCATAGAAGGTAGCGCGGTTGATGCGGCGATTCGCCGTGTCGTCGAGTCGCGGAACGGCGTTTGGTTCGAGCTATCGGACACGCGCCTCGCTCCCGACAGCAGCTTGAGGCTCTCGACTGGAGTCGAAGACTCGAGGGCCCGCTTTGCCCGAGGTACGGTCGTCGTCTATCCCGATGCGTTCTATCAGAAGATGTTCGCTCGAATGATGGCAGGCTCACTGAGCGATACGTCGGCGGCCCTGATCTCGGAAGCTTACCGGCGAGCGAGCGAGAGCGCCTTCACCATCTTCGATGACACGATCCGGATAGGGAGGTAGAGAGCGCTAGTTGAGTGTGCGAGCGCTCCCTCACTTTCTCCTGGACCCTGGAACCGGTAGGGGTGTAGCTTCGTATTGAGTCAATCATGGATGCTGTTCTCCTACTGAAGATCGCCGGCGCCGCCTTGACGTTCGCCCTCGGGGTATGGATCGGCCTGGGAATGCCCGGCCTCAAAAGGTCCAAGCCCCTCCGCGAGTGGCAGTCGTCCGACCGGCTGCGTGCTACCTGGCTCAACCGGGTGTTCTTCCGCATGGAGCGCTCGGAGCGCCGGTTCGGGTCCGGCCTCATTACGCCCGGGGATAAGCCGGGCGAGGGCGGTGCGGATCCGCAGGATGGCGAATCGGAAGAGCCATCTGACGTCGTGCGCCTGCGGCGAACGTTCGAGCGCTGATCGGTTTCGGTGTCTTAGTCGGCTGGGCGGACGCGCAGGGTGCGCAGTCTGCCGAGCGCGGCGGCCAGCTCGTGGATGCGGAATTGGGCGTAGTCGCCAGGCTGGCGCGAATCGATTGTGTCGAGCCCCCTCTGCCGGACCTCTTCCATCAAGCCTTCTAGCGCCTCGCGCAGCGTGCGTCGGCCGTCGAGCCAGCGGCCGGCGGCGTGGGCCATGGCTTGGGCGATGGCCCGGACCTGCGCCTCCTCGACCAGCTGCTCCAACGCGCTGAGCTCGAGTTCTTGCGTCCCGAACAGGACGCGGGTCGGGGTTTGCACTTTTATGGAGACCGACTTGCGACCCTTCTGAGCGTCGATACTGGCCGGGTCCGGGACACGTCCGAGGAACGGCGACCAGGGCCCACCTTCGTGGGCGCGCTCGGTGCGGATGCGTTCTGCGATCCGCTTCGCGCCGGATGTCAGATCGGCCGGCAGGTACCGGCGCATGCCGATGACGGTGTCGGCGACATCGAAGTAGTCGCCGGCTCCGCCGACGACGATCACGGTGGAGACACCGAGCTCCTTGTAGAGCTGCCGGGCGCGGTCGATGAACGGCGTGATCGGCTCGTCCGCGTCGTGGATCAGCGCCTGCATCCGCGCATCACGGATCATGAAGTTGGTGGCGCTGGTGTCCTCGTCGATCAGCAGGCAGCTGGCGCCGACCTCGAGGGCCTCGGCGATGGCCGCCGCCTGGCTGGTGGAGCCGCTGGCATTCGCCGTAGAGAAATGGGCCGTGTCCTCGCCGCGTGGCAGGTCCGTGATGAAGTTCGATATGTCTACCGAGGCGACGGCGCGACCGTCCTCTGCGCGAATCTTGACGGCGTCGGGCACGGTGACAGCCAGCTCGCGACCGTCGCCTTCCACATGATCGTAGATGCCGCTCTCGATAGCGCGGAGCAGAGTCGATTTGCCGTGGTAGCCGCCGCCGACGATGAGCGTGATGCCGCGGGGCACCCCCATACCGACTAGCTGTCCCCGGTTCGGAGCCTCGAGGGTGACCGTTAGTCCGTCGGGCGCCTCAAAAGCTACGGCCTGCGACGCGGCGAGCGGCCGATCATCGACGCCGCTGCGGCGCGGCAGGACAGCGCCGTCAGGGATGAAGGCGATTAGGCCCAGCTCTTCGAGTTGGTCGCGGAGCGCCGCCGAGTCCTCAGCCAGCAAGGCGTGGCCGTGCGGCGCGTCGAGCTCGCCGGTCGCGGGCGCCAGAACGCTGCGCAGCGCCCGGGGAATGTCGCCGAGCAGCATCTCGGCCGCCTGGCGGCCGAGCACACGGCGCCCGGCGGCGGGAAGTCCCGCGGTGAAGCGAGCGACGACGGTGCCCGCTTCGTCGATCTGCAGACTTGTACGCTCGAGGATGCACTGTCCCGGTCGCAGGATGCGGACGGCCCCGCTCTTACCGCTCCCTCGATCGCGGCTGATCGAGCGCAGCTCGCGGTGGAGGCGGCGGTTGAGGAAATCGGCTGTGGCGCGGCGCCGGATAACGGGCTGGAGGACGCCCTCGGGCAAGCTGGTTGTCTTTGGCGGAAAGATGGCGCGCAGCCGGCTGGGCGAGGCGAAGGGGTCACCCTGGACGTAGTCTACATGAAGGGTATGGTCTCCGAAGTCGTAGCTGCCGGCGATCTGTTTGTAGGCGCCGTAGCCTTTACCGTCGATCGCGGCGAGCGAGGATCCCAGGGTGTCCTTTGCTTTGGCGGTCATCATGCCACGTGGCTGCTTGCGTGTCGTCCGCGGCTCGACATATTGCCTACCGTCGAGTCGGTATGAGAATCACACTAACGGCAGTGGCGAACACTGCATCTTCCAGATGGAACAGCTCCTGATCGGACCGTTCGGTCCCATACTCATCTTCTTGTTGCGTATCGTAGACGTGTCACTGGCGACGCTGCGGCTGATATCGGCCGTGCGAGGCCGGAAACTGGTCGCGGCGTCGGTCGGGTTCGTCGAGATCCTGATCTGGATAGTGGTCGTCGGCACGGTGGTCCGCAATCTCAATTCGCCTTTGCTCGTACTCGTCTACGCCGGCGGCTTTGCGGCCGGTACGTGGGTGGGAATGACGATTGAGGAGAAGCTGGCTCTCGGTTTGGCGGAAGTACAAATCGTCTCGCGCGCTGCCGGGGTCGAGGTCGCCGAGGCTCTGCGCGAGGCCGGGTTCGGTGTCACCGAGCTGTTGGGCCAGGGACGTGAGGGTCGAGTGGAGATCGTCTACACGGTCGTGAAGCGGCGCTCGTTGAAAGAAGTCTCTCGTGTGGTTGAGCGCTGGGACCCGGACGCGTTTGTCCGCGTCGAGGAGCCAAGGTCGATCGAGCGAGGGTGGCTTCTCAGTCGTCGGCGCAAATGAGCGGGTGGTGGCGTAAGAGCGCCGCGGTGCGGCCGCCGGGAACGCGCCGGCCGCGGGAATGGGATGACCTCGAGCGGCAGCGCCGGGTCAGGCGGATTCTGTTCTGGATCCTCTGGGCGAACCTGGCGCTTGTTGCGGTCAAGGTGGCCGTGGGCTGGGTCATCGGGTCGCTATCGGTGTTGGGTGACGCGGCCCATTCCGGAACGGACGCACTCAACAACGTAATCGCGCTGACGGCCATCTACTTCGCGGCCGCGCCGCCCGACGATCAGCACCCCTACGGGCACGGTAAGTTCGAGACGTTGGGCGCCTTCGTCATCGCCGGCTTCCTCTCCATCACCTGCTTCGAGCTGCTGAGGTCCGCGGTTCTAAGATTGATCCACGGCGCGCCACCGCCGGATCCGGGCGTGACGGCCATGATCATCCTGGCGGGGACGATGCTGGTGAACGTGGCAATCGCTTACTATGAGCGGCGCCGTGGCAAGGAGTATCGCAGCGAGCTGTTAATCGCCGATGCCCGCCACACACAGGCCGATGTATGGGTGACCCTGGCAGTGCTGGCCGGGCTGGGTCTGGTCCGCCTGGGGTGGGGGCAGGCCGACGCTGTCTTGGCGGTGCTCGTGGCGGTCGTCGTCGCCCATAGCGGTTACCAGATCCTGCGTAGGACCGTTCCGGTCCTGGTCGACCAGGCCGCCGTCGACGCGAGTCGCGTCTCTGAGGTCGCGTCCGCGGTGGAAGGCGTCGAGAGCGTGTGGGGGGTCCGCTCGCGCGGCCGGCCAGGTGAGGGATTCGCTGAGCTCACCGTCCGCGTCCATCCCGCCACCCACGTCCGCCAAGCGCACGCGATCGCCGATGAGGTCGAGCGGCGCGTCGCCGCGGAACTGAATCTGGAAGACGTTGTTGTTCACGTGGAACCGAGTGAGTTGCATTGACAGTTCCGCCAGCCTGTCATGGCTCCGATGTGCCCCAAAGATGACCGGCATTGGGCGAACAGTAGGCAGTGAGCAGTGAGCGGTGAGCGGTAACTGACAGTGGGTGACCAGAGAGTCGACAATCACCGCCTACCACTCACCGCTCACTGCTGACCGTCCCCCTCAACCCTCCAAACACACGCATCGTCGCCACGCCGTTGACAGTGAGTGTGCGCCACAGTCGTCCGTCCAAGCCCGCTCAGCTCCAGCAGGCTGGCGGCTAGCGAACCGTACAACTTGCAGGCCGCGCTGTACTCGCCGACTCGCGCGGTCAGTGCGTCGGTGGCGCGGATCTCGAGCGGCTTGGTCTCGACCACCTTGTCGGCTGCGACTAGGTAGGTGCCGTGAGCGGTGCGCAGCGTGCGGTGGGCGGCGCGCTCGCGTAGCGGTAGTGGCAATCGGCGGGCGATGCGGCGCAGCAGGCCCGTAGGGCCCGAGAAGAAGAGCCCGGCCAGCTCGCGCCCGGCGGCCGTGAAGACGGCGCCGGCGTCGGAGCGGCGAGCGATCAGCTCGAGCAGAGCCACGACCTCGGCCTCGGCGACGCGGCGGCGCTGGCGTGCTAGGCGTCGGAACTGCCGTATCTGCTCCTCGACGACGCCGCTGAGCCCCAAGCGATGCGGGAAAAAAGAGTGGGGGTGTTCGTCCGCCATAAGCTCTGGCGGCGTATCCAGCTGCTGCACCGCCTGCAGAAGTGCCAGCGGCAACCGGGCGTCGATATCTTTATTCGGTGGGTTCATTCCCCTCCACACTTCACCCGTACGGTCATCCGAATCTAGCCGCTACCGTCGCGGTTATCACGACGATTCCGACCAGGTTGAGCCAAAAGCCGGCGCGTCTCATATCGGCGGGCCTAATGTAGCCGGTCCCGAAGACGATGGCGTTGGGCGGCGTAGCGACGGGCAACATGAAGGCCATCGAAGAGCCCATCGCAGCGGCGGTCATCAGAGCAAGTGGCTCAACGCCGACCGAGGGGCCGAGCGCCGCCATCACCGGCAGGCCTAGCGTCGCGGTGGCGGTGTTCGAGGTAATCTCGGTGACGAAGACGAACGTCGTCGCGACCGCTGCGATGATCAGCATGTCCGGGAGTCCGGCGAGGACGGCGAGCTCTCCACCCAACCACTCCGTCAACCCAGTCGACTCGAACGCGGAGGCCAGGGACAGGCCGCCGCCGAACAGCACGAGGATATCCCACGGTATGGTGCGCGCGTGTTGCCAGTCAAGCACCCGGGTGGTGCTCCCGTCACGATCGCGAGCTGGCCACAAGAAAAGAATGAGTGCTGCGCCGATGGCGATGGTCGCGTCGCCTACCTGCGGGAGCAGAGTCTGCACGCCGGGGATCGTCAGCTCACCGATCTGTTTCGGCGCTCGGAAGACCCAGGCCAGCGCCGCCAGCGCGAATACGGCCGCCGTCACGCGCTCCGCGGCGTGCCAGTTTCCCAGCTTAGCGCGCTCACCCTCGACTACCGCAGCCGCGCCGGCCAGTGGCTTGGCGGGCAGCTTGAAGAGGACGAGGCAGAGTAGTGCCCAGCAGCTGACCAGCATGAGGGCGGTGACGGGCAGCCCGATCGACATCCAGCGTGCGAACGAGAGGTCCACGTCGAGCAGCTCGTCTGCCAGGCCGGCGAGGACGGCGTTGGGAGGCGTGCCGATCAGCGTCGAGACACCGCCGATCGAGCCGGCGTAGGCAATGCCCAGCATCAGCGCGACACCGAGACCGGGGGCGGCATCATGAGTCTCCCCCCCGGTGCCCGGCGCTTTCAGCAGGCTGAGGACGGCGATGCCGATGGGCATCATCATCAGCGTGGCCGCCGTGTTGGACATCCACATGCTGAGCAGGGCGCAGGCGAGCATGAACCCAGCCACGAGGCGTCGGGGTGAGGTGCCGGTCCAGGCTACGACGGCCAGGGCGACGCGCCGGTGGAGCTGCCAACGCTGCATCGCTGTCGCGATGAAGAAACCGCCCATGAAGAGGAAGATGACAGGGTTAGCGTAGGGAGCCGCTGCGGCGGCGGGGGATCCGATGCCGAGCACCGGGATGAGTACGAGGGGCAGCAGCGCGGTGACGGCCAGAGGAACGGCGACGGTCAGCCACCAGACAGCCATCCAGCCGGCCATGGCGAGGGTGGCGTGGGCCGCCGGCGTAATGCCCCCGGGTCTGGGAAGTAACAACAACACGACGAAGATGACCGGACCGGCTAGGACGAGGCCCTTCCGGGTACCGGCTCTCTCCGCGTCGTTGCGTGGATTGTGCATCGCTCCGAGAATAAGCGCCTGCCCGGCAGTCGCAAGACGCGAGATTTTGGAGCAAGGCGAGGGGGCAGGTGGAGTTCTTAGTCAGGGGGCTGAGCGCAGTCGGCGCGGCGGCGGCGGTGTCTGTTGCCGCCTGGCGACTTAATGCGCTTACTGCACGGGGTGCAGTGGCGGGAACAGTCGTGGGAAGCATGGTCGTCGGCTTAGCGGGGCTCGGACCAGCCGTCGTGCTAGTGCTCTTCTTCGTGAGTTCGAGCGGGCTATCGGCGCTGCCGGGAGGCGGCGCGCGATCCAGGCGCGGGGCGCGTCAGGTGCTGGCCAACGGATCGGTGGCGGCGCTGGCGGCGTGCTTTCATGCGCTGCATGCTTTTGCGGGTGTGGCTTTGTTGGGCGCAGTCGCCGCCGCTACGGCGGACACATGGGCTACCGAGGTGGGGGTGCGTCTGGGCCGGCGGCCGCGCTCGATCCTCACGTTTCGGCGGCAGCCGTCCGGCACTTCCGGGGCCGTCTCGTTTCCCGGCACTCTGGCGGCGGCGGCGGGTGCGCTGGCCGTCGCTGGTGTGGGCCGCTGGATCGTGCCGGGAGTCGCTGGCGGCGCCCTGGTCGCAGTCACGCTGGGTGGCCTGGCGGGCTCTCTGGCCGACTCGGTGACGGGCGCGGGCTTCCAGGCCGTCTACCGCTGTCCGGCCTGCGGGGCGAACCCGGAGGTGGCACGCCACCCAGGATGCCCAAAGCGTGCCCTGCGGGTATCGGGCCTCCCGGGGGTCGATAACGATATGGTAAACCTGATCGCCACCGCTACGGGAGCCGCGATTTCGGTGCTGGCTCTGTTGCTTCTTTAACGGCCGATGTTTGGGCGATCGCCTGGGTTGAGAGGTGTCTTATGAACTTGACCGCTGTGGCGAATCGATGTTCTTTTCGTTGTCGGATCAGCCGTCCTTGCAAAACCCGCCTTATAGTAGTAGTGCACAACTCTAGCCGGAGGCTCCATGTCTCGGTCGCCGAAACGGGCCCGTGAAGCTGTATTCTCCAAGGCCGCCGACGCCCTGAACGAGGACACCGCTCAACTTGCAGCGGACTGGGCCGAGGCCTTCGAGAAACGGGTCTCGGAACGCGGTGAACCGTTTCCCTACGGCGGCTTGCAGACTGACGTCGAGGCACTGGTCAAAGGGGTGTCCGCCGTTCTCTGCGACCCGTGGCACTACCGTAGCTTCCTCGGCGACGGCGATAACCAGCAGATCGGGCAGCGACTGGCGGAGAAGCACGTCCAGGCCGGCGGCACGCTGATCAGCGCTCTCGAGGCCTACATGCGGCTGCGCCAGGCGATGATCTTGGCCTCACGGGACGTGTTCCGCGACAGTGACCGGCCATTCTTCGACCTGATGACGCGCTTGAACCGCTGCATCGACCGGATCCTCTTCGCCATCGCACAGGGCTACTTCACCGCCTTCCAGGCCGAGATCGAGAAGCAGGCCGTCACCGACCCGCTGACCGGGCTCGGCAACTCCCGGCGCTTCCGCGAAGCGCTATCGGCTGAGCTCAAGCGCAGCGACCGGACCGGCCGACCCTTCTCCGTCGTATTCCTCGATGTCGACGACTTCAAGGACATCAATGACCGGATCGGCCACGTCGAGGCCGATTACACGCTCAGCGCCATCGGCCGGGCGCTCGCCTCGCAGCTGCGGGGCAGCGACCTCGTCTGCCGCTGGGGCGGCGATGAATTCATCATCCTGCTCCCAGAGACCGAGCGCCGGGAGGCGGGAGTGCTCGCCGAGCGCCTCCGCGCCGCCGTCGCTGATTGCGACAAATGCGCCGGCGCCACCATCTCCCTCGGGGTCGCCTGCTACCCGGTGGACGGCAAGGACTACGACAGCCTGGTGGCCAATGCCGACCGCGCCCTCTATGCCTCCAAGGATCGGGGTAAGAACGTCGTCACACAGAGCGCCGAGGGAAGGGGCTTCTAGTCAGGCGCCCGCCTACCTGCTACCGTCGCCGAACAGCTCACCCTACAGGGTCGTACGAGACACTTAGGAGGACCTTGCGCATCCGGGAAAGGGGTGTATCATAACGAAGCTCAGTATCATTGTTGATACTGAGTCTGCCGATTAGCCCCCATTTGTGACCATCCATCCCACGCGGCGGCGCTGGGCGAGAGCCGTAAGTGTATGCGCGTATGGCAATTACGGGGTATGCTCGCCCGCGGCCCGGAAGATGCCTGTGAATCACTAGGTCTTTTGCCCTGTTGAGCAGCACCGTAACGTTCAACCCCCTTCTCTGGAGGCGCCTGTGAGAAAGACAGTTACCATGAGCGCTTGGCTGATTGTGCCGCTGGTCGCGGTGCTCGGCCTCGCCTTGGGCGCGTGTACCGACGACGAGGTGTTCGTGGAGCGGCCGGCCTTCGATCAGCCGACGGACGAGGTCAACCGCTTCCTGGGCTACGTCGGGGACCCGGCGGACAAGCTGCCGAGCTGCGGGAACTGCCACGCGACCTTCTTGGGGCAGTGGAGAGGCCATGGCCACTCGGATGCGTGGGCGGGCCTGCAGTCGAGCGACCATGCGGCCTCGTATTGTGAGCCTTGCCACACCGTGTCGGAGAACGGGAACCCGGCTGAAGGGGACGCTGGCTGGGTGGCTACCGGGGACGAACGGTATCTGGACGTGCAGTGCGAGTCGTGCCACGGGACGGGCTGGGAGCACGTGAACGACCCCGCGGTGGAGACGGCGCCGCTCTGCTCGGTGCTGGCGGACGAGACGGCGACCACGGGCTGCGGCGAGTGCCATGCGGGGACGCACCACCCGTTCGTGGAGCAGTGGAGCGTTTCGGCGCACGGCAACACGTCGTCGTACGCCCGCGGGCGTGCGGACTGCCAAGAGTGCCACGAAGGCAGGGTGGCGCTGGAGCAGAAGTTCGCGGAGCAGGGGAACTACCTGGAGAAGGACGGCGCCGAGACTCAGTCGATCTTCTGCGTCGTCTGCCACGACTCGCACGGAAGCTCGTTCGAGGCCAACCTGCGGGCTCCGATCGATGTCGCGTCACCCGACCATCTGTGTATCCGGTGCCATTCGAACCGGGGCACGCCGCCGAGCGATCACGGTGCGCACGGAGCGCAGGGTCTGCTGCTGCTGCAAGATGACATTGGCTGGATACCTGGGGGATTTGAAGGCCCAGAGCCGCCGGCGCACGGCAACATTGCGATCAACGAGGAACTCTGCATCACTTGCCACGTGGTGCATTTCGAGGTTACCGATCCGGCGTCGGGCGACCACGTCTTCACGTCGGTGGGCCACACGTTCGAGGCGATCCCGTGCCTGGATGCCGAGGGGATACCCGAGGCGCCGGGGACCGAGTGTCTGCTGACCGAGCGTGATTTCCGCGCTTGCGCAGGGTGCCATAATAGCGAGACGGAAGCACGCAACCTGTTCGTGGAGAACCGGGACTCGATCAACGTGCTGTTGGATCTGCTGTGGGTCGATGATGATGTTAACGGTATCATGGATGCGACGGACAGCGGCCTGCTGCCTCAGGTTCTGGCTCTCAGCCCGACGGACACCACGGAACTTGATCCGAGGGATCAGAAGGTAACCGTTGCCGAGGGCGTCTTCTGGAACGCACAGATCGCGCACACATCGGAGCGCGAGTATTTCGCCGGTGCGCTATTCTATGTGGGACTGGCCGGTGAGGACGAAGATGATCCGCCGGACGGAATCCCGGACGGGATCGAGTGGGATACGCACGAGGCGAGCGGCGACGGTGTCCACAACCCGGACTTCTTGAAGCAGTTGCTCGAGGCGTCGATCGAGGCGTTGATCGACACCTACGGTTTGACACCGTAGACTAGACCAACGATGGGGCTCGGTTCGCGCGCCTACTGCGCGAACCGAGCCCGCTGCCAGCCGGCTCTGCCGGTCGGGTCAGACGCCGAATTGAACGGTCATGCCTTGGCGCTGAGGGGAAGGATCTATGGCTCGGGTCAGTGAGTCAGCGCAGGCGGGTGGCTGCCGCCTGCGCGGCGTCGGGCTCGCCATTCCTCGTGCCTACCAAAAATACCGGGATTCGGGAGGATAAAAGTGAGGCTCTCAGGCCTATTTCTGATGCGAGTCGGGGCCCGACTCCAGGTCTGGCGCATCGGGGTCGCGTTCCTCGGTGTCGCGCTCGCCTGGAGTGGGTGGGGTGCAACCGCGCTTCTCGGGCAGCAATGGCGAGCTCGGGTCTCGACTCGGTTCCAATTCATCGAGGCCCGGGCACTCGTGCGCGACAGCGTTCTGGAGGCCATTACAGACGGCTCGGGCACTCAGCGGATGGTCGGCGACACAGCCGTTACCTGTACCACAGGCGCTGAGCACTGCTACTTCTACCGTGCCGGTGAGGTTGCGAACAGTTCGCCGGCAGTCGTTGACGTTGATCTGAGCGTTTTCGGTTTCGGGATCCAGGGGCTGAGGGCCTATGTGAGCACTCGCTTCAGGAACGACTTCTCCGACGGTACATATGGGAACGATGAGTTTTGGCCCCGCGGCGATGAGCATTTCGATCTGTTGACGGGCTATGTGGAGCTTAACAGGTCCTCGTTTCGAGTACGCGCCGGCCGCGACTATCAGGCGAGCGGCCTCGGGTACTACGGCTACGATGGTGGTTCGTTCATCTACCGATTCGCCCCTTGGCGGATCGAGGTCGAGGCGTACGGTGGTTGGGGTTTGGCGCGGGGGGTCCCCAGGTCGATCACGTCGGACGAATTCGGCTCGCTGGGCGAATTCCAGCCGCCGGAGCGCGACTACCTCTTCGGTTTCCGTGGCTCGGCTCGCCCGACGTCGAGCTTGGCGATCGCCGGGATCTATCAGCGGGAGATCCCAACGAACCGCGACGGCATAAGTAGCGAGCGCTTGGGCTTCGAAGCTTCGTGGTATCCGAAACGTGAGCTATCGCTGCAGGCGCATACCGACTTCGACCTGGCTACGGGCCTATGGGGTAAGGCGGGTCTCAACGTCGGTTGGCAGGCCCACGAGAAGGTGTACGTGCAAGGCAGGGTCTTCCGCTACCGGCCCATATTCAGTCTGCAGACGATCTGGGTGGCGTTCAGTCCGGTGCCTTACACTGGCTGGAATCTGTCGCTGGGAGTGCGACCGCGCTCCGACGTGTCGCTGAGGCTCTGGGGTGAACGACGCAGCTACGCCGAAACGGAGGCGGAAGTCGGGTTCTTCGCCACTACCGATCGCGACTGGCGAGTGGGCGGCACCGTGGGTTGGCGACCGCAGGCGATGGGTGTGCCGTGGGATATCGACGCCGGCTACTGGCTCAACTGGGGCTTCGGTGCGGCGACCAGCTCGGGTGACGTGCGTGTCGGCCTGCGCCCGCGCGACGAGTTGTCGGTGGGTGTCCGGTTCACCGCCTTCCAGCAGCTCGATGAATTCCGCGTCGGGGAAGGGCGAGTCTGGGGACTCGGCGGAGATGCTCGCTGGCGGATCCCGGCCGGCACGGTCTGGCTATCGGTGGACCGCTACGATCATAACCGACGCATCAACGCCGACATCTCGGAGGATCCGACCCAGCCCGACTGGAGCCAGTGGCGGGTGGCGCTCGGGTTGTCGTATTACTTGGGTTCGGAACCGGGGAGGTCACCGTGAGCTTCTATCGTTCAGTCGTAAGCGCGCTGTTGGTCATCGCTCTGTTTGTGGTCAATGCCCAATACGGCATCGCGCAGACGGGGCAGATGTCCATGCCGGATAATCATGAGATCGCCGATTTCTGGCTGACCCACGGCCAGTCAGCAAGACAGGACATCACGTTCTGCGCGGCGTGCCATGCCCGAGAGTACTGTAGCCGCTGCCACGTCTCTGCGATTTCCGAGATCCAGGCGCTGCCTTCCAACCCGGATGTGGCCGACTACGTGGCGAGCCGGGAATGGCCGGCGCCGCCGACCCACACGCCCTTCTTCGTCGAGGATCACCGGGCGGTCGCGGCGAGCACGACGCAGACTTGCGCGACCTGCCACGTGGTGGAGCAACAGTGCAACTCGTGCCACCTCGGCTCGGAAACGCTGGAGCGGCAAGGCGGCGTCACCGATGTAGACAACTATCACCCGCTCAACTTCATCCAGCGGCACTCGGCGTCGGCCTGGAATCAGGAGAACGAGTGCGCCAGCTGCCACAATCCGGAGACGTTCTGCCGCAGTTGCCACACGACCCTGGGGTTCGCCAGCCGCGACGGTAGAACCAATACGGGATTCCACAACGAGAGCTCGAGCTTCACGTTCGGGCACGGGCAGGCCGCGCGGCAGGGGCTAGAGCTCTGCGCTTCGTGCCATGCCCAGCAGGACTGCCTGCAGTGCCACTCGGCAAGGGCCGGCCGCAGGGTCAACCCGCATGGCCCGGGCTTCGACGCGGAGAAGCTGCGCTCGAAGAACCAGGGACTGTGCCTGTTCTGTCACTTCTCGGTGCCTGGTGGGCCGTGACGTGTGAGATGGTCGCGGGTTGCGGGACGCGATGACGCCGGGCGCTGCCAGCGCCCGGCGTCATCGCTTTTGGCTGCCGTGCTCTCTCGAGGTTTCGCGGTGCCCAGCTTTCCGGTTGCTTTCTCTAGACGGTGTGAGGCTGTACCTTGCAAGTAGGAGTGCTGCCGAGTTCTATCACGCCGAACACCACCTAACGGGTATCGTGATGCGGGGGCGATCATGTCCGGTAAGCTCATCTGTGGGGTCGCAGTGGGCAGCTTGATCCTGCTTCTGGGTTCTCCTCGACTTCTGTGCGGCCAGGCAAGTGCCAAGCTCTCGCAAGATCCGTGGGCGGGGTCTGAGGTATTCGAGAGTAAGGGGTGCTCTAAGTGTCACGCGATCAACGGGTTGGGTGGTACGGCGGCGCCGGACCTGGGCCGCATCCAGAACGGGCGCACGTTCAACGAGCTGGCTGCAACACTCTGGAACCACGTCCCCCTTATGGGCGCCGGGATGGCGGATCAGGGGATCGAGTATCCGGAGATGACCGCAGCGGAAGCGGCGGACCTGGTCGGGTTCTTGTTTACGCTGAACTACTTCGATCCACCGGGTGACGTGAATATCGGAATGCGTCTGTTCACCCATAAGAAGTGCTTCGTCTGTCACCGGGTGGGCCACTACGGCGGTGATGCCGCGCCTAACCTCGATTTCGCCGGACAGTACGGGTCACCCATCCTCGTCGCCGCCGCGATGTGGAACCACGGCGCGCCGATGGTGAAGCTCATGGAAGAGCGCGGCGTCGTGCGTCCCATATTCCAGGGCGCTGAGCTCACCGACCTGATCTCCTACGTCGAGTCGGTCGCGCCCCAGCCGGTGGAGGGACGCGTTTACGTACTACCGGGTCGCGCTGAGGCTGGACGTACCGTCTTCTTGGAGAAGCGCTGCAGCCAGTGCCATAGCGTCCAGGGGGTCGGTGGCCGGTTGGCACCTGACCTCGCGGGACGGGAACGCCAGTGGGGGCTGACCGACTTCGCTGCCGCGATGTGGAATAAGGCGCCGGCGATGCTCGAGGTGATGGATGAACTTGGTACGTCTGCCCCGAAGCTCGGCGGCGGTGAAATGGCTGATCTCGTCGCCTACCTCTACTACGTCGAGTACTTCACTGAGCCGGGTGACAGCGAAATGGGCGAGCAGGTCCTGCATCGCAAAGGGTGCTTGAGTTGCCACGCCCTGCGCGGCAGCGGCGGAACGGAAGCTTCCGATCTCGCCTGGATCAGAGGCATCGGCTCGCCCGCCGCATTAGCTGCTTCGTTGTGGAACCACTCGGTGAAGATCGCGACCATGCCTCAGGCCTGGCAGGAGGAGTGGCCGAGCTTCGAGGCCGGGGAGATGGCGGACCTGACGGCGTTCCTAGAGGAGTTAGAGAAAAGCCGGTGACGGGCTTTTGTCGCGCCAGTTCCACACACCTGTTTACCGGTCTGCAGGTGGAGGAGCCTACTGTTCAAACAACGCCCTCTTGCCCACCACGCCCGTCTTGCCTAAGGTCCAGGGCGGAGGGTAGTGTTCAGGTTGGCAACGGCGCGACCGAGCAGGTTTCGTCCGGGCGTGCCCCTGATCTGAAAGGGAGCTGAACATGAACCACCGACCTACGATCGCGGCATCGGCTCTTCTGATACTGGTTCTGGCGGCATTCGCCTGGCAGCAGGAAGGGTGGAAGACGCCACCGGCGATGACCCACGACGCTGCCGGTCGTGACAACTGCATGATGTGCCACAAGGCGGGAGCGATGGAGCCGGTGCCCGACGCGCCGGCGGACCATGCGGACCGCCCCAATGAGACCTGCCTGATGTGCCACGCGCCTGACGCTGCGGTGCAGACGACGGTACCACCTGCAACACCGCACCCGCTCGAGGGACGCGACAACTGCATGATGTGTCATACGGCCGGGGCGATGGAGCCGGTCCCCGACGCGCCTGCCGACCACGAGGGTAGAGACAACCAGTATTGCACGCTCTGCCACGTACAGGCTTAGCGGAAGACTACCGAGCGGGCGCGCCCTCCCAATCGAGGATGGCGCGCCCGATTTGCGCTTGTGCGCGGCAAAAGCCACTGCAGTATTACCTCGATCCCACTATGCTGACCTGCCGCAGGATGATCGCTGCCGCTAATGCGCCGCTCGCGCCCGGGTCGCCGTTTTTAGTGACTGTGCGATGACGATCACGGCAGGGACCGTCTTCGCCTTCGCGCTCGCCACGGCTGCGGCTACCGGCCTCGGCGCGTTACCTTTCCTCTTCTTTCGCCGCATGACGCGCACCTGGCTGGCGATGGCGAACTCGGTGGCGTCGGGTCTGATGATCGCTGCTAGCTTCGGGCTGATCTATGAAGGGCTCGAGGCTGGCTTGCTGCAAGTCGTGAGCGGCGCGCTGATCGGTGTCGCCTTCATGGCAGTCAGCAGCCACTGGCTCAGGGGCCACCGCGAGCTGGAACTCGGCACGTTGCGCGGTACCGATGCGCTGAAAGCGCTGATGATCATCGGGGTGATGACGCTGCACTCGGTGACCGAGGGCGTCGGCGTCGGTGTCTCGTTTGCTGGCGGTGAGGCGCTCGGCGTGTTCATCACCACTGCCATAGCCGTCCATAACATCCCCGAGGGGTTGGCGATCAGCCTCGTGCTCATCCCGCGCGGCGAAAGCATCCGGCGGGCAGCTGGCTGGAGCGTCTTCTCGAGCCTGCCGCAGCCGCTGCTCGCCGTGCCCGCCTTCCTCTTCGTAGCAGCGTTCCAGCCCTATCTTCCCGTCGGCCTCGGGTTCGCTGGCGGCGCCATGATCTGGATGGTGTTCTCAGAGTTGATACCCGAGGCGCTGGACGACGCGACGAGCCCGGCTGTGGCGACGGTGGTGACCCTGTCGCTCATGGCGATGATTGGGTTCCAGTGGTTCCTTCGGGGCTAGAGTCTGTCGCAGAATGCCCCGCCGCGGCCCCTAGCGTCCCAGATCTGCCCCGGCTGAGATTGCGGGACCGCTAGTAAAACCCACTATTGACCACAGGTTACCAGGCGGCCCGGCCTTAGCGGCGCTGCGGCCCACCCTTTGCCGTCCAGAGGCTGGGTAGGGGAGGATATCGCATGCACGAGATGTCGCTCGCGCTGGAGATCCTGTCGATCTGCGAGCGTGAGTTGGGCGGGCTGCCGGAGACCCGGGTCACGGCGGTTGGCGTGGAGGTGGGCGCTTTTTCCGGGGTCGACGCTGACAACCTGCAGTTCTGTCTCGAGGCGGTGATGTGCGGCCAGTTCGATGGGGTTCGCTGCGAGGTGGTGCGCCAACCGGGCGAGGCCGCCTGCCCGAGCTGCGACAGGGCCTTCAGGGTGATGCAGGCGCCGTTTGAGTGCCCGGAGTGTGGTAGCCTGGCGCGTGGCCTCTCGGGTGGGCAGGACCTTCAGCTCAGCTATCTCGAGGTGGAGTGAGATCGGTGAGTGCCGAGCGGCTGGACGTCAAACAGAAGGTCTTGAGCGCCAACGACCAGATAGCGACGGAGGTCCGCGGACGGCTCGCGAGCCACGGCGTGTTCTCGGTCAACATCATCTCGTCGCCGGGGTCGGGCAAAACGACGCTGCTCGAGCGGACCGTGGATCTGCTGAAGCCGTCGCTGCACCTCGCCGTGGTGGCCGGCGACGTTCAGACGCGCAACGATGCGGAGCGGCTGGAACGGCACGGGATACCGGTGCAGGCGATCGAGACGGGCGGTGGCTGTCACCTGAACGCACGTCAGGTTTCAGAGAGCCTCGTGTCTCTCAACCTCGCCGAGATCGATCTGTTGTTGATCGAGAACGTCGGCAACTTGGTCTGCCCGTCGTCGTTTGATCTCGGCGAATCGCGAAAGATAGTTCTGTTGAGCGTGACGGAAGGCGAAGACAAGCCGCTGAAGTACCCGGCGGCGTTCCGGCGCGCGGGCGTACTGGTGGTTACAAAGGTCGATCTCGTGCCGCACGTCGAGTTCTCGACCCGAGCCGCAATTGACAACGCGCTGTCGATCAACCCGAGCCTCACCGTCTTTTCAACCTCGTCCTACACCGGGGAGGGACTGGATTCGTGGGCGGCGTGGCTCACAGGACAGGTAATGGAGTGCAAGCAAGGCGCGTGAAGTGCAGGGGCTAAGCCTCAGAGTTCGCGGCCTCGTTCAGGGTGTCGGCTTTCGCCCGTTCGTTTTCCAGCTGGCCGAGCGCCACGGTCTGGTCGGTTGGGTACGTAACACGAACAGCCAGGTGGAGATCGAGGTCAACGGAAGCGACGAAGCGCTTGCCCGATTCCTCTGTGACCTGCGCGAGGGTGCGCCGTTCCCGGCGCGGATAGACGAGATCGATTCGGAAGATCGTCCGACCTCGGGCTACAGTTCGTTCGAGATAATCGAAAGCCACTTTGAGGCGGACTGGCAGTCGGTCCCACCGGATATAGCCACTTGCGATGCCTGCCTGGACGAGATCCTAGATTCTGGCGATCGGCGCTACCGCTACCCCTTCACCAACTGCACACACTGCGGACCGCGCTTCACGATTATCGAGGGTCTGCCGTACGATCGTAGCCGCACGACGATGGGCTGCTTCGAGATGTGCGAAGATTGCCGTTCGGAGTACGAGGATCCGCGCGACCGTCGCTTCCACGCACAACCTCTAGCCTGCCCTGCCTGCGGGCCACGAGTCTGGTTGCAGTGGCCGAACGGGGAGCCTGTGGAGGGCGATCCCATCGATGCGTGTATCGCGCTGCTGGCAGCCGGGCGGATCGTTGCCTTGAAAGGGCTAGGCGGCTTCCAGCTCGCCTGCGACGCCACGGACGCCGAGGCCGTAGCGCGGTTGCGGGCGCGCAAGCAAGATCACCGGAAGCCGTTCCCCCTGATGGTGCCGGATCTGGAGTGGGTGCGACGCTTGTGCGAGGTCACGCCGGCCGGGGTGGAGGTGCTGGAGAGTCACGAGCGGCCGATCGTCTTGTTGCGATGCCGCCGCGGTGCCGCCGTTGCGCAGCACGTGGCGCCCGGCTTGAGCACATTGGGGCTGATGCTTCCTCACACACCGCTGCACCATCTGATACTGCGTGGATTAGATGGCCCGCTTGTAATGACTAGCGGCAACTTGGGTGAAGGGCCGATCGCGGTCGGCAACCGGGAGGCATTGGAGCGACTGAACGCGATCGCCGATGTGTTTCTCTTCCACAATCGTGACATCTACGCACGCTACGACGACTCGGTCGTCCGAGTCATGGGAGACTCGGCGGTACCGGTCCGCAAGGGCCGCGGCTCCGCGCCGACTCAGCTGGAGCTGCCGTTCTCGGCTGCGCAGGACATACTTGCAGTCGGCGGTCGGCAGAAAAGTACGTTCTGCTTGGTGAAGGGATCGAAGGCTGTCATAAGCCCGCATATCGGGAACCTGGAGGAGCCCGAGACCTTAGAGCACTACCAAGCTTCACTCGAACTGTTCACACGACTGCTCGCTGTGAAGCCGGGTATCATCGCCCACGACATGCACCCCGAGTATCCGTCGACGCATCTGGCACACGCGTACCCGGCGCCGTCGGCCTTGCGGGTGGTTGTGCAGCACCATCACGCGCACCTGGTGAGCGCTATGGCCGAGCGTGGGATCCGTGATCCGGTGATCGGCGTGGTCTACGACGGCGGCGGCTACGGTACCGACGGGGCGATCTGGGGCGGCGAGTTCCTAGTCGGCGACTGGAAGTCGTTCCGGCGGGTAGCTCACCTGCGCTACGCGCCGCTGCTCGGTCGTGAGGCTGCGGTCCTCAAGCCTTATCGCATGGCGACTGGGTATATCTGGTCGCTCTGCGCGGCTTGCGAAGTCGATTTTGAGGAGTTCCTGGGTAGGATACCGATCGGCGAGCGAATTCTGCTGCGTCGGCAGTTCGAAACGGAGCTGAATACTCCCGCCACCTCGTCGTGCGGCCGTCTGTTCGACGCGGCAGCCGCACTACTGGGCCTGAAAACGGAGGCGCTGTACGACGGTCAGCTGGCGGAGGAGCTCGAGGCGGTGGCCGACCCAGAGGTCGACGTCGTCTATCCCTACGATATTCTGCGTGACGGTGAAGGCTGGACAATCGATCCGGCGGCCACGTTGCGAGCCCTGTGGTGCGAGTTGCGCGCTGGCCGGCCGATACCCACGATCGCCGCCGCCTTCCATAATACCTTGGCCGATCTCACCCGCAACGTCTGTGTGGCAGTCCGGGAAAAATACGGGCTAAAGAGTGTCGTCCTGAGCGGCGGTTGCTTCCAGAATGCTCTGCTGACCCGGCGAACGCTCGACGGCCTCAGCGATGACGGATTCGAGGTTCTAACCCATCGCGTCGTGCCGCCTAACGATGGAGGGATCTCGCTGGGGCAGGCCGTGGTGGCGTATGCCCTGACCGAGGGGATCTGATGGTATCGTGTGAACGCTGAACAGCACACGTCGAACATCCAACTGCCTGCCTAAGATTGCTGGGTCGACGTTCGGAGCTCGATACCCGATGTTCACTACAGGTAAGTAGTAAGCATCGAATAGAGTATCAGGAAGATCAACCCGAGTCCCACCGCCAGCGCCGCGAACCCGAAGATCTTGAAGACGCGCTGGAGCTTCAGTGGGTACTGGTGCGTCATGTGCTCTTCGAGTCTGCGTGCCCGAACGAGTTGCTCGTACTCTCGCGGTTTGTCGTGCTTCAGCTCGCCCACAGTGATGCGGCCGGTGAAGATGACCGGGTCGATGGGGAACTTGTCCGGCCGGAAGTGAGTGTTGAAGAAGTGGACTGTGAAGATGAAGGCGACCGCCAGCAAAGCCTCGTCGCTGTGCAGTATGGTCGCAACGTTCACCGTCCAGCCTGGCAGCAGCAGGGTGAAGAACTCGGGAAACCAGAGCAGTAGTCCGGTCGAGCCGATGATGAACATTCCCCAGAATACGGCGAAGTAGTCGAACTTCTCCCAATACGTGTAGCGTCCGTAGTAGGGACGTGGCCCCAGGCCGAAGAACCACCGTACGGACGCTACGAACTCCCTCAGATCCGTTCTGTTGAAGATCAGCGAACTGTCGGAGAAGATGAACTCCTTCCAGGTCATGCCCGAGGCCTGCTTGCGCCGATAGACATCGCCTAGGTGGATCAAGAAGACCGTGATGAGCGTGATCGCCGCCAGTCGGTGTAGCACACCGGTGGTCGCGAAGCCGCCGACGGCGCCGGCCAGGACCTGTGCCCAGCCCATGTAAGAGAACTTCAGAGTCATGCCGGTGATGGCCAGAACGAAGAAGCTGAGCAACATCACCAGGTGCAGCGAGCGCTCGAACGTGGTGAACCGCCGGTAAAGCCGCTCGCCGGGTGCCGGCTCGCGGCGCTTCCTCGCGAATACCCATTCCTCGGGCGATCGCCAGAGGCGCCAGAGCCAGGCGAGGGTGTGGAACGTCGCGAAGGTCAGGGTCCCGACCAACAGAGCGGTCATCCCCCAGAACGTCCAGAACAGGTACGGGTACCTGTGTGGGTCGTGATGGGTGGCGTGGGTCAGGTAACCGGTGAACCGGCGGTTGGCCCCGGGGTGGCACTGGGCGCAGGTTTCGACAATGTTCCGGCGGCTGAGCGTGGACTCAACGTCGGTGACCGGGCGGATGTTGTGGGTGCCGTGGCAGTCATAGCACTTGGCGGCGGCGGCGTCACCTAGCCTGGAGACCTTGCCGTGGAAGGTGTCGAAGAACGTCTCCGACTCCTCTTCGTGGCAGCGGCCGCACTGGTTCATCATCGTCAGCCGAAAATCGCCCAGCCCGGTTCGGGCGATGGTGTGCGAAGTATGACAGTCCTCGCAGTTCGGTAGCTCGCGATCCGCGGGCGCGTCTTCCCGGCCTATCCAGTGGATGCTGCTGGCATATTCCTCCTCTATGCCGTGATGACAGATGCCGCAGGTACTGGCGATGTTGTCACGATGGACCGATGACTCTGGGTCTGTGGGCGGCAACTCCTTGTGCGGCGTATGGCAGCTCGGGCACGTGGCTGTTACGACGAGGCCGCTCTCGATGAGGCCCTTGCCGTGGATGCTCATCACGTAGCTGTTGACGATATCCGGCCCTTCGTAACCTTCTTTTCGGACAAGACGAGCCGCCGGCTCGCCTTCGCGATGGCAGCCCGCGCAGAGGTCGGGGACGTTGCGGGCGAACGTAGGTGAGGTTGGCCAGATGTTGTCCTGCGTCGCGTGGTGGTCGTGACAATCGAGACAGGTCGGCGCCTCGGGCACTCCTTGGGCAGCCAGGCGGCCGTGCATGCCCGAGGTGTAGTCGTCCACCGGGCCTGCGTGGCAGATGGCGCAGTCGACATTGGCCGCCACCGAGGTCACACAGGCGCGCTCGGTTCTAGACGGCGTTACGTCGGCGTGGCACTGAGCGCAGCCTGTTCCGCCGTGTTTGGAAGCGTTATAGGCCAGTTCATCGACGAAGAGTGAGATGGTCTCGCCGTCGCGCTCCATCGTCAGCTGTGGATCGGAGTGACAGCGCATGCAGTCGGCGTTGGCCGCGCCCGCATCGTAAAAGACCCTGCGCACCTTGTGCGGTGCGTGGCAGTCGACGCAGACCGGGATCACGTGCGGCTCCTCTTCCCACAGCCTTCCCTCGATCACTTGCTGGTGCACCTGCTCGATCAGCGTGTGGCACTGCGTGCAGGTCGCAGCAACGTTGGATTCGTGGATGCTCGAGCGCCTGTCTGTATGCGGCAGGATGAAGTGCGAGGTGTGGCAGGACGTACAGACCGCGGACACCGTTAGGCCCTGTCGGTACATTCCCTCCCCGTGGATCGACATGGAGTAGTTCTGTAGGATCTGGTCCTGCGGTATGTCTCGTGTCCTCGATACCTCGGTTCCCTCCTGATGGCAACGTCCACAAAGCTGCGGGATGCCGAACACGTAGGTCATGGCCCGGGGATCGCTGCTCGCCCGAATGTCGTGGGTGCCGTGGCAATCGGAGCAGCTCGGGGCCAGCGGGTCGCCGCGTGCCGCCGCCTGTCCGTGCAGCGAAGCGGCATGCTGAGTGGTTTGATCGTTGTGGCAGACGGAGCAATCGGCAGGCTGCGGCGTCTCGGGATGTGGGAAGGCCATGCCGCGATGGCAGTCGGTGCATAGCAGTCCTCGGGCTCCATGCAGCGACCCCTCGTGCACCTCCCGGGTAACTACGTATCGCGACGGGTCCTCCTTGCCTGCAAAAAAGGCCTCGTTCTCGTGGCACATGAGGCACATGTCGTTGTCTTGCGCCTCGACAGCGCCTGCCGAAGCCAGAATCAAGGCCCACAGAATAGCGGCCTTCAGCAGCCAGCAGACCCATCCGCACAGACGTGTCGGAGCCTTCCTTGCCGAATCCAGGTTCAGTGCCCGTGTCCGCGGAATGTCGAGGTTTTGACGCTCCAAACCTATATCCCCACAATCTTTACGCGCTCTGCTGTCTTCCCTGAGCAGCAAATCGTGTGCCCTGAGCGAGGGCCCCAGATTCTCGCGGGAGCGTCCTGGGTGCGGGGTGCTGGGATGCAAGTCCTGGGACATATTGTCCCTCGTTTCCAGGGGCCGCTAGCCTCGACTAGTCGGATCGCTTGAGACGGGCCAGCCGTAGCGCATTGCCGGTGACGGCGAGCGAGGCGCCCATGTCGCCGACGAGGACTGCCGTGATCAAAGTGACCCAGCCGGGCAGGGTGCCGGCCGCCAGGGAGAACTTTATGGCGATCGATGCGGCTATGTTCTCTCGGATAACGGCACCGCCGCGGCGCGAGAGGCGGAAGAGATAGGGGAGGCTGCGCAGGTCGTCGGCCGTTAGGGCGACGTCGGCGGTTTCGAGTGCGACATCGCTACCGGCGGCGCCCATGGCGATGCCGACGCTGGCAGCGGCCAGCGCCGGCGCGTCGTTGACGCCGTCGCCGACCATCGCCACAGCACCGAGCGCGGCCTCCATTTCGCGGATAGCGGTGACCTTTTCTTCGGGCAGCAGGCCCGCCTGGTACTCATCCACGCCGAGGCGCTGCGCCACGGTGCGCGCTGTAGCCTCGTGATCGCCTGTCAGCATGACGATTCGCCTGATCCCCAACCGGTGGAGTGCGGTGACTGTATCTTTCGCGCCGTCGCGTTCACGATCGGCGACGGCGAACAGGCCGAGCACGCTCGCGTCGGTTCCTACGCAGATCGGGGTATGCCCTGCGGCGGCGAGGCGGTCGAGCTCAGCACCCCAGGGGGCGACAGCGTCTCCGAAGAGTTCCGGTCTTCCGATCTTGTACGGCACGCCATCGAGTCGTGCCTGCGCGCCGAGGCCGGGCAGTGCCTCGAAGTCGGATATCCCGTGATCGTTCCCTACGTCGGCATTCGCAGCGGCTTTGCGGATTGCCTCAGCAATGGGGTGTTCTGAACGTGCCTCGAGTGACGCTGCGATGCCGAGAACTTCACCCTCGGACAGGCTGGATCCCTCAGCGGTGCAGATTTCGACCACCGCCAGCTCGCCGCTGGTCAGCGTGCCGGTCTTGTCGAACGCCACGGCGCGGATGCGTGCCAGCGCCTCGAGGTGAACGCCTCCCTTGATCAGCACGCCGTTGCGCGCGGCGCTGGTGATGCCGCTCACCACGGCGACCGGCGTGGAGATGACCAGCGCGCAGGGGCATGAGATCACCAGCAACGTGAGACCGCGAACGAACCAGGTGGTAAACGGTGCTGCCAGGACCAGTGGTGGGATCGTCATTACAGCGAGGGCCAGCAGCGTGACCGCCGGAGTGTAGTAGCGGGCGAACTTCTCCACGTAGCGTTCGCTGGGCGAGCGCGAGGCCTCCGCCTCCTCCACCAGGTGGATGATGTGCGCGAGTGTGGTGTCGCCAGCGCGTTTTGCCGCCTCGACCTCCAGATAGCCCTCGCGGTTCATCGAGCCGGCGTAGACGTAGTCCGCGGCGAGCTTGGCTACCGGCACCGATTCGCCGGTGATCGGGC
>CAYFSW010000147.1:0-76382 GCA_964345885.1 uncultured Gemmatimonadota bacterium | reverse complement strand
GCCGAGAACTTCACCACGATCATGACCATCGCGCCCAGCCCGCTGCAGCAGGGTGTCATCTGGGTCGGCACCGACGACGGGCGCGTGCACGTGACGCAGGATGGCGGTGCGACCTGGACGAGCTTGGAGGAGCGGGCGCGCGGCGTTCCCGCCAACACCTGGGTGCCGCACATCGAGCCGTCGAAGTACGACGCCGGGACTGCCTACGTAGTGTTCGATAACCACCGGCGCGGCGACTTCACGCCGTACGCCTTCGCGGTGACGGAATACGGCCGTCGCTGGCGCAGCATCGTCAGCGACGACATCTGGGGCTACGCGCTGGCGATCGAACAGGACCCGGTGAAAGAGGACCTGCTGTTCCTGGGCACCGAGTTCGGGCTGTACGTAACGCTGGATGGTGGTGCGAACTGGCTGAAGTGGGAACACGGGTTGCCGACGGCGTCGGCGATGGCGCTGGTCGTGCACCCGCGCGAGCACGACCTAGTGATCGGGACGCACGGGCGCGCAGTGTACATCATCGACGACATCCGTCCGCTGCGCACGATCTCGGCGGCGACGCTGGCCGAGCCGATCCACCTGTTCGAGATTCCCGACGCCCAGCAGTACATGGTCAAGCAGACCGGCGCTTCGCGTTTCCCGGGCGACGGCGAGTTCCGCGGTGAGAACCGGCCGTACGGCGCGTTGACCACCTTCTCGCTCAACATCGAGGGCTTGCCACATCCGAAGGATGAGATCGAGCGGGAGCGCCAGGAGGCGGAGCGAGAGGAGGAGGCCGAGGAAGAGGGAGCGGAAGGAAGCCCGGACCGCGGCGAACAGGTGACGATCGAGATCAGCAACGCTGACGGCGAGGTGATCCGCAGCTTCGAGCGGCCGGCGACGCTGGGCGTGAACCGAGTCGTCTGGGACCTGGAACGCGACGCCTTCGAGCGACCTGGCGCCGGTGAGGAGCCGTTCTTCTTCGGTGGCGGCGGCCCGGATGTGCTGCCGGGCACCTATTACGTCACGGTGAAGTACGGCGACCACGAGGCGAACGGCTCGGTCACGGTGCTACCCGATCCGCGCTACGACATCTCGCAAGACGATCGCCAGGCTAAGTTTGACGTGGTCATGCACGTGGGTGCTTTGCAGGGGACGATCGCTGAGGCGATCGAGCGAATCGCTGACACCCGTTCCGAGATCGATGACGTCCTGGAGCGGGCGAAAGCCGCCGAGGATGAAGACGAGGAGGGTGACGAGGGTGAGGGCGATGAAGAGGGCGAGGAAGTCGGCGAGGAGGATGACCAGCACGACGCTCTAGAGGAGCTGGTGCAGGCCGGCGAGGATCTGAACAAGAAACTGACAGAGCTGGAGGAGCGGTTGTGGACGCCGCCGGGCACCACCAAGGGCATCGTCTATACGACCGATGCCTATGGGCGGCTCGGCTATGTCCGCGGTTCCCTGAGCTCGTCATGGGATGCGCCAACGCAGTCACAGGAGACCTACCTGGCGGCCGTCGAGGCTCAGCTCCAGGAGGTCATTGCCGACTTCAACCGTGTGTTCGCCGAGGACGTAGCCGCCTTCCGGGATCAGGTCGAAGAGGTGGCGCTCGAGTTCGTCGCCGCCAAAGAACCGCTGGAAATTCCGGCGCGCTGAACAAGGTGCGGTCCGTGATGCGGAGAGGGCGCCAACGTGGCGCCCTCTTTCTGTGGGGCGGCTGGGTAATGGGCGCTAGCGGCTCCAGGGGTTGACGCGTTGTGGGTCGAGCGGTATAGTTGGTAGTACCAACTAGTGTGCTTGGCCAACCGCATACCCGGCAGCAGCCGGCGTAGCGAATCGATAGGCCGAGCGAGTGCGTATTGGAGGTAGAGATGAGCGAGGAGAAGGGGATTCGGGAAGAGGTTCGCCGGCGCTACGGGGCGGCGGCGCGCCGGGTAGCTGAGGCGGGACGGTCGAGCTGTTGCGGGCCGTCGGAGCCAGGGCCGAGCTGCTGCGACTCGGCGGAGAAGAGTGTTATTGCGAGTGACCTGTACACGGCGGACGAGGTAGCGGAGGTCCCGGAGGCGGCGGCGCAGGCGTCGCTGGGGTGCGGGAATCCGACGGCGCTGGCGGAGTTGAGGGCAGGCGAGGTGGTGCTAGATCTCGGGTCGGGCGGAGGTATAGACGTCCTGCTATCGGCGCGGCGAGTCGGCCCGATGGGCAAGGCGTACGGCGTCGACATGACGGACGAGATGTTGGAGTTGGCGCGCCGCAATCAACAAGAGGCGGGGGTAGAGAACGCCGAGTTCTTGAGGGGTACGATCGAGCAGGTGCCGCTCCCCGATGCGAGCGTCGACGTGGTCATCTCGAACTGTGTGATCAACCTGTCGACGGACAAGGATCGGGTACTGAGCGAAGCATTTCGCGTGTTGAAACCGGGTGGACGGTTTGCGGTCTCGGACGTCGTGTTCAGGGGGACGGTGCCGGAGACGCTTCGGCGCAGCATCGAGTTGTGGAGCGGCTGCGTTGCCGGAGCGCTGCACGAGGACGAATATCGGACCAAGCTGGCCGCCGCCGGGTTCACCGACATCGAGGTAGAGATCACGCGGACGTATGAGGCGGCGGAGCTGAGGGAGCTCGGCAGGGCGTTCGGCATCGAGGTCGAGGACGAGTGGCTGGCTGTGGCGAGTTTCAGTTCGGCGTTCGTCCGAGCGCGCCGACCGGAGTGAGTGCCGTCGGCGTACTCCGTTGCTTAGGTGTCGAGCGATTGATAATCTCCCACTGGACTGGGACTGACAGATCACCGGCTCAGCGGTAACGGGGCAAGACGACGGGTTAACGACGGCCTGTGGAGAATGACCGGAGAGATAGCATCCATCGGTACGGGCGTGTGATTGTGGCGGCGCTGGCGTTGCTTTCCAACGCGGGCGCCGCTTGGTCGCAGGAACCGGATACGCTTCCGCCGCCGGATAGTGTTGTGGCGATCGGAGGGTTGACGGTGCGGGTCGCCCGCCCGGTCACCACAGCGGGTGGCGCGAGCGCCTTGACAGCGGGGATCGACTCGGTACCGGCTCCGCCGGCGCCGACGGTCGAAGACGTGCTTCGCCGCATGCCGTTGATTCAGGTCAGGGAGAACTCACGCGGTGAAGCGCAGCCGCAGCTTCGCGGGATGGAGTCACGACGCGTGGCGGTACTGGTCGACGGAGTACCGATCACGCTCGGCTGGGACAACCGTACTGACCTGGGAATCGTGCCGCTGACGGCGGCCCGGCAACTGACGGTGGTGCGCGGTCTATCCTCGGTGCTCCACGGGCCAAACGCGCTGGGCGGTGTGGTGCTGGTGTCGATTGGGGACGGTTCATCCGAAGCCCGACCGCCGCCGATGCAGCTTGCCGGGAGCTTGGACTATCTCGGTAGCACGAGCCTGGCGCTGGGGTTGGCGACGGTATCTGAGGGTAGCGCCGGCGAGCTGGTTATGCGTGCCGGCGGCGGTTATCGGAACCGATCCGCTGTACCGTTGGCATCGGACATCGAGCAGGCCTCGCCCGGCGACCCCGACGAGCGGCTGAACAGCGATTTCCGGCACGGCAACGGGTACGTGGTCGCGCGCTACGAAGCGAACGGCGGCGCGTGGCTGTCGCTTTCTTCATTCGGCTTCGTCTCCGAGCGTGGTGTGCCGCCGGAGCTCCATACGACGGACCCGCGGCTCTGGCGCTACCCGAAGTCGTCGCGTTGGGTCACCGCGCTGTCAGGCGGCACGGGCTGGTCCGAAACGCCGTGGGGCCACGGCGACCTGGAGGCGAGCGTTGGGCTCGACTTCGGTGAGACGGAGATCGATACCTACGAGAGCCTGGCTTACGACTCGATCACCGGCGGTGAAGACGGTAAGGACCGGACGCTATCGCTGCGCCTGCTCGGCGATCACACGCTGGGTGAGGGGATTCTGCGCAGCGCCTTCACGCTGGCCGAGACACGGCATAAGGAGTTTATCGAGCCGGACGAGCGGGCCACGTACAGACAGCGGTTGTGGAGCTTGGGTCTCGAAGTCGAGCAGCCGCTGTTCGACGGCGGTGGGTCCGCACCACGGGCGCGTCTCAGCGTGGGAGTGAGCGTCGATGGGTCCGATACCCCGGAGACGGGCGGTCGGCCGTCCCGGGATGCGATCTGGGATTGGGGTGCCCGGGCCGGCGGCACACTGGCGATCGGTGACGGGAAAGTCCTCCTGCACGGCGGCCTGAGCCGACGTGTCCGCTTTGCGGCGCTGCGCGAGCTCTACTCGGGCGCGTTGGGGAGATTCGTAGTTAACGAGAACCTCGATCCTGAGGTGCTAGGAGTCGCCGAGTTGGGGCTCACCGCGGGAACAGCTGGGCTCGAGCTGCAGGTAGTCGGTTTCTATCAGCGTCTGACCGACGCGATCGTTCGTGTCAGCCTGGGCGACGGAAGGTTGCAGCGTCAGAACCGAGACCGGATCCGCAGCGTCGGCCTGGAGCTCCTGGCGACGTACCAGTGGCGTCGCTTCTCGGTGACCGGCGACCTGACGATCAAGGATGTCACGCAGCAGGATCCGACCGCGCCGGAGGGTCAGGGGGAGCCTGAGTACCAACCGTGGATCGCCGGCGGCCTGGGGTTGTCAGCGCCGCTGGGCATCGAGATCTGGAGCACGGGACGGCTGCGACACCTGGGTCCCCGCTATTGCGTGCACCCGGACCTCGACCGCCAGGTGCGGCTGAGTGGCGATACGTGGCTGGACCTCGAGTTCGGCCGTAGTATCGGTCTTGGCGACCACTCGCGCCGTCTCGAGTTGGTGCTGGCACTGGACAACATCACCGACACGGCCGTATACGATCAGTGTGGGCTGCCGCAACCCGGGCGGCTGCTCCGCCTGCAGTTTCGCATCTTCTGACGTGAAAGACATGAGTGAAGGCGCGCGAATCAAACCACTGACTTTCATCCTTCCTGCCGTTGTGGTCGTCGGGCTGGTGGTCGCCATCCTGATTCCGGTGAGCGGCTTGACGCAAACGGTGACGCAGCTCGTGGCGCGCTGGTTCTTCGCCGTCTTCTGCACGCTGTACGCCGTCGTCCAGGGACGACTCTACCTCAAGTTCCGGCGAGCGGAGAGGGCGGAGGCGTATGTGGGAGTGCCAATCGGGGCCTACGCCGCCTTTACGGTGGTCTGGGCCGTGCTAGCCGTGGCGGCGATACTCTACGGCGTCTTCGACGTCGGTGGCATGTACGAGGCCGCCGGCTGGGTGACGATCGTGCTGATGATCTGCATGCAGTTGATCGTGCTCGGGCGACTCGATCAACGGGTACAGCTCTAGCGTCGGAGGTGCGAGAGGGCTCGCTCCCTGCTCGCTGGTCGGCTTGGGGGCCCTCTCGCTTCACCGCTCGCAGGCGCCGAAGGATGCCGTCGCGCCATCAAGCCTGCTCGCGAGTTACGCTCGTAGGACCCCCCAGGGCGGTTGCCGCTGACCTCTTGATGATCTCGACGCTGTCAACTCCCCGGGCGTGCAGGTCGGCCATCACGTCGTCGAAATCGAACTCATCAGAGACTACGACGCCGTCAACGATGACGAGTGGCTTCTGACCACTGTTGACCGTCGTTGCTGGCGCCATGGGGAGTCCTTTGATGATCGACACCTGCTGGCTGGATTCCTCGGGCGCCTGGAACACGATTGGGAAGGCCACCCAGACGGGGACGGTCTCGTCCAAGTTGCGCGCCGGGGTGAACTCGATCTCGCGGGCGGCGTCCAGCGCCGCAGCGTCGAGTTCCTCGTTGCCTGAACTCTCGTCCACTACGGCGTTGCCTACGGTGCCGTCGGCCTCGATGAATATGAAGACGTAGACCGTGCCGCCGACGCCGGCCCTCTTCAACTCGTCGGGGTAGTGTTGCAGCACGATGTCTATTGCAGCTTCCCTGTCCTGGATCTCGGGCCGCACCGTGTAGGGTGTGAAATGCGGCTCCGCGCGCAGCTCATCCAGGTCCGCCGGGGGCGGCTCGAGGGAGGTCGCGGCTGATTCCGCCGGCCTCTGCTCGGTCGGTCCTTCCGGTGTTGGAGTCTCGCATGCAACGGCGAACAGCCCCGCGGCGAGCGCTGCGGCGAGTGTCGCTTTCAAGATGCGGTGGTTCGGTGTCCCGCGGGTCATGTTGTCTACTCTCCTCTCGAAGAATGTCTTCGCTTCCGAAAACGTCGTCGGTAACAAGGAGATGCCGGAGGCGCGGCGACCGACTTCGAGCAACAGATTGCCGTAGCGACGTGGGTGCGCTCCCCTTTGCAGAACGCGGCCGTCACAGTCGAGCTCGATCGCCAGGCGCAACCGCCGAACCTGCCACCAAAGCGGCAGATTCCAGGGCGCCAGAACCAGCGCGACCAGCCCGAGCCCCAGGAGACGCTGATCACCGGCCCGCAGGTGCTCCTCCTCATGCAAAAGGATGATTCGCCCAACCTCCTCTTCCATCTCCAACGCCCAGGACGGCAGGACTATCGCACCCCTGAAGAAGCCGGTGACCGCCGGCCCACGGTCACCGGACACCAACACCGTCCGCGCTCCCACCTTCTTCCGCGACCACCCTCTTGATTCACCCCTGAGCCGTACGTACGAGCGGACGAAGAAGACGGCGAGCGCAACCGAGGAGAGGAGCCAGAGAACGATCAACGCACCATCGAGGCCGATGAGCGTCGCCCCAGGCGCCTCGACCGCGCTGGAAGATCCCGCCGCCAGCGTGATACCCTCGATCACCGTGACCAGCGCCGGCTGCAGCGACACCTTCGGCAGGCCCCGCCAGGCAGGAAAGGTCATTGCCACCAGCGGCAGACCGATTGAACCCGATAGCGCTGCCAACCAGACCCAGCGGAGCGGTCGCCCGTATAGGTCGAGCCCGCGCTCCGCCGCTAGCGCCGCCACACACAGCATCAGCGAGATGAACAGGCAGTAGACGATCCACAGGGCAATCATCGGTCCGCCTCCTCTCCCAGTCGCGCGTCCAGGGTTCGCCGCAGCCGGCGCAGCTCCTCCTCGGACAACTCTTCGTCTGAGACCAGCTGCGTGAGCAGTGCCTCCGGGGAACCCTCGAACACCCTGCTGACCAGCCGGCGAAGGGCGCTGGCCCCTGCCGCATCGCGCTCAACGGTGGCGAAGTAGCGGTGGGCCCGGCCTTGCGGCTCATGGCGCACGTGCCCCTTGGCTTCCAGGGTGCGGAGGACGGTGAGAACGGTGGTGTAGGCGAGGTCCGGTTCCAGGCGCTCCTGGACCTCTCTTACTGTGGCCGAGCCGCGCTCCCAGAGCACGGCCATGACGTCGAGCTCGCGGTCGGTGAATGTAGGACTCATCGGGAGGGCTCCTCCGGCTACTAGGTTTATAGTAGATGATAAGGGGGCGGTGAGGGTCTGTCAACTACGGATCTAGTAGGCGGCCGCAGCGCCTACTCGTAGCGCAGCGATTCGACGGGGTCGACCTTGGCGGCGCGGCGCGCCGGCAGGACACCGGCGGCGAGGCCTATGAGGACGAGGGTGAGGGCGCAGATGAGGGCGATGGGGATGGACAGCTTCGGGTTGGCCAGGTAGACGGCGGCGCCGTCGTCGGCAGGCAGGCTGTCGACCAAGAGGACGACGGCGACGGAGAAGGCGAGTCCGACGCCGCCACCGACGAGGGTGAGGCCGAGGGCTTCGAAGACGAACTGGCTCATGATGTGGCGTTTCTTGGCGCCGATGGCGAGCTTGATGCCGATCTCCTTGGTGCGCTCGCGGACCACGACGTACATGATGTTGGCGACGCCGATGCCGGCGACGAGGAGGGTGAAGACACCGACGAGCCCGAGGAAGATCTCGATGCCGAGGGCGATCTTGTTGCTCATCTCCTCGTCTTCGATGAAGTCCCACATGGGGAGGGCGCGCTCGTCCTCCGGATCGAACTTGTAGCGGGCGCCGAGCACGCGGAAAAGCTCTGCCTTTACGAACTCGGCGCGGCCGGGGTCGCGGGGCCGGAGGAGCAAGTGGTTGACGTAGCGGTGGCCGTAGATGCTCCTGAGGGTGGAGGCCGGGATGATGGCGCGACGTGAGTCGGGGCCGTTGTTCATGCTGTCCTGGAACTTTTTTTGCATGACGCCGATGACCGTGAACGGCAGGTCATCGAGCATGACGGTCTGTCCGACGGGGTCTTCGTCACCGAACAGTTCCTCGGCGATCTCGTCGCCGAGGAACAAGACGCGCCGTCGCTCGTCGAGGTCGGGCATGTTGATGAAGCGGCTGCCGGTGGCGGGGTACATGCGGCGCATGTCCTCGAACGCGGGGTACACACCCTCCATGTAGGTCGTCGTCTTGTTTTCCCCGAACTCCAGGGTTGTGCCCCAGCGACCGTAGGAGGGGCTCACCAGGTCGATCTCTTCGATCGAACGGGTGATGAGGTCGAGGTCTTCTTCGATGAGCCGGATCCGTCTCCCTCTCGGCAGCCCCTCGAACTCTTGGCTCGTCGTTCCCCCATAAACCATGAAGATGCGCTCGCCGGCGTTGAGCAGTCCTTTGACGATCGAATGCCGTAACCCCTCACCAAAGGCGAGCAACAGGACGACGGAGATCGTGCCCCAGGTGATGGCAAACATGGTGAGCAGAACGCGGGTCTTCTGCCCCTTCAGGTCACCGATGAACTCGGCGAGCAGTATGCGCCACATGTCCTAGTACCTCAGGCACTCGACGGGGTCGAGGTTCGCCGCCCTGCGAGCAGGGAAGTACCCGGCGAGCAGCGCCACGCCCGTCAGCAGGGTCACGGTAGCGGTAGCGACGGCCGGCGAAATCGTCGGCACGCCGATGAACTCACGGAGCGGTATATACTGCCCTACCATTACGAGTCCCCACGAGATCAGAAAGCCCAGCAGGGCACCTGCTCCGACGACCACGAACGTCTGGCCGAGGAACTGAAGCATTATGTCGCGCTTGCGGGCGCCGATGGAGCGTCGGATGCCGATCTCGCGGGTCCGCTCCCTGACGACTATGTACATGATGTTGGCGACGCCGATGCCGCCGACGGTCAGCGTGAAGGCGCCGACGACGCCGAGGAAGATGTTCATACCGAGGAAGATCGCTCTGAGGATCGTCTCGAACTCACTGGTGTCCCATTCCCAAATTGCGTCTTCGTCGGTCGGGTCGAACCGGTACTTGCGACCCAGCACCTCGTTCATGCGGCGCTCGACCGCATCGACGACCGCGGGGCTGCTCGTGCGATAGATGATGTTGGCGACGTAGCGCTGTCCGAAGATCGCCTTGTGAGTGCTGGACGGGATGAAGATGCGGTCGCGGTCGCGCGAGTTATACGACGAGTTCTGCTGTTTCTCCTTCAGCACGCCAATGACGGTGAACGGCACATCGCCGACGAAGACGATCTGTCCGACGGCGTCATCGCCCTCGAACAGCAATTGCTCGAGCTCGTTGCCCAGGAAGGCGACGCGTCGCCGCTCGTCGATGTCGGCCTGGCTGATAAAGCGGCCACCCCAGTCGGCGATGACGTTGCGCATATGGCCGTAGACCGGGTAGACGCCGGTGATGTTGGGGAAGGCGCTGTTGCGCCCGCGGCGCACCGGCACGGCACGCGTGCTGTACTCGGGGCTTATCTCGACGATGTCGGGGATCTCCTGTTGCAGGAGTTGGACGTCCTCCTCCTGCAGGCGGATATAGCGGCCCTCGGGGAAGCCCTCGTACGACTTGGTCGTGCGGTTGCCGAAGAGGATGACGATCCGCTCACCTAGCCCATGCATCCGCTTGCGGGTCTGCTTCTCCATGCCGACGCCGAAGGCCAACAGCACGATAACCGCGACCGTGCCCCAAGTGATCCCCATGATAGTGAGGACCGTGCGCAGCCGCTGGGTGCGGATGTCGTTGAAAAAGTCTTTAAAGCTCCGGAATACTTGCACGCTCTCGGTTCCTACTCTAGCAGCGTTGTATCACTCGATCTCCCGCGGCGGTGCCTCGACGACTTTCTCGCCCTCTTCCATTCCCGAGAGGACCTCGATGTTGATCGCGTCGCTCAGTCCGACCTCGATGACTCGCTCTTCTTGAGTTCCGTCGTCGAGTAGCACTGTGACTTTGGCGACGTCGTCTTCGAAGGTGACCAGCCGCTCGGGGATCATAAGGACGTCCTCGCGGCGATCGATGATGACATCGGCATTGGCCGAGTAGCCTGCGCGCAGCATGACGTCCGATTCGTCGAGCGAGATCTCGATCGGGAATACCGTCGAGTTGTCCTCGGTGCGTGCCTTGAGCGAGATCTTGGTCAGCGTGCCCGTGACCGTGGCTTTGGGCAGTGCGCCGATCTTGAACTCGACGGCCATGCCCTCGCTGAGGCGCCCGACGTCGATCTCGTCGACGGTGCCTCTAAAGATGAGCGCGCTCATCTCCGCCATCGTCATGAGCACGGTACCTTCCTGATACGGGTTGAGCGGCGTGACGGGGTCGCCGATCTCTACGTTCTTCTCCAGGATGAAGCCGTCGATCGGCGAGTAGACAATCGCCTCGATGTCCTCGTCGGCGATCGTGACGCGGCCTTCCTCGATCAAGGCGAGCCGTTCCCGTGCGAGCCTGACGTTGAGCGCGGCCTCGCTGTGAGCACGCTCAGTGGCCTCGAACTCGTCCTGGGGAATGAGGCCCTGGTCCCTCAAGCGGCGCTGCCGTTCGAGTTCGCGGTGCTGGTTCTCGAGCTCCAGCTGGCGCAACTCGAGCTGGCGCCGCGTCTCCACCATCTCCAGCGGGGTCGGGGTCGGCTTGATCTCGAGCAGCGGGGCACCGGCCCTGACGAAGTCACCGACGTCGGCGAACTCGCGGCTGACGACGCCAGAGATCTTCGACTTGACGCTGACCTCGACTTCGGGCTCGACCCGGCCCACGGCCAGTGCCTTGTCGACGATCTCGCCGCGCTCGACCTCGACCGTGCGCACGTCATCGCCGTTGCCACCGCCGTTGCGCACGGCGGCGACAGCTCCAACGCCGACGACCGCGATGGTGATAACCCCGAGGGTGACCTTCGTCCGTCGCTTCATGCTACTGCTCCGTCTCTATAAGTCCTTCGTGTATGGATATTTGGGTTTCGGAGCCCGCTGTGAGCCCCATTCCCGACCGCTCGGTCCTCTCCCGGCGCACAGTCGAACTCAGGACCTGTGGAAGGGGGCTCTAGGCGACACTACGAGCGGCTCGACGGCAGGTTTCAGTAACGGGACCGCCGTCGCTCGGGAACACCGCGCCGCCCGTGTTGACAGCGGCAACGGCTGGAAGTTTGGCCGGTCTTACATGAGTCCGCGGAAGAATCCGCCGTCGATGTGGATGGCCGTGCCGGTTATGTAAGCGGCGCGCTCCGAGGCGAGGAAGGCGACCAGGTCGCCCAGTTCCTTCGGGTCGCCCATGCGGCCGGCAGGTATGTTATCGACCAGGCCGGTCATGACCTCTTCGACGGATTTCCCAGACTGCGCGGCCCGGGTCTTCGCCAACTCGCCGACCCGGTCGGTGGCCATATAGCCAGGGCAGACCACGTTGACGGTGATTCCCTCGGCCGCGAATTCCTGAGAAACCGTCTTGGCGTAACCGACCACGCCGGGCCGCACGGTATTCGAAAGGACCATAGCCGGTAGCGGAGACTTCACGGAGATCGAAGTGATGCAGACGATCCGGCCCCAGCGATTGCGCTTCATGTAGGGGATCGCCGCCTGCGACATCCGGATGGCGCTGAGCATGCTGAGTTCCAAGGCCGCGACCCAGGCCTCCGCCGGTGTTTGCGAGCTGGTCGTCGCCGGTGGACCGCCGGCATTCGTGACCAGGATGTCGAGCCGACCAAACCGGCGCGCCGTCGCGTCGATGAACTCCTGGGGCCCTGTCTCGGTGGCCAGGTCTGCGGTGTGGGCGAAGACCTCCCTGCCGGAGGCACGGTGAATAGCGAGGCGGGTGTGCTCGAGCTGCTCCGCGCCGCGGGCGCAAATAGCGACCCGCGCCCCCTCGCGGGCGAGCGCCCAGGCGATAGCCTTGCCGAGTCCGGCGCTCGCTCCGCCGACGGCGGCGACTTTGCCTTCGATGCCCAGGTCCATGCATCTGCCTCCGCTGGTGCGACGCCCAGAAGCGTCGGTGGGATCTGCGTGCAAGTGTTTCGGTAGGCGCGAAGCTAGGGGCGGACGTGGTGTGCGCAAGGCGGGGGTCGCCGGCGGCAAATCAAACGCCGGCGCAGCGTAGGAACGCGGTGGAGTCGTGGTCTCGCGTCTGCAGCAGCTCGTGCACCATCTCGTGCTTCACGCCTTCGGTGTACAGCAGGTAGTCCGAATGGACGTAAATGTTATGAGGAGGTACCCAGGCCCCGACATGGTCCATCCCGGTCTCGCGGTTGATCAGTTGGCCGGCCTCGTACCAGGTCACCCGCTCGAACCGTGCTGTTACGTCCGTGCATGCCGCAACCTCTGTCCACCAGGTCCTGTACACCGGTGGGGGGACGAGTGGATAGACGTCCACCGGCTCCAGGTTCGACTCGCCGCAGGCATAAAACGCCAACGGCAGGAGCAAGCATGCTCGCAGACTGCGCCTGGGGGAGGTGGGCATGGCGACACAAGTGATTGTTGTGACTGTCTAGCGGGTGGGCAGGTTGGGTGCCAGGGCATAGGAATGGGTAAGCCGGGGCACAGAACGGTCAGAACGCTGCAAGTAAGCCGCCGACAGTACCCTGCCGAATAGACCGACACCTCGGGTGCGCGATCTGGCTGTCCCGGTCACCCCACATCTCGCCGCTATCACCGTCGTGGAGGTGAAACACCAGCCGGGGAACCTAGCCTTCCTCGGGGCACGACTGCCGCAGGTCTGACGCGGCCTCCTCGACCACGCGCCAGGCCGTCCAACGGCCGTGATTCCAGGTTCTCCAGTCCTTCTCCTCGGGCGGAGTCCAGCGTTCCAGGATACGCTTCACCGCACAACGATCTTCTTCTTCGAGATCCGGTAGCGCCTCCACCAGACGCGGGACCGCGTCGCCGCTGAGGGAACTCAAATAGAGCACGTCGAGCGCGTAGCCGGCTCGCGCGCGGTCGATGTTCACCCGGGCGACGAGCGCGTCGGGGTTCATGATGTTGAGCGCCAGGAGAACCGCGAAGCCGGACGCGACTGCGCCGACGGTGAACCGTTCGCGGCGGCCGCGCAGCACCGTCGCCACGAACCAGGCGAGCACGATCCCCAGCCAGGCCATGAAAACGGACGCGTAGAGCCGATCGTCCGTCAGTCCGTAAGCGTCCACGTACAGGGCCATCCGCTGCAGCGCCGAGATCATGATGATGAAGAGCAGGAAGATCTGAGTTCCCGCCAGTACTTTGACGATGTTGCGCGGGCGGAGCTCCGCCCGCGCCACGACCCAGTCGGCGAGCATCAAGAGGGGAACTACGAGTGCGGTGACGGCCACCAACTCGAAGAAGCCGCGGCGCGCGTACTCGGCGAACGTCAGGCCGACCGTGTTCTGGACCAGCAAGGCATCGCCGAACAGATAGCGCAGCTGGACAACCACGAAGGCCAGGAAGAGCAGATCGACCAGAACGAGCGGTAGCGCTACCTCTACGATTCCCAGCCCCGGCCGCTCGATCTCGAGCGATTCCGCGAGCAGGGGCTTTCTGGCTTTGAGGATCAGGAAAAGAAAGCCGCAGACGATCCAGGCGAAGCACGCGGTGAGCGCGGTGTGCGAGAAGACGGTGGCGAAATCGAAGTCGAGGGCGCGGGTGACGACGTCCTCGAACACGGCGTCGGCGGCCATCAGCAGACCACCGAAAATAAAGAGCAGTGGGAAGGCGATCAGCAGGCCGACCACGGCGGAGCGAACGTGCCGCAACGTGGTCGAACGTGGGGTCCAGGTGATGTCGCCTCGCTCCAGCACGGCGGGCCCGGCGATCGCCGCCAGGCCGCAATTGATCATGCCACGCACGTGGTCGAGGATCCCCCAGCTGCGCACACCTTCCAGGCCGAGGCTCCAGATCGAGAAGCCGACGAGGATCGCCAGCAGGCCGAGAAACTTGAGGGCACCCGAGTCGTGCCACACGAATCCGACGGCGAACAGCGCGATCGGACCGGCGAGCCAGACCATCCCGCGCGGCCATTCGACTCGATGGTAGGCGGCCAGGCCCAGGGCGCCCGCCAACACCGCCATCGTCCAGAGTGTCAGGTTCAGCGCCCAGGGACCGGCGCGCAGCAACGCGTCGCCGAGGATGCCGAGCACGATCCCGGTCACCAGTATATGCAGCACGAGCTTTGATCGGTTCATCTTCAGGTTCCTTTTACGAGCCGCGAGCCGTGCGAATCAGGCCTTCCATTCGGTCCAGGTAGTCCTCCAAGGCACGGCGACCGGCCTTGGTCAGCCGGTACTCTGTTCTCGGCAGGCGCCCCTCGAACGACTTGATACAACTGACGTAGCCCGCTTCCTCTAGCTTCCGCGCATGTACGCTCAGGTTGCCGTCCGTGATCTCGAGGAGGTCCTTGAGATCGTTGAAGCTCAGCGATTCGTTCACCGCCAGCGCGCTCATGATTCCTAGACGGACCCGCTGGTGGATGAGATGGTCGAGCTCGGCCGCTCCTCTAGCCACCGTACTTCCGGGCGATGATGATGCCGAACACGATGTTGAGCCCGCCGAAGCCCACCGCCATCAGGGCATCTCCCCAGCCGGTGGGAAACAGGAAGGCGAAGGCACCGGCGATCATGAAGCAGAACCCCATGATCGGGACGGCCTGCACGGAGAACGCTCCGCCGGTCATGACACCGACGCCGTACAGGAGCAGCCATGCCCCCGGCAGCTGCTCGTACAGACCGGCCGAGTAGAGAACGGCGGTCAGCACGACACCGGCAGCCAGCGGAGGCGCGAACCCCAGCACCATGCGCCGACCGGCACCCCTGAGCAGCGGCGCTTTCGCAGTCCGCGCCTTGCCGAGCGTCGTGCCCAGTCCCAAGCACACAGCCACCGCGGCGGCGATCAACCACACGGCCAGCCAGGCCTGGGGGGTCGCCTGGCGGTGCGCCAGCGGGGCGGCGACCAGCGCCACGAAGCCCATCGCCACCGTGCCCCAGCCGGGCACGGCGGTGAACGAGCCGGCCCGCTCCATCGTGTCTCTGATGAATCGGAGGTCCTCGAGCGCTCGGTCGGTTTCTGGGTTGGGGGAGGGCGGGGGTCCACCTTGGACAGGTTGAGTGGGAGGTTCAGTGTTCATGAGCGGAAGCTAGGGCGGGTGGTTGTTGTTGTCAAGTACTTTACAATATAAAGGAGAGGGCGAAGAAGTCCTTGCGTCGTGGTTGCCTTCGGTTTATATTCGGTACCCCAGGGCGGAGGGATCACCCACTCCCCCCTCCTTCGAAGCGGCCCCTCCGCTCTGGGCTCCCACCTTCGGGAGCTTTTTTTGTCGCCAGGACTTACGGGGTTTATTCGGGTACGATCTGATGCCCAGCTACGCCGAGCTCCACTGTCACTCCGCTTTCTCCCTCCTTGATGGGGCTTCCACCCCGGAAGTTCTGGTCCGACAGGCAGTGGAGCTCGGCATCCGGGCTCTGGCGCTCACCGACCACGACGATCTGGGCGGTGCGGTGCGGTTCAGCCGGGCGGCGCGGGGGGTGGGGCTGGAGGCGATCGTGGGAGCGGAACTCACCGTGAGATCGGCGGAGCCGGGCGGGCGGCCCAGCCACATCACGCTGCTGGCGCGGACGGCGGAGGGTTACGCCAACCTGTCGGAGCTGGTGACGCGGGGTCGGAGGCGGGAGGCCGACTCGCTCGGTGTTCGCGATAGGGTCGGAGGCGAAGGACCACTCGCTTCGGGCTCGCGCCACCGGCCGGCGGCGACCCGACGCTTCCGGGTGCGCTCGCGACCTACGCGAGGTGGTCTTTCGCCTCCTCCCCGGGTGCTGATCCCGCCAGCTGGTCCTCCCGCCTCCGACCCTTCTGATGGAGCGTGGGCACCGAACCGGGGGCGCCCGCGGGTGAGCTGGGACGATCTGGCGGAGCTAGGTGGCGGCCTGCTGGCGCTCAGCGGTTGTCCGCAGGGGGAGCTGGCGCGGCGGGTACGGGCGGGTGATGAGAAGGGTGCCCGGGAGTTGTTGGAGTTTCTGCGCAGCATCTACGACGGCTACGTGGCGGTGGAGGTTTGGGATCACGCGTTGCCGGAGGAGCGGGAGCTGGCGGAGCGGTTGCTAGGGCTGGCGGATCGTCGGGGGGTAGCGGCGGTGGCGACGAACGATGTGCACTATGCGACGCCGGCGGCGCGGATCGTTCACGACGTGCTGACCTGCCTGCGCCACCGGGTAACTCTCGATGAGGCGGGCACGCGGCTGCGCCCCAACGGCGAGTGGTACCTGAAGCCGCCGTCGGTGGTGTGGCGGCGCTGGCGTCACCGCCGCGATGTAGTCGAGAACACCCTCGCCCTCGCCGCCGAGTGCCCCTTCCGGCTCGCGGATCTTTCGCCGTCGATGCCGGGGTTCCAGGTCCCTCCCGGAATGACGCGGCAGGAGTTCCTGGAACGGTTGGTTTGGAAGGGTGCGCTGGAGCGTTACGGGGGTGCCTCGGGTCAGCGGCGGAACGGTGATCCGATCCGCGTCGCCGATCCCTCCCCAGCTCGCACGGGACGACGACAGGAAGTACCCACGCCGGACGAACCGCGTCGCACCGAAGACGTGCTTCGGAACGGCGACGCGGTGGGGGGGCTTCGAGCGGAGCCCTTGTTGCGAGAGGGAGGACACGGAAGGGGTTTCGAGCGGACATTTGGAGCGCCGTGGCCCGTGCGGCATCGTGGCCCTGAGCAGCGCGACATGAAGCGAGAACGCCTTCCGTGTCCGACCCCATCGCGTAGCAACGGGCGGCGGGGTTTGACTCAACGAGTCCGACGCCAGATCCGGCACGAGCTCGCGGTGATCGCGCGGCTCGACCTGGCGGGGTACTTCCTCACCGTCTGGGATATCGTGCGCTTTGCCCGGCGCCGCGGGGTCCTGCTGCAGGGCCGCGGCTCGGCGGCCAACTCCTGCGTCTGCTATTGCCTGGGGATCACGGCGGTGGATCCTATCAAGTTCGAGCTCTTGTTCGAGCGTTTCCTGTCGGAGGAGCGGGGCGGCGCTCCCGACATCGATCTGGACATCGAGCACGAACAGCGCGAGGAGGTGTTGCAGTACGTCTACCGCAGATACGGGCGCGAGCACGCGGCGATGGTTTGTGAGGCGATCACCTACCGTGGCCGTTCCGCCGTCCGCGACGCCGCCCGGGTCCTCGGCTTTTCCACCGATGTGGCCGACCGTCTGGCGACGGAGGCGGAGCGCCGCGAGGCGGCGGAGGCGGCCGACGCGTTGGAAGACGGCGGCCTGGTCGCCTGTGGGCTCGATCCCGCGAGCAGCCGTGTACGTGCGTTGGTGCACGTGGTGCGCGGGCTCGACCAACTGCCACGTCACCGTTCGATCCACGTGGGTGGCTTCGTGCTCACCGAGGGCCCGCTGTCGCGGGTGGTGCCAATCGAGCCGGCAGCGATGCCCGATCGGACGGTAATACAATGGGACAAGGACGACCTCGATTTTACCGGGCTGATCAAGATCGATCTCCTCGGCTTGGGGATGCTCACCTGCCTGGCGAAGGCGATCCGCTATATCCGCGAGACTCGCGGTGCCACCATCGACCTGGCGCAACTGCCAGCGAGCGATCCGCAGGTCTACAAGATGATCCAGGAGGCGGATACGGTGGGCGTCTTCCAGATCGAGAGCCGCGCGCAGATGAACTCGTTACCGCGACTCAAGCCCGAGCGGTTCTACGATCTGGTCGTGCAGGTGGCGCTCATCCGCCCAGGTCCCATCCAGGGTGACATGGTGCATCCGTACGTGCGGCGCCGGCGCGGCGAAGAGCCGGTGACGTATCTGCACCCGGACCTGGAGCCGATTTTGCACAGGACGTTGGGCGTTCCCCTCTTCCAGGAGCAGGGGATGAAGGTGGCGGTGGCGATGGCGGGGTTCACGCCGGGCCAGGCGGATGCGTTGCGTCGGGCGATGGGGTTCAAGCGCTCGAAGGAGGCGATGGCGCTGATCGAGCCGGCCTTACGGCAGGGGATGACGAAGCGCGGCATCTCACACGACGTGCAGGAACAGATCGTCAAGCAGCTCACCGCGTTCGCCAACTACGGCTTTCCCGAGAGCCATTCTGCGTCGTTCGCGCTTCTGGTCTACGCCTCCGCCTATCTCAAGCGCTACTATGCGCCGGAGTTCTTCTGTGCACTCTTGAACTCGCTGCCCATGGGTTTCTACGCGCCGGGCACGCTGGTACACGATGCGCGTCGCCACGCTGTGGATGTGCGGCCGGTCGACCTCGCGCACTCGAGCTGGGACTGCACGCTCGAGTTAGGTGACAGGGCGCAGAGCGTTGCAGGTAGGGAGGAGGCGCGAGAAGCAGCTCGCGGAGGTCGCGAGCTCACCACCGCGGGTGAGGTTGCCCTCCGGAGGTGGCGCGAGCCCGAAGCGAGTGGTTCTCGCGCCTCCGACCGATTGGCGGCGACTTCCGCTCCGGCCCTGCGAATCGGACTCCGCTTCGTCCGCGGCCTCGGCTCGAAGGCGGAAGAGAAACTGAAGGCGGCGTGGGAGGCTGCTGGCCCGTTCCGGAGTGTGGAGGATGTGGTGCGGCGCTCGGGCCTCGGCCTCCCCGCCCTGAAGACGCTGGCCGAGGCGGGCGCCTTCCGGACACTCTGGGGCCCGGGCCGGCGCTCGGCGCTCTGGGAAGTGCTCGCCCGGCTGGCGCAAAAGCCGCTGGCACAGGTGGAGTCGGCGCGGGAACCGAAGCTACGGGAGATGAGGAAGGTCGAGCTGGTCGCCGCCGACTACACGACCACGGGGCTCTGCACGCACGGGCACCCGATGGAGCATCTACGTGCAGCGCTGCGTGCTCGGGGTGTGCTGTCGGCGGAGGAGTTGAGAAGCGTGCGGAGCGGTCGGCGGGTGCAGGTAGCGGGGGTGGTGATTTGCCGGCAACGGCCGGGCACGGCTAAGGGGGTGTGCTTCATCACCCTGGAAGACGAGACCGGGTTCTCGAATTTCGTGGTCTATGCCGATCTCTTCCAACGTTACCGCAAGACCATCGTCCGCTCACCGGTGCTGCTCATTGGGGGGATCGCCCAGAACGAGCAGGATGTGGTGAACGTGCAGGCGCGGCGTATCGAAGCGATCGAGCCGCAGGCCGGCGCCGACGTCATCGAGAGCCACGACTTCCACTAGCTCAACAGGAGCCGAGCATGCACCTCACAGCATTTCCCTCGGCTGTGTCTGCGAACGGCACATCAAACTCGCCGTCATCGACGGTGATGACCTGGGCTCCTGTGCCGCCCTCGTCACGGGCGACGAACTGGAAGGTGCCGCGCACTCGACCCTCCCCGATTTCGGCGATCGTCACGCTCCCCGATGTGATCTCGAAGTAGTGGTCGAAGGAACCGCCGTCGTAGCCGAAGAGCACCCTGCCGTGGCAGTCGGCGTTGGGCTCGCACGGGGCAAAGACTCTGACCCCGAGCGGCGTGAGTTGGAGGACGAAGAGGTCTCCGCTCGGATCGTCGGAGGGGCGGAAGGCGGCCAGTACGAGACCTCCCAGGGAGTCGGCCTCGGCGGCGATTGCCCAACTGCCGAATTCCGGCTGGCCGTCACCGCCAACCACCGGGGTGCCGGCGGCGAGGTAGGAACCCGACAGATCTCCGCTGAAGCTGAAGGTTAGACCGCTGATACCTTCGGGTCCGTTGCCCGTCTCGTCGCAGCCGGCCAGCAGCGTCGCAACTGCAAAGCCACCGGTCAGAGCGATAACGCGTACCGCGTTCACGACCCCTCCTGAGTTTCGTCTTGGCAGGTACCCAAATAGGGCAAGCCGTGTGCCAGCCCGCGACGGTTGATCGAAGCGCTACGTCGGAGAGAAAAGTCGTCCCGGTCGGTCGGGACAGTCAGATTTCTGTCGCTCCGTGCTCAGCTTTCTGTAGTCACGCTGCGACCATCTCGGACACCCGTTGCATCCTTAGTTCACAGGTGGGAGTCTTCTGAAGCCGAATTGGACCGCGATGCCGAGGCCGGCCGCCGAATCAGGCTCCGCATCGGTGTGCTGCGCGCGGGGTCCTCCGACCCGCTGGCGGATCCGGTGTTCATCTTCAATGGCGGGCCCGGCGGCGCCGCCACCGAACTGGCTGCCTTCGTCGCCGAGGATCTGAGTGTGGTGCGCGATCGTCGACACATCGTCATGGTGGACCGCAGAGGCAGCGGTGAGTCAAACGGGCTCGACTGTCCGGAGGTCACGGGCGGAAACGATCTACAGCGGTATTTCACTGAGCGTGGGCCCGAAGCGGCTGCCCAGTGCCGGGCGATCTTGGAAGAGCGGGCCGATTTGCGGCTCTATACCACGCCCATCGCCATGGACGACATAGACGAGGTCCGCGCCGCGATGGGTTACGACCGGGTGAACCTCTGGGGAGGTTCCTACGGTTCCCGGGAGGCGCTGGTCTATTCGCGTAGGCACCCGGGGCGAGTGCGAAGCGTGACCATATGGGCGGTGATCCCGCCTCACCGGAACTCGCTGACCGGCGCCGGCCGACACGCGCAACAGGCGATGGATCGGCTGCTCGCTGACTGCGCGGCGGACGATGCGTGCCGGTTCGCCTACCCGGACTTGAGGCACGAGTTCGAGGAGGTGCTGCGACGCCTCGATGAAGCGCCAGCCCGCTTCGTAAACAGCGACTCGAGACTGGGCGACCCGGATACGATAACTGTGACCCGAGACCAGATCGGCGCGACGCTTCGCTTCATGCTCGTTTCGCAGGGAGGGGCGAGCCAGATCCCCGCCTTCGTCCAGGCCGCCTACCGGGGTGACTTCGGGCCGCTGGGGGAGCGGGCCTTACTCCAAAGGCGGCTCGGGCCCACCGCGTTCAGCAGAGGGCTGTTCCTGTCCGTCATCTGCGCCGAAGAGGTCGTGCGGCTTCCCAAAGAGGAGTTGTCTGAGATATTCGCGGGGACTTTCTGGGGAGAGTCGTGGGTGCGGGGCATAGTGGACGATTGCGCCGGCTGGCCGATCGGCGAGCTGCCGCCCGGCCACTTCGAACCGGTAGCCGGAACGACGCCGGTCCTCATTCAGCACGGCTGGCTGGATCCGATCACGCCGCCCGCTTGGGCTTACGAGCTAACGCGCCACCTGCCCAACGCTCGGGTCATGGTGATTCGGGAAGGCCACCACAATATCGGCTACGAGGAATGCGGAAGACGGCTGGTAGCCGAGTTCATCGACAATCTGGATCCTGCGAGTCTGGACCTCAGCTGTACGGCTGAGATGAAACGGCCCCCGTTCCTGGTCCCCCGGCGCTAGCCAAGCCGGCGGCCTTCAAGTATGTTTGCCGGTCGCCTGACCCGGCTTCTAGCATAGCCACACTGGTTTCATAGCGCCGCAGGTCGCGGCGCGATTCGTGGATAGATCAGCGCACTCGCGCCCGAGTCATACCAGCGTTCGGTGTCCCAACAGTGTTGAACGTTATCGTCCACGGCATCATGCAGCGGAGGGCAACGATGGAAGACAGGCTGATCGGCAGGCCGGCGACCCGGGCCCGGGCAGGCCTGATAACGGCCGCGTTCTTGCTCATGTCTGCTCAGGCGGCGGGTGCCCAGGCAGGTGGGGACCTGACGCAAAATCCGCTCGCCGGCGCCCAGGTATTCGGGGCGAAGGGCTGCGTCAAATGTCACTCGGTGAACGGTCTGGGCGGTACGGTGGGGCCGGATCTGGGCCGTATCGCGCGGCGCCGGTCGTTCCACGAGCTTGCCGCGACGATGTGGAACCACCTTCCTGAAATGGGCGCCAGGATGCTCGAGTACGAGATCGAACGCCCGCAGATGAGCCCTCGCGAGGCCGCGGATCTCATCGCCTTTCTGTTCACTCTCGACTACTTCGATCCGCCTGGTGATGTGGAGGTCGGAAGGCATCTCTTCACCGAAAAGAAGTGTGTCGTCTGTCACCAGGTGGGTGTGTACGGCGGTGTGATCGGTCCCAGCCTCGACCACCTGAGCCAGTTCGGCTCGCCGATCCTCGTAGCCGCCGCCATGTGGAACCACGGCCCCGCCATGTCCGATCTGATGAGGGCCAGAGGAATCGAGCGTCCGACGTTCGGTGGCACAGAGTTGAACGACCTGATCGCCTACCTCGAGTCCGTATCTGCCGCGCCGCTCGACGGGCCTCTGTACGTCTTGCCGGGAAGCGCCGAGGAAGGGCGCGTAGTCTTCATAGAACGTCAGTGCAGAGAGTGCCATGCCGTGCGGGGAGTCGGCGGCCGAGTCGGGCCCGAGCTGGCTGCCCGGGGAGATACCCGTGGACTGACCGAGTTTGCAGCGGCGATGTGGAACAAGGCGCCCGGGATGACCGAGGCGATGCGGGTTCGAGGGATCGAAATACCGCAACTAGGCGGCGGCGAGATGGCCGACCTGGTCGCCTATCTCTACTCCGTCCAGTATTTCGCCGATCGGGGCGATCCCGACGTCGGCCATCGGGCATTGGCCGCCAAGGGGTGTCTGAGATGTCACTCGCTGAACGGCGCCGGTGGTGATGACGCAAGCGATCTGGCCCAGACAGTAGGGTTGGATTCGCCGGCGGCGGTGATGGCATCACTGTGGAATCACTCGATCCTAATGGAGACCGGGGGCGCGGGCCCGCAGGCCGACTGGGTCCGACTGGATCCCGAGGAGATGGCAGACATCATGGCGTTTCTCGAAGCGATGGCAGGCCGGTGATGGACACACGTAAGTACAGGTTGCTGCTCGGTCTGGCTGTGGCGACGCTGCTATGGCCACCACTCGGGCAGGCGCAGGAGGAGCAGAGTAGCTGCGTAGGTTGTCACGCAGCGCTGAGTGACGAGCTGCTTTCCGCGCCCGTGTCCGAACTGGAGCAGGACGTCCACTCTCATGCGGGTTTCGACTGCGTTGCCTGCCACGGCGGCGATGCATCGGAATTCAGCATGTTGGCCATGGATCCGGCTCGCGGCTACATCGGGATACCGGAGCGACGGGAGGTGGAGCTACTGTGCGGCCGCTGCCACTCGGACGCCGACTTCATGAAGCGATACGACCCGGCAATTCGGGTGGACCAGGTGGCGGAATACCGCACGTCTGTGCATGGCAGCCGCCTGGCCGCAGTGAACGACCCGCTTGTGGCGACCTGCGTCAACTGCCATCCGGCGCACTCGATCAAGCCGCCATCCGATCCCAGCTCGAGTGTACACCCGCTGAACGTCGCCGAGACCTGCGGTGGCTGTCACGCGGACGCGGACTACATGCGTCCCTACACCATCCCCACCGACCAGCACGACCGCTACCTGGAGAGCATCCACTGGCACATGTTGTCGGAGGAAGGCGACCTCTCGGCTCCCACCTGCAACGACTGCCACGGCAACCACGGCGCGGCGCCACCCGGCGTCTCATGGGTCGGCAACGTCTGCGGCCAGTGTCACATGGTGATGGGGGAGCTTTTCGCCGAGAGCTTCCACTCCCAGATCTTCACGATGCTGGGCCGGCCCGGCTGCGTGACCTGTCACGATAACCACAGGACGGTCGAAGCGGGCGACGAGTTGCTCGGCCTCGCTGAGGGGGCGGCCTGTGCGATGTGCCATACGGAATCCTCTGCCGGCGGGACGGTGGCCTCGTCGATGCGGGGCGCAATCGATTCGCTGCGGGTTGAGTTGGAAGCGGCGGATTCCATTCTGTCCATGGCGGAGAACGCGGGGATGGAGGTCAGCGAGGCGCAGTTCGGACTGGGCGACGCCCGGACCGCGCTGATCAGTGCTCGCACTGCGGTCCATAGTTTCTCTCTTGATGCGGTGCGAGAAGAGGTCGATGCCGGTCTGGAGGTGACTGCAGCGGCGTACACGCGCGGCGATGAGGCGCTGAGAGATCTACAGATCCGACGCCTGGGGCTGGCGGTGTCTGTAGCGATCATCCTCATTCTCATAGTCGGGCTGGTGATGAAGATCAGGCAATTCGAGCGACCGGCCTAGAGCGGGCGCCAACGAACATAGTGAGGGAGATGATTGCGATGGCAGAGCGGGGAACGGGCTCGGAACCGAGCCGGCGCGGTTTCATTAACTGGCTCTTGGGGACGAGCTTCGGGGGACTTGTGCTCGCGGTACTCTATCCCGTCGGCCGGTACCTGATACCGCCGGCGGCCGGAGAGTCCGCATCGGCCTCTGTGACGCTCTCGATCAGGCCGGAGGACGTTGCACCGAACTCGGCTCAGATCTTCAAGTTCGGGAATCAGGCGGGCATCCTAGTTCGCACACCCGGCGGCGAGTTGCGCGCCTTCTCGGCGACTTGCACCCACCTGGGCTGCATCGTCCAGTATCGGGACGACCTCCACCATATCTGGTGTGCGTGCCACAACGGCCATTTCGATCTGAACGGCCGGAACATCGAGGGGCCGCCGCCGCGGCCACTCGACACGTTCGATGTCAACGTGCGCGGTGACGAGATCGTTGTCAGCAGGGGCGCCTGAGATGATGACCTTTAAACAGCGGTTCGACAGCGTGTGGGAGTGGCTCGACGACCGGATCGGGCTGCGCGCGATCGGTGGCATAGCAGAAAAGAAGGAGGTCCCGGTTCACCGGCACACGCCATGGTACTATCTCGGCGGCATGACGCTCTTCCTCTTCCTCGTCCAGGTGGCTACCGGAATACTCCTGCTATTCTACTACCGCCCCAGTGCAGAAGATGCCTTCGAGTCGGTGCAGTTCCTGATGGCGGAGGTCGAGTTCGGTTGGCTGATCCGCTCGATCCACGCCTGGTCGGCGAACTTGATGATCTTCACCGCCTTCCTCCATCTGTTCAGTGTGGCGTTTCTCAGGGCCTATCGTAGGCCACGCGAGCTGACCTGGATCTCCGGCGTCGTGCTACTCGGGCTCGCCATGGCCTTCGGCTTCACCGGCTACCTGCTACCGTGGAACGAGCTGGCCTACTTCGCCACCCGGGTCGGCACGCAGATCATGGAAGCCGTACCGCTGGTCGGTGGATTCATGGCCACCGTACTCCGCGGCGGAAGTGATGTCAGCGGCGCTACGCTAACTCGCTTCTACGCGATTCACGTAGCCGTCCTACCGATGGTGGCCACTTTCCTGCTCGGCCTGCACCTGTTCATGGTCCAGAAGCATGGGATGAGCGTGCCACCGGACGTCGAGCGCGAGGGCGGCGCGAAGCGCAACATGCGCTTCTTCCCCAATTTCCTGCTCCGTGACCTGGTCGGCTGGCTGACCGCGCTGGCGATCCTGGCGGCGCTGGCCGCTTACTTCCCGGCCCATCTCGGCGAGAAGGCGGATCCGTTCGCGCCCGCCCCGGTGGGCATCAAGCCGGAATGGTACTTCATGTTCATGTTCCAGACCCTGAAGTACCTGCCGGCTCACATCCTCTGGTTCGAGGGGGAGGTCGTCGGCATCATCGGCTTCACCCTGGCCGGACTGCTGCTGCTGTTGGTGCCTTTCATAGAGAAACGATCGGCGCGCGGCGAGCCGAGCCGCCTGTTCACCTGGATCGTCGTGGGGGCGATCGTTTACATGATCGTCCTGACCTATCTAGGCTACACGGTAGACCCGAGAGTATAGAGCCGAAGCGCGCCGGCGCCTGAGCGCCGGCGCGCTGAGGCTACGGCAGCACGCCCGTCGGCTGACCGGTTCCGCCCTCGCCGGTTCCCGGCGGGTGTGCCTCGGCGTCGGGCCAGGGCGGCAGCACCTTGACCAGGACCCAGAGGATGATGAACGGCAGGATGAGCAGGGCGCCGGCCATCAGCACGCCCTCGATGCCCAGCAGCTCGGCCTTGTAGACCGTGAGGCCGCGCAGGCTCTTGGAGAAGAGCTGGCCGCCGATCACCACGTTGTAGCGGATGCTGAAGATTCCGATCTGCACCAGGATCGCGGCCCCGAGATAGATAAGCCGCTTCAGTTCGTCGGGAACCTTAAGTACGCTCTCCTTGCTCAGCGCCGGCGCCGTCAAGCCGAGGACCACTAGCGGCAGCAAGGTTCCCAGCACTAGCTGCAGAACGATGAGGCTGGTAAAGAGACGGCTCTCGATAAGCTGGGTGAGAATGCCGATCGATTCTTCCGACTCGTAGAGTCGGTGAATGAAGTCGAGCATCTCCAGCGAAACGTCGACCACCATGGCGTAGAACAGGAAGGCCGCGAGCTTGTCGGCGCAGCGCATGTCCACCGGCTTCCAGCGGGCCATGCTCGCGACCATATAGATGATCAGGACCAGCGCGATACCGGAGACGATCGCAGAGAACAAGAAAACCACGGGCATCAGTACGCTGCTCCACCAGGGGTTCGCCTTCACCGACCCGAAGATGAAACCGACGTACCCGTGCAGCAGGAAGGCGGAAGGGATCCCGATGATCGTGATCCAGCGGCCCGCCTTATCGTCGAAGCGGAGCGATCGCTCCGAGAGGTCTGTGGCTCCCAGAGTGAGCGCGTAGTAGAGGTAACGTCGCCAGCCTTTCTCGCTCTGATACCAGAGCACCAGGTCCTTGCGGTAGTCGAACCAGATCTCGAGCAAGCGTACCACCATCAGGTACCAGGCGTAGACGAAGCCGAACATCGCCATCGCCGACTGCCGGTTCGGCGTCAGGAAGATCTCGTAAGAGCGCAGCGGGTGACCCAGGTGAGCCAGCAGCGGGAGCGGCGCAACCAGTAGGAAGGCCAGCGCCGTCAGCAGCGCCAGTCGATAGGTGGGTTGCACTTCTTTGACGTTGAAGACCCGCTCCAGCGAGGCGAGGATGAAGGCGCCCGCCACGAGGCCCGTAACGTACGGGTAGACTACTATGAGGATGCCCCAGTGGAGCTCGAACTCGTTCGGGTAGATGAAACCCTGCATCGGCTACCTCACCTCGCCGTCTAGATTGGCGTAGTAGACTTTCGGCCTCGTGTTGAGGTGCGGCTTGAGGACCTGCAGTTCGTTGAAGCGCCTGAATCGTGCCAGCGGTGTGGCTCTGCCCTCCAGCTCGCCGAACAGCCGCGCCCCGGTCGGGCAAACTTCCACGCAGGCCGGCACCAGCCCGTCCACCAGACGGTGGTAACAGAACGTGCACTTGGCCGCGACGTGCGTCTCCGGGTGCAGCCAGCGGGCACCATACGGACAAGCCTGTATGCAGTAGCGGCACCCAATGCAGTATTCATCGTCCACCAGGACGGCTCCGTCTTCGGTAGTGAACGTCGCGCCCACCGGGCAGACCTGGACGCAGGGAGCTTCGGCGCAGTGGTTGCACAACTTGGGGACGAAGAAGGTCCTGCGAACCTCACCGCCCTCAACACGCGTGGGCGGGAATCCGTCGATACCCCCGTTCGGACTGTCAACTGCGACTTCTTCATCTGCGCGGATAATGTAGCGCTCGACCCACGTGTTGAAGTGCTCTGACTCGACAGGAACATCGTTTTCGGTCTTACAGGCCACTACGCATTGGCCGCAGCCGATGCACTTGTTGACGTCGATACCCATTCCATAGAGGTGTTCGCTAGGATCATACTCGCCGCTGCTCGGATCCTGAGCCTCGAGCAAGGGCACCCGGACCACACCGAGAAGTATCGGCGCTGCCAGGCCACACTTCTTCAAGAACTCGCGCCTGTCGAACGGTTTCGATTCTTCAGCCGGCGACGATCCGGCGGTCTGCGGGACTTCATTCGACATCACGAAGCCTCCGGGTAATGGGGGTAGTGGCACTGCCAACATAGGTACTGCGGGTAGTGCGCTCGCAGGTTGATTCGCGGGATCTGCCGGGGCATCTCCGAATCGTGGGCATGGCAACCCCCGCAGAAAGCTCTCTCCGTCGGCTTGCCGGGACGAACGGCCCGGGGTGAGAGTTTGTGCTCATCGGGTGCCTCATGGCACGTCGTGCACTGCAGCGTCGCGTGGTGCGAGACGGCTTTCTGGCTGGCGATCTGACCGTGGCAGGCGCTGCAGGATCCTGGCACCATCGGCGGTTCTGGCGCGTGAGGGTTGTGGCAGGTCGCGCAGGGCACGAGGGGGTTATGGGCCACGGGGTCGATCTGCGCGAACCCGGTCGGGCGGCTCGGGTTGTAGGCATGGCAGCGCGGGCAGTGTTCACGCTCGCTCGGGATTACCGGCTTGACTTCCACCGGATTGGCCACGTGCCCCGCCGCCGGCCCGTGGCAGCCCTCACACGCCAACCCGCGGTGATTGCCCCCCAGCCGCTCGTCCATGATCGATCCGTGGCATAACGCGCACTCCTGCTGTCCGGCGTATTTCTTCGGGTGGGCGATGATCGTATCGACCGCCGCCGCCCGATAATGCCCCGTTTCGCCGAAGGTGTCGGGGATTAGGAAGTAGCGCGCCGCGATGAGCGCCACCGCGGCCAGGAAGAACACCACAGCAAGTCGGGGGACCTGTTGGGGCAGCTTGCGGCTGCGAAACTCGGGTAGTCTAACCATGGGTGTCGCCGGTTGGCGGTACCGTGATGGCTGGGGCAAGCCATGGGGCGACAGCGGAGCCGGGTCTCCCCACCCGGCACCGCAATGTCACCGCCGGGACCTAATAACAGAAATCGTTCGCGGGCGCCAGTCGCCAGGGCTTATAGTCCCGCGCTGGCGCCAGCGGTCCTCTAGCCGCCGCCCGGCTCGGGCATGGTATGGCAGAGGTGGCAATCTGCCGGCGCATTGTGCTCGAGCTTGTCGGCGTGGCAGACGGTGCAGACCTGACGGGTCCACTCGGTGATAAAGGCGGCGTTATCTCCGTGACAGAGGTTGCACCCACTGTGTGCGGCTGGGGGGTGGATCCGCAACACGTCCCCCTTGTGGCAGCTGAGACAGGTCCTCTGCGGCTGATGGTGGAACGAGTGGCAGTTCTCGCAGCTGAGTCCTGCGACCCGCATGCTCGGCGCGCTGTGACATTGCGAGCACTCGAACCCGCGGGCTCGATGGACGGAGTGAGTGAAGTCGCCGGTCTCGGTCGTGATCGCCTGCGTCGGTGCGCCACCGGGTCCGCTGTGACAGCTGGCGCAGTTCAGTGGGTCGATGACGCGGTGATGGCAATTGTCGCAGCTCGATCGGTCGACTAGGGTAATGCCCCCGTGCTCGTCCAACGGGGTATGGCATTCCGTGCACGCGAGGTCGGCGCGCTGCACGTGTGGAGTGTGGTCGAACCGTCGCCCGGCAAAGCGCCCGGCCTGCTCGCCGATTCCGAGGTGGCACTGCAGGCAAACGTTGCCCCCGAGCTGGGGACCCAACTCGAATTTCGGCAGCGAGTAGGGAAGCGAGGCGTTATCGACCGCTCGTTGCACGAGGTCGAGTGCGGCGCGCAAGAGCTGGTCGGCGTAGGCGATGTTGTGTGCGCCCTTTCCACGTTCGACAAAGCTCACGTTGTCCTCGGCGAGTGTAAGCAGACTGTCGGCTGTGGCGCGAGTTCGGACGGGCGCGCCGCTCAATGTGCTGCGGGCGGCCTGCAAGACCGTGGCTACCTCCCTCGTCCTCCGCTCGACCTCCTGTTGCCAGGCCGGGAGGATGTTGGCATAGCGGATGCCGTGGCACGACATGCAAGTCGCCTCGCCGGCCAGCTTGACTTGAGCGTGTTCGCCGATCTCGGCCGGAAGGCCGTGACAGCTCTGGCAGGAGACCCTGGCGAGGAACATGGTGCTGGGCGTGTTCTCGGTACCGTGGCCGCCCAGCCCGGAATACATGAGCCTCTGCGCGTCGTGGGCACCTTGATGGCAGGAGTTGCAGTCGAGCTGGAACGCCTGCGTGAGGGAGACGACGCGGTGAACGATCGGTGTGTGGCACTGCGTGCATTCGACGTTGTGTTCGGCGATGTGAACGCGGTGCACGAGTGTCGTATTCTCGAACTGCGCGATCCGCTCGGGCTCGTTGTGGCAGTTGAAGCAGCGGCGCTGGCCCGCTTCACCGGAACCGCTGGTGACTGTCTCGTGACAGCCGACGCAGGAAATCATGTTCTCGACGTAGGCGGGGTGATCCACGACGAAGCCGGCTTGCGAGCGGAAGCGCGGCGGCGAGTCGTGGCAGCCCGTGCAACCGGCGATCGGTTCGCCCACCGGCCGGTCCTTGAAGTGGCAGATATAGCAGGTGACGGCCGTTACGCGGAGGTGGGCGGCGCCGATCTGGTAACCCTCCAGCTGCACGGGGCTACCCTGAACGATCTGCGAGTGGCAGCTGGTACAGCGTAAACGCTTTCCGCGACGCTGCTCGCCCAGGTGATGCGTGTGATCGAAGCGTACGCCCTCGTAGTTGACGACACCTTCCAGTGCGCGCTCCGTGTGACAGCCCGAGCGCAGGCAGGCAGCGTCCTCGATTTCCGCCCACGGCTTCATGCCGTATGCACCGGTGATATACTTGACGACCTGGTTGGCGGCCTGGAGCTTGCCCATCGCCTCGGCCTTGATTCCGGGCGCGTAGTGGCACTGGATGCACTTGACGGTGTTATGAGATGAACTGGCCCAGGAGTCGTAGTAGGGCTGCATGAGATGGCAGTTCGTACAGAAGCTCGGCTGGCCGCTATACTCGATGAAGCCGACCGTGGCGACGGCGATCAGAATTACCAGGAGAATTCCGGCCTGGATGGCGATCTTGAGCGGGCGCGAGAAGCGATCGAGGAACCCCGTCAAACGTGCCATGCTGCTACAGCTCTTCCTTCCTCAAGGCGCGCAACTTGAACCAGGCGAGCACGATAGCGGAGAGTGCCAGGAACCAGACCGGGATCAGGGTGAGCCCGTGCTCCCAACGGTGTTCCGCTGCGACCTCCTCGGCGGCGCGGATATCGGTTGCTATGGAGCCGACCTGCCGGCTCAGATCCTCCAGCACCTCCAGGTCGAGGCTGTGTTGCGCTTGCGAGATCTGTCTGTAAACGGTGAGAGCCGTCTGGTGGCGCAGCTTAACGTCCGCCACCCTGCGGCCGGCGCGCACCAGTTGGCGAATCGCCTCCTCGGAGCTGTGCATGTCTTGGGTCGCGCGAGTGGCCTGCTCTTGAATCTCGAAGCCGACCAGCGCGGTGGGGCTGTCCGCTTCGTGGCACTCGGTGCAGGTCGACGCAATACTGTCTGGCTGAACCCTCTCGGTACCGTGGTTGGAATGGCAGGCCGTGCAGCCTGGTAGAGTTCCTGCCCTGGCCGCCTCGCCGTGCGGCCCCGCGTAGAAAGCGCGGCGGACCAGGACATGACACTGCCCACAGACGTTGGCGATCTCGGTGACCGCCGGTGGCAAGGCGGCATGTGAACCGTGGCAGCTGACGCAGGTCGGCGCCGCGAAATTGTTTTCCTCGTAAAGGGCGACACCGTGGGTGCTCAGGCGGTGGGTCTCGATCTGACTGGTCCCCAGGCCGTATTCGGCCATCAACGCTGAATCTTCGTGACAACCCTCGCAGGTGCTGGCGATGTTCGTCGGATAGACGCTACTGCGCGCATCGTTGGGCGGCAGGATCGTGTGCGCGTCGTGACAATCGGTGCAGGTGGGCGCGTTAGAGTCTCCTCCTTCCAGTAACAGGCGTCCGTGGCGGCTCGTCCGAAACTCGGCCAATTGGCCCACTGACAGTCCATACTGCCGCATCTGATCGGGATCGGAGTGACAGGAGGCACACAGGCGAACGGTTTCCAGCTTGTCGGGCGTCCCGAGGTAGTATGTGCCGGCGTGCGCCGTCGCCTGGTCGAAGGATTGCGGATTGCCGCCATGGCAGTCGTCACAGTGGATGCCTCTCTCGGAGTGAGTGCCGACCAAGTAGGCGCTGCGTTTCTCTGTGTGACAGGTGACGCAGGTGTAGTTGGGATCGATGGTGAAATCGCGCTGCTGCGCCAGCGCCGGCGGGCCGGCGGCGGCCACCAGGAAGGAGCCGCTGACAAGTATCCAATTCCCAACCCTCACCGCTGTTCCTCCTCTGCGGCCGCGCCGGCAACGCCCGACTCGGCCCCTGGCGCCTGCTCCGGGCGCTGTTCCGGAACGAAGCGCTCGATCATCTCTCCCGGCCGCAGCCGAGTGCCGGGCGGCAACGATCTGAGCTGGTGGCCCACCAACCACGCGACCAGGAAGCCGGCGAAGAAAAGGGTCCCCAGTGCCAGGAGGACGGGCCGGCGCCGCAAACGTCGCTCGGGCTTGCGGTCGAAGATCGGCAGCAGCGCGAGAGCGATTCCCAGCAGGGTAAACAGTGTAAACCCCCATACACCGAGATAGCGGATTAGTGCCAGCGACACGTCCACCACCACCCAAGAGGAAACCAGCTCGGACGGCAGTTCGAACGGGTTCGCTGGGTCGCCCACCGGCCGCGGGAATAAGGCGGCGAGGCTGATCGCCACGGCCAGGACCAGCACCCCGACGATGAAAGCTCTCAACAGGTGGTTGGGGAAGAATGGGACGCCGTCGTCGGGCTTCTCCGTCCCTCCCGGAGGCGGCGCGACCCCGTGCTTGCGCAGCAGCGAGAAGTGGAGGAGCAGCAGGGCGAAGGCTATCCAGGGAAGAATGATCACATGCCAGGCGAAGAAGCGACTGAGCGTCGCACCCGAGACCACCGCGTCTCCCTGCAGCACCGACGCCAATATCCCCAGCAGGGGCATACGCGACATCGTGTCCAGGACTTCGGTCGTCGTCCAGTAAGCCCATTGATCCCATGGCAGCAGATAGCCGGTTCCACCGAAGGCGAGCACGACGAGCAGCAGGAGCAGACCGGCCAACCAGTTCGTCTCGCGCGGCGGCTTGTAGGTGCCGCTGAAGAACACACGTGCCATGTGCGCCATGATGGCGATCACTATCAGGTTGGCAGACCATACGTGGAGATCCCGGACTAACCAGCCGAGCGGCACCTCGGAGACGACGTACTGAATGCTCGGGTAGGCCTCCTGCACCGACGGCCGGTAGTAGAAAGACAAGAGGACCCCGGTCACGACGAGCACGATGAACAGGAGATAGGTGATGCCGCCGAGCGCGTGGTGCCAGCCGACGAAGGCCGGCAGACGTCGGCGGAGGGCCTTCTTTGCCGCCTGGTCGATGGGCAGCGTGCGGTCGATGGGCCCGTACAGTAGCCCCAGGAACCGCGCGACACCCAGCAACGCGGGGTCCGTGCTCGCCTTCAAGTCGGCCCAGAACACGGCCAACCATCTCAGTCTCGGCTGCTTTCTTGGCTCGTTCACCTTACGCCTTCCGAAACGTAGATAACACCTTCTCGGACAGAGACGGCGAAGCGTTTGAGCGCCTGCGTGGAAAGACCCGCTACTACATCCCCACGCAGGTCATAAACCATGTATCTGCACGGCGAGTAGATTCGCGACGCTTCCGGGTCCCAGCGCAGGATGCAACCGTCGGCGGGAGATGTCGCCTGTAGCGCGAAGTAGCGGGCCGAGTCGAGGCGCACGATCAGGATGACCTCGTCGCCCCAGGAGCGGATCCGGCTCGAGCCGACCGGGAAATCCGCCTCGCGCGCTACGCGGATCGCCGGCTGCACCTCGGGTATGTCCAGGTTTTGTTCCGGGTTGACGTAGAACGCCATGGCGATAAGGGCGAGCGTGATCATGAGTAGAACCACGCCGCCCAACAGAAGCTCTGTGAAACCGAGTCGCTGAATCTTACGCTCTATCTCCATTGCCATCACACGCTATGTGGCGTAGCTGTAAACGACACGTGGAAAAGCCGCTGCGAACCGTCTCGGCTGCTGGGAGACCGGGTCAAATTACCACTCTCCCGGCGGTACCCGCTACCCGTCCAAGGACCACAAGGTGGTGCCCTCGTGGTCCACTTGATTATCTTTGGGCGCGATGAGGAGGCACCTACTACCGTTCGTCTTCGCCTGTGCCGTGGTACTGGCCGGCTGCGATGACGAGAGGGCGTCCGGCGAGCTCGTCGGCCCGCTCGCCGGAGCGCACGTGGCCGAGTCGGTGCTCGCCCTAGCCGTCTTCCAGGGTGTGCCCGTCGGCATCACCGACACTTTCGTTCAGGATGAGATCGTCCACCTCTGGGTACGCTGGAACAAGCTTGAGCCGCCCCATGATGCGGAGGCGGTCTGGTACGACCCCAACGCCAACGAGGTCGATGTCTCCCTGGTCGAGATCCTCGATGGGCCGGCGGAACAGATCACCGTCTTCACCCTCGACCTCACTCCTGTCTCGATGACGGGCTTCTGGGAAGTCGACCTCTGGTTGGACGGCGAGTTCCATCGCAGCCACCTGTTCGAGGTGGTTCCAGGGGCTGTGCTCGGCGAGTAGGCCCTACAGTTCTAGCGCCTCTCTCATCTGCTCTGCCAGCCACTCCGCTTCCTGCTTATCCTTGATTGAGCGTCCGGAGTATAGCTTCTTCCCGTCGCGCTTCACGATCTGAATGTCGTAGTAGGGCCGGTTGCCGGCCTGCATGCCGATCTTCAGCGTCACATCGTCGATGTCGTCGGCGAGGACGCGTCGGGTGCGGGGGAGCGGACCGTAGGAGACGTGTGCTTCGTCGGGAGTCAGAATGACACGTGTGCTGCCGAGCCACGCCTGGAACACAACGAAGAACAGCAACACAGCGAAGAGGCCGAAAACGATGGGGAAGATGATCGGCGCGCCGAACCGTGGCAGCGCCATGGTGATCGCCGTCCAGATGATGAAGAAAAAGGTGATACCCGCCGCGACGCCGGGGTTCCGGGCCGGCGCGAAGTAGATCTCGGTACGCCGCCTATGCCTTCTGACAACGATGCGTGAGTCGGGTGGCTGCCGGTAGGCCTCCACCCGGCTGGCGATGGCCTCTTGCTCCTCGGGCGGCAGCGGAATGTCACTCTCGGGCGTCCGGAAAACGGGCACGTCGAATCTCGCGTGATAGTCGACGCCGGGCACTTCGGCGTGGGCTTCCAGCCGCCAGATGATCTGATCTCCGGGCTCGCTCGTATCGCTCTGCCTGACGTCCTGGGGCAGGCGGAAAGCGACCGGAACGGCGGTTGCTCTGCCGACCTGGTGGACGAGCCTGATCCGACGTTCCTCCTGCCAGAGTATGTTCTCACGCGTCGAGCGGCTCTTGCCGGAGCCGGTCGTGATGCGATTGACGCAGGTGAGCGTAACACGAAAGGCGTCGTCCGGACGGACGACCGTATTCGTCAGGATGACCCCCTCCAGCTTCCTTCCTATGACCCCGGGCACACTTGCCATGCGGAATACCGAGACCCCGAACTTGCGCTGGCGGATCGTCGCGCGGGTCGCCCAGATGAGCAGCCCGGCCCCGACCAGAGGAAAGACCAGGACCAGCAATACCAGCGGTTCGCCCTCCCTCAGGTATCCCTCGGCTATGGCGAGGGGCGCGACTGCGTACGATATGAGGTTCCAGAAGAGGGCGAAGCCCCAGGCCTGATACATCTTGGCACGAGAGGATCCCTCGATCCGACCGGCGGCCCAGTCCGGTCGCCAGAGCCACGGTTCCGCCGGATGTTCTCCCTGCAGCCGCTCCAGCTCCTGTTGCTTCCTTCGGCCGTAAAAGAGCGCCGCGAGCAGGCCGATGCCGACGGCCCCGAACGCTAGCCCGAAGAGGAAGGAAAGACCGGCTTCGCCCCAATCGCCGGCCATCGCCGCCTGCAATCCCTTGATGGTCATGAAGATGCCGACCCCACAGAATGGGGCCAGGAACAGGAGGAAACAGCCGTAGCCTAAGGGTGCCTTGGCGCTCATTGGGGCTACCTGCTGAGGAGGTCTCGGACGATTGACAACGGCGGCACGCAGCCGGAATAATAGGTACAGGCGCGAAACGCGCCGTCTCCCGCATATCGTGCTCGGCTCATAGAATGACTGCTTACTACTGGCTCGGCGCCATCCTCTCGATTCTGGCTCTGGCCCTCCTGCTCGCGGGAGGCTACATGGCGATGGTGCGCCGACGCCGCCTGAGAACCCCGCCCCAGAAGGGCTGGCTTACCGACGACATGGTCGAGCAGATCATCGAGCACGGTAGGCTGAGCGAGCGGCAGGTGCCCGATCGGGCCCTCGATCTGGAGCAGATCGCCAAGGAAGAGGAGCGGTTCTGGACGGAGAGCTGGGACGACCCGGACCACTACTGGGACTAGCCTCGAGTCCGGCCCGACCCGCCCACTACGCGGCCAGGATGTCTAGTATCTCCTCAGGTTCGGGGAACCGTCCCGTGCTGAGCTTGGAGAAGATCAGCTTGCCGTCCCGGCACACCTCGAACGCACCGCCGCTCCCTTTGATCAGCTCGACCTCGATATCGCTGTGCTGTTTACGAATCTCGTCCGCCAAACTGGCGGCTCGTGGTCCGTAGCTTCAAACGACGCAGTACTCGATGGTGACGTGCATTGTTTCTCCTGGCCGTCGTCGTGATCGCCCGCCCCGTTGACCCTTTGCGCGGGCCGGTCTAATTTGAGCCGCAGTCCTCCGCCGCCGCAAGCGATCTTCGACCCGGTCGGTTCGGTCGGGCGAGGGGAGGTTTTGTCCATAACGGCACGCACATGCCCTTGATGCTCGGTTTCCTAGAACGTCTATTCGGCAAGTCTGAGAGCCGCGAGAGTCGCACGACGGCCGCAGTCATGGCCAGTGACGATTTGGAGCGGATCGAGGAAGAGCTCAAGAAGATTACCCACGGCTACGAGGCCGCTCGGCTTCTCAACCGCGCCGGCGATCTCTACTTGGTGAAGGGTGACAGGCAGAAAGCCCTCGGGCGCTACGGCGACGCCATCGACGCTTACCTGCAGGCGGGGGAATACGACAACGCGATGGCTGTCTGCCGCAAGATCATTCGTGTGGTACCCGAGGTGATCCGCACGCGCCGGACCCTGGCCTGGCTTTGCCTGGGGAAGGGGTTCCTGGAGATCGCACGGGAGCACATCGAGGCGTACACAGCAGCATCGATCGAGGCGGATCTCAGTCCGCTCGCCGTCCAGCACCTGCTGCTCATGGCCCAGTACGTCGACCGGCCCGAGTTTCGTGACTTCCTGACCGATAAGCTGGTTGAGCTCGGCGATCATGAGGCGGCCGAGCGGGTGCGCGAGGGCAAGGCCGCCGAAGGCGTGCGGGCCGCCGGCTGGACCCCGGTCGTCTTCGCCGCCATGCTCACGCCGGAGGAGCTGCGCAGGGCCGCGACGGAAGGCTTCGAGATCAAGGCGCCCACGGGGGAAGCAGGCGTCGTCGATGAGCTTGAGAGCCTGCTGTTCGACCCCGAGGGGGCAGCCAGGGCACAGATGGCGGAGATAGAGGCGGCCGCCCAGAAGGAGTCCGCCCCGGAGGAGGAGGTTGCGGCAGAGGTCGAGGAAGAGGAAGAGCACGAAGCGGAAAAAGAAGAAGAAGAGGAAGAAGAGGAAGGCGAAGAGGAGGAGGAAGAAGAAGAGGATTAGAACAGCTAGGCCGTTTCCGTTCTGAGGAACGGTGCCCACCTGCGGAGTTACACCACAACTGCCTGATCCGTTACGCTGCCGCACCACGGCGACAGCCGTGCTGAGCGTGCTCGCCGACGTGGCAAAGCCTATAATAGGAGATGATGGAAGCGCACGATGCACTCCGTGCTGGGGTTTTGGAGTTCATCGGGCGGGGCGTTGGGGCGCCGGCCGCCGAGGGGGACTTCGAGCGGTTGGCGCTGGAGGTCTTCGCGTACCAGTTCGCCGAGAACGAGCCGTATCGCCGGTACTGCGAGCGGCGGGGGCGGACACCCGATGTTGTGACCCGTTGGACCGAGATCCCCGCAGTTCCCACGGCGGCCTTCAAGGCGGCGCCGCTCGTCTGCGGCGACGCGGAAGAGGCCGAGATCGTCTTCCGGACCAGCGGCACGACGGCCGGCGCCGAGAAGCGCGGTGCCCACTACGTTCGTGACCTGAAGCTCTACGAGGCTTCGGCACTTCCCAACTTCCGCGCGCACGTGCTGCCGGAAGACGCGCATCTACCGATGCTCATCTTGGGTCCCACGCTTGAGGGTGAGCCGGACTCGTCGCTCACCTGGATGCTGGAGCTGGTGAGGCGTGAACTGGGAGCGAACTCGAGCTCCCACTTCGTCGATGAAGGCGGTTTGCAGGTCGCTGAACTGGAGGACACGCTGGCAGCGAGTGAGTCGGGCGGGAAGCCGGTGGCGCTATTGGGGACGGCCGTGGCTTTTGCTCATCTTCTGGAAGCCCTCGAGAAGCGCGGGCGACGCGTGCGCCTGCCGCCGGGCTCGCGGGCGATGGAGACCGGGGGCCCGAAACGGCTGGGCCGGGAGCTAGCGCGGGACGAATTGTACGGCATGCTGGTCGAGCGTCTTGGGCTCTCGGAGTTTTACTGTGTCGCCGAATACGGCATGACCGAGATGTGCTCGCAGTTCTATGACAACGTTTTGCGAGAGCGAGCGTGCGGGCGCGCGCCGCTCGTGCGTCACAAGGTCGTGCCGCCGTGGGTCCGTACGCAGGTCGTTGACGCGGAGGCGCTGGAGCCGGGTCCCGAGGGCCGGGTCGGCTTGCTGAAGCATCTCGATCTGGCGAATCTCGATTCGGTGATGGCCATACAGACCGACGACCTTGGAGTCGCCGGCGCCGGGGGGTTCGAGCTGATGGGACGTGCGGCAGGTGCCGAGCTTCGTGGCTGTTCCATCGCTATGGACCAATGGCTGAGCGCGCAACGCTAGACGCATACTGGGTGCCGGAGGGTTCGTATCGGGCGACCGGCCCATTCGGCGACACGGGCCTCGAGGTCCAGGAGCGTGCTTTGGGGCCCGGGCACGTCCCGATGCGCGTCCCCACTTTCTCACCGCACACGCTACGCGATCTCTTGGTGGCCTTGCGGGAGAAGCGTAACGCGGTACTCAGTGAGCGACCGGTGATCGAGATCCTCGGCTCGATTGGCATGGCTGCCGGGCGTCTCACCAACCCAGGCGAGCCGTTGTACGAGGAGCTACTGGATACGCTGCCTGAGCTCACCGGCTACTCGCGGCCCATGATCGAGATCGGACTAGAGCGGATGGGTGCGGGCTGGAACGTCGATGCGCTGCGCTCGGCGATCGAGGGCGAGTTCGGCAGCCTCGAGGTGCTCGACGACTTTCGGCCGCGCCCGAGCGGCGGCTTCCAGCGCGCCTTCGGCCCACCACTCACCGTGCACGTCTTCAGCGGCAACATACCCGGCATATCGGTCAGCAGCTTGGTCCGAGCGCTTTGCGTGAAGTCGGCGAGCTTCGGCAAGACGGCGGCCGGCGAGCCGTACCTGGCTGTCTGTTTCGCCCGGGCGCTGGCCGAGGAGGACGCCGAGCTCGCAGGCTGTCTGGCCGTGAGCTACTGGCCGGGTGGGACGGAGGACCTGGAGGCGGTGGCGTTCACCGAGGCCAGCGCGGTCATCGCCTACGGTAGCGACGAGACGATCAGCGATGTGGGGTGCCGTGTCCCGGCTGCCACCCGCTTTATCGGCTATCCGAACCGAGTGGGAGTGGCACTGGTGACACGCCGAGCTTTGACGACGAAGCGCGCACGCGAGCTCGCGCGGGGCGCGGCGCTCGATGTGGCCACCTTCGATCAGCAGGGTTGCGTCTCACCGCACACGATCTACGCTGAGGCCGGTGGAGCCGTGGGTCCGCTCGACTTCGCCCGTCACCTCGGCGACGCGCTGGAAGAGCTCTCGCGAGAGATCCCGCGCGGCGCGATGTCGCCCGGTGAGTCGGCGCTTATCCATCAGCTGCGCGCGCACGCTGAGATACGCGGCGCGACAATCTTCGCTGGCGCGCGCGGCACCGAGTGGACCGTGATCGTGGAAGAGAGCGCCGAATTCGAGCCGTCACCGCTCAATCGGGTGGTCCGCGTCTGTTCCGTCGACGACCTGTCGGACGCCGTCTCGGCGCTGCACAAGGTGGGCGCTCATCTGCAAACCGTGGCGGTGGCCGGTGAAGGAGACGAGGTGAGGTTGCTTGCGGCGCGACTCGGTGCGATCGGGGCGACGCGTGTGGTGCCGGTAGGGGAGGCGGCGTGGCCGGCGCCTCACTGGCACCACGACGGTCGCTTCCAGTTCATGGACCTGGTTCGCTTCGTCGATCTCGAGGCCCCTTAGAGGTCTATAGGCGCCGCCGGCCGGTCGGAGGTGGGAGAACCACTCGCTTCGGGCTCACGCCACCTGTGGCGAGCGGCCTCTCCTTGAGTGGTGTGTTCGCGACCTCCGCGAGGTGGTTCTCCCACCTCCTCCCTGTCCGTAGCCCGCGCACAGCTCGTCGAGATGCCCCCTCCGCTACTGTAGCGTGTCCAAGGTGCCTGGGCTGGAGCGAGTCGTGGCGCGCGCTCGGTGTGTGATCGGTGAGGAGCGAAAGGACCACGTCGAGTGAGTCGCACACGGGAGCAGAGAGGGAGGAGGCCGGCAGGACCAGCTCGCGGAGGTCGCGAGCTCACCACGGTTTGCTGGAGTGTCCTCAAGACGTGGCGCGAGCCCGGAGCGAGTGGTCCTGCCGCCTCCGACCTAAGCTCACTCTGCCGGCGCCACCACTGACCGCTCGATCCTTCCCAGGCGAACCAGGATCGTCCCGCCGACGACCGCCGCCGCGCCTAGCAACTGCAGCCAGGTGGGCGTCTCGGACAGCATCAGCCAGGCGATGAACAGTGCCACTACCGGTATGAAGTTCGAGTAGACGGCGGTGCGGGTGTTACCGATCTGGCGGATGCTGTAGTACCAGATGAAATAGGCGAGCGCGATGGCGAAGGCGCCGCTGAACAAGAGTGCCAACCAGGAAACCGGGCGCACCGCAGTCCAATCCTGCGCCAGGAACGACGGCACCGACACTATGAGTAGGGCGAGGCCACCGATCCACATCGTGACCGCGGTCACGGGCAGCGCGCCGTAGCGGCGGACGAGCGGGTTCGAGCCGACGGTGTAGCCCGACCAGGCGGCGGCAGCGGCGAGTACGGTGAGGTCGCCGCGCACCGTGTCGGCAGCGAAGCTCACCGCCTGCGCGCCGCCCCAGACGACGAGTCCGATGCCGACCACCGAGATGACCACGCCCGTCCACGCCATCCAGCCGACGCGCTCTTGTCGAAAGGCGATGGAGAGCAATGTGGTGAAGATCGGCGTGGCGGCCAACATGAGGCTTGCGTTTCCTGCCAGCGTCCAATCGATGCCGTAGATGAAAAGCACCTGATAGATGGTGTTGCCGAGCAGGCTGAGTCCGATCAGCGCCGGCCAGTAGCGCCGGTCCATCGCCATCGATCGGCCACCGACCTTCACAATCATCCACAGGAGGATCGACGCCAGTGTGAAGCGCAGGCCGTTGAACGCCAGCGGCGTCATGTCACGCAGCGCGTACTTGACCACCGAGAAGTTGGCGGCCCAGATGAAGATGAGGACCGCTAGGGCGATGTAGGTCAGCCCGTGCGAGGAGGTCGACTGGTCGAGCTGTCGTTTCGTCACTGACGCCCTGATATTGTTGTCGCGTCTGGTCACCGGTCGGCGGCAGGGAAGCTACCGGGCCGCCGCCAGAACACAAGCGCCAACTACTCCAAGGAGCCACCGCGCATGGCCGAAACAGAACACGCGCTGATACGGGCGGCACTCGCACCCGTAAGGGCACAGCCCGATGTGCGGGCCGAGCAGGTATCGCAGGAGCTGTTGGGCGCGGTCCTGCAGGTGATAGAACGGAGCGGCGAATGGGCCCGCGTTACCGGTGAAGACGGCTACGAGGGTTGGGTGCAGGAGGGTGGGCTCATCTTCTGTCCGGCCGAGAAGGCGGAGGCCTGGTGGGACGATGCCGGCGGCCGCCCGGCCGTGGCGCTCGACGCGACGCTGGCCGACCAGGCCGGTCGCGTCATCGCGCGGCTCCCTTGGGGCGCCCGGGTCGCCGTGGTCGATGGACTGGTGCGCCTGCCGGACGGACGTGAGGGGCGCCTGCTCGAGGGGCGTTTGGTCGATTGGAGCGAGCGGGCACACGGTTTCCCGGCCGATGCGCTGGCCGTAGTGGCGACGGGCTGGGAGTGGCTGGGCGTCCCATACCTCTGGGGCGGCCGCACTCGCTGGGGGACCGACTGCTCCGGCTTCGTCCAGGCGGTCTACCGGCTGCACGGGTTCTTGCTACCGCGCGATAGCTACCAGCAGGCGGAGATCGGCGGTCCGGTCGAGGCCGGTCCCGGTCTCGAGGCATGTAACCCCGGCGACCTACTTTTCTTCCACGGTCGCGACTCCGACCGAGTCGTCCATGTCGCGTTGTCGCTCGGCGGCGCCGAGATACTCCACGCCGCGGAGCCCAACGGTCAGGTCGCGCCCGATGACCTCGCCGCTGGCTCGGACCTACAGCGCTCGCTGGCTGACAGGGTCTCCGGGGTGCGTCGCCTGTTCGCCTAGTTCGGTTGTAGGCGCTCAGGAAGCCGCAGCCGCCCTGCCCGCGGTAGGGACCGTGCCTGCAGTCGAGGCGCGCGACATAAAGCGAGGTCCAAGGTGGACCGCCGGCGGTCCTGCAGGCGACCTGGGCGGCAAGGCTTCGACGCACCGACCTCAGTGTTCGAGCCCGACGACTCGGTACTCGCGACCGTCCCAGCGCAAGTAGACGGTCGCCGCGCGGTTGGTCACACCTTCCCGGCTCGCCACGATACGGAGTATTGCGAAATCCTCCTCTGCGCTGGGCGCGTCGCCGGGACGCCGCCGCAAGTCGAGGTTTATGACCTGACGGTCCCCAGAGTCGGCGAACCCATCGCCTCTGCTGCGGGTGCCGGTTGCCGGGTCAGCGAAGCGCCAGATGTAACGTGTCTCTCCTGGCCCCCATACCCCGGCGTTGAGGCCCAGGTCATCGAAAGACAATTCGAGCCGTGCCGGGTCGGCGTCGAGGTTCAGCGTCGTCTCGACGTTCTCGATCGGCGTCACCTGCGCGTACCAGTGCGATACGACCATGTCGCGCCGCCGGATCAAGATGTCGGTTAGCGCTTGCGCCGCCTCCTCGGGGAGCCGGCCTGCCCCAACGGCGGCCGCGATCTGCTCGTCGTCGAACGAGCTGACGAGCTTCGCGCCCCAATAACCGTCCCGGGGCGTGCGCTTGTTGAATGCCTCGTTCGGCCAGTTCGGCTTCCATTTGCCAGGATCGAAGCTATCGACCGGCAACCAGCCGAGTGTCGGGTGAATCTCCTCAGGTTGATGCTCTTCCCAGCCCACCTCCAGGAAGCCGAAAGTGAAAACGCGGCCGAGGGTTGCCCAGATGTCGAAGTTGTACTCGGTGCCTTCGCGGGGTTTGTGCGAGCGTATCGTCCCGCTGCCCAGGGTCGCCGCGAAGTCGATTAGGTAATGACGCACGTATCCGGGCGGATCGATGAATACGTCCAAAGTGTTGGCGAACCGCATGTCGACGTGGTTCAGCCACGACGAGATGACGTACAGGCCACGCAGCTCGCGCCGGTACTCGTGCCGGTACCAGTCGTTCGGGTCGTCCGAACGCACGCCCGAAAATAGAAACGGCCCGAGCGGTCTTCCGGGTACGTACTTGCTGGCCAGAGCGAGGTAGCGGCCGTCGGGGAGCTTGTCCGTGCCGTCGAGGACCAGGTAGATATCTTCCGCGGTCATCGGCCGCTCGACGGACTTCGTCTCGATTTCGGCATCTGGGTCCAACTGCAGCCGCGCGGCATCGAAGACCACGATGACGTCCTCGGGCGTGTGATAGCCGGCTGCCCAGAACAGTCGCGAAGAGATAACGCCGGCGGCACTGGCAAGCTGGAGGTTCCCCTTCGGATCGAACTTGAACAGGAAGGTGTCACCCCGCGCGTCGCGTACAGTGAACCCCGGCGAGATGCCGGCGGTCTTACCCCCGATGACCGTCAGAGTGTTGCTGGTGTCGGGACCTGTGCTGGTCGGCCCGCGGGCAACCTCCTCCGGCGACATGTGCCGGCGCCCGTTGCGGTGCTCGAACCAGGCCGAGTTCACGACGTCGTCAAAACGGGTGATGTTCAACGCTTCGTGCTCGGCTCCCAGCAACCTGCGGACGCTGAGCGCGTGGCCGATTTCGCCGCTCACTGACACGTCGAGCAGACGCTCGAGTTCGGACGTTCCCATTGCCGCCGGCCGCTCGCTGGGCAGCGTGTCGGCGTAGGGGATGGGCTCCAACCGGCTGGGAACTGCTGCCAACGATCCGCAGCCCGCCGCTGCGGCGAGTGTGCCAACCACCAGCAGTCCTCGCCCGACCGTAGCCATCAGAATGCCCAGTTGAAGTTCGCGTCGAATCGTGCGCCGTCTCGGCCCCAGCCCAGATGGACCAACCAGCGCACCTGTCCGGACCAGACGACGCGGAACCCGAAGCCGCTGCTCCACCGGAGATTGGCTAGACGCATGTTGCGCAGGTGCCGGTCCACCGTCCCGGTATCCAGGAAGAGGAAGCTCTCCACCCGTCCCCGCTCGTGCAGCTCGCGCCAGACCTCGTATCGCCACTCGGTCATCACGGCCAGCATGTCACGGTCGCGGTAGCGGCCGTGCGAGTAGGCGCGCGAGCCTCGTTCATCTCCCAAGAGTGCCAGGTGCGTGAACGGTACACCCTCCCCCCAACCGCGCTTGATCTCGATTAGCCCCCTGATGGCGAACTGCTGGCGGATGTTGACCGGCACATAGCCAAAAACATCGCCGCTGATGCTCAGAAAGTCGGAATCGGTTCCGCCCGTCCCTAGGTAGAGACTCGAGCCCGCCTGCAGGGAGATGCCGCGGGCTTGAAAATCGGCTCTGTTGAAAGTGCGGTCGAACGAGCTGGTGAGATTGAAGATGATGTACTCGGTCTGCTCGTTGGCGCCGTAGGGTAGGTCCTCTTCGGGGAGATCCTGTATGTCGCTCAGCCTGCCGTCGGAGCCACGGCCGACCAGGTTGTCCTGGTAGCTCACGCCACCGATCAAGGTCACTGATGACAGCCGTAACGTTCCGACCGCCGAGACTGCCTGGTGGTCCCAACTGTAGTCGACCCGATCGTAATAGTCGGTTTCGGGGCCGATTCCCCAGTAGCGTGCCTCGGCGTCCCGCTGGAATCGGTAGCTTACCTCGAGCCGACGCGTCTGATGGTTGAGGTCCAAACCGACGATGTACCGCTGCGAGCCGCGTATCGAGTAGGAACCCTCGACGAAGAAGGGGTTCCAGCGCTCGACCCGCAGACCGGCGGCGATGCCGCTACGCTGGCCGATCGTCCCAAAGTAAGGACGGAATCCGGCGTCGACGATCTTCTGCAGCGTCGAGTATTCGCGCGGTTGCAGCAACCGTGCGGCGAAGCCGACCAGCTTGGCGTTACCGGCGGACAGCAGGCGAATCGGGAAGGCAACGATCCTGAATGGCAGGGCCACGACATCGATCGCGTCGTACGGCGGCTTGCTAGGCGGCCGCTCGAGCGAAGCGCGGATCGCATCGGCGCTGTCGGGTGAGACACGTCCATTGTCGCCTTCTTGGGCTCGTAGCGGCGACGCCTGGAGGAGAATCCCGAGCACGAGAATCGTGACGATCGCCGAGTTACAGTTCGACCCTCGCTGACTGTTCAATCTTCTTGCTCTTCCAGCATGCGCTTGAGCGCCGCGCGGTCTTGTTCGTCGCCAAAGAGTGTCGCTCCGGTGTTCATTAGGTCGGTGACCACGTCATCGATCGGCCGCAGTAACTTTGCCCGCTTGTACTCGCTCACGTCACCGATGAATGGCCAGAGCTTTGTGCGAACGTCGGCCGGCAGTACGTGTTCTAGGTACTCCAGTGCAAAGCTCTTCAGTCTCTCGTCGGACAGTACAACACCATTTAACGCAGCCCGCACCGCCTCGGGTTCCAGGACGAGGGCCAGGAGGCGGAAGGTGTGCTCGAGACTCAGCTCGCCCCGCACTCCCACGCGCTTGACAACGAGCCCGTCATCGGGCTCCTCGTCCAGAAGTTTCTGCATCTCCCAGACCGGCTGGCTCCTGCCCAACTCGGAACGGATTGCCGCCCAGATGATCGAGTCTTCGTCTCGCTCGGACCTCGGGTGTCCGTGCTCACGGCGGTGTGTCAGCGCGATCGCCGCCCTGTAACGCACCTCGAATCGGTTTGCGGCGAGGGCATCGAGCAGCGCGTCCTCGGCCTGTGTGCCACCCATGCGGGCCAGCACCCGTGGTATCCTGCGTCGGATGACGAAGTCTGTAGCGTCGTCGGTCAGCAGTTCGGCCAGGTAGGGTATCGCGGGGTCGCCCGCGGCCATTAGAGCACCTACGGCCCGGTCGACCAGCGGGTCCCGGGCCAGCAGACGACAGAGCATCGGCAGGTGGCCCTCGTGCCACTCGCTCGTTTGGTCTAGCGTGCGCGCCACGACTGCCACGTCCGCCGAGCTCAGCCGTGCGAGGGTGAGATCGGCGTCCGGTTCGTCTTGCTCGGCGGCTTCGTCGGGTACTGCCTCAGCGGGAAGCGACATGCCGGCCTCGTCAATCAGCGATCGGATATCGATTCGTGTGAACGTGCCGCTAAGCAGATCTCTACTGTCGAGGCGCGCGCCGATTGCGGCCACCTCCGCCCGTTCCCCGCTTACTTGCAACTGTTCGGAAACGGTGGCGAAGTATTGCCTGCCCATCCGCCGGCTGAGCGCGATTAGGCCGAGCGACGCGGCTATGATGAACAGTGATAGGAAGCGCGACGGCAGCGCCAGTGCCGTGACCCATAGGAAGACCAACGCGGCACCGAGACCTTCACCTATGGAGTCGACCACCGAGTCGACAAATGTCTTCGTCTTGCGGCGCAGCAGTGAGGGTACCGGGACGTAAAGCACCTCCAGCGCTGAGCGATACATCGACTTGCGGAGCGTGGCGTCGGCGCCCCGGACGGCCGTTACCAGCACGAGACTCGGGAAGACTAGCAAACCGACCGACCCGAGGCCCAGAACGATGGGCAGCAATGCCAGCGACCACGCGACTCCTGCCCAGGTCAAGAAGCGAGCGACGATCAGGAGCTGCAAAACCAGGGCAACGGCGCCCGTCCAGCCGTAGAATGCTCCGAAAAAGCTGGTCAGGGCATCCCTGGTAGTGAAGCTCGCCTGGGCCAGCTCCTTGAACTGGAAATCGAGCAGTGTCGTCGCTAGCGCGACGACGAACACGATCAGTCCGATCGTCCGCATGTGCGGTGATCGCCATGCAACCGTGAAGGCCTCGATGAACGAACTCTTCTCCTCACCTGCGGCCAAGCCGGCAGCGGGCACCGCGGGGAGAAGCTGCTGAGTGACGAAGAACAGAATGAGAAGCCCGATCAATCCTAGGATCAGCTGTGCGCCACTGAGGTATTCGGTGAGCCAGACCAACATCGTCCCGAGCACCATAGCGCCGGCGGTGCCCCCGGCCCCGATCAGGCCGAACAGGCGTTTCGCTCCGCGAACAGCGAAGTACTCCGAGGTCACGACCCAGAATCCGGAGGTCAGCAGGAGAGTGCCAAGGGCCGTCCAAAGATAGAATGTGATGATGCCGACGTTGCGGTAGTCCGCGAACAGTCCGCCCTCCCTGAACGGTGCGAGTGCCAGAAGCCCGCCAGCCAACACAAAGAGCAGCGCGACCAGGACTCTCTTGGGCGAGTACTTCGTCAGCAGCCGCCCGAACGTGCCCACTGTCGGGATGCTGAGGATCGCCACGGCGCCGGTGATGTAGGGCAGTGTCTCAATCCGGAAGGCGGCCAGGTAGAACGCCTCGCGTAGCGAACGAGCCAGGACCAGGAAGGCCATCGCGAAAAAGGCACCGAGGAACGAGAGCGTGACGTTCCGAACCTCGTTGGGTCGGACATCCAGCCAGGCTGCCAGCCTTTGGAGTGGTCTCATCGCTCGCTAGCAGCCTCCGTCACCTTAGTCCGGCTCCCCGCTGGCAGCTTCGTCTGAAGGATCGTGGAGTACCAGCGAGGGCCTGTCTTCGGTGTCTAATTCGTCGGCGGGGAAGAAACACTCACAGTCGTGGGGATGCTCGCCGAGGATCCCATGCAGGGTCCACCAGTCTTCGGCCTGGTCCCGCGACCAAACCTCATCCAGCGGGACCGCGGCCAGCGCGTCCTCGAGCTGGCGCGCGGTCTGGTAGCGGTCGCCCGGCTTCTTCTCCAGCAGGCGCATCACGATGTCCTCCAGCTCGGACGGGATCGCAAGCTCTGAGACTTCCGACGGCCGTTTGGGGCACGTCTTCACATGGTCGATTAGTACTTCGACGCTCGACTCGGACGGGAACGGCGGTTGCCCGGTGAGCATCCAATATGCGACTCCGCCCAGGCAGTAGAGGTCGGCCCGTCCATCGACCTGCTCGTTGCCGTAGACCGTCTCGGGCGCGATGTAGCGAGGCGTCCCGAAGAGCATCCCGGTCTTGCTGATCGCGCTGCTCTCCTCCGTCGCGATCTGTTTGGCGAGCCCGAAGTCGAGAACCTTGACGTAGTCGTAGAGTAGGCCGCGTCGCGTGAGAAAGATGTTCGACGGCTTGATGTCGCGGTGGATGATATCGCGCGAGTGGGCCTCCTCGAGCGAGCCGCAGACCTGCTTTAAAATGTGGATGGTGCGGGCCGGCGAAACGGGACCGTATTGGTCGACCAACTGTTGCAGGTCCAGGCCCTCCAGGTACTCCATCGCGTAGTAGAGGCTGTGATCGGGAGTGCGCCCCACTTCGTAGATGGTGATCGTGTTCGGGTGAGTGAGCGTAGCCGAGAGCTTGATCTCGCGTTCGAACCGGGCAAGAGCGGTGCCGCGGTCACGTCCGTTTGGGTGCATGACCTTCACGGCTGTCGGCCGGCAGATAAGCGAATGCCGGGCGTAGAACACCTGACCCATTCCGCCCTTGCCGATCTCTTCGTGGATCAAGTAGTTGCCCAGTCGTTTCGCCCGGTGCGCGGTCTTCGTCAGGCTGTAGAGCTTCTTGCTGACGAGCGCCGCTGCGCCGCCGATAATCGCGATCTTCGTAACGCCCCAGACCGTGTAGTTGCGCGCGGCCTCGGCTCCGCCGCGCTCGGCCCAGAAGGCCTGGAGTTCGGGAAGCGTCCAGAACAGAATCCCTTGCGACAGGAGGAACCAGACCGCTGCAGTCGCCGCCAGCGCCCACTGGTATCCGGGACGCCAGGGAATGAAAGCAGCGGAAAGGAACAGGAGTAGCGAGACGCCGAAGTACGGATGGGTGGCCGGACGGAAGGCGGCCTGACCAAAAATCACAAGCACGACGTTGGCGGCGATCGTGGCGTAGACTATGGCCGGCAGGTACCGGGGACTGGCCCGTACCGCGTACAGCAGCGCCAGGCCCAGCCCGAACAGGATTAGGTGGCCCAGCGGCCCAGACAGCCACTTGATGCCGCTCAGCGAGCTGGCGAGCGCCGGGTCGGTCGAGGGGACGACCAACAGCACCGCGGCCGCGACCGCCGCGACAGCCACGCCCGTGAGGAAGAGCAGGCGGCAGCGCCGCCACAGCAGGTCCAGCTGTTCCGCCTCGAACGAGCCGCTTGCAGAAAAGGGCCCCGAAATGGCGCGCTGAATGGTTCCTTCGGCTTCAGGCATGGCAGGAACTATATGCGGCGTCAGGCGGTCGGTCTACACCCATCGCGCGCCGCGCTGCGCTCAGGGCTCTCAAGGTCGAAGCGAGAGATGCCTCGGTTGGAAAGACCCTCGTCGTCTGTGGGGGCCTCATCGAGCCCTGTCGTCAACACTTCGGCGAGCCCGTGGAGTTCCCACCACTCGTGCGCCTGCTCCTGGGACCAGCGCGAATCGAAGCTGACGGCCTCCAATGCGGCCTCGAGCGCCCGTCCAGACTTTCACCTTAGGTCCCGCAGGTCGAGCCCCTGCAGGAACTCCATCACGTAGTAGAGTCGTTGATCGGGTGTGCGGCTGAAGTCGTAGATCGTGATCGAGTTCGGGTGTGTGAGTGTTGCCGTCAACTGGACTTCGCGCTCGAAACGGGAGATCGCGGCCTGTTCCTGCTCGCCCGATGGCTGCATCGCCTTGACGAGAGCCATGATACCGAGGCCGAAGATCGCAAGGACAAAGGTCAGCACGGCCAGCGCGCCGAGCATCACGGTGTGGCGGGCGGGGCTCGGCGAGTGAGTTGCCTGAAGTTGACCAGGGGAAGCGGCGCGTCGAGCACCGATGACCGTGTTGCCAAGCTTGCGACCCCCGGCTATGAATAAGACCGCTGACCCCTAGAACGATTAGCACTGGTTTACTCGAGGACTAGTCCAATGCGTCTCGTGTCCTTGCTCCTGTTGGGCGTGCTGACTCCGGTCGGCGCAGGATGCTCGATGATGGAGATCGACTCGGAGTACCCGCCGGAAGCGAGCTTCGAGGGGTTCGAGACCTACGCGTGGCGCGTGCGCGGCGAGGATCGAGGTCGGCGGAGGATCGCCCCCCTCGCGGCTCGCCAGCTCGTTAGTTCGGTGGACAGGGAGCTGGCGGCCAAGGGCTATAGAAAGGTCGAGAGTGATCCCGACTTCCTGGTGGACTTCGTGACAGCGAGTCAGGACCGGGTGGGCGAGACCGTGGTCATCACCGATGAACGGGTAGGTTGGGTTTCGGGCCGCAGCGATGTGTTCGTCGAGCGCAGCGGCGCGCTGATCTTGATGATCAATGAGCCCGATAGCGAGCGCGTGCTCTGGCGTGGTTGGGCTACGGGTGCGGTTGAACCGGACATCGAAAAGACCGCGAAGAAGCTCGATGAAGCAGCGACGAGGATCCTGGCGTTGTTCCCGCCCAAGGGCTGACTGTGAACGTGGCAGTGAATCGATTTGGCTGAGAGAAGAGAGCGGACTGTGAAGAGTAAGATTGTAATTGCTATACCGCTGGCCCTCTGCATCGTACTGAGCGGCCCCGCCGAGTTAGCCGCGCAGCGCGATCAGGCCCTCTCGAGGCTGAACGACTTGAGCGTTTACATCGAGCAGTTGACGCAGCGGGTCAGCCCGGCGGTAGTGGCGATCATGGCCACGGGCTACTCGCCGCTCCAGCAGGGCGACGCGCCCGGTACGGGGCTGTTGACGCGGCGGCAGGTCGGTGGCTCGGGTGTGATACTCGACCCCGACGGCTACATATTGACGAACCTGCACGTGGTGGAAGGGGCCGGCCGCATTCGGGTACGCCTTCCGATCCCCACCGGCGCGTCGCCCGGCGAGTCGATTCTCAAGCCGCAGGGAGTGATCGTCGGCGCGCGGATTGTCGGCTTCGACCGCGAGACCGACATGGCAGTGCTGAAAATCGAGCAGACGGGCCTGCCGTACCTCGAGCTAGCCGATTCGGACGAGGTCATAACCGGCCAACTCGTCTTCGCCTTCGGCAGCCCGCTCGGTCTCGAGAACACGGTCACGATGGGCATCGTGAGTGCGGTGGCGCGGCAGCTGCGGCCGGAAGATCCAATGATCTACATCCAGACGGATGCACCGATCAATCCCGGCAACAGCGGTGGCCCACTGGTCGATGCGGAGGGCAGGGTGATAGGGATCAACACACTGATCATCTCGCAGTCAGGCGGCAGCGAAGGTCTCGGCTTCGCGGCGCCGAGCAACATCGTGCGTAACGTATACCTGCAGATCAAGATGAACGGTTACGTGCGTCGCGGTATGATCGGCGTTAACGCGCAGACGATAAACCCTACGCTCGCAGAAGGGCTCGGGCTCGCCCGCGAGTGGGGAGTGGTCTTGGGCGATGTCTACCCGCGGAGCCCGGCCGAGCTGGCAGGCCTGCGGATCGGCGACATAGTTCTGTCGCTCGATGGCAAGGTGATGGAGAACGGCCGGCAGTTCGATGTCAACATCTATCGCACGCCGGTGGGTGCGAGCGTCACACTTGAGGTACTACGCGGAGCGCAGGTGGTCAGAACCTCGGTGACGGTCCTGGAACGGGAGGATGACCCCGGCCGCTTCTCGATCATGGTTTCGCCGGAGGAGAACCTGGTGCCAAAGCTCGGGATCCTGGGCGTCGGTCTCGATCAAAGGGTCGCTGCGATGATACCGGGACTGAGAGCCCGGGAGGGTGTCGTGGTCGCAGCGCGCGCGCCGGATGCCGTCTACGGCCGCGTCGCCTTGGCGCCGGGCGACGTGATCCACTCGATCAACGGCGAGCCGATCACGGGGCTCGATCAGTTGCGTTCACTCCTCGGGGGCATTCAGGTGGGCGAACCGGTGGTTCTGCAGGTCGAGCGCCGGGGTCAGCTTCAATTCATGGCTTTCGAGATGGAGTAGTGACCTACTCAGCGCCGGGAGGTCAAGATGGAACAGGTCAGTCTCGCTTCGCTGTGGTTGCCGATCCTGCTATCTGCAGTGATCGTGTTCGTCGCGGCGTTCATCGCCTGGACGGTGCTTCCGCATCATCGCTCCGATTGGGTGCGGGTCCCCAACGAGGACTCGCTGATGCAGACGATCCGCGATCTCAATCTCGGACGCGGCCAGTATGTTTTCCCGCACCAGATGACTGCTGAGGGCGCGAAAGCGGAGGGTGCGCAGGAGAAGCTGAAAGAGGGCCCGCGAGGGTCGCTGATCGTCTGGGACATGCCCAACATGGGGAGAAGCATGGCCTTCTACTTCCTGTTCTGTTTGGGCGTCTCGTTCATGGTTGCCTACGTGGGTTATGCGGCGCGTATCCCCGCCGCTGAGGATTACCTGCACGTCTTCCGCGTGCTGGGGACGGTGGCCTTCCTGGCCTACAGCGTCGCCGAGATCCCACGCGCGATTTGGTTCGGTCACACCTGGAGCAGCGTCTGGAAGAGCGTGATCGACGGGCTCGTCTTCGGGTTGCTGACTGGAGGCGTGTTCGGTTGGCTGTGGCCTTCGTAGAGGGTTGGAAGCAAGCACTTCGCGCTCGCGCTGAAGCCGGGTGGGGTAGGAGGGGAAGAACCACGGGCTCCGGGCTCGCGCGACCTCCGGGCGGCGACGTAACTCTCAGTGGTGAGCTCGTGCCTCCGCGAGGTGGTCCTCCGCCTCCTACCTGAGTACAGGCGCCATTGGCGACCCCGCTGGCGCAGTCGGGATCCGATCACTAGGATAGCCTCTCCGACCCATAATAGCCTTTCGCGACTGCCGCGTTGCGCCGCGCCAACTGGAGGGACAGCCATGAGCTGCACGCGTACTCTCATCCGCATAGTGCTTGGCTTGGCGATCGTCGCGCCGTTGGGGATACCAGACGGCGCTCGTGCTCAGGGCTACGACGAGAGCCTGTTCAGCGCCCTGGAGTGGCGCTCGATTGGACCGTTCCGCGGTGGCCGGTCGGTCGCGGTCGCCGGGGTCCCGAGCCAGCCTTACGTCTACTACATGGGCGCCACCGGCGGTGGTGTCTGGAAGACGGTGGACGGCGGGATGACATGGCTGCCGGTGGCCGACGAGTACCTGGGCTCCGGCTCGATCGGTGGGATCGCCGTCGCGCCTTCCGACCCGAACGTGGTCTATGTGGGGACCGGCGAGACGTGTATCCGCGGCAACACGTCGCCGGGCGACGGCATGTACAAATCGACCGATGCCGGTAAGACATGGTCGCACATCGGCCTGCGGGACGGCGGCCAGATCGGTGAGGTCCGGGTCCACCCGACGAACCCGGACCTCGTGTACGCCGCCGTGCTGGGCCACGTCTTCGGCCCCAACGAGACCCGCGGCGTCTACCGGTCGACGGACGGCGGTGCCACCTGGGAGCGGGTCCTCTATCGGGACGAGAACTCCGGTGCCATCGATATCGTCCTCGACCCCAACAACCCGCGGATCATCTACGCCGCCCTCTGGCAGGCGAGGCGGATGCCCTGGGGGATGGAGAGCGGCGGCCCGGGCAGCGGGCTGTTCAAGTCGACCGACGGTGGCGACACCTGGACCGAGATAAGCCGCAACAGCGGTCTTCCCGAGGGGACGCTGGGCAGGATCGGTATAGCAGTTTCACCCGTGAACTCCGATCGCGTCTGGGCACTCGTGGAGGCGGATGACGGCGGCGTCTTCCGCACCGACGACGCGGGTGAAACGTGGCGGCGCGTAAACGATGATCGCAGCCTGCGCCAACGCGCCTGGTACTACACCCACATCTATGCCGATCCGCGGAATGAGAACACCGTCTACGCGTTGAACACCGGCTTCTACAAGTCGACGGACGGCGGTCGTACCTACGAGCGGATCGGCACACCTCACGGCGACAATCACGATCTGTGGATCGACCCCAACAACGCGCTCCGCATGGTCGAAGCGAACGACGGCGGCGCCAACGTCACCTACAACGGGGGCGTGACCTGGACACGGCAGGACAACCAGCCGACCGCCCAGTTCTACCACGTCACGACCACCGAGCATTTCCCCTATCACGTCTGTGGCGCGCAGCAGGACAACAGCACGCTGTGCACGCCCAGCCGCACGACCGGTTTCGGGATCACCATGCAGGACTGGTACACGGTCGGTGGTTGCGAGAGCGGCTACATCGCGGTGCGTCCCGACAACCCGGACGTCTCCTACGCCGGCTGCTACGGCGGCCAGATCAGCCGCTACGACCGGGCGACGGGCCAGAACCGTAGCATTCACGCCTGGCCGGATAACCCGATGGGCTGGGGCGCCGCCGACCTGAAGTACCGCTTCCAATGGACTTTCCCGATCGTGCTGTCGCCCTTCGATCCCGACGAGCTGTACATAACGGCGAACGTCGTATTCCGCTCACGGAATGAGGGTCAGAGCTGGGAGGTCATTAGCCCCGATCTCACCCATAACGACAAGAGCAAGCAGATCTCGTCCGGCGGCCCGATCACCAAGGACAACACCAGCGTCGAGTACTACGCCACCATCTTCGCGCTCGTACCGTCGCAGCACGACCGCAACACGATCTGGGCGGGTACCGACGATGGCCGCGTTTGGATTACCCGTGACGGAGGCAGCGCGTGGGATGAGATCACGCCGCGCAACATGCCCCAGTGGGGGCTGGTGAGCATCATCGACGAGTCGCCCCACGAGCCCGGCAGCGCGTACATCGCCGTCAACCGCTACAAGCTGGACGACTTCAGGCCCTACATATTCAAGACTAACGACTATGGGGGAGGCTGGGAGACGATCGTCCGCGGCATCCCGGAGGATCACTATATCCGGGTGGTGCGTGAGGACCCGGCGCGACGCGGATTGCTTTACGCCGGCGGCGAGTTCGGCGTCTACGTTTCGTTCGACGACGGCGAGCGCTGGCAGAGCCTGCAGCTCAACCTGCCGGTCACACCGGTGCGCGACATGGTGGTCGAAGAGGACGACCTGGTGCTCGCCACGCACGGCCGCTCCTTCTGGATTCTCGACGACCTGACCCCGCTCCACCAGCTCGACGGCGCGGTCGCCGCCGCCGACATCCATCTGTTCGAGCCGCGGCGCGCGTACCGGATGGGCGGCGGCGGCTTCGGTGGTTTCGTGCCGAGTGTGGGTAACAACCCACCCAACGGTGTCGTGGTGCACTATTACTTCGCCGACGAGCCGCAAGAGGAGGTCAAGCTCGCTTTCCTGGAGGCCGACGGTACCCTGATCCGGGAGTTCTCCAGCAAGCCCGAGAGTGGCCGCGAGGAGGGCGATGTCTCGACCGAGGCCGGGATGAACCGCTTCGTCTGGAACTTGCGCTACCCCGATGCCAGCAGTTTCCCCGGCATGATCATGTGGGCGGGTACGACGACCGGTCCTCGTGCCGTGCCCGGCACCTACCAGGTACGGTTGAACGTTGGCGACCGGGAGTTGACCAGGACGTTCGAGTTGGCGAAGGACCCGCGCATCGACGCGACGCAGGCGGACCTGCAGGAGCAGTTCGATTTTCTGATTCGCATCCGTGACCGCGTCAGTGAGGCGAACGAAGCGGTGGTGCGGATCCGCGATATCCGCGATCAGATCGACGCCGCGGTACAGCGCGTCGAGGGAGAGACATTCTCCGACGCGATCTCGGAGCAGGCGCGCGAGATCAAGGAGGCGCTCTCCGAGGTCGAGAACGCGATCTACCAGACCAAGAACCGCAGCCGGCAGGACCCGCTCAACTTCCCCATCAGGTTGAACAATAAGATCGCGGGGCTGACGGGCACCGTGTCGAGCGCCGACGCGAAGCCGACACAGCAGTCGTACGACGTGTTCGAGGATCTGTCGGGCCAGCTGCAGGTCCAGCTCGACCGCCTGGCTGAGATCATCGCTACCGAGATCCCGAGGTTCAACGCGGCGATGGCGGAACACGCTGTACCGGCAGTCATCGTCCGGGAGAATGAGGGCGGCACTTGCTAATGCCCCGGACACTGAATAACGTGCGCCGGACAGCGGGCCGCAGACCACCGTAGAGACAGAACACGAGATGCATTCCGGCGACGCGAACTCTGCTGACTCGGCAAACACACCCGAGAGCGGTGTGGAGCAAAGTGACACGCCGGTGCCGGGCCGCAACGACGAGCTGGAGGAGCTGCTCAGGAAGGAACTGGGGCCTGAGCTGGAGGTCGTGAGGCGCCTGGGTCGCGGCTCGATGGCATACGTCTACCTCGCCCGCGAGCAGCAACTCAAGCGGTTGGTCGCTATCAAGGTGCTGTCGCCCAAGTTGGCGCGCGATGAGCGGGCACGTCTGCGCTTCGAGCGTGAGGCGCAGGCGGTTGCGGCACTCTCTCATCCCAACATCGTCGCGGTCCATCGGGTGGGCCGCTTGTCCAACGATCTACCCTTTTTCGTCATGCAGTATGTGAAGGGGCGGACGATGGGGGAACGCCTGCAGGCTGAAGGCCCACTGCCGGTCGGTGACGCGCGAAATGCGGTCATCGAGATCGCTTCGGCGCTCGCAGCTGCCCATCAGAAAGGGATCGTCCATCGCGACGTCCGACCCGACAACGTGCTCTACGAGGCCGACTCCGGGCGTGCCCTGCTCACCGACTTCGGGATCGTGGCGATTCTCGCCAGCGCCGAGTCGGGCCAGGCGGCCCGTCTGACGAGAACTGGTGAACTTGTCGGCGACCCCGCTCACATGAGCCCCGAACAGCTCTCGGGTCACGACATCACCGAACTCAGCGACGTCTATGCGCTGGGGCTGCTGGGCTACGAACTACTGACCGGTCGCGGTCCCTACGATGCGAAATCGCGGCGCGAGGTGATCACCGCCCACATGCAGGGGGAACCGAGACGGCTCTCCGAGCTACGCGGTGACGTGGAGTCGGATCTCGAAGATGTGCTAATGCGCTGCCTGGCCAAGGAGCCCGAGCATCGCCCCCGCGCTACCGACGTCGCTCGCCGCCTCTCGGCATCCGGCGAGCTGACACCTGTGCCGGCGCCGAAGGTGCAGGTTGAGCAAGGCATCATCGCGAGTATCAAAGAGCGACGCCTACCGCAGATCATCATCGGTTACGGCGCGTTCGCCTGGGCCGTGCTCCAGCTGTCCTGGCTGCTCGTCGAGAGTGACGTGCTGCCGAGAGTCGTGTTTGACCTGGCACTCGTCGCGGTGGGGACCGGATTTCCCGCTGTCGTTACCGGTGCCTGGTTCCACGGCAAGAAGGGGCGACAGGAATTCGAGCCCTTCGAGTACTGGGTCTTTGGCGGCCTGGCACTCATCTGGCTGGTTGTCAGCGGCTTCATCATTATCCAGTGGCGCTGATCCCGGCCTGATATCAGCCGCCGATCCCCTCGATGACCTGCCAGAGCGCGGCGTATATCGGTGGGTTACCCGCCACGAAAGCGCCCTGCTTCACTACGTCGTCCGACCCCGACAAGTCTGTGATGATCCCTCCCGCTTCGCGCAGAATCAACACGCCCGCAGCCACGTCCCACGGCGCGAGGTGTAGCTCCCAGAAGCCGTCAAGGCGGCCGCAGGCCAGGTCGCAGAGGTCGATGGCGGCCGACCCGGTACGCCGCACACCGCTGGTTCGGCTCAGAATCTCTCTGAACTGAGGCAGGTACTCATCCAGTAGCTCGGTCTTCTTGAAGGGAAAACCGGTGCCGATCAGCGCCTGCTTGAGTTCGGCGACGCGCGACACACTAATCGGATGCCCATCTTTTTCAGCACCTTCGCCGCGCCGCGCCGTGAACGTCTCCCAGTGGCCGGTGTTGGTCACAACGGCGACGGCGGGCCCTTCGCTGTCGACGGCGGCGATCGAGACCGAGTGGCAGGGATAGCCGTGCAGGTAGTTAGTGGTGCCATCCAGCGGGTCGATGTACCAGGTAACCTCCGCCTGCTCCGGGGTCGGGCCGCCCCAATCGCTCTCTTCAGCGGCGATTGCATGATCGGGGAAGGCGCCGCGCAACTCGGCCACGATGGCCTTCTCCGCCGCGTGATCCACCTCGCTTACCCAGTCGGCGTGGCCCTTTTCGACCCAGGCGCTGGGGTCGATCGATCGCGAGCGGCGGTGGACGTCGGCGGCGGCGCTGGCCGCTATCTGGGCGGCGTGGAGCAGATCGTCGAGCGAGGTCATAACTTGAACATGTCGTTGTCGCACCGTAACTTACTCGGCCGATAGGGGCCGAGAACAACGAGCCTCGGGCCTGCGAGTTCCGAGACTCCATATTCGGCATTCCGAGTTCATTATTCAACGGGTGACGGATGGCGAAACCCAAGCCACGCATGTTCAGCGGCATACAGCCGTCGGGTGGGCTGCACATCGGGAACTACCTCGGTGCGGTCAGGAACTGGGTCTCGCTCCAGGATCAGTACGACGCCTTCTTCTGTATCGTCGACCTGCACGCCATCACCCAGCCGTTCGAGCCCGAAGAGATGCCGCAGCAGATCTTCGATCTGGCGCTCGGTCTGCTCGCCGCGGGGCTCGACCCGAACAAGTGCACGATCTTCGTCCAGTCGGACGTCCCCGAGCATAGCGAGTTGGCCTGGGTATTCACCACGGTGACGCCGGTTGGACAGCTGGAGCGGATGACCCAGTTCAAGGACAAGTCGTCGCGCCAGGAGTCGGTGCTGGCCGGTATTCTCAACTACCCGATCCTTCAGGCCGCCGACATCCTGCTCTATCACGCCGAGGCGGTCCCGGTCGGCGAGGACCAGGTGCAGCACATCGAGTTGACCCGCGAGATCGCCCGCAAGTGGAACCTTCGCTTCGGCGAGTACTTCCCCGAACCGCAGGCGCTGGTAGGCAAGGTCCGCCGCGTACTCGGGCTCGACGGGCAGGCCAAGATGTCGAAGTCGATCGGCAATACGATCGGCATCTTGGAATCGCCGGACGACATATGGGAGAAGCTCCGCCCGGCCATCACCGACCCACAGCGCAAGCGCCGCAACGACCCGGGAAATCCGAACGTCTGCAATCTGTTCGCCCTGCATCGCCACTTCTCCAGCGAGGAGGACATCGCTTGGGCCGATGAGGGTTGCCGCACAGCAGGTATCGGCTGCATCGAGTGCAAGCGTCGCCTCAGCGAGAACATCGTGGAAACGCTGCGCCCGATTCGTGAGCGGGCACTGGAGCTGCAGCAGCGGCCCGAATACGTGATCGAGGTCCTTCGTAGCGGGGCGGAGCGTGCCCGGGCCGTCGCCGTCGATACGATGAGCGAGGTGCGCCGGCGGATGGGTCTGGGCCCTGTGGATGAGCCCGTAAGTGCCGAACACAACTAAGAGGGCAGGGAACGTTGGATTGGCTTGACCCGACCTGGATCGAGACGCTGAGGCTCGGCCTGCTGGGCAGACTGGTCCTAGCTGCAATCCTTGGCGGCTTGGTGGGGCTCGAGCGCGAACTCTCGGGCAAGCCTGCCGGCCTTAGGACCAATATGTTGATCTGCGTCGGCGCGACTCTCTTGATGGACGTCTCGCAGGCAGTGGCGAACGCCGCTACCGTCGGGCCCGCTGACCCGGGTCGCATCGCGGCACAGGTCGTCTCGGGGATCGGCTTCATCGGTGCCGGCACGATCCTCGTCCATCGCGGTAGTGTGGTCGGCCTTACCACAGCCGCCACCCTCTGGGTCGTCGCCGCCATCGGCCTCGCCGTAGGCGCGCACGCCTACGTCGAGGCGCTGGGCACCACGGCGCTCGTTGCCCTGACCCTCATCTTCCTCGGCAGGATCGAAGACTTCGTCTTCCGCCGCCGCACAGCCGTCACCCTCGAGGTGACCACCGATCCCGATGCGGAAGTCCTCGAGCGCGTCGTCGCCCACATCGAGGGGCACGGGCTGCGCGCCAAGCCGGAAAAACTCGAGAAACAGAGGGAACGGTTTCGGGCCGCCTACGAGATCGTGGGCCGCGGCCGGGCCCGGGACGCGGCGTTACGCGAGTTGGCGTCCTTGGAAGGTGTAAGGAGGATTACGGTACACTGACCCCACTCAACACGAAGGCGCCACCGGCGTTATAATATGAGAGGTCGTCCCGACGGCTCGAACATGACTCCCCCTTCTACCCGCCGTTTCGTCATCGACATGTACTCCTCGCGTTACCACCTCTGGTGTATGCCCGAGGAGGTTACGGGGAGGATTCGTGCCGCCCTGCCGCCGGACTGGGAGGTGATCCGGGTCAAGGAAGATGTGGACGGCTCCGGCGACGGCCCTTCGAGTGTGAGTGCCGCGGTATTGAGGGCGCTGGAGGGTGCGGAGGTGTACTGTGGGTTTGGAATCCCGCGCGACGTGCTGGCCACGGGCAAGGGATTGCGTTGGGTGCATTCGGGCGCGGCTGGCGTCGGCGGCTCGCTCTACCCGGAGATGCTGGAGAGCGATGTGATATTCACCAATTCGGCCGGCACCCACGGCGTTCCGGTGGCAGAGCACGCAGTGGCGATGATGTTCTACCTCGCCCGGGCGCTCGATCAGGTGGAGGCGAGTCGGCGGGCCGGTCGACTCTGGGATCGGGACCGGGTCGCCTGCGCGCCGAGCCCGGTGGGCGAGCTTGTCGATTCCGTGGTCGGGATCATTGGGTTCGGTGGAATCGGCCGTGAGGTTGGGAGGCGAGCGAAGGGTCTCGGCATGCAGGTGTGGGCGATCGACCGAAGACCGGATCTAGCGTCGGCTGACGTCGATCGGCTGTTCGGCCTCGAGGACCTCACCACGGTCCTCGCGGGTAGCGATTACGTGGTGCTCTGCGTCCCGCACACGCGGGAGACCGATGGGCTGATCGGTGCGGCGGAACTCGCCGCCATGAAGGAAAGCGCGGTGCTCATCAACGTGGCGCGTGGAAAGATCGTCGCTGAGGAGGCTCTGATCGAGGCGTTGCGGGCGGGCTCGATCCGCGGTGCCGGCCTCGACGTCTTCGAGGACGAGCCGCTGCCGGCGGACAGCCCGCTCTGGGAGCTGGACAACGTTTGCCTGACCCCGCACCTCGGTGGGGTCAGCCCGCGCTTCTGGGAGCGGGAGGCGGAGTTGATAATCGAGAACACGCGACGCTACTTGGCTGGGGAGCCCATGCTCAACGTGGTGGACAAGCAGGCGGGTTATTAGGAGCGGGATATGGAGAAGATACTGAGGGCGGCGATTGAGCGCGGGGCCAGCGACCTGCACATCAAGGCAGGCGATGTGTTCCGGGCGCGGATCCACGGCGAGCTGGTTCCTATGACCAAGCAGTTGCTCACGCCCGAACAGACGCGCGAGGTCGCGATGCGACTCATTCCCAACGAGCGCGATCGCAATAACATCGATCGGATCACCGACTACGACTGCGCCTGGGGCGTGCCCGGTCTCGGCCGCTTCCGGGTCAACATCTTGAAGCAGCGCGGCAGCTTCATGATCGTGCTGCGAATCATCCCGGTCGAGATCCCCAAGTTCGATGAGCTCGGCCTGCCGCCGGTATTGCCGGATATCTCGTCGCTGCCGCGCGGACTCGTGCTGGTCACCGGCGTTACCGGGTCGGGTAAGACGACGACCCAGGCGGCGATGATCAACTACATCAATCAGAACTTCAAGCGCCACGTGATCACGCTCGAGAACCCGATCGAGTATCTGCACCGCGACATCAATTGCTCGATCACGCAGCGCGAGGTCGGCACCGATACCAGCTCGTTCCAGACGGGACTGCGCGCTGCGCTGCGCGAGGACCCGGACGTGATCTTGATCGGTGAGATGCGTGATACGGAGACGATCGACACGGCAATCAAGGCGACCGAAACGGGGCACTTGGTGATCTCCACCCTGCACACGCCGGACGCGGCGACGACGATCAGCCGAACGATCTCGGTCTTCCCGCCGGAAGAGCAGGAGATGTTGCGGGTGCGGCTGGCCGAGTCGCTGGCAGCGGTCATCTCGCAGCGGCTGCTGCCCAAGGCCGACGAGAGCGGACGCGTGCTGGCGGCGGAGGTCATGGTGGTGACGGGCGCGATTCGCGACTGCATCCTCCAGCCCGAGAAGTTCGCCGAGATCAGGCAGCTCATGGAGGAAGGACGGTCGCAGTACGGGATGCAGACGTTCGACCAGCACCTGATGGATCTGACCAAATCGGGACAGGTGGACTACGAGACGGCGAAGAACGCAGCCTCGAATCCGGCCGACTTCGAGCTGCGCATGAAGACGTTGGGTGACGACCAACTGGTTCAGGAGCTTATTTGAGGCTCGCAGGCGTTATCCTGCCGGTAACGACACCGTTCGATGAGGCCAGCGGAGCGGTCGCACCGGTCTCCTTTCGTGACAACCTGCGCGCCTGGTTGAGAGCGGGCGTCCACGGTTTCGTGATCGCCGGCTCGACGGGCGAAGCACCGCTGCTCGACGAGAGCGAGGTCGTCCAGATGGTCGAGTGGGCGCGGGACGTCGTGCCGCCCGAGAAGATACTCATCGCGGGGACCGGCGCCGAGTCGACGCGGGCGACAGTGCGGGCGGCGCGAGCCGTGGCGGAGGTTGGCGGCGACGCCGTCTTGGTCCGTGCGCCCAGCTACTACCGCGGGCGGATGGACCCGGAGACGGTGCGGCGCCACTACGAGACTGTCGCGGAGTCGATTCCCATTCCGCTCATCCTTTACAACGTGCCGCAGTTCGTGCCGGTCGATATCACACCGGGCCTGCTGGCCGAGCTCGGCGCCCACCCCAATATCGCGGGGATCAAGGACTCGACCGGTGACCTGAAGATCCTCGGCGCGCACCTCGAGGCGGCGCCCGAGGATTGCCAGGTCTTGGTCGGCGCCGGCTCCAAACTGTACGCCGCACTGGAGATGGGCGCTGCCGGCGGTATCGTCGCCGTCGGCTGCCTGGCACCGGAACTCGCCGTGGCGGTGTACGAGAAGTTCCGGGCAGACGAGGCGGGGCAGGCCGGAGCGGCGCAGGATCGCATCTCGTCGCCACACACGAAGATCGTGCGCGATCTGGGCGTCGCCGGCGTCAAGTACGCCTTGGATCTGCTGGGCTATGTGGGCGGTGCGCCGCGGGCGCCGCTCAGGCCGCTGGACGAGAGGGGTCGGGCGCAGGTGCGCAGCGAGCTGAGTCGTGCCCGACTCCTGCAGGGTGGAGACGATGGGTGAACTGATCCCCCTGGTGATCTTGATCCTGGCCTTTATCGTCGGCGTGTCGCTCATACCGTTCGGCCTGCCGGGGCTGTGGCTGATGGTTGTGGCGCTGGTCGGCTACGCGGCGCTGGGTCGCTTCGAGCAGGTCGGCTGGCAGACGCTCGCAGCCGTGGTCGTTTTGGGTGCTGTGGCCGAGGCGGCTGAGGCCTGGCTCGGCTTCCGCTTCGCCAAGAAGTACGGCGGCTCGAACCGCGCCGGCTGGGGTGCCTTACTCGGTGGTCTCGTCGGCGCCGTTATCGGCATGCCGGTACCCGTGATCGGTAACATCGTTGGTGCGTTCGTCGGCGCGTTCGTCGGCGCCATCGTGTTGCAGCATTCGCCGGGGACGGAGATCAAAGCGACACTGGGAGCCGGCTGGGGTGCGGTCCTCGGACGGGCCTCGGGAGCCGCGATCAAGATCGCCATCGCTTTCGCCATCGCCGTCATCGGGCTGTACGCCGCCTGGGGTTGAGGCGTCTAGCTCGACGTCGCGTGCCGGTCGGAGGCGGAAGAGCCACTCGCTTCGGGCTCGCGCCGACCCGTTCCTTGACACTTCCCCAGGCCCGATCTAGCTTCTGCCAAAGGATACACGAAAGCGTGCCCCCCGAGTGAGCGAGTGGGGGCTTTTTTTGTGAGGTCATCATGTTCGGAGATGGTGTCCGTTGCGTCGTTGTGGTCGGCTCGCAGTGGGGCGACGAGGGGAAAGGGAAGATCGTAGACGTTCTGGCGAGCGATGCCGACTGGATCGCTCGATATCAGGGCGGCGCCAACGCCGGGCATACCGTTCGCGTCGGCGAAGACGAGTTCATCCTGCACCAGGTCCCGTCCGGCGTGCTCTACCCGGGCAAGCGGTGCGTGGTCGGCAACGGCATGGTCCTCGATCCGGTCACCTTCTTCAAGGAGATCGATGAGCTGAAGGCGCGGGGCCACGAGGTTGAGGACCGCATCCTCGTGAGCACCCGTACGCAACTCGTCCTCGCCTATCACAAGCTCCTCGATCAGGCCCAGGAGAAAAGCCGCGGCAAGGGTGCGATCGGCACGACGGGCCGCGGCATCGGTTGCGCCTACGAGGACAAGGTCGCCCGGGTCGGCGTCCGCGTCGCCGACCTGGCCGATCCGAACCGCTTGCGCGAGCTGGTCGAGGCGGGCGCGGCGCGCACGCAGGCCAAGCTCGAGGGGCTCGGCTCCGACCTGACGGTGGATACGGACGCGCTCTACACAGAGCTCTGCGGCCTGGCGCAGCGCCTGCAACCCATGGCGTGTGACGTCGGGCTCGCACTGAAGAAGGCGCTGGACAGGGGCGAGAAAGTGCTGCTCGAGGGAGCGCAGGGCGCGATGCTCGATGTCGACCACGGGACCTACCCGTTCGTCACTTCGTCGAACACGACCGCCGGGCAGGCAGCCACCGGGCTCGGCCTCGGCCCCACCACCATCGATGCGGTGCTCGGCGTGGTGAAAGCGTACACGACGCGCGTCGGTGCCGGGCCGCTGCCCACCGAGCTACCGGAAGAAGAGGCGGCGCGGCTGCGCGAGCTGGGTGCCGAGTACGGCGCCACGACCGGCAGGCCGCGGCGCACCGGCTGGTTCGACGCGGTAGTGGTTCGCTACGCGAGCCGCCTCAACGGTCTGACGGCGCTGGCGGTGAGCAAGCTCGACGTTCTCGACCCGCTGCCCGAGATCAGCCTCTGCGTCGGGTATGAGCACCGCGGCGAGCGCCTCGAGGAGTTCCCGGCCGACCTGTCGCTGCTCGCCGAGGTCGAACCGGTCTATGAGACGATGCCGGGATGGGATACCCCGACCAGCGAGGCTCGTCGCTTAGAGGACCTGCCCGCCCGGGCCAGGGCCTACCTGGATCGGATCGCCGAGCTGGCCGAGCTGCCGATCCGTTACGTTTCGGTGGGGACCCGGCGGCGGGAGATTCTGGAAATCCAGTAGCCGGTAGCCGGTGAACGGTGGCCGGTTGAGCCTTCTCTAAGTTACCGGCTACCGGCCACCGGCCACCGGCCACTGGCTACCGCAAAGCGGGCCTTGAAACCGCTGAGGAGTCCGCCTAAGTTTCGCGGCTCTCGCGAAGGTAACAAAGGAGTGGAATGGCAACCAGGATTAGACTGCGCAAAGTCGGCCGGAAGAAGCAGGCGTCGTTCCGGATCGTCGTGGCCGGGAGTATGCACTCCCGGGCCGGCAGGATCACCGAGACGATCGGGAAGTACAACCCGCGAACCGAGCCGTCTTACATTGAAGTCGACGAGAAGCGCGCCCTCTACTGGCTGCGCCAGGGCGCTCTGGTGAGCGAAGGCGTCGAGCCTCTCTTCCGCAAGACCGGCATTCTGAAGAAGTTCGCCGATGGCGTCGAGGGCGAGGGCATGGTCGTGGTCGGCGATGCAAGAGGCAGTACGATTCACCCGCCCAAAGCCGGGGGCGCCAAGAAGAAAGTCGCCAAGGCCGAGGAGAGGCCGGCCGAGCCCGAGGCCGCGGCGGAAGCTGAGGCCGAGCCGGAGGCGGCTGCCGAGGCTCCTGAAGCCGAGGCAGAGGAAGAGAAGCAGGAAGCGGAATCGTAGCTCGAGACTCAGGGACGCTCGGGGCCGATCACCTCATCGTCGGTGAGATCAGGAAGGCCCACGGGATCAAGGGCGAGTGCTTCGTGAGCCCGGCGACGGACGACGTCGCGGGTATCTATTCTAAGGGCCGTTCTTTGCTGATTGGCGATAGCGAAGGGCGGCCCGACGAGTCTGGGCTCGCCCTCACGGTTGCCGGCGCTCGCCCGTTCAAAGGTGGATTGATCGTGCGATTCGAGGACGTGCGCGACCGCAACGCCGCCGAAGTCTTGCGCGGTCGGACCCTCCTAGTCAGCCGGGAGGAGACGCGGCCGCTGGAAGCGGGCGAGTTCTTCCTGCACGACCTCGTCGGTCTCGAAGTCGAGACCCTGGATGGGCAGCGAGTCGGCCGCGTCGTCGAGATCTATGAGACCGGTCCCAGCCACATGCTCGAGGTGGACGACGGGACGCGCGGGCACCTGATCCCGTTCAGCGACCAACTGGTCCGCGAGGTGAACGTCGAGGCGGGTCGGATAGTCATCGAGGCGATCCCAGGCCTGCTCGATCTCTGATACGCAGCCTCGGACAGTACGCGCATGCGGATCAACATCCTGACGATCTTCCCCGGCTTCTTCCGCGAGGCGCTCACCCTCGGCATCCCCGGCCGCGCCGCACGGGATGGACTCGTCTCCTACAGCACGGTCGATCTGCGCGACTATACGCACGACCGGCATCGTACGGTCGACGACGAGCCGTACGGCGGCGGTGCCGGGATGGTGATGAAACCGGAGCCCTTCTTCGAGGCGATCGACGCGCTGAAGCCGCAAGGCCCGATCGTGCTGCTCGATGCCCGGGGACGCATCTTCAGGCACGAGCACGCGGTGCGGATCTCACTCGAGCCCGAGCTGACACTGCTTTGCGGCCACTACAAGGACGTCGACTGGCGGGTTGCCGAGGGGTTGGCCACCGACGTTTTCTCGGTGGGCGACTTCGTGCTCTCGGGCGGTGAACCGGCGGCGCTCTGCCTGGTGGACGCCGTTGTCCGCCTCTTGCCCGGCTCGCTGGGCGACCACGAGTCAGCTTCCAGCGACTCGTTCTACGACGCGCCGCTCCTGGCGCCGCCTACCTACACGCGGCCGCCCGAGTACCGGGGGATGGAGGTACCGGAAGTACTGCGCTCGGGCGACCACGCGGCGATCTCGGATTGGCGACGTAAGGAGGCGGAGCGGCTGACCCGGGAGTTGCGGCCGGACCTGGCGGACCGGTAACCGGTCCCCCTTGGACAAGCCGCCACGTCTGATTATCTTCTTACGCCTTCTGGACACAGGAACGCGATCGCCACGGGAGTAGAAGCTCAAATGGACGCGCTACAGGACATCGAGAAGCAGCAGCTCAGGACCGATATCCCGGACGTCGGCCCCGGCGATACGGTACGTGTCCTGGTCCGGGTCAAGGAGGGCGAGAAAGAGCGCATCCAGCCGTTCGAGGGGGTTTGCATCGCGCGTAAAGGCGGCGGCCTCCGGGAGACGCTGACCGTCCGCAAAGTCTCCGGCGGCGTGGGAGTCGAGCGGATCTTCCCGATCCACTCCCCTTCCATCGCCGAGTTCAAGGTCCTCCGCAAGGGCAAGGTCAGGCGTGCCAAGCTCTATTACCTCCGCAGCCTGCGAGGCAAGAAGGCGCGGATCAAGGAGGAGCGATAGGCCCGAGGACCCGGCCATGGGCCGCCGGGCGATCGCCCTGACCACCGAGCGCCGATACTGGCGCGCTGGCTTTCAGCACATTGCAGGCGTCGACGAAGCGGGGTGCGGCTCATTGGCCGGCCCCGTTGTCGCAGCTGCGGTCATCCTCCCGGTTGAGGGTGGCGTCAAGGGCGCCGTCGACTCCAAGCTGCTGAGCGCCGCTCGGCGCGAAGAGATAGCCGAGGCGATCTACGAGAGCGCCGTGGCCGTCGGCGTCGGCGCGGCGTCGGCGCGGGAAGTCGAGCGGCTGAACGTCCGCCGGGCCAGCGGGCTGGCGATGGAGCGTGCCCTCAAGCGTCTCCCCTTCACGCCCGACACTGTACTGGTCGACGGGCGACCGCAGCCCTGCCTGGGCGACCATCTCGCCATCATCAAGGGCGACCGCAAGTGTCACTCGATCGCCTGTGCCGGAATCGTTGCGAAGGTCGTTCGCGACCGGTTGATGGGACGCCTGGCTGGGGTCTATCCGGGTTACGGCTGGGAACACAACGCGGGTTACGGCACGCGCGACCACCGCGACGGGCTCGATCGCCTGGGTCCCACCCCGCACCATCGCCGGACCTTTCTAGGAGTGCAATACGAGTTCGATTTCTGAGCTGCTTTGGTGACAAGGCCGCCACCGTCTATCTCAATATCCAATAACCGACATTCACTGATCATTTGACCAAGGTCTAGTCAAGACGCAGGTCTCAACGTCCAATCCCCAAAGACACATTGTCTCGTCGGACGTTGGACCTTGATTCTTGTTAGATGCGTATACCTTGGTCAATTGATCATCGGATGTCGGTTATTGGTTATTGAAATAGTAACAGCGGTCAGCGTTGCTCCGAGCGGTAGGTCAGTCCGGCGCTGGCGGTGCGGGCGTTGCCACCCGAATCCAGCCCCGCCCCACCGAACAGCCTCGCCCGGGCCCCGCCCAGCGTGGCCCCTAGCCGCAAGGCCATGAAGTCCCCCTCGCCGTCCCACTCCGCCAGGGCGAAGGTGTCCAGGCTTCCGAGGATCACGACCGAGCCGCCGATGCGGAACCCGTTGAACCGGCCGCCGTCCAGCCGGTAGTTGCCCTGCGCCGATACCGAGACGGACGTCGTGGGCGGACGGTAGGTGACGGCACCGATCAGCCGCTCGTGGCGTACCGTGTCCCGGACCGTCGGTGAGCCGATATCGCTCCATACAAGGCCGAGCGACACCCCTGAGACCCCGTGGTTCACGTACCCGATCTCCCAGCTCCCCTGCGCATCGCCAACCGAGCGCCAGGTGCGCGACACGCCGAACCCATTGCGCCCCCGAGCGACACCGAGTGCCGCCGTGTAGGCGTCGCCCTGGCTGCCCGCCTGGAACTCGTCGTGACGGTATCCGAACGCGATGACCCGCGAGTGGAATCCCGCCGTATACTGGCCGGTTGACCAGTCACCGCCCTCCGGCCGGTCCCAGGTCATGTGGCCCATGAGGTCGACGGCCCGGTTGAAGCCGGCAGCGCCCGGGTTGACCCAGAGCGCCGCTCCGTGCCCGGTCCCCGAGACGAAGCTGTACGCCCCGGGCTCCGGGTCGCGCGTCTGACCCAGCGCCGGGGCCGCCCCCAGAAGCAGCGCGAGGCTGACGACGAAACGAGTTCGTAGGTGCACGGGTCCTTATGCCCTCCGTCCGCTGTTCGGTGACCGGCCTGACGACGGCGTATAGTGCGGCCCGCGGATGAGCGGTGCAAGGGACCCGGGACACCTTGACCTGATAGCACGACCTGAGTTCTTTGTGGCTTGTCAGATCCACAGGGAACAGGAAGGAAATGGCCGAAAACGTCGTCGAGGCGCGCCAGGTCAGCAAGCGCTACGCCCGCACCTGGGCGTTGCGGGCCGTCGACCTCCAGGTCGGGCGCGGCGAACTGGTCTCGCTGCTGGGCCCCAACGGGTCCGGCAAGAGCACGCTGCTCAGGGTGCTCACCGCCGTCACGCGACCCACCTACGGCGAGGTTAAGATCTTCGGCCAGCAGCCGCGCAACGGCCTGGGCGTGCGCGAGCGGTTCGGCGTCCTGCCGCACCAGAGCTACCTGTACGGCGAGCTCACCGCGGTCGAGAACCTGCGCTTCGCCGCCACTATGTACGGGATGCGCGCCGAGCGAGAGGAGCTGGTGGAGGCGCTGGCCCACGTCGGCCTGGCGCAGGTCGCCGACGCCCAGGCCCGCACCTTCTCCTCAGGCATGCGCAAGCGCCTGGCGCTGGCCCGAGCGACGCTCCACGACCCGGAGCTGGTCCTGCTCGACGAGCCGTACGGCGCGCTCGACGTCGAGGGTATCGGCTGGGTCGACCGTTTCATCGGCGAGCTGCGCGAAGCCGGGAAGACGCTGGTCATCGCGACCCACGAGATCGGCCGCGCACTGGCGCTCTGCGACCGCGCCGTCGCGCTCCGGGGTGGCAAGGTGGTCTTCGACGGCCCGACCTCCGACTACGAGGGCGCGATCGCCGGCGCCACCGAAGCGGTCGGGCTGAAGGTGACGGGCTGATGGGCGACCTGCGGCGTGCCATGGCGCTGGTCCGCAAGGACCTGCTCACCGAGCGGCGAAGCAAGGCGGCGTTCAACGCCATGGCCTTCTTCGCCGCGATGGTGCTCTTCATCTTCAGCTTCGCCTTGGGACCCGACGCGCCGAGCATGAGCGCCGGGCCGGGCCAGACGCTGCTCCAGTACCTTTGGCCGGGCCTCCTCTGGGTCGCCATCTTCTTCACCGGCATCCTGTCGCTCAGTCGCTCGTTCCAGATCGAGATCGAGAGCGGCGGTCTCGAAGCGCTGCGTCTCTATCCCGGCGACAAGAAGGCGGTCTTCGCCGGTAAGCTCGTCGCCAACCTGATCGTGCTCGGCGCCATGGAGCTGATTCTGATTCCGGTGTCGGCCATCCTCTACAACATAGACCTGTGGACCAAGCTGCCGGCGCTGATGGGTGTCGTGCTGCTGGGGACGCTGGGCTTCGCGGCGGTGGGGACGTTTTATGCAGCGCTCACCTCGAACCTGCGGGCCCGCGACGTGATGCTGCCGGTTTTGCTCTTTCCCATCATCGTGCCGGTGGTCGTGGCGGCGGTAAAGGCGACGACCCTGGTCATCAGGGGTGATCCGATGGGCGAACTGTGGACCTGGCTCCGCATCCTCGGGCTCATCGATATCGTGCTTTTGACAATCTGTACGCTCACATTCGAGTTCGCGATAGAGGACTAGGCGGATATCTATGCTAGGTTCAGTTGTTCTGTTCGTCGTCGTCGCCGCGATCGTCATCTTCGTCCTGGTCTACGGCATGCGGCTCGCCGGCATGTCGGAGAGCACGATGAAGCGCGCGGGGATGATCACGGGATCCGTCGGCCTGCTGCTGCTGGCGGTGGGTCTCTACCTGGGGCTGGTCTGGGCGCCGAGCGCTGAGATCATGGGTGACTCGTACCGGATCATGTACATCCACTTCCCCAGCTGGGTCGGCACCGCGGCCGGTTATCTCACGGCGTTCGTCGCCAGCGTCCTGTATATAAGGACACGGAAGTACGGCTACGACTACGTCGCGGTGGCCGGCGCCGAGATCGGGCTCCTGTTCAATGTGGTTGGCCTAGTAACCGGCGCGCTGTGGGGTAGGCCGACCTGGGGCGTCTACTGGACCTGGGACCCGCGGCTCACCACGACGGCCATCATGGCGATCACCTTCGCCGGATATCTGGTGCTGCGCGCCTTTCTCGAGGACCCCGAGGCCCGCGCCCGGGTGTCGTCGCTGGTGGCGATCATCGGCTTCGTCAACGTGCCCATCGTCTACTACTCGGTCCGCTGGTGGCGCACGCTGCACCAGGTGCAATCGAGTCCCGACACGATCGATCCGCCGATGGTGCTGGCGCTCCGGGTGATGATGATCGCCTTCGTCCTGCTCTTCCTCTTCATGTTGACTCAGCGCTTCATGCTGGCGCGGCTGCGCGGCGAAGAGGAGCTGGAGGCTGTGAGACTGGAGGTGGCCGGTGACTAGAACGGGTATCATCGCCGCCGCGGCCGGGCTGGCGGCCATCGTCATGGTGTTCGTCGTCGTGCCGGGCATGCGCGACGCAGGCTACATCATCCGCGCTTACGTGATCACCGCGGTCATCCTCGTGGCTTACATCTGGTCGCTCGCCGCACGGCTCGACCGGGTCGAGAAGGGTAGAGAGGCCCGTCGGGAGGACGTGGCCTCTTAGCGCTTCGCCCCTCCCGATGGATCTGAGCATCAGTCGCCTCGAGCGCGGCTATCTGTTGGAAGCGCGGACCGAGCTGGCACGGCCGCTCGATGAGGTCTTCGACTTCTTTGCCAACGCGCACAACCTGCAGGCGCTCACGCCGCCCTTCCTGCGCTTCGAGATCCTGACGCCCGATCCCATCATCCTGCGGCAGGGGACGGTCATCGACTATCGCCTGCGACTGCGCGGCATACCGGTCCGCTGGCGCAGCGAGATCTCGGTCTGGGAGCCACCCCACCGGTTCGTCGACACGCAACTGCGTGGCCCGTACCGCTGGTGGATCCACGAGCACCGGCTTGAACTCGCGGGTCGCGGCACGTTGATGACCGATCGGGTCGAGTACGGTGTGCTCGGTGGAGACATAATCAACCGGCTACTCGTCGCACCCGACCTCCGCAGAATCTTCGCGTACCGAGCGCAGCGCGTCGCCGAGCTCATCGCCTGAACTGTTGAGACCATACGGCTCGGCAATCGCTGGCGAGCGTGTCCTCTTCTAGGGCAGGTCGCGTAGGCGGGGACGCGGCAGGCCGTCCGGCGGATCGGGCCAGATCGCGCTCAGCAACCCCTGGACGCACTCGCCGTGGACGTGAGAGTTGATGGCCAGCGGTGCGTCGTCAGTTGGGGTGAGATGCGCGATGATGCGAAGGCACAGCAGGCAATTGTCGCATATGTCTAGCGTCGTGTAGTCGATGACAACCTTGTTCCTCATGGTTCCTGCTCTCGCGCTTCAAGGAGGGTAGAGGGACCCATGCGGGCACTATTGAACGAGGCGAACTCGAGCCTCGTGGCCGGGCGCCGATGCCAGGTGCGTATCGAGCGTCAGCAGAGGAGCATCGAGTGCCTCGGCCAGGGCAACGTACGTCGCGTCGTATGCTGTTAGGTTCTCTCGTAATGCCCATATCCGTGACAGTAGCTCCGAGTGCCCGTAGCGGATGATGCCTAGCTGCCCTAGCGTTTCCACGCCGGTAAAGCCGCGACCGGCGGTTATCGCTCCTTGTCGCACGTAACGTCGAAGCGCCTGTGCTACCTCGATGTCGAGTAACTGAGGCGCGTGTAGTGAGACGGTGGGTGACGAGATCGCATCTGCGACGCGACGACCGACTTCCGTGCTGAGGAGAAGAGCGACGACCGCCGAAGCGTCGAGCACGATCACCGCCCGTCTCGCTCCTCTCTAATCACTTCGGCGGGCGACGGGTCGAGCTCGGGGGAAGGGAGCTCCGCCAGGCGTGCCAGCAATTCCGCCCGGGTGGGCCGCTCGAGCGCCTTGCTCAGCTCGCGAAGCGCGTACTCCGACATGGACATCCCGGCCAGGGCGGCCCGAGCCTTGAGCTTTCGGTGCAAGTGGTCCGGCACGTTGCGAATCTGGAGCATGGTCATGTGAGTAACATGAAAACATGTGTCACACATGTCAACCTCGCTGGGTGACCTCGGAAGTCGATTCGATCATCCTCTGGTCTGACGGTCGCGCCTCGGGGTCAACCGATCCGCAACGTATCTGTAGGGTGTGCTGGCGCGGGGGAAGCTTTCCGGATAATCTCTTGGAGCGTGGTGATGGGGCCGCGTAGGACCGGGTAGCTCAGCTGGTAGAGCAGCGGACTTTTAATCGGTGCTAGACCGGCCCGATTTTCATCAGAAAGCAAATCACCACGGGGGTCATTACCGCATTCTGCGGGACGGCCCCCGAACCATTTCGGCAGTTTGATGGGGCAAATCTCGCCCAAGAACTCGCCCACCGGGGGCAGCAGAATCGAGCGGAAGAACCTGGAATCGTGGCCCGCGGGGAGCGGAGCAGCCGGAAGGCTCGCGGCGACGATCGGGTCGGGTGGCAGAGCGCACGGGTGCCTCGGGGTGAGGGTGGTGGTCGCTCATACCCCCTTTGGCTGGTCTGCTGGCCCCCCGAGGTTGGAACGCAGCTGAGCTCTGGGCATCGATCCCTTCATTTCCCCCCTCCCCGACGCCTTCGGAAGCCCCCTGAAACCAGATAGGCAGTCCTCTCGTATATATGTTGCAGTGAGACAGGTCTCAGTCAGACCTATGGAGGCGGCGTGTTCAGTCCAACCCTCAAGAAGGGAAGCGTCGAGCTGCTGCTGCTGTCCCTCCTGGCAGAGGGCCGGCGACACGGTTACGAGATTGCGAACCTGATCGAGGAGCGGTCCGGACGGCGCCTGAAGTTCCGGGCCTCCTCGCTCTACCCGGTCCTCTACCGGATTGAGAAGCGGGGGTGGATCAGGGGCCGCTGGGTGGAGCAGGAGGGAGAGAGGCGCCGCCGCTTCTACGGCCTTACCGACAAGGGGCAGGAAGCCCTGGCCCTCCAGCGACACAACTGGAAGGAGTTCACCCTGGCCGTGAACCTGGTGGTGGAGCCGAGCCATGCGTGACTGGAAGCAGTACGTGAAGAACCATCTCCCCGCAGAGCGTTTCCGAGGGGAGTTGGTGGAGGAGATTCTGGATGAGCTGGCCGCTCACCTGGAAGACGCCTACCGGGAGGCCGTTGCCAAAGGGGCGAGGGAAGAGGAGGCCGAAGCCCGGGCCCTGGAACAGATCGAGGACTGGGACGGGCTCGCCGCGAATATCCTCCGGACCCGCCGGGGCGCCGCCGTCTCAAGAACGGCGCAACAACTGGATGCCTCGGAAGCCGCTCTCAGAAAGAAGGGCGGCCGGTGGGCCATTGCCGCGAACCTCCTTCAGGACTTCCGGTTCACAGCCCGCCGCCTGAGGAAGACCCCGGGCTTCACCGCCGTCGCCCTCCTGACTCTGGCCCTAGGCATCGGGGCCAACTCGGCCATCTTCAGTCTGGTGAACGGGATCCTCCTCACTCCCCTTCCCTTCGAGGAGTCGGACCGACTGGTGGGGATCTGGTACTCCTTCCCGGGGTTCGGCGTATCGGAAGCCGGTCAGTCTGCCGCGGTCCACTTAGCCACTGTAGACGAAGGCCGGGTCTTCGAAGCGTTGGGGATGTGGGACACGGGCACGTCCACCATCACCGGCCTCGACGAGCCGGAGGAGGTGCCCTCTGCCCGGGTGACCGGCGGCACCTTCGAGGCTCTCCGGGTCCGACCTTCCCTGGGCCGACTCTTCACCCGCGAGGACCTGACGCCGGGCACCCCCCTGACGGTCATCCTCAGCCACGGCTACTGGGGGAGACGGTTCGGGGGAGACCCCGGCGTCTTGGGCCAGACCCTGACCATCGACGGGTATGCGCGGGAGGTCATTGGTGTCATGCCCCGGGGCTTCCGGATCCCAGGCTTCGATCCGGCCATCTACACCCCTCGCCGCTTCGACCAGAGTCAGCTCTACGTGGGAGTGTTCGGCTACCGAGCGGTGGGTCGCCTGAAGCCCGGAGTAACCATAGAGGAGGCCAACGCCGACGTGGCCCGGGTGCTTCCCCTGGCAATCGAACGGTTCCCCGGGGGTGTGACCGTCGAGGATCTGGAGGAGTCCCGGGGCGGCCCCGACCTCCGGGCCCTGAAGGCCGACGTCGTGGGCAATGTGGGGGAGGTCCTCTGGGTCTTTCTGGGCACGGTGGGCATCGTCCTGCTCATCGCTTGCGCCAACGTGGCGAATCTTTTCCTGGTCCGGGCCGAGGGACGGGAGCGGGAGATGGCCGTGCGGAGAGCATTGGGGGCCGATAGGGGCCGTATCGGCTGGGAGTTCCTGAGGGAGAGCCTGGCCCTGGGCTTCCTGGGCGGAGTGGGAGGGTTAGGCCTGGCGTACGCCGGGCTCCGCGTCCTGGGGTCTATGGCCTCAGCGCACCTCCCCCGACTGGAGGAGATCTCCCTGAACACGACAATCTTCCTCTTCACCCTCGGAATCTCGCTGCTCGCCGGTTTTCTCTCCGGGTTCCTCCCCGCTCTGCGCTACGGCCGGGCCGGCTTGGTGAACGCCCTGAAGGAGGGAGGCCGGAGCTCCACCCCCGGTCGGGCTCGGCATCGAGCCCGGAACGCCCTGGTGTTGGCCCAGATGGCCCTGGCCATGGTCGTCCTGGTGGGATCGGGACTGATGATCCGTAGCTATCAGGCGCTCCGGAAGGTAGACCCGGGCTTCGGGAATCCCGAAGACGTCCTCACCGTCCGCCTGGAGATCGGAAGCGACGAGGCAAGGGACCCGCTGGAAGCTGCCCGGACCCACCAGCTCATCGCCCGCCGTCTGGAGGAGATCCCGGGAGTGAGCTCGGTGGGCCTCTCCTCCTCCATCCCCATGGACGGCGTGGACTTCGCCGATCCCATCTTTGTGGAGGGGTTCCCGGTGCCCGAGGGTCAGTTGGCCTCCATCCGCAGCTTCAAGTGGATCGGCGAAGGCTACTTCGAGGCCATGGAGATCCCGGTGCTGGCCGGACGGGTCCTCACGGAGGAGGACGCTCATGACCTGAACCGGGTCGTGATGGTGTCGGAGAACTTCGCCCGGCAGTACTGGGACCGGCCGTCCAAGGCCCTGGGGAAGCGGATCAGTGGGGGAACGGGGCCAGGAGACTGGCGGGAGATTGTGGGGGTGGTGGGGAACGTCCGGGACGCCGGGATGGACCGGAGTCCCTCCTCCATCGTTTACTGGCCCCTGGTGACCGCCAGCCCGTGGGCCGGGATGCCGGGGGAGGCCGAGATCTACACCTGTCGCTCCATGGCCTACGCCATCCGGAGCATCCGGGTGGGGACCCCGGAGCTCCTCCAGGCGGTCCGCGACGCCATCTGGTCGGTCAACCCCAACCTCCCCCTGACCCAGGTCCGGACGCTGAGAGAGCTGCAGGAGGCCTCCATGGCCCGGACCTCCTTCATCCTAATCGTGCTGGGCATCGCGGCATCGGTGGC
>CAYFSW010000146.1:0-9248 GCA_964345885.1 uncultured Gemmatimonadota bacterium | reverse complement strand
TCATAGCGCAGTCAGCCGACCACGAGCGTTACGCCGCGCTCCTCGTCAGCGCGTTCGCAATACTCGCCGCGCTGCTCGCGGCCGCCGGGGTCTTCGGCGCAACTGCTCGCGGCGTGGCGCCGGGTGGTGACTCCAAGGGCTTGCAGTGCGCGGAGGTTTGATGCCCGCCCTGCAGATCAGGGATTCGGGCCTCAAGACGGGCCAGTACTTTCTCCAACAGTGTACTCAACTCGAGCGTCCCGCTAGCAGATTCTGTCGCGCGTCGGGCCAACGGTGTCCTTCGTGAAACACAAGCGATTTTTCAGCTGGCCCTGAACCCTACACGACTGTTTCCGGCTACGACCTGGACTTCGTGTTCCCCTGCTGGCCGATTTCGAAGGCGACCATCACTGCAGCCCTAACGACAATGCTGCCCGGGTCAAAGGCACGAAGTGGCCCCTCATCATCGGGCTGGGTTTCGCGGGTGACATGCCCCTCTCTTCCCCACAATCGGTCGGGGTTCACGTCTTCTATGTGAATCACCGGGCCGAGGGAAACCCCAGCGGTCCGGCACAAGATCTCCGCCTTTTCTCGGGCCGCTTCCACCGATCGTTGGCGGGCCTCTTTTCGGATCTCCTTCAACCGCCTCGTCTGGAAATCGACAGAGCAGATTTCGTTAGCTCCGGCATCTATCACGCCTAACAGTATTTCCTCCATTCGATCCAGATCATAGAGCAGTACGTGGAACGACACTCTGGCCGTGTATCCAACAAAGTGCTGCTCCCCTCCCGTGTAGCGGAAGGACCGAGAAAGCGTGATGCGGGAGGAGCCGACGTCGCCAACTTCTGCCCGAGCCAAGTATGCCCGCACACTCTGTGCCGCTTTACCGGCCTCCCGAAACCCGTCTTTAGGCCGCTGTTTGAGCCGCGAAACGGCGAACTCGAGCGATGCGACATCAGGCTCGACACGTATGACAGACGATCCGAACACACTCACACCGTACGGCCTTTGAATTGATTGTGTGACATTCATGATTGCACCGAGTTCAAGCAGTGGAAGTCTCAGCGGCAACGACCTCTTTCCGGACCCGTCGGTCTTTGTCTAAGGCCCAGATCATGGCCAAGCCAATCAGCCCCGGGGCCACGATGTTCCCCGAAGCGAGGTTGATGATTATGACCAAGATCATAAGGGCAACAAAGACCCAGTACGTTGTGCGATAGCCCGAGGTGAGCGGATAGATCACCTTTCGGGAGCAGTTGGGGCATGGGAGCCGTTGGAATCCGAGGAAGGTGCGTTTCGGCCGGCCCCTGAATCTTGCATGACACTCGCGACACACCGCGTCGATCTGAGAGAGAGCCATTGTGTGTCCTCCCTTGAGAGGTACTTCGCTTCGAGGCGCCGTCTAAAGTGCTTCCGCTGCGAGTCCCGTCGAAAGCGCACGCACGTCTTGCAGCTCTTTTGAAGAGTATCGCTGCCTGTCTGGACCAAGCTATTCCTACGATACTGCCCTGATAACGATTACCTCGATCTCCTTGTGGGACGCCATCCGTTGGAAACTCGTCAGGCCGATCAGTCATAGCTCGTCCTGCAGCAACGAATTCCATGTGGGCTGAGAGTCGAGCCACTCGAGAGAGACGTCCCGGCATAGCACGTCGTAGCCGCCGACTCTCAACCCGAACAAACGAGGTCTAGGGCTTCCACCACAGCTCCTGACTCTCTTCAGGGCGTGGGCGTACAAGAGTTCCCCCACCATTGCCACGCTGATGGAATAGCCGCCTGCGAAGACGGCCACGAACGCATCGCATTTCTTCACCACATCCTTGACGTGTCGCCCGAAATGCGGCCCGCTCGAGTAGTCGACCAGGCATGAGTTGGCCTGCAGGAAATCGTGCAACGCCCTGACTTCCGGAAGCGAGCGTTCCGGAACATCACAGGAGATGTACACTCGTCTGCTCACCATTTCCTCCTGAGTCGTCTAGCAAACCCGCTTGGACTGCCCAGCCTACCAAAAACCCTGCAATTCCTCGGGCGATAGGACCTCGACCTAGCACTCCGGGCCAATGCGACCGCCGTGGTACACCGCCCAGCCTCCGAAGCGCCAGTAGCGCGCATAGAGCGATCCGAACGCCGCCGAACGCCCGACCGAGGTGAGGGGGTTCCCACACGAATCGGCATGAAAGAGCCTCCTCACGTGCCAGCGGAGTTCCGGATCAACCGGGCATAGAACCGCACGATCTCCTCGTAGTTCTCCACCGCGATCCGCTCATCGGTCCCGTGGACGCGCCGGAGATCGTCGGCCGTGACGCGCATGGGCAGGAACCGGTAGCTGTCGGCCGCCAGCGATTCGTAGTGGCGCGCGTCGGTGCGCGCGAGGACCAGGGATGGCGCCACGATGACGTCCGGAAACACCTCCTGGATGGTACGTTGCAGGGCGGCGAAACTCTCCGATTCCACATCCGACACCGTAGACGGCTCAGACGCCGAGCTCTCTGCCACCTCAACCGATACACGGCTGTCATCGATCACCCGGCGGACGTGCGCCACGACGCCGGCGACGCTGTCGCCCGGCAGTATCCGAGCGTTCACGACGGCCCGAGCGACCGTGGGGATGAGGTCCTCCTCCACCCCCGCGCTGATCATGGTGGTCGTCAACGTCGTCCGAGCCAGGGCATTGGTCTCCGGTTTGGCAACCAGCTTGCGCTCGGTCAGCCAGCCGAACAGCCACAGGTTGGCGAAGGCCGCCCGCCCGGGGCGCGACATTTCCGGGCCCACGTACTCGAAGAGTCGGCGCGTCGGTCCCGCGAGTCGCGGCGCGGGCTGCCGGCGTTCCAGCTTCTCGATCGCAGCGCCCAGAATAGCGATGGCGGTGGGCAGGTGCGGCATCGAGCCGTGGCCGCCCCGGCCTCTCGCCGTGAGCTGGAGGGCGACCTTCCCCTTCTCGGCGAGTCCGACGAGGGCGACCGGCCGCGACACGCCCGGCATGATCCCGTGGGTAATCGCCAGCCCTTCGTCCAGCACGTAGTCGAACTCGACGCCTCGCGAACGCAGGAGCGCGGCAATCCGCGCCGCGCCCTCTCCGCCGCCGCTCTCTTCGTCGTGGCCGAAGGCGAGGTAGATCGTGCGGCGGGGACGGAACCCGTCCCGCAGCAACGACTCCACCGCCTCGAGGATTCCCACCACACCGACCTTCACGTCCAGGGCTCCTCGGCCCCAGATGTAGCCGTCGACGACCCGGCCGGCGAACGGCGGGTACGTCCAGTCGGCCGCCGTGCCCGGCTCCACCGGCACCACGTCCAGGTGGGCCAGCAGCAGGATGGGCCGCGCGGCCGCCGCACTCCCGTGCCAGGTATAGAGGAGGCTGTATTCGCCCACCGACTCCTTCTCCAACGTGCCGTGCACCAGGGGAAAAGCCTCCTCGAGGTAGCGGTGCAGCTCCAGGAACGCGGCGCCGGACCCTCCGGTAACGGTCTCGAACCGCAGTGCACGGGCGAGCCGTTCCGCGATGGGCATCCGGTCACCGATCTCACGCCGCGGGATCGGCGTCACCGGAAGTTGCCTGGACCGGAACCGGAGGGTCCTGACGGAGATCACCGTGGACAGGAGCAGCAGGCCGAGCACGACAACCATTAGCGCGGGCTTCATGGTTCTTCACGCCCGCGGGCGCCGAACGGGGAGCGGGCGCCGCGCCACACATCGCGGTCACCGTTACCGGCAGCCCAGCCCTCGTCGGTCCGTTGGCCTGGTCTCTTCCCATTCAGGCCCCGCTCGGCGCGTAACCGGTCGAGTTGTATGCGGCAGCGGTCACGTGTGCAGTCGGCCAGCGCCACCGAGCGCTCATCGACGAGAGACCCACGCAGGCGGCGCAGTCGTCCGCGGACGGCGTACAGGCCGTTGAAGTCGCCGGCTTCGAAGGCGGTCTGCGCCCGCGCTTCCAGCTCTTGCAGCTCCCGGCGCTGCTCCTCGGCCACCCGGGTCTGCGCCATCCCGGGTGACGCGCGCCGCAGCTCGCGAACCAGCCATCCCAGAACGATCAGCGCAAAGAGGCCGTAGGTGGCCGCGTTCCCCACCAGCACGCCCACACCGAGCTCTCCGCTGAATCGCTCCAGCATGCGACCGGCGACGGCGCGCTCGATGAGCCACGAGGCGAGGAAGAACGGGGGCAGCAGCACGAGCAGCTTCGCTGGTACGAGCCAGTCCCATTCTCCGCTATACCTGTCCCAGTCCACGTAATCGTGCGGCATGATCCACGGCGCGAGCCAGATGGCTTCGCGCCGCCGCCCGGCCCTCGTCCGGATGTCGTGGTCGGTGCCGCCGGCCAGGCCGAGCAGCAGCGCCAGGGCGAGCCACGCCAGCGGGATCCCCACGAGGGTGGAGACGAGGTTGGCGACCGATGTCACGGCCAGCGCCTGCTCCAGGGCGAGCCCAACCAGCGCCAGCCGCCCCCAGAGCACCAGGGACTCGATAGCGATGACCGCGCCCAGCCCGACCAGCAGCCACCCTGGGGAGCCGAAGGCGATGAGAATGGTCGGCAACGCGACGTCCGCCCGGGCCTCTCCCGGAACCAGGACCACAAGGGCCATCACCATCAGGGCTCCGCGTACGACAGCGCGGTGTCTCGTCACAGTGTCCTCCTAGCTCCAAATACAGCCACAACTCGAGCGACGGTGCCTCTTATCCGCCGGGCGCATGACCCGGGAAACGTCTCCTTTAACCTTGCTGTACATCGCCTTGAGCCTCACGGACCGCGACGTTAGCTTGCCCAATACTGGTGTTCCGCGGTCACGCCACCGTCACGGAGGCGTCATCCCCCCCGTGACGCCCATCGCCATGGAGAGACTACCGGTGCTCGAGCTGCGCACCTTCGGCGGGCTCGCGCTGCGTCTCCCTCAGCAGCACGATCCACAATCTCTGCAGGGCCAGTCTAAGCGACTCGCGCTGCTCACCTACCTCGCCCTGGCCAAGCCGCGGGGGTTCCATCGCCGCGATGTCTTGCTGGCGATGTTCTGGCCGGAATCCGACGAGAGCCGTGCCCGGCAGGCGCTACGCCAGGCGGTCTACGTGCTACGCAGCGACCTCGGCGAAGGGGTGGTGGTGAATCGCGGCGAGGAGGAGATCGGCCTCGATTGGCAGGCGGTCTGGTGCGACGCCGAGGCCTTGGAGCAGGCGCTGAGTGCCGGCGACTACGAGCGCGCCCTCGAGCTTTACCGCGGTGACCTGCTCCCCGGCTTCTACGTCGCCGACGCGCCGGACTTCGCTCGCTTTCTCGACGGCGAGCGGGCCCGCTACCGGCGGGAAGCGGCGGCGGCGGCCTGGGAGCTCGCCGTGCGGAGCGGCGAGGCCGAGGACGCCGTGAGCGCCGTACGCTGGGCCCGGCGAGCGGTGGCCATCGAGCCGCTGGAGGAGGAGCGGCTGCGAACGGTGATCACCAGCTTGGACGAGCTGGGCGACCGTACCGCCGCGATCGGGCTGTTCGAGGACTTCGCGCGGCGGCTGGCCGACGACTACGAGCTGGAGCCCGCGCCCGAGACGCTGGAGCTGGTCGCCTCGGTGCGAGCGCGGTCCCTCGCGGCGCGTGCCGCCGCACTCCCGCGGGAGCGCTTGGAAGCCCGCGCCGCCGGGCCGGACGAGGGAGCCACGGAGCGGGCGCCTCACCGTCCCTCTCGGCGGACGGTCGTCGTGGTCGCGGTCGCCGTGGCGCTGGCACTCTCCTGGCCCGTCTACCAGCTGCTGCGGCGCGACACCGGCCCACCCGGCGCCGTAGCGCCGAGGATCGCGGTGCTCCCGCTCCAGAATGTGGGAGCGGCGGAAGACGAGTGGTTCGCCGACGGCATGACCGCCGAGATCACGAGCCGTCTGGGACGTGTCGACAGCCTGATTGTCATCGTTCCCGGCGACACGAGACAGAAGCCTGCTCGTGAGCTCGCGGAGGAGCTGGATGCGGACTACCTGCTGGTGGGGACGGTACAGACGATCCACGGCGAAGACGGTCGAGCCGAGGCACGCATCCGACCGCAGCTCATCAGAGGGTCGGACGAGACCCAGTTCTGGTCCGACATATTCACGGTGCCGCTGGTTCCCAGCGAGATATTCCGGATGCAGACCGAGGTTGCCGAGCACGTGGCGCGCGCACTGGATCTCACGATCCGCGGCGACCCGGGAGCTGTGCCGCCCTCGAACATGGAGGCCTACGAACTGTTCCTGCGCGGACGAAAATACGACGTCGGTGCGGCACGGGAGCAGGACCTGCGAATCGCGGTCCAGAGTTACGAGCGGGCGGTGGAGCTCGACCCCGACTATGCCGTCGCCTACGCGGCACTCGCACAGGCGCACCTGCACTTGTGGTGGCGGTTCTACGATCGCCGGCCGGAACGCCTGGCCAGCGCCCGCGCGGCGCTCGACCAGGCGCTGGCCCTCGATTCGCGGCTTCCTGAAGCGCAGATCGCCCGCGGCTACTACTACTATTGGGGGTTGCAGGACTACGACGCGGCGCTCGAGGCATTCGAGGCCGCCCGCGCCAGCCGGCCGTACAGCGCCGATCTACTCTATGGTATCGGGTCGCTACACCGGCGCCGGGGACGGCTCGATGAGGCGCTGACCAATCTCCTCAGGGCCGCCGAGGTCAACCCGGCTTCGGCCCTGATCGTCAGAGACATCGCGAACACGTATGCGTTCATGCGCAATACGGCCGAGGCGGAGCGCTACTTTCACCGGGCGATCGAACTCGAACCCGGGTGGCCCACCTACGTCCGTGACGCCCTCCGCGTCCACGTGCGACTGGATGCGAATCGTGCCGACGCCCGCCGCATGATCGAGGAGGCGGAGGGTCTCGGTTTGCGGCATCCCCTGCTGACCATGCTATCGACCTGGATCGAGACTTCCGAGGGCGACTACGACGCGGCGCTGGACCTGCTCGCCGGGATGCAGGTCGACGCGGTCGAGGCCAACGTCTTCTTCGTGCCGAAGGCGCAGTACTACGCCGAGATCTACGGCCTGCTGGGTGACGAAGAGCTGCGGCGCGCCTATTATGACTCGAGCAGGGTCGTCGTCGAGGCGCGACTCCAGCGCTTCCCCGACGACGCGCGCCTGCACAGCGCGCTGGGCATCGCGCTCGCCGGTTTGGGCCGGAGAGCCGACGCGCTCAGTGAGGGTGAACGGGCCGTCGCCCTGGTTCCCGTCGCCGAAGATGCCTGGCACGGCGTCTACCGTGTGGAAGATCTGGCGGTCATCCACACGATGCTCGGCGACGCGGACGCGGCCATCGAGCTGCTCGAGTACCTGCTCTCGATTCCCGGCACCCTGACGGTCCCCTTTCTGATGATCGACTACCGCTTCAACTCGCTCCGCGACAATCCGCGCTTTCAGGCACTCTTGGAGGAATACGAGTAAGCGGCCGGCTCAATACGGATCACAACGCAGAGTAGGCGGCGGACTACAGGGGCCTCAAACGCCACCCGGGCACCCCCTAACGCCGCAGGCCGTCCACCGCACGGTCAGAAAAATACGCCAATCAGTTCCGGCCGTAGGTTGCTACTCACACGCCGGACGGTCAGAGGATTAGTACGACATGTCCCGAAGCAAGGTTGAACCGGAACACGGGACCGCGTTGATTGACCACGACATCGGAGTGCTGGACTGACTACGCCAGCTCGGGCACAGGAAGGTGAAGGGCGTCAACATAGGCAGCCGGGCCAAGCGGCCCGAGCTCTTCGTGAGCCGCCGAGCCGAGCTGTTCTGGCGTCTCAGGGAGGCGGTCGAGAAGGAAGACGTGAGTCTGGGATCCTGCGCGACTGGCTCAACGAGCACACAGCCGAGGTTGAGAACGAGCACCGAAAAAGGTGGAGCGCCTGCGCGGACTCGTCGGCTGCCGAGTACTGCGGCCTATCCGGGCTGAAGGGCACGACACGGGTGGAGTGCAGCGGAATCGACGCTGGGAGCGAGGAGAAGTTCTTTTCCTGAAGCCCGAGGCAGCCCGCAAGTATACCTTGGCCGAGAGCGTCGAGATATTGCCACCGCCCGAGGAGACAACGCCCGACGATTGAGCTAGAAGCAGTGGTCACGGCGCTCGTGGCGAAAGCCCACGAAGCAGGTTGGCTCGACGGCGACGACGGGCGAGTAAGCTCCTCAGGGGCGCCCTTGAGGCGTACACAGCGCCGACCGACGAGGAGATCGCCGTACAAGGACGGGCCGAGCGCGTGCAGGAGATCGATCGGCGAATACGAGGCCGGGAGCAGCACCAGAGCGGATAAGCGCCAGCCCAGGTTTCACTACCGACCTTTCAACGCCGCCTCGATTCTCTGCGCCCTCTCCTCGATCGACTCGATTAGCTCCTCGTCTGCCGCATTCACTCGGGCCTGGTCGTTCGCCACCTTAGCCTCGTCGAACCGGCCCAAGCGAAAGTAGATCTCAGCCAATGTGTCCAGGTAGTGGGCGTTCTCCGGATCCAGCTCGAGGCTGCGATTGGATAGTCCCAGTGCCTCGTCGAGATTCTCTCCCAGCAGCGCATAATGCCGGGCCAGACCGTTCGACGCATCGGCATAGTCGGGATCTTGGGCCAAGGCTCGACGATAGCTCGCCTCGACGGAATCGGGGGGGCCGGCCTGGGAGAAGACCTGGGCTATGAAGAGATGGCCCCGCAACAGATCGGGATGCGCGCGCAGAACAGCCCGGTAGTGTGCAAGCGCGTCGCTGAACTGCCCCGCCTGAAGATAGCTGTGCCCCTGGACAAACGGATCCTCCACGCGGAACCGTGCTTCGAGGGCCTGGTCCGCATAAGGCGATCCGATACGCGAGAAATAGCTGTACGCAGAATCGAAGTGAGCGGCTGCGGCCTCGTACTCGCGGTTTGTCTCCAGAATCACTCCGATGTTGAAGAACTGGATTCCTAGGCCCTCGGGCCGGCCCAGCTCGCGGTTGAGCGCCAACGCCTGGCCGTAGTAGACGAGCGCCGAGTCCAGCTGCCCCCGGGTCCGAAACACGTTCCCGATGTTGCCCAAGGCACTGGCCACGCCTTCGGGCCGACCCAGCTCGCGGTCGAGCGCCAGCGCCTGGCCGAAGTAGACGAGCGCCGAGTCCAGCTGTCCCCGGATCCCAAACAGGATCCCGATGTTGACCAGCGCGTTGGCTATGCCCCCGGGCTGGCCCAGCTCGCGGTTGAGCGCCAGCGACTCTCGGTAGTAGACGAGCGCCGAGTCCAGCTGCCCCCGGGTCCGAAACACGTTCCCGATGTTGCCCAAGGCACTGGCCACGCCTTCGGGCCGACCCAGCTCGCG
>CAYFSW010000145.1:0-24450 GCA_964345885.1 uncultured Gemmatimonadota bacterium | reverse complement strand
CCTTCTCGTAGGGCTCGATGTGGATGTCGCTGGCGCCTTTCGAGACGGCGCTGGTGAGGATCCCGTTGATCAGCTTGACGACGGGCGCCTCCTCGACCTGTGCCTGGAGCGCGGTGACGGACATCTCGTCTTCGGCCGAATGCTCGTCGACGACCTCGATCTCTTCCTCGTCGAACTCCTTGAGCAAGTCCTGGAGGTTGTCTTCGGTCGTCTCGTAGTACTTCTCGACCGCCTTGCGCAGCGAGTACTCGCCGGCCACGACCGGCTCGATGTCATAGCCGGTGGAGAACCTGAGCTCGTCGATGGCTTCCAGGTTGGTGGGGTTCGCCATCGCCACCGTCAGCGTCCGACCGACCCGGCGCAGCGGCAAGATCAAGTGCCGAATCGAGATCTCCGGCTTGACCAGCTTGATCACGCGCTTGTCGATATTGTCGATCCGCGACAGGTCCACCGCCTTGACGCGGTATTTTCGGGCGAGCACGCGCGTCAGGTCGGTCTCGGAGACCATGCCCATCGCCACGAGCGTGTAGCCGAGGCGGTGGCCGTTGGAGCGCTGTTCCTGAAGCGCGCTCCGCAGCTGGTCCTCCGTGATCAGACCTTCGCGTACCAGAAGGTCGCCGATTAGGTCGCTAGCTTTAGTTCGGGTCGCCATGTCGATCGGAATCTTGACTACGAAGCATTCACCCGTGGCGGGGGGAGATAACAGCAAGTTACAAAGCTGCTAGAAGTTACGGGAAGTGTCAAGGTCCAACGACGACCAGGGCGCGCAGCCGCTCCAGCGTCGCCGGCCCGATCCCCGGCACCTCCAGCAGATCGTCGACCGTCTGAAAGGAGCCGTGCTCTCCCCGCCACCGCACAATGGCGCTGGCGCGGGCCGGGCCGATGCCCGGCAGAGCCTGCAACTCCTTGGCTGAGGCGCGGTTCAGGTCGACGACCGCCGCTCCCGGCGGGCCGGCGGGCCCCGACCTGCCTGCCCCGCCGCCTGGCGCGCCGCCGCTCCCCGCCGCCGGCAGGGTGGTGTACGGCGCCAGGCGTCTTACCTTACTACTCCCCAGGCCCGGCACCCGTTCCAATTCTCCCAGATCCCAATATGGCCCCTCCCTCTGACGGTGGTCCAGGATCGCCTGCGCCAGGGTCGGACCGACGCCGGGCAGTCGGTCGAGGTCGATCTCGCTGGCGGTGTTGACGTCGATTCGTTCGCCCTCCGCCAGCGGGCGACGCCGGCGCTCTTCTTCGGCGCGGATCGATTCCGCTACCGCCAGCGCAGCGTCCACTTCACTCACGATCGCCAGGCCGCGGTCGGCCACGCCGGGATCAGAGGGCGCCAACAGCAGGCGGCCCACAGCCGCCAAGAGGACGAGCACCGAGCTGGCGAGCAGTGCCCTGGTTTCGCTCTCGGTGAGGGTCAAGCGGGCCCTTCAAAGATGGGATTACCGGAATCCATGACTAATTGACCACTTGAGCATCAGAGCATCTGAGAGTGGAACCGGCCGGTCGCACGATGCCCCAACGTGCAGCGAGCCGGTCAACGGATTGTCAACCCGAGGGGCGCTGCAGCGTTGAAAATCCGCCCCTGTGCCGCGGAAGGGAGGGCGCGGCGCTGGGCCTCCGCCTCGGTACTGCGATAGGGAGGGTGCGGCCTGAGCCCCCGAGCGGACATTCGGCGCGCCGCCGCCCGGTCCGGTTCCCAGCCTGAAGCCGCGCGACAATGAAGCGAGGGGCTCAGGCCGTACCCGACCATCACGCGACATGAGCGAGGGTTCAGCGCCCGCGATAGATGAGCCGCGTCATCACGGCGCCGACGACCCCGAGGCTCGAGGCCGACACCTTGTCGGGTGTGTCGTCCGGCGTGTGCCAGTAGGGGTAGTCGTAGAAATCGATAACGTTGATGGTGGGAATTCCCACTTCATTGAGGGGCATATGGTCATCACGTACGGAAGTACCGACCGACCGGTGGAAGACGTCGCCGAACCCCATGTTGTGGGCGATGTTCCAGACCCGGTCGACGACCTCGGGTGCGTAGCTGTTCGAGTAGCCCTCCACATACAGATCGAGATCCCGGTCGCCCACCATGTCCAGCAGAACACCGAACTCGGGCTCGAGCCCTTCCGGCAAGTTGGCGGCAAAGTAGCGGGAACCGAGGAACACGTCGCGGTCCGCGGCGAAGTCGCCGTAGTCCTCGCCGTCTACCAACAGCAGATCGACGCCGCGCGGCGGAGGCGAATCGCGCATGATCGACGCCAGTTCCAAGAGGACCGCTGTCCCCGATGCTCCGTCGTTCGCGCCGGGGACCGGCTTCTCGCGGTCCAGCAGATTACGGGCCTGGTCGGAGATCGGACGGGTGTCCCAGTGAGCGAGCAACAGGAGCGACGGAGTAGCGTCGGGCCGGAAGCGGGCCAGGAAATTGACCAGCGGTAGCGTGTCGCCAGCGGCCGTGACGTGGGTGAAGCGCTGCAAGATCACCGTATCGGCCCGCTCCGCCAGGTGCTCCTGGACCCACGCGGCCATCGCGCGATGGCCCTCGCTACCTGGGATGCGCGGGCCGAAGCCAACCTGGCGCCGCACCAGCTGGTAGGCGGCCGAGCCGTCGAAGCGAGGATACGAGGTGACGGCCGGCTGGGCGGCGTCGGCGTTTGCCTCGCCGTCGGCGCGGCCGCAGGCGACGACGGCGAGCGCGGCGGCGGTCAGTAGCGCCAGCGAGAATGCGGGCCTGGTCATGCTGTTCAACGGATCTCTCCTGTCTCGAAGAGGAACTGTCCGAATAGCGATATCTCAAGCTGCGTCGATCCGGGCCGCTGGCCAAGCTCGCTCTGGGTGTCGCGCCAGAACGCCTGAAGTCCGACCACGAACGGCGTGACATCGGTGTTGACGGTCAACCCCAGATCGCGGATGACCAGGTCGGTGAACGCCTCGCAGAGCGGCCGGTCCGGGTCGGGCACCGGCGGCAGGGCCAGGAAGGCGGACTGTAGGCGCCGGCACTGGTTCTGGTCGTTCTGCGAGAAGCGAAGCGAGACGCGGAGCGGGTTGCGGAGGCGCCCAGCCGTGCTCAGCGGCCGCAGCTGGCCGGTGAGCTGGACGGTGTGGCCGGTCTGATCCCTGAAGGTCACACCGGTCGGGTCGAAGCGCTTCTCATCGGTAAAGGTCACGCTGTAGCTGATGGACCACTGGGTCGTCAAAACGAGGTCGACGCTGAGGGGGATCGTCCGGATCTCGCTGCCGCGATCCTGGTTCGCATCGAGGATCACGTTCCGATTGTCGCGGACCGTGTAGCCGGCACGGAAGCCGAGGCCGGCCACCAAACCCTGCAGAAAGCCCGGGATCGGCAGCCGGTTCCAACTGAGGCTCAGGTTGGGCCAGGTCGTCCGCCGGGTCCGCATCTGGGTGCGCGGTGACCACGCGAACAGGTCGTTGATCGAGTAGTCGACGTTCAAGCCAGCTCCCAGCGGAAGCCGGAAGCCGCTACTGAGTGCGAGGGTCTCCGTGTCGGCGACGCGGCTGGCCGTGTCCCCTCTCTGGATCCGGAAATCATCGAACCCTCCAAAACCGAACTGATAGCCCCAGGAAGGACTGGCCGCCCGGCGCCGGAAGCTCGAGCCTAGGGTCGTGACCCAGGTCACCGAGAAAAGGTCGATTCGGTCCATCAACTCGAGTACCGCTCCCACGATGCCCGAGCGCTCCTGACCGGCGATTGAGCGGAAGAAGGCCGAGGTGTTGAACCCAGCCGAGAGCCGCAGGGTCCGCGTACTACCGAAATCGCGGGTCAAGACCGTGTCACCTTCCTGGTCACCGACGAACGATGGCGCGGTGTTGAGATCGAAGCGGGTATCGAAGGCTACCTGCGGCGTCAGCCAGGGCGCGATGTCCGGCCGGTAGGTCCAGTTCACATCGAGGCTGCGCGCCACGACCCAACCGAGGTCGACCCCGAGAACGCTTGCACGCTCGGCATCGAGGAGCTCCTGACCACGGCTTCCCTGCACGACATTCTCAGTCGGTACCAGATCGCGGCCCTGGGTGAAGAAGAAACGGCCTGTTAGATCGGAGACCGGCTCCAAGTTGAGCGTCGTTACCGTCTGCAAGCGCTTGTCGAACGTGAGGATGGGCACCACGCCCGTGTCGGCGGGCAGTCCTACGATCTCCTCGAAACGCTGTGTTTGTGCTTCGCTATCGATGTACGTCGCGCCGAGTTGTAGTGAAGTCGGTGTGAGACGCAAGCGCGATTGCCGAACCGACTCGGGGAGGAAGAAGACGAGATACTCCAGCGGGCCCGGGAAGAACGGAACGGATATCTCACCGACTTGGTCGCGGAAGCCGTAGCTCGCCGTGAAACCCGAGGACTCGGTCTCCGAGCGCGACGTCCGACCCGAGCGCTTGTCGTAGGTGAGTCTCACCGACGAATTATCGATAAGCCAGCCGACCCCCGGCGCGACCGCTGAAGGACGCTTGCTCAGCGTGAGGTCCACTCGGAAGTTGCGACTCTCGGGCGCGCGCAGACCCGGCAATTGCTCCGCCGCTATGTCGGTGCGCGGCAGAAGTAGAGGTTTGGAAGCCGACTTCAGGTACGTAACGTTGAGGGGCATGTTGAGGCTCCACGAATCCGGGAGCATACGCCCGAACTCGAGCCGGCCGCCGACGGAGTATTCGCCGGCGGACCGGAAGCTAGGATCCTGCGCCAGCTGCCGGAAATACGGGTTCTCGCTGGAGTACGAGAAGTTGAAGCCGAGAACGTCCGACGCCCGGACGTCCATGTCTATCCGTCCGACCAACCCCGCATCGTCCACCGGCAGATCGAGACGCAGATCGTCCACCCAGATCTCACCGGAGATGAACGGGTCGAGGCTCGCGTTGTGAGCACCCAGTGAGATCTGGCGAATCGCCGCCAGGTTGGGCGCACGCGAACGCTGGCCGATAACGATCGCGTACGTGCTGTCCCCGTCCGGGAAGACATCCACGTCCCAGATCTTCAGCGTGCTGTCACCAGGCAGCCCGCCTCGTCTCAGCATGATATCCTCGGCCCGAGCGCGCAGCGCGATGAAGCGGTCGAGGTCGACCGTCAGCTCCGGCTCCCAAGCGCGCCGCAACCCCTCGCCCTCCGCGCCCGGTGGTACCTCCCTGAGCTCCGTCTGGTACAAGTAGTAGTTGCCGATGTCCTCGCCGAGCTTCACGAAAAAGCGCAGCGGCGCGCCGCCGATGCCCCAGGGGCCATCGATGCCGAGAGCCCAGACCCGCAGTCCGCGGTAGGAGAGAAGGTTGCGGGGCGTCTGTAGGTACTGCAGGTAGACTTCGGCCCGCTGATCCGGGCCGAGGTCGGTGAACCGGACACTCAGCGACTGCTCGTTGATCGTGACGCCGCCGAACCCGAACTGATCGGTCTGGTTGGCCACCTGATCGGTGACACCCGGGGGCGGTTGGTAGCGGGCGTCGAGCGTGCTGATCGGGCCTACTTCGACGGGGGTATCGAGGACTGTGACCGTCGTCGTGTCAGTCAGGCCGTCGACCACACCGCTGTTGCCGCGTTTCAGCCAGCGGGAGCCGAGGAATCGCACGCGCGCCAGGATGAGCTTGTTGTCGGCATCGGATACCGCGGTCAGGCGGAGGTGACGCACGTTCTGAAGGTCGGCGTCGCTGAATCGCTCGCTGTGATCGGGTCTGCGCAGCGGGATTCGATAGAGTCGGAAACGGCCGCCGTCGATCTCGCTCGCCTCGCGAACGAAGTAGGGACTGGTGGGGTCGCCGATCTCGAGCGTGTAGCGGAAGAACCTCTCTTCGACATCCAGAACGCTGTTCTGGTTGAGGTCCTCGGAATCCTCTAGCCCGTTGTTGCGAGTACAGTTGGCAGCGACGTCACCGAGCCGATAGATACGCGTACCCGGCTCGGCCTCGCAGCCGGTGCCCCAGAGTCCGATGTCGTCGGCATTGCTCCAGATCTGCGGAGGGTCTACTTCGCGGTCCAGCTCGCCGAGCCCGGTGGGCAGGCCCAGCGAGTCGATGGCGAAGGCATCCTCGCTCACGGTCCCCAGGTCGATGATCAGATCGGTCGCGTCCACAAGTTCGTCGTCGACGGCGACGTAGAACTCGAGGAACTCGATAGTGGTGAAGTTCTGGCCACTGGCAGCCAGCACGTTGGTGAACGACGCCCAGGCGCGGCCTGGTGCGGGGTTGGGGTTCGGCGCCAGCCTGCGGTTCTCGGGCATCCTCAGGGTTATGCTGAGGACCGGCTCGGGTCTGGTCTGCCCCTGAACAAGAAGCTGATCGTCAACCTGCCGCGGGAAGAGACCACCGAACACCGCTTCGCCTTCGACGGTCGGCACGACGTACTGGTCTTGCCACACGAGCTCCGCCGCGTTGCTCTCGTCGAAGATCTGCGGCGCGACGGTCTCGGCGCCCGCATTGGACGCCGGCGCCGCTCCCAGTCTCCAGCCGCGGGAGAGCATGGGCACGGCGAAGCCGGACCCACCTTCGAAATCCTCGACGTAAGTAACCCCCTGTGTGTTGGTGCTCGGCAACGACAGCGCGAGCTCGCCGTCGAGCGCGATCGATGAGGGCGCATCCGAATCCACACCGGGTAGTGCGTTCGCCAGGTCGGTCAGCCACTCCGGCCTGAAGTTCAATCGAGCCGAGACGCCACCCAATCGTACAGCACTCGGTTCGAGCCCCAGCTCGGGCCGCGTCTGCAGCGTCTTCTCGGACTGCGAAAGGCCGATGAAGTTTAGCTCACCTGCGGCGCCGAGCGCGTAGCGGGCCTGCAGCCCGAAGACCGAAGTCGGCGCCAGTTGGAACAAAGGCTTCTGCTCGAAGGTCACACGCAGCCTGGCATCGGGGTTGTCGAGGAACAAGCGCTCGGGATCACGCAGTTCGATCTGCCCGATGTCGTAGTCGATGATGTAGTCTTCGCCGCGTGTGAGCTCGCGCTCATCTATGAGGACCCGCTCGCTGCCTTCGCGGACACCGCCGAAGCCCAGCGATACAGTGGAGAGGAAGCCCTCGAACCTCTGCCTATAGTCGACAGACAGCAGGTAGAGATTCGAGCCGAGGCGGATCTGATCGTTGGCCTCGTCGTAGATCGCGTTGTTCTGATCGCCGGGTGCGAGCGGAAAAGGCAGGCCGCCCGCTGGATCGCTGACGTCCCTCAACGGTGGCGGGGCCCGGAAGGGTTCGAGGGTGGGCGGCACGATGTAGGTACCGGTCGGCCCCGTCGTCCCGGCACCGCCCGTTTCGCCCACGTCGTAGACCCGCGAGGCGTCCAGGACGTTGTCGGTCGGATTATCGTCGAGTCCGAAGATCTTCAGGAACTCGAGCTGTGTGCCGCTCGGCGTCGAGCGAAACGTGTTGCCCACCTCGGGGTCGCCCTGCGAGATCGTCAGCGTCACGCTCGAGAGCACCACCCCAGGGCTGACCGACACGCGATAAATGTGATGCATCTCGCGCCGCCAGGTAGCCGTGCCTGGCCGGTGGTTCACGCCCTTGATCAGCTCGAGGACCGGCGGTGGGTTGTTATCAGGATCGGCGTTGTGGGCATCGGACGCCCGCTCGGCATCGAATGTGCCCACCTCTTCCCCGTCGGCGTTGATGTAAGTGACCGCCAACCCTTCCTGGGGAGGAAGTGTGTTCCGCAGTTGGAGCCAGAGGCCGCTCTGGTGCAGGACGTAGTCCTCGCCTTCGATGAGCGGCCGGAACAGTCCGGTGAGCGTATCGACGACGACCGTATCGACCCCCAGGTCGGTCTTCAGCGTATCCTCGGCTACCGCAAGCGCCGTGATGAAACCCTCCGGGATCTGCGCACCGATATCCACACCGAGGACCTCGTAACGGTAGAGCTTGACGACCGAGGCCGGCCGCACACTTGACTCCGCGTCGGTGGCGAGCAGCCGCTGGATATCGACGTGTGGATAGTCGAAGAGCTGCGTCGGGCTGAAGAGGAAGAAGAATCGCCCGCGTTCGTAGTCCGCGTCATCGAGTATCGTCGTCGCGTTCTGTTCGAAGCCCTGGCCCGTGCCGCCGACCTGAAGCTCCCGGCTGCCAAGGTCGCCTCGCTGCTGAGCCCAAACCGCCTGGAAGTCGACAGGCCCCATCTGGCCGGCGGCGCGGACGCCGAAGTTCCCAGCGGGGATGCCGCGAGTCAGGTAGCGGCTGTGCGGTAGTGGGAAGCTGACGTCTCCGACCTCTAGCCTCTGCAGGATCTCGTCCTCGAAACCCTGATAGAAGACGTTGATGTTGTTGGCCGCGTCGAACTCGCGCCGGTTGTCGTAGTCGACGCTCACGTTCACGCGCTGCGAGATCGTGCCCCCCACACGCGCACCCACCTGGATGTCCGGCTTGAGCGTCGGGATCAGGCTAGGGCTGCAGTTCGTCTGAATCGTCACATCGCACGGGCGAAAACGGTTCCAGCCGCCACCCAGCTCGACCCGCCCCTCGACCTCGAACCCTAGATCCGCGTATTCACCCAGCACGTCCGAGATCGTCTCCTGTCCCTCCGGGGCCACGACCTCGACGGGTGGCGCGGCAGCCTCCTCGCGAAGCGCGGGCTCCTCCGCCGCCTGCGCACCCGGGTCAGCCGGCAGCCCGGGACGTTCGGCGACGCGGGCGACCCGGGAGGTGGGGCCCGCCAGCGGGCGACTGCGGAGCCAGAGCGTCGCTGCCCACACCTGCGATTTTGCCGCCAGCTCACCCGCCCAAGCGGTCCCGAAGCTGTGGGTGCGCGACCTCAGCTCCGGCCGCTGCTGCAGCGGATCGGGCAACCGGGAGGCCAGATCGGTGGGAAAGGGGAGCGTCATCGGCTTGAGCCCGATCGCCAGGCCCACCGGGCGGAGAGGCTGAACGGCAGTGTCCTGGGCGGATAGGCAAGCAGGGGCGGCAACATGACAGGCGCCGGCTTGCCCCGGGGGCCATCCCAAGGCCAGAATGACGGCAACGCCGCCGGAGAGAGCGAGCTTCAGGCGCACCTTATGGCCGTTATCGGTGTATTAGCTCGGGACGGATTCCCCTGAGTTCTCGACAGAGAATGAAGATACTGAGGCGTTACATACTTCGCGAGCACATGGGGCCCTTCGTCGCGGCGACCGGTGTTCTCACGGGCCTGATGCTGCTCAACCAGCTGGCCAAGCGATTCGGCGACCTGGTCGGCAAGGGGCTACCCTGGTACGTGATCGGCGAGGTCTTCGGCCTGTCGGTCCCGTTCATCGTAGCCATGACCATGCCGATGGCCGTCCTCGTAGCGGTCCTCTACACGTTCAGCCGCCTGAGCAGCGACAACGAGATCACGGCTGTCAAAGCGGGAGGCGTGAGCCTCCTCCGCCTCATGCTTCCGGTGCTGGCTGCATCCGTCGTAGTCGCAGTCGGCATGGTGGCGTTCAACGATCGTATCCTCCCCGAGTCGAACCACAAACTTCGGACCCTGCTCTCCGACATCGCCAGGAAGCAACCGACGTTCGAGCTTCGCGAGCGCGTTATCAACGAGGTCGTTGACAACCAGCTGTTCCTGCAGGCGGCACGCATCGACCGCATGCGCAGCGTGCTATGGGATCTGGTGATCTTCGACGTGGGCCGGCCTAACACCAGTCGGACGATCTATGCCGACTCCGGTCACATGGCCTTCAACGAGACACAAACGGACCTCTACCTCACCCTCTACGACGGCTCGATGCACGAGCTGGACACCCGCAAGCCCAGCATGGCGCAGCGCTCCTACTACGCGAAGCAGGTGATCCGCGTCATCGGCGTGACCAACGAGTTGGAGCGCGGCCGCGGCGCCGACTGGCGCGGCGACCGCGAGATGAACATCGCCATGATGCAGGCGCAGGTCGATGAGCGCCGCGAGCGACTCGTCCAACTTCAGGATACGCTGGACGCGCTGATCGATCTCGCCAACCCGATCCGCGTCAGCCGCGCCGAGGTCGACAGGGCGAGCCAGGCGATTCCGCTAGAGCGCTCTCCCGACCGGCCCGCCGAGGTCAGGCGCCCAACCGACGAAGGTCAGGCAGAGGACACGACCCTGCAGCGCGCTACCAGCCCTCAGGAACTCCGGACACGAGTGAGAACCGCGCGTGGGTTGGTCTACCCTCCGATCGGCAACGCTTCCAGCTTCGCATCCCGCATGCGCGGCGAGCTCGAGCGTATCGCCTCGCGTCGCGACCTGCAGCGCCGAGAATACAACAAGTACTCGGTCGAGATTCAGAAGAAGTACGCGATCCCGGTCGCCGCCATCGTCTTCGTGCTAATCGGAGCACCAATCGGCGTGCGCTTCCCACGCGGCGGCATAGGCATGGTGATCGGCGTGAGCTTGACCGTGTTCTGCGTGTACTACGTCTTTCTGATCGGAGGTGAGGAGTTCGCCGACAGCAACTTGGTGTCACCATTCTGGGCGATGTGGACACCTAATGTCATCTTTGCCGCTCTCGGTTGCGCCATCCTCTTCCTCGTCTCGCGCTCCGGCACCCGGCCAGTCAGCCCGATAATCGGCCGGTTGGGTGGCTTGCTCGGCCCGCGCCGCCGCGACGTGGCAGACGAGGCCCGATCAGACGAGGGCACGGCATGAGGACGCTCGACCGCTACGTGGCCAGCCTGTACATCAAGGTCTTCGTGATCTGCGTTGTCGGCGCGCCGCTAATGTTCATGATCATCAAACTCACCGACGACATCGACAACTATCTCGCCCGCGGGCTCACGGTCCATCAGATATTCCTCGCCTACTTGTACGATTTTCCTTACCAGATGGGCCTATCCTTCCCGGTCGCCAGCCTGTTCGGCGCCGTGTTCACGGTCGCCCTGATGAGCCGCAACTTCGAGGTGACGGCGGCCAAGGCGAGCGGTATCAGCTTCTACCGGGTCATCGCGCCGCTGATCGTGCTCGGCGTGCTGGTGAGCTTAGCCGGCTTGGCCCTCGGCGAACTGGTACCGGTGACAAATCGGCTGCGCGCCGAGACGCTCGAGGAGCACGGAGCCAGGAGCCGCAGCAGCCGCTCGAGGTTCGTGTACGGCGCCGACGGCGGCCGAGCCTACACGGTGCGACGACTCGTGGCGAGCACGGGCCGGATCGACGACATCGTAATCGACCGCGAAGGAACGGGGCCGGAGTACCCGACCTACAGGGTCTTCGCGCCGGTCGCGCAGTGGGTGGAAGGGCGCTGGCAGCTGCGCCGCGGCAACCTCCACTACTTCCCGGAAAGAGACCAGGCCGTCAGCTTCGCGTTCGATTCACTCTACCATCGCGATTTCTCGGAGTCACCGCAGGCATTGCTGGCGGAGCCAAAGGACCCTGAAGAGATGGACTACCGCGAGCTCGGTACGTTCATCGAGTCGATCCAGCGCTCGGGCGGCGATGCGCGCAAGCTGATCGTCGAGCGGGAGCTGAAGATCGCCTTCCCCCTGGCCTGCCTGATCGTGGTACTCTTCGGCTCGGCCCTGGGGATGGCCACGGGCGGCCGTGGCCCGGCCATGGGAATAGGCATAGCCCTGGCTACCGTGCTCCTCTACCTGATCACCGTCCGGATCTCCCAGGGGATGGGCGCGGGCGGAATCATCCCTCCGATGATGGCTGCCTGGCTGCCCAACGGGCTGTTTCTGGGTATCGGGCTTGTCCTCCTGGCCCGTACGAGAACGTAGCGAGATTACTGTTTCAGTATCCAATATCCGATATCCATTGTTCAGGTGGCCAAGATTTCTTCAAGCACCAATGATCGACATCCAATAACCACGGAAGACCGGGTCGACCCTGAGCCTTGGACATTGGGTCTTGATCATTGACGCTTGAATACACCTTGGACATCTAGTCAATGGACGTCGGATATTGGATACTGAGATAGAAAAAGGCGGTGCACGCCAACACACCGCCTCTCCGACTGGCTATGTAAGATTAACGGATCGCTACCCCACCTCCACTGCCTCTTCCAACAACGAGCTTCCGCCCGCTCGCTCGTCCGCCTTGGCGAGCAATGCCTGATAGCTCTCCCCATCATCGGGGTGGCTGGCCACACCGACCAGCAGACGTTCCGAACCCGGATCGCCGCCCAGCTCACGCGCCGACAAATAAGACGACAGCACGCGCTGGGCCGCGACCTGCGTACCCTCGGGGCCCGTGTCGGGTAACAGCATCCCGACCGCGCGGTTATCGAAAGTGCCGAGCACATCGAGCAATCGGCAGCACTCACGGCCCTGCTTCGCCACCTCGCGAACCAGCTCCTCGTTCGGTGGGTCGAGCTTGAAAATCGCCAGGGAGAGCGGGAGCCCGCGGCGCCGCGCCCGCTCCAGCTCACACTCCAGCAGCAGCGTGAACCCCAACCTGTTGTAGCAGCCCGAGACATCGCTCTTGAGCCGCTGGATCTCAGTCGACTCATCCGGCGCCTCGAACTCCAGCTCGCTCTTCCTGCGCACCTGCAGAGGACCTTCGCTCATCGCCACCGCTTGCGTGAGCGACTCCAAGTAGTAGAGCTCCACCGCGCGCCGGGCGGAGGCCGACAGCTGTTCCGCCAGCTCGCGAGCGGCATCCTTGCCCTGGCCAGGCTCGAAGCTCTCCATGCGCAGCAGTGCAAGCCGCAGCCCCAAGGCGAGATCCCTCACCGTATTCGCCGCGATCCCCCGCAGATCCTGCGCCGCCGCCTTCTCAACCTTCATGGTGCTGGGCTCCTTGTCACCTTAACCGGCTCGCTTGCTCAACTCGGCCGGCGCGTCCCACCTCACACCACACCACGAACAGTAGAACGCGGCCGAGCTATCGAGCGACTTAGCCCACCCATCTTGCGATGACACCGACCCCAATTCCAGCTGCGTCCCGCAACGCACACACGTGAGCGGCTCACCACGGTAAAGCGCCGCCTTCAGTCGCTCGACTTCTTCCGCCGTATATGGATCCATCGTAACCGTGACTTCGTGAGATTCCGGCTCGCGCGTGCAACGGAACACCAGCCGCGCACCGCTGCCCCCGGGACGCTCGACCTCCCGGGCACTCGTCAGCAACATACCGTCACAGCCGGCATGAGGGCAGTCGACCACTACGGCCTGGGCCAGGAACTCACGCCTGACCGGTTCGGAGAGCATCTGGCGGTGCTTTCCCGGATCCGAGCCGTTTCCAGACACGCCCGACCGAGCGGCGCGACCAGGGTCGTCGTTATCACTGGCCCAGCGCCGCCTCAACCACACTACATTATGCCGACTCCACATGATCTCTGCTAACCTCTTCTTCCCCAGTCTCCCTTGGCACACGTCACCGTCGAACCGCAGCAAGGCATGAACTCTGCCAAGCGCCGGGCCGGATCCCCGGCAGTTTAACTATAGATGCCTACAGATCTTACATCGTTCTGTGGCCTGAGCCACACCGGACTCGGTCGGACAGAAAGGCCGGGGGTGACTCGATTGCCGGTAATTCTGACCGACGAAGCCCGACCCCGAAGTCGTTGGTCTCAGAGCGTTTGGGAGATTCGGCCCAGAAGCGTCAGACGTGCTCGGGCTGCCGGTGGCGCTGTTCCGCCTGCCAGCGCCTGGCCAGCGAGTCGAATTCCTCGACTAGCGCCCGGCGACGTGCGACAAGTTGATCGCGCAGCTCTCTCCTGCGAACGGCCCTCCAGAAGATGCGAGTGTCCTCGCGCACCCTGCCCCAGCGGTCGCGCCAGCGAAGCGCGACGATCCCGACGGCCGGTAGGACGATGGCAGCGGCGAGGGTTCCGATGAGGCCGCCGGCCAGCCAGGCAACGGCCAGCCACACTGCGTAGGTGGCGGGAAAGGCGATGAGGGCGGTGGCCAGTTTCATCGACGCCACAGCCTCATACGCCGGCCGGTAGAGGCCGAGGGTCACGCGGGGTGACTTGAACGGCAGATACCAAGCGACGGAGCCGAGCGCGGCCAGGGGCAGGCCCACGAGTAGCACGAAGATCTGGGTCAGGCCGTAGCGGATCACGCTCCAGGCGGTGAAGCGCTCGGGCAGCTCGCCTTCCCCGACGCCCAGCACAGCGAGCCTCCGGCGGTAGCTGCGCACAGAGTTGGTGAGGTGCTCGTAGCGCTCCGGGTCGACCAAGTGCAGCCAGGCCAGGGCCTGAGCGAACTGCTGCAACCGCGGCAGCCGCGGCGCCAGCGGTTGAGGGGTCCGCGGTTTCTCCAACCGTTTCTCGGCGGCGTAGAGGGCGTCGGCGGCCTCGATCAGTATGCGGTCCTCTCGGGTTGGAAGGTTCAGGGTGACCTGTTCAAGTGCCTCGCGCATCGCGGCGGTCAGCGACTCCACAGCGCCCCACTCATCGCGCTGCCGCATCTCGCGCCACCCGGCGACCTCGAATGGCCGGCCGACCGCCGCTGCCACGCGCCCCCGGACGGCGTGCTTGCGGTGGTAGGTGAGCCCCACCGCTACGATGCGCAAGCCCAGCTTCCAGCCCGCCGCCTCCTCAGCCTCGAACGCGAGGCGAGCTGCTCCCGTCTTCATCCGAGCAATGCGAGCCTCCGAGTGGCTGAGTCCTTCGGGGAAGATCAGGACCGCCTCGTGCCGCTGCAGCGCCTGTACTGCCGCCTCGAAGGTCTCATCGTTCCTCCACGTCTCACCGGGGAAGTCCTGAGGTCGGTACACGGGCAGGGCCGCCAGGCCCCGCAGTAAGTGCCCGAACAGCGGTTGCTCGAACAACGGGGCCCGGGCGAGCGGCCGGACCGGCCTGCCGGCGATCTTCAGCACGACCAGCCCGTCCATCACGCTATTCGGGTGGTTGGCGATAACCAGGACGGGGCCCACCGGGATGCTGCGGCCTAGCTGGCCGACTTCGTAGAAGTGATCAAGGGCCCACACGGCGGCCTTGACGACGAGGCGTGAGAATCGAGCGAGCACCGTATCCCCGACCGGTTTAGAAGACGCGATAGCTCAGAAAGATGCGCTCTCCAGCCCGCACGTCCAGAGGGCCCGGTAAGATCTCTTCACGACCGTCGATCAAGATGCGCAGCTCATGGTGGCCGGCCGGCACCTTGAGCCGCATAATCCAGATCCTGTGCGGCAGTCCAAGCCAGGCTCGGGTATCGGCGCGCTCAGTCGCCACGTTCACAACGTTAGCCAGAAACCATACTACCTCGCCGGCTTCTTCTCCGCCTTCCTCTTCCGCCTCCTCCCTCAGCTTTGCCGCCGCCGCGTACTTGACTATCGCTCTCGCGATCGTCTTCGCGTAGATGCCCAATAACCGATCCTCGAATGCCGCCTGCTGCAGATCGCTCACCCCAAGCAGGGGCTCGGCTTCGGCCGTATCCGCCGCGATCATCGCCGCCAGTCGCTGGCAGGCCACCTCACCTCGACCGTAGACGGGAAAAGATAGTGGCAGAACGTACGCCACCTCGTCCCCCGCGGCGTAACGCTCGTTGACACCTTCGTATTCGCCTGCGCGGTACTCGCGAGCCAGCAGCTCGGCCAGCCCGAGTTGTAGATTCCTGTTATCACCGAGCGCGACCGCCGCCCGTTCTTCGATGATCGGTACGTACGCATTCACCTCCGCGAGCGGGGCCACCAGCCCGTCCTCGACCAGCACGACCACTTCGCCCCAAGCGGAGTGGCCTACCCCGTCTGTGCCGCGCGGCCTATCGCCGTAGCGGTTGCGGTAGAGCTCCAGGTGGTCGCCGAATCCGAGGTTCGCCGCCAGCCGCATCAGGTCGTCGATAAGATCGTCGGGCGGCCCACCTCCCTGTTCACGGTAGCCGGCTTCTGCGCGGCGCAGCGAGATGTAAGCGTCGTTGGGATCGTCGAACTCGAGCCCCAGCCCGACCAGGTAGTTGAAGAACGGTGGATCGAGGTAAGGCGCTTCGCCCTGCACTCGGCTGAACTGCAGCTTGAATGCGAGCCTTCGCCACTCGACCGCAGCTTCCTGCGGCTCGCCGAGCTGCAGGTAGTTTAGCGCACGGTAGTAGTTAACGAGGAAGTTCTCTATACCGCGCGGCTCGAACTTGAGGATCAGGTCTGAAGTAACGAGGGAAAGGAGGGCCCGCGTGATGCTCTTCGTATAAAGTTCATCGACTCGCTGTTCGGCGAACTCGAAGCGTGAGTTGCTGAGCTCGGGGTCGCCCGCCACGTGGAGGAGCAGGCCGTCTTCGAGAGCAAACAGCAGATCGTCGGTTCCCCGCCCCGCTTCAGCGAGGATCGCCCGCGCCTCCTCCAGGTCATTATGCAGCAGGGCCGATCGCACATCGTACATGGTGCCGACGTGGCCCGCACACCCCGCCAGCGCAAACAGGCCCCCGAGTGCAAGGGCCGACGTGCAGCGCATGGCTAGAAGCCGAGACCGCTGCGCGAGATCTCTTTCTTGATCTTCGTCTGGCCGACCCAGGCGCGCTCGTTTGTCTCGATGTGCGTGAGGAAGAGGTCCACCTGGTAGAACTTCACCTCGCGTCCACCTTCCCTGTCGATGATCACATCGATGTCACCGCTCAGCATATAGTCGGCGCCCGTCTCGGCACGGAGCCGCGCGCGTGTCTCCTCACGCGCCCAATCCTGTTGCTGCTCGCGCTCGCCGCGGAGCTCTTCGCGCTCCCACGGATTGGCTACGACTCGCACCTGGCCCGAGTTCACGAACGCTCGCTCCAAGTCCCGGATGAACGTACCGGTAGCTATGTGCTCCATGCTCCGGTTGCGGACGGTTCCCACAATGACCACGGGTTTCGCGTCGTAATCGATCGCGTGCTGCTGGATCCACGAGTGAGTGAGCGCGTCGTTGATCATGTCATCAGCGACGAGCCGCGAATCTGTATCGTTCCAGAACCCGCTCAAATCGGTGGTCGTCTCTGGATCGATTCGCCGTACTTGCTTGCCACAGCCGGCCAGCAGGCCGAACCCGAGGACGAGGATTCCAACCACCCCTACAGCCCTGAGAGCTTTTCCCTGCATCGAGACCTCCAGGTCGTCCGATGGTGCGCGTCCCTAATTGCAAAAGATGCCAGCGCCGTGGCAGGGTGCAAGTACTTCGGTATGATAGGGGCGGGAGCCTGCACGTCAGGCGGGACTGGCGCTGATCTCACTCTGCCAGTAGCTGCGAAGGGCATGATCGAGGACCCGGGCGCACATCTTGGCCATGGAACGAGCGCCGGCGGCCGCCAAGTCGGGAGGGAGCCGCCCGTCGAACAGGACGTCTTCCATCGCTTGACGAATCCGATCGATGTCCGCGATCAGCCGTCGAGGAGTTAGCCCCTGGCTGCGCGCCGCTCGGCCGGCCTCCCGGGCTGCGCGCACTACGCAGCGCCAGCTTCGGCGGGCCTGGCCGAACTCCAGTTGTTCCAGTGCCACACCCGTCTCGATCGCGGCTTCTACCGCGTGGCCTTCTGCAAAGGCAGGAAACTCAGACTTGCGGTCCCAGAGGTATATGGCGGGCGAGACCTCGCGCTCTAGTTCGATCCCCAAATTCACTGTTCAGCTCCACCCACGCCCGCGGGAGGCTCAGGACACAGGGACTGAGGTGTTCCCACGCAACCCATTGCAGGTTCGGTGCCACGGTCCAGCCGCTTAAGCCCTTGTCGTTCCAAGGAATCGCGGGCTCGGCCCCGCCAGCGAGTCGGTCAGGCTGACCGAATAGCTCGCTTTCTCCGTGTCACCTTGGCTCAGGAAACCGTCTGCCGCGCATCGTCCGCCGGTGGCCGGCCACCGGGCGGCAGGCTATATTGAAAACCCCGGAACCTTAGCAACAATGAGGGAGGTCGAGGCTCTGCGTCCCGCCCCTATGAAGGGAGAGAGTCAATGGATGATAATCTGCGCGGCCCGTTGATCGTGCTGGAAGTCGTGGCCCTAGGGGTGGTACTCGCCCTGGTCGATGACACCCTGGTACGCGTGGTTATCGGACTCGTTATCGCGCTCCTACTGGCGCGCAGCGCCCTCTCGGCCGGAGGAGAGATCGGCGCCGAAGGACCGCCATCAGGCCTCGACGAGCGTCGCCAAGACCACCTCTTCCGCCACTGGGTGAACGTCCTGTTGAAGAAGATCCGCGAGTTCCACACGGTCTGTCAGGGCGTGAGCAGCGGCGGCGTCAACCTAGCGGTCGGGCAGCTGCGGATCCACGAGATCGAGAAGGAAATTACCGAGCTCATGGGTCAGGTTACCGAGAGCGCCAAACCTTCGGACATGAAGCGGGGTCGGCGGGGGCGCAAGACGGCCGAATCGAAGGAAAAACCGCGCTCGTAAACGGGCCAGTAAAGCCCACGAGGCCGCGACGGTTGACTAGGCGTCGTGCGGCGGAGCCCGCCGGGACCGTTTGCGCAGCAGCACGGCAACGACGATGGCGGCAGCCACGGCGCCTGCGCCCCCCGCAGCGAAGTCGAGGAAGTCGCCATGCCGAAAGGGGAGCGGGCTCTGAAGCACTTCGACCAGAGCAGCACCCGCCAGCGCCAGCCCGATGGCCCGCAATACCGCTCCACGCCGATCGCTCCATCCGAGATTCCAGAGCAGGAGGAGGGCCAGGACGCCGAAGAGCATGGCGTGAACGATCTTGTCGAGGATGTCCACGAGTCGATCAAGATGAGGAAATACCTCGACCAATTCTCGGGTGCTGGGCAGCGGAGCGAGCGTAACGCCGAGTAGGACGATGATATAAACGCCGAGGACGCGGCGCCGATGTCTTGCGTTGGAGTTCAACTCATGCTCTTCCGGAATCAGGGTCGCTGATCGAGCCGCCCGTGGCGGGCCGCGCAATGTTAGCCCGAGCCGTAGACGGTGCGCAAATGGTACGCCTAGGCCTGCTCTTAACCCTGGCGATCCCCCTCCTACTGGCTTCCACACCGGAAGCCGCCTTCGGGCAGGATGACGTCTTTTACTCGGCGCACGCCACGCTGCGGGGTTGGGAGGAGCGCGCCCGCCTGGCGATCTTCGACCGCGGCGGCAGCTTTTTCGGACGCACCAGCGACAGGGGGATCCTGCAGCGGTTCAACGAGAAGATGGACTCCGAGTATCCGCTCGATCTCATCTCCTCCAGCTTCTCGCTGGGCGAAACCTACGAATGGTACCGGCGCGATAACGGCGTACGGTTCTGGGCCGGCAGCATCAACCACCTACGCCTGGTGCAGCACGGAGATTTCACCGCCACGGTGCCGCTCGGTGGTTCGTGGGCCACGAACGTTCGCTTCACGCACGACGAGACGCTGCACGCGAATCGTAACGTGATCCGCCTCCAGTTCCGCAAGGAACTGTACCAGGGAAGGGCGCGGGCATTCCTGACCAGCACGTTGAAGGCTCACAAACCGGAGACCGATCTCGAGTTCGGCCTCACCTGGAGGCCGGGGCGCGGCGGGGTCACCATCGCCCTCGCAGCCCTCGACGTCTTCTCCGACTTCATCTACCAGAGCCTAGAGGTGAGCCCAAGCATCGCGGACACGGCGCTGAACTACACCTCACATCCTTATACGGCACGCCTGGGCCTGGACCTGCCGCTGGGGCATAATTTCCGGATCGAAGGATACGGGCTCGTACTGACACCGACTACAGTGGTCGCCGAGTCACAGACGAACCCCGGCCGGGGTTTCAGCCAAGACGAGCGCTTCGCCTACGCCGGCGGCCTGCTCGAGTGGACACCGTCGGCGGCTACGGCGATCGGTAGCCTCGCGACCTGGATACGGGCGCGGTTCGACCGGTCGCCGTTGCCGGACGGCCGGCCCGAGGACGCCTTCCAGCTGACCGAGGCGACGTGGCGGCTGGGCATCTACGGCATCCGGCGCTTGAGCGGTCGCTTCACGGCGGAGGCGTGGCTGTCCGGGGTCTGGCGAACCGAAGATCGGCTCTTCCGGGGGGTGGTCACGGCATCCGCCGTGAACCGCGCCGCCCGACTGCAGCCAGGAACGGACGAGACGTCCGACGTTAATTATGAGGACCGTACCTGGGCCGGTCGCCTCCACGTGACTTACCGCGCCCGCTCCGGTTTCCGTGGGGACCTCGCCCTCGATTTCGTGGCGCGCGGCATCATCAGCAAGGATCGGCTGCCCGGCGCGTTCGACCAGGATCATTCGCGCCTGCGCTTCGATTTCGGCTGGCAGTTCGGCGAGCGGGCCCTGCTGCTACTCGGTTTGAACCTCGATCTGGACGGGGACGGCCGCTCGCCGAACTTCGACGGCGGCCACGGTCGCTTCCTGCTGTACTGGTAAGCGGGCTAGAATCGCACGCGCAGGTCCGCCTGGACGCGCCCCACCGCCTCCACATCCCAATCGCTCACGATGTGGTCGTCGTTCTTCACGATGTTGAGGCCGAGGTCCCACTCCAACTCCAGGACCACACTTTGCCAGGGGAGCGTGCCACGCGGTGTGAACCAGCGACCGGCCACGGCGGGCCGGATCGTCTTCTCGATCACGCCGATCAGCAACTTGTCAGGCCTGGTGAAGGCGTCCTCCGGGAACTCGTCCGTAATGTCGTCCTCGCCCTTCCACATGAGATCGAGCGTCGGGCTGACCACCAGCCCGGAGCGCGGGAACCAGTCCCCCTGCAGCGACACGAGGATCATATCCACCTTGTCCTGGGCGAGCCCGATACCGTCCAGGGCGTAGTACTCCCAGAAGTCCACCCGGCTCCGGTACGCCAGGCTGTTGACCACCGTGAAGTCGCCGCGTAGCGCCAGGTTCGGCGCCAGCGAGGGGAGCTGCGCGCCGAGCGCCGCCGCCCACTGGTTGAACCCAGACTGCTTGCCCTGTTCCTCGTCGCCCACCGACGTGTTGTCCACCATGAACGCGCCGTAGGTCACGAGCTTCCTCCAGGGCCGCCACCAGAGCTCCGCCATGCCCAGGGCGTTCCGCTCGAAGCCCTCGCTGCTGCCGCTGATCTCCCAGACACCCACCGGGTTCACCAGGTTGAAGTCGATCCTGCGGCCCGGGCCGCCCCAGATCACCGACTCACCCACCGAGATCTGCAGGTTCTCGCGCAGCCGCCAGTCGAAACGATGGGACGAGAAATAGCGCGCCGTGTCGCCCGGGAAGTCGTTGAACGGCGCGAACAGCCCGGTCAGCGCGATCCGCTCGGTCCCGAAGCGGTAACCGATGTGGTCGTAGCTGTACGCGTACGGCGCAAGCAGCATACCGTCCCGGCCAGGCAGCCCCCAGTTGCGGTACATCCGGCCGAACGACAGGCGAACGTACGGCACCTGTACTTCGACGTACGCCTCTTCCACCCGGTAGGCACATTCCTGGATGATCGGATCACACTGCCTCCGCTCGACTGCCCTCCCGTCCGGGAACTGCGGATCGTTCAGGTAGTGGTTGTCCCAGCGCAAGTAGAGCACGCCCGCCACCGCCGGCGCCTCTCCCCGCAGCTCGAGATCGAGGGTCGCAAACAGCTTCTCATCGCCCGCCGGCCGCAGGAGGTCACGGTGCGTGTGGCTCAGCCCCTCGAACCCCACGCCGGCCTCGGCTCCGAAGTCGATGCCCTGGGGCCGGCCACGCTCCAGCAGCTCGACCTCCCGATACAGCTCGCTCTTGATCGCGTCCAGCCAGCCCCGTTCTTGCGGCGAAAGCCTCGCATTCGACTCCGCCGCGAGGACCGCCGCCGCCACATCGATCCGGCGATACGGCTGGACGAACGGCGACAGCTCGTCCAGCGCACCGCGGGCCACCAGCAGGTCGACGTAGTCGTAGATCCAGTGCCCCAGCCGCAGGTAGACGGAGCCGTAGTCGCCGGGGTCGGCGCTGGTCGCCGTCTGTGCCCAGCCGTGAGCGGGGCCCGCCAGCAGCCCCAGGATACCCAGAGCCACACACAGCAAGCGGAGCGAAGCCAACCGGCTTCTCGAGATCACCCTTTCTCCCATGGGACCGAAACTAGGTGTCGCCGAGGCGCACGGCCAGACTGGACCTCCACTCCGGCGGCCCCGAGCGCTCCGCCGGTTACGCCCATCACATTTTCTTGACACGTTGAACCGAACTGAGTACGCTTGCCGCCGAATCGAGGACTCGCGGCACCACCAAGTTTCCCCGCCACCGCCGTCGTGAGCCAGTCGACCTCTGACTCGAGAGTTGTTGAACGATCTCAAGCACATACTCGGTGAGGCAGCGCGAATCGCGTCCGCCGCAGGCGCCTTGATCCAGGAGATCCGGGCGGAGGGCATCGAGGCGTCGGCCAAAGACGACCGCAGTCCGGTTACCCGAGCGGACCGCGAATCGGATGCGCTCCTCAAGCGGGAGCTGCGGAAGCTCGTGACCGCCGCCTGGCTCTCCGAAGAAACCGCCGACGCCGAAGACCGCCTGGCTTGCAGCCGGTTGTGGGTGGTCGATCCGCTCGATGGCACGAAGGAGTTCATCAAGGGCCTGCCCGAGTACAGCGTGGCGGTGGCTTTGGTGGAGAACCGGGAGCCGATACTCGGCGTCGTCCACAACCCCGCCACGGGAGACACATTCGCGGCAGCGCGAGGGCTGGGCGCCTTCCGGAACGGAGCTCAGATCCGCGTCCGCGACGGGGATGACCTCCTCGCCTCCCGCTCGGAGGTCGCGCGCGGCGAGTTCCAGCCGTTCGAGGGGTCGTGGAACGTCAAGCCTGTGGGGAGCATCCAGTACAAGCTCGCTCTGGTGGCCGCCGGCGAGGCCGCCGTGACGTTCTCTCGGGGGCCCAAGCACGAGTGGGACGTCTGCGCCGGTGAGCTCATCGTCCGGGAGGCCGGCGGTGTGGCTACCGACCTGTTCGGCGGACCGCTCCGCTACAACCAGCCTTTCCCCAAGGTGAAAGGCATCCTGGCTGGCGCACCCCAGGCCTCCTCCCGAGCCGCCGAGCAGATCGCCAACGTCGGCGCGTCAGACCGCATGGACGAGTTCGAGAATGCAGCGAACGCATCGGAGGAGTGACTGAGTTCCGTTCGATCGTAACTACAGGTGGAGAGGAATTGCCTGACCATCTCATACCGCCCCACGACGGCACGCTGGTAGACCCGCTGGTTGACAGGGAGCGAGCCCGGGAGCTCGTGGAGCTCTCCCGCGACTGGCCCTCATGCGATCTGTCCGCCAGGCAGTTGTGCGACCTGGAGCTCCTGCTCAACGGCGCGTTCTCACCGCTCCGCGGATTCCTGGGCCGGGAGGACTACGAGCCGGTGTGCGAATCGATGCGGCTGGCCGACGGCACGCTCTGGCCCATGCCGGTCACGCTGGATGTTCCGGAGGCCGTCGCGCGAGCGGTCGGTCGGGGCGCCAGCCTGGCGCTGCGCGACCCCGAGGGTGTGATGCTGGCGGCGCTCCACGTAGCGGACGTCTGGAAGCCTGACCGCGAGGCGGAGGCCGAGCGCGTCTTCGGCACGACGAACCGCGAGCACCCCGGTGTCGCTTACCTCCTGGAGCAAAGCCACGACCACTACGTGGGCGGTACCCTCGAGGGCATCAATCTGCCGGTCCACTACGACTTCCGAACCTTGCGGCTGACGCCGGCGGAGCTCAGGGCCGAACTGGCCCGCCTGGGCTGGCGCCGGGTGGTGGCATTTCACACGCGGAGCCCCATCCACCGGGCGCACCACGAGCTGACGCTGCGGGCCGCTAAGGAGGTCGAGGCCAACCTGCTCATCCAACCCGTCGTCGGGCTGGCGAAGTCCGGCGATGTGGAACATTACACGCGCGTGCGCTGCTACGAGGCGCTGCTGCCCCGCTTCCCCCACAACACGGCGAAGCTCTCCTTGCTCAACCTGGCCACGCGGCTGGGCGGACCGAGGGAAGCGATCTGGCACGCGATCATCGGCAAGAACCACGGCTGCACGCATCGGATCGTCGGCCGCGACGACGCCGGCCCGGGCCCCGACTCGAAGGGGAGGCCGTTCTACGAACCCCGCGCCGCCCAGGAGATCTTGGGCGAGTACGAGACCGACCTGGGTGTGGGCATGGTGCCCTTCCGGGACATGGTCTACGTGGAAGACCTGGATAAGTACGTTCCCGAGGACGAAGTGCCGGCCGGCGCCCGGGCGCTGAGTATCTCCGGCGTCGAACTCAGCACTCGCCTGGCCGAGGGCCGCGAGATCCCCGAGTGGTTCACCTTCCCCGAGGTGGCGGAGGAACTGCGCCGCGGCCACCCGCCGCGCCACCGCCAGGGCTTCACCGTCTTCTTCACCGGGCTCTCGGGCGCCGGCAAATCGACCACCGCCAACGCGCTGCTCGACAAGTTCCTCGAGATGGGCGGTCGGCCCGTCACCCTGCTGGACGGCGACATAGTGCGCAAGCACCTGTCGTCCGAGCTGGGCTTCTCCAAGGAGCACCGCGACATAAACATCCGGCGCATCGGCTTCGTCGCCTCGGAGATCACCAAGAACGGCGGCATCGCACTCTGCGCGCCCATCGCGCCATATAACAGCGTGCGGAAGGAGGTGCGCGCCATGATAGAGCCCCTGGGCGGCTTCACACTCGTCCACGTCGCCACTCCGCTGGCAGTCTGCGAGCAGCGTGACCGCAAGGGCCTCTACGCCAAGGCGCGCGCCGGCATCATCAAGGAGTTCACCGGGATCTCCGACCCTTACGAGGAACCCGAGGACGCCGAGGTGATCATCGATACCAGCGACGCCACGCCCGAAGAGACGGCGCAGCAGA
>CAYFSW010000144.1:0-2474 GCA_964345885.1 uncultured Gemmatimonadota bacterium | reverse complement strand
ACCCCATTCATGTGATGAACATGGGGAATCCATCCAAGAACCCGAGCACGGCGACCGATGCCCAGGAGGTCACGGTCAACGTCAGCGAGTGCGAAATCGCCAGTGACTCCACCGATCCGTGCGACAAGGCTAGTGGCACCTCAGAGCCCCAGATCCGCGTCTACCTCTATTGCGCGGGAAATCAACAGCACGCCATCGCGGGCGACATCGGGATCGGCGGAGACGAAATCGACGAGGTTTACTCGGAAAATTGGACGTTCGATCCCGCTACCTACACGGACTGCAACGCAGACGGCACCAATGCGCAGTTCGGCGTGTCGATGAACCTCGCCGGGAAGGGGACGGCTCAGCGTACCATCTGCTACGAAGCCGTCGAGTGGGGCGTCACATGGGAATCGGCCACGGTGCCCATGATGATGCAGGTGCAGTGAGGAGGGCGACATGAAGCTCCGACAGATCGCGTGTGTGTGGGCTCTGCTGCTCGCCATGCCGGCCAGCGCGCAGTGGGTTGTCGGCAACGCAGCCGGATATGTCGAATCGGACTACACCCAGAGCTTCACCTACGCCTTCTCGGCGACAGGCGAGACGCCCAACCTCGATCTGACGGGCTGCACTGGGGGATCGACCATAACGGTGGCGGCGGATAACTCGAAGGTCTCCGCCTATAGCTGCGAGAATGCCGACCAGGGGCGCAGCGACTGCTCACTGATCACGAACGTCCCGAGTGACGCCGGCAGCTACGGACCAATCGACTTGAACATTGCAACCCAGCGCGGTTGGCTGCGGCTCTGGATCACGGACGAGGGAGACACCGGGACGGCGACGGTGACGTGTAGCGGGACGCCGAATCTCTGGCACGACGGCAGTGATTGGGTGCCGCGCTATCTGCAAGGCGTGGATGCCGACCTCGACGGCATCTACGAGATCTTCACAGTTGGGGCAAACATTCTGTTCGACCACAACGACGACTTAGTCGTGGACATGACGCTCAACTCTAACGGGTTCATCGGGAGTTCGGAGTTCTACCACCGTTGGTGTCCGAAGCAGGGTTCAGTGGGGCTCTCGATGGCCGACGATGGCGGCACGGACGAGTTCTTCTTCGATTACGATTGTGATGGCGTCTTCGATGCGGGGCCGGATGTCTGGGTTAGCCCGACGCCGCAGGCCTTGAAGTTCGACGAGGCCTTTACGCCCACGGGTGTCATGCCGCTCCTCGCCTGGATCAGCGGGGCCATCGTCGAGACGACAGATTGCCGCTTCGATGGGACATCGGTCGACCGGATTCTCTGCACACCTCCAGCCAGTGAGGGAGAGGGCATCATCCTGCAGGAGTCCTCTGGCGCAGGAGTGGATATCGGAGGCTGGCAGGCCCCGACTGATGGCGAAACCACGGGTGGCGGCTACGTCTGGCCGTTGGACACCCGCTGGCGGATGCCGGTCTCCGGCACGCAGCATGCGCGCGTCGTGGCCTATCAGCGCACGCAGTCTGGCACGGACATCGAGGCGAACGATCGCGTGCTCTTCGACTTCGCGCAGGAGACTCACACCGACCTGATCGATGTGGATACGACGGGAACGATCGGCCAGATCAGCATGGCAGCGGGTGATTATCTTGTGTTCATGCAAGCCGAGGGGGGATTCTCGGGGACGCCCACTGCGGGAGCCATCCTCGGAATCTACGACACCACCGGGGCCGCTTGGAAGGCAGTCGATTCTGTTGGCGGATACGTCGAGGTCGCCCCGCCGAGCTTCTTCAACACCAACGGGAAGGGGGCCATGGGATCCGCCATGACCTACTTCACGCTGGGCGTCACCTCGGTGATCGAGATGCGGTTCCTCTCGGTGCCCACTCAGATGACCTCGCTCGACAACGTCTACATCAGCATCGAGAAGGTCAACTAAATGCTGCGTGCGCTCGTCTTGCTACTGCCGCTGCTGACGCTCGGATCGGCGACGCACATCTACTGGAACGAGCACGTCTACGATTACCCGAGCACCTGCGACGCTACGGATTGCCCCAACGACTCGGCGATTCTCGCAATCTTCCCCGATGAGTATTGGGATCGATTGGTCACGGGAGCGGAGAGGCATGGGGGATCGCATATCTATTTCGGCGAGGCGAGGGGCTATGGATGGGTTGCGAGCTGCGACCACTGTAGCTCGCCGGACTTCATCGAGTTCCCGCACGGCGTCCACGAGGGCAAAGCCTACAAGAAGGTGGCCTCCGAGGAATACCACATGGGGCGGCCCGTCGTTGGCGACAACGCTTCGCCAGAGTTTCAGCTCACAGCCTACGAGCCCTTTACAGTGAACGAGGATTGTGTTGATGCGGGAGACCCCTACGGTTGCTGCACCGGATTCTTGGAGGGCTCCGGCGCAGGAGAGTGCAGCAACACGAACTACTACGCGCTACCGGGCTACGGACTCCTGCCGCTCTACCTGCGCGAACCACTCGGGGCTGGAGCAGAGCGCAT
>CAYFSW010000143.1:0-5209 GCA_964345885.1 uncultured Gemmatimonadota bacterium | reverse complement strand
GGTTCCGTGCCGGTGGTTCTCCGTCGAGAATCTGACGGAGACTCGGCAGCCGCTCGTCAACGCCGTATCCGCGGAAGGTCGGGATGTTCAGACCCGACGCGTGGCTCAAGACCCGCCGGAGAGTAACCTTCTCGCTCCTTGTGAACTCGTTCTCAGGCACCGCCCAGGAGACAAGTCGATCGTTGACGTCGTCGTCCAGGCTGAGGCTTCGGTCCCCGGCCAAGCGCAGCGTTACGGCGGCGGCGAGCCCCTGACTAATGTGTCCTGCGAAGAAGAGCGTCTCGGTGTTGACCGCTGAGCCTCCAGACTCCACCACGCCGTACCCCCTGGCCCACTCCAGCCGTCCATCGTTGATCACGGCAACACTCACGCCTGGAACACGGTAGCGCTCCATGATCTCCCATACCGTGCTCTTCGGTTGGTCTTCGCCTGCGATCAGGACGGCCGGAAGCATGCCGTTCTCGATACGGCCAATGCGGTCTGCAAGCGCAATTGTGGCGGTCTCAGATCGGTCTCTGCAAACGATGCACCACAGGGCCGATGTGACCGCGAGGGCAGAGGACGTCAAGCGGGCTCGAAGTCTGTTGTTCATGAAAACTCTCCATGGGCGCGGGCCTTCGCGGTCAGTTCTTTTCTGGTCAGCAGGCCACCGGCGCCATCTCGACGAACCGAACTTGCCTGTTCCGCTCCGTAGAGGTGGAAGATGCTCACGCGGGGTGTACCATCCACCCCTTGGGCGCCGTCAATCGGCTAACCGACGGCCTCCATCGGTGAACGGGCACGCTGACGTCCCGCGCGACGTGTAGCTTCCGCGAGGCACTTGTCGAGCGTCCCCTTGGGCGGGCGCGTTCGGAGGCTGCGCGAACGGCGTCACCCAACCCTCCCCGATCCTCGGCGCGCCGCCGCTGGCTCATCGCGTCCACATCGGCTCATCGGTCAGCAGCAACCCAGGGTGGGGTGACAGGATTCACCACCCTACCGCCGCTCGTACACGAAAGCGTCCCCAGGATTCTCAGGGGCGAACACGACCGACTCGAAGCCCCAGCCTCGCACTCGCTCAGGCATTGTCCCAAACAGCGGTTGCCTTGCCTCAGGACCGCTCACGAGAACCGCCGCCGGGTTGAACTGCTCGAGGAAGGACTTGAAGTCGCTCTCTTCTTCCTGGGGCCCGATCACCGGGAGAATTGCGAGGTCCACGCTCGCCGAGCGTTGCGCGAGGTGTTCCAGCGCCTGCTGGTACTTGCCGAGATGCTCAGCCCGGAAGCCGGCGTAGAAGATCACGAGCCCGTCGACCTGAAGTAGGTAGCCAAGCGACGTCATCTCCTCTCTAACCGCAATCGTGCTGACACGAATGTCGCTCACCGTCGTGTCTTGTTGCGGCGACAAGTACACGGTCTTCTCAGAGCCTCTCCACCCATCACCTGCGTTGTGGACGTACGTGATGGAGGGGAGTGAGTCCTCGATCTCATGGATGTATGCTGGCTCACCGGGTCCTCCGTGATAGGTCGAGTAGATCGCCACGACGTCGAGACTACAGATCTCCCTCGGCGTGATGAAGCCGTTGGCGAGAGACGGTTCCGTAGGTCTCGTCACCCCAAATTCCTCGGCATCGAAGACGAGGAAGTGGTTGGCGGTCATGATCGCCCAGCCACGATGATTGAGGTACCAGGCGACGGCCTCCCCCTCTCCTAACCGGCGAGCGATGGGAGGAGGCTTGAGTGTCGCACGTCCGGATGCTCCGTGCCCGACGAGGACGTTCGCCACCTGAAGGTGGCCGTACCTGGTAGCGTAGTCGAGTGGAGTCCGACCGCTGCCGTCCTCGTCGTCGACCGCCGCTGCTCGTTCGAGGAGTTGCGTCACGATGTCGAGCGAGCCATACACTGCCGCTGTATGCAGCAACGGTCGGCCGTTGCGCGGATCGACACGGTCGGCGGCCGCACCATACGCCAGCAGTGCCTCGACGACGGCTGCGTGACTTCGCGACACTGCCAGGAAGATCGGTGAGTAGCCGTATGCGCCTCCTTCGTCGACGTCGGCACCGGCAGCCAACAGCAGTCCGGCGATCTCCGTCTTACCTCCCAACGACGCGTTGGCGAGAGGTGTAAGAGGAAACCGCATCTCGGCGTTGACGTTCGCGCCCCGCTCGATCAGGAACCGCACCATCTCTGCGTTCCCGACATCCACGGCATAACCCAGCTTGTTGAAGGGGCCAGGTGCTGGTCCGTCGGCATCGAATTCGGCCCCGTGGTCAAGCAGCAACTTCGTCAGTTGTGATTCGCCCCGGCATTCCGCTTGGAACGCAAGGTCAACTGCGGTCATGCCGGTCCTCTCGTCCACGGCATTGACGTCGGCACCGGCGCAGAGGAGCGCCTCCACCACATCCCGATGCCCACCCTGTACTGCCAGTTGCAGGAGGGTGTATCCAAGACTGTCTCTGCTGTGAATCAGCGCTGGGTTCGCCGTCAGGAGTGCGTGGACAGTGGTGAGATCGCCGGATGCTGCCGCTTCGTGGATTTCCTGAGACCAGGCTGACGGTGCTGCAAGACACAGCACTGGGAAGAGGAATGCGGCGACGGCAAAGGGGTGTCTCTTGATTCTCATGGTTCCCTCCGATTGAACTGCACGCTTTGGTCGGAAGGGCGGGTCACAGGGTGATTCCGCCGTCCGCTCTGTCCCATGGCTCCTGCACCTTCTTCACGGGAAGAACAAATGCGAATCAGCCGCGTGTAACCTCGTTTCGAGCTCCCCGGGTTCGTTCCTCGGCCTGCTCCGCCAAACGGTCGATGAAGTCGATCATGGCAGACCGGGTCTCGGGAGTGTACTCCGCAAGTAGTCCGCGCTGTCTCTCAACCATCTCATTCTGCATGGTTGTGCAGAGCCTGCGGCCCTTAGCACTGGGGCTCAGCTCGATCGCTCGCCGGCTGTCCGGGTGAGGACGGCGCCGAACGAGGCCCTTGCTCTCCATTGCGTCGACGACGCGACTCACCGTGCTCTTGTCGAGGTACAGAGTCGTCGCGAGCTGGTTAAGCGTCATGGGCCCATACCAGACGAGGGCGGTCAGGGAGTAGCACTCGGTCACTGAGATACCACGGAAGCAGACTTGCTCACGGTCACGGAACTGGTATACACGTGCGAGACGCGTGAGCGCCTGGTAAAGCGCAAGTGAATCTTGCGCGAGTGAGACAGCTTCGTCGTCCCGTGTACTGGCAATGGTCAAGGTACTTCCCTCAGCGTTGACAGGGTCTGAACCAGCACGTATGTTGGTTGGTGCAACTGTTGCCTTACGCAAGATTATCGCGCTGGCCAGTGGCTGTCAACTGCCTTCCTCCGGGTCCGAAGGATCAGGCGCCGAGGATACCCTGATCGCCCTGAGCCGCAAAGCCGTACCACTGCACTTCGCGATGGCTCGCGACAACGCGTTCTACATCAGCTCCGCGGTAGAGGAAAACCTGAGGAAAGCGGCCTGACTAAAGATCCGGAATTGGCACGGGTGAGGGGATGGTGAACAAACGCTTCGAGGCGCACGCTTACGACCTCGCCTGTCACCTGAGCCGCCCCCACCCTGGCTCTCAAAGCACATACGCGAGGCGCTTCGGCTGACTGCGGGCACAATTTTGGGCACAGTCCGACTACTCGGACTTCTCCAGCAGCGCCTGGAAGCGCGGGTGGTCGCGGATCGAGGTGAGCTGGCGGTCGGTCCCGAAGTAGGCCGCGGCCTCACGCAGGCGATTTCGCGCCCGGACAGCTGGTCACAAGCCCCGTCAGCGAGCTGGCGACGTGGCTGTGGGGAGCTGCTGACGGGGGAGTCGTTCTAAGCCCCGATCTCGCCCACAGAACTCGCCCAGCGCCGCCGAAACATGTTGCGCCGTGCGAGCTTTCAGGCCGGGGCCAACGGACTGGTAGGCCGATCGCGGGGTGTCCAGGGATGGTCGGGGGCAAGCGGGAACAGCGGCGGGCGGGGCGGGCAGGGCTGCCATCCAGCGTTTGCGAAGTGCGCAATCCAGGGCAGTCAGGACAATGCAGGAAACCTTCCGCCAGCAAGGCCGAACGGGTCTTTAGGGGGAGCGCCCCACATTGACCAGTCTTGCTGGCCCCAATACGTTGGATCCATGGACCGCCGGCGCCCGCTCTGGACCGATCAGCATCGGTTGTCCGCAGCCACGTAAGACCAAGGAGTGCTCATCATGAGCGTCTCCACATTGCCCGACGATCTTGTCTCACTGGTACACCACGTGGAACTGTCTCAGGCAGGCTGGCGGGACCGAGCCCAAGAGTTGACCGCACTTGCAGCCCTAGCCGAACTCGGAGGCACAGCAGGCAAAGATCAGCTGCTCAAGACTATCAACATGAAGTTGGCAGCCCCACTCGGCCGGGCTCAACTAGAAGGAATCGTGAATCGCCTTACCGGGCCTGAGCCGGCAGAATTCGCTGTATTGTCAAGCTGCATGGTGTAGATTCGGATGCGCCCGTCCGCGCAGCATCGGGCACCACGTGCGTCACAATACTCTGAGCTTCTGACGGAGGCGCGTCTGCAATGTGGTGGGCCAAGAAGGGCAAAGCTGCGACGCTGAGCGCTGCCAGTTGATCTAATAGTCGCATACTTCTAGCCGTCCCCTCATGGTCCAGTAGCCTCCAATTGCCCACGGCGCGGCTAGAGCACAGACGTCCTGCAAGATATGTCTCGCAGGGGGTTCCTCATTTTTGCACCTTTAATAGGTGAAGATAGGCGCGATGCCGCGTTCAGTCCAGAACTAGCGATGCGGCACATGATGCGTTGACCGCAGCGTACCACGCTCGGAGCACACAGATCCCTTCACGACCGATTCTACCGCGTTCATGCTGGGCGAGATCTTGGGCGAGATCTGCTTCAACAGGATGCCGAAACAGGCCGGGGGCCGTACCGCAGGTTGCGGTGACGACCCCCGTGGTGATTGGCTTTCTGATGAAAATCGGCAGAGCCGCGAGTCGATTAAGAGTCCGTTGCTCTGCCAATTGAGCTACCGGCCTGCATGGCTTTTCCCTACGAAACGGCCCGCAGGTGTGGACCTACCTGAGGACCTACGAAGTCTCGCACCTTCTCCACGGCTTCCGCAACGTCGCGCTCGTCGACGATATTGTACCGCTCCAAGATCGCCGGTGACTGTCCGGTCACCTCGCATGCGACCGAGCTAGGCACGCCGGCGCGGATCAGGTTCCGCACCGCGACCCT
>CAYFSW010000142.1:0-5779 GCA_964345885.1 uncultured Gemmatimonadota bacterium | reverse complement strand
TACTTCCAACCCCCCCCACACCCCCCTTTTTTGTTCCGTGGGGCGGCGTTGGGGCCCCCCGCCCGCCACTCCTCGCTGGACACCCGCCCGACGAGAAGCCCGCTGAGACGCCGATGGAGTAGGCAGGCCCAAGCCGGAGGTTCAACGTCATGAAACGCGCCGCCCTGTTCGCCTTGGCCACCGCCGTCCTCGCCGCTTGTGACCAAACCACCGAGCCCGAGGTGATGGCCCCGATCCAAGCGCCCCAATTCGCGACGATCAACGTCCCGGGAGACTACTCGACCATCCAGGCGGCTCACGACGCCGCGAGCTCCGGTGACACCATCCTGCTGCAGCCGGGCACGTACGTCGAGCAGATCGAGATCAGCAAAGCGATCGTTCTGGGCTCGCTTTACCTGACGACCGGCGACGAGAGCTACATAGGCTCTACTATCCTCGACGGCAACAATCGCTCCTATACGATCGCGATCCCGTCCGGCGCGGAGGACGGTGCTACCATCCAAGGTGTTACCATCCAGAACAGCGACGACGGCATCACGCCGCGCGCCAGGTTCAACCTGCTGAACTCCCGGATCACGGACACCAGCGACGGCGTGGACTACGAAGACGGCAGCGGTGGCCTGGTCCAGTTTTGCACGTTCGAGCTCAACAGCGACGACGGCATCGATCTCGACAATTCCGTCGACATCGTCATCCAGGACAACATCATCCGGGACAACAACGATGACGGCATCGAGATTCGCATGCAGAGTCACAGCGGGTCGATGCTGAACATCATCATCACCCGTAACATGATCCACGGTAACGGAGAAGACGGGATCCAGTTGATCTGGTACGATACGCCGACCGATCGCTTCTTCGAGATCAGCTACAACTACATCTACGACAACGTCGACGTCGGCATCGGCATGATGGACAACTCGACGACGAGCGAGGACTTCCGGGCCGCCAGCATCCCCGAGCGGATCAACGTCTTCAACAACACCTTTTCCAACAACAGTCATGGCATCACCGGCGGCGACAACACGGTGGTGCTGAACAACATCTTCGTCGGTCACCCGGTGATCGCGGTTAAGAACGTCGACGGCAACTCCGAGCTGGCGTACAACCTGTTCTACAACAACGGGACCGATAACAGCGGGTCGAACGTGGATGGCGGCAGCAGTGTCTTCGCGGATCCTCTGCTCACGGCGAACCTGGAGCTGCAGGCGGGGAGCCCGGCGATCGACGCCGGTACGGCGTTCTACGTCTGGCAGACAGAGACGGTCCTCGACCTGCCGGCCAGCGCGTACTCCGGTGCGGCGCCCGACATGGGCGCGTTCGAGTTTGACAGCGGTACGGGGCCGCCGCCCGACCCGCCGGTCCTGGCCTCACCCGCGGATGGGGCCGTCGACCTCGGCCTGACGCCGACCCTCACGTGGACCGGAGACGGCGACAACTTCACGGTCCAGGTCGCGACCGACGATGTTTTCAGCAACATCGTCGACGCCGCCACCGTCTCGACGACGGATTATACGGTGGCCGCCGGCGCGCTGGATTATTCGACGACCTACTTCTGGCGCGTGAACGCTTCGAACGCAAATGGCACCAGCGATTATTCCACCGTTTGGAGCTTCACCACCGCCGCCGCCGGCGCGCCGCCCGACCCACCGGTCCTCACCTCTCCGGCTGACGCGGCGACCGACGTGCCGCTGGAAGCGATCCTGGAGTGGGCCGGCACGGCCGACGATTTCGATGTCGAGGTGGCAGCGGATGCGGGGTTTGCTTCTATCGTCTTTTCCACCAACACGGCCGCGACCACGGTCACGCTGCCGCCGGGCACGTTGGACTACGAGACCGTCTACTACTGGCACGCACGGGGCAACAATTCATTCGGCCCGGGAGCCTTTTCCGACCCCTTCTCCTTCACGACCGTGGCGGCGCCCGACACCGAGCCGCCGAGCCAGCCGCAGAACCTTACATCGCCGAGTCAGACGGGGACGACGGTAGATCTGGTTTGGGACGCCTCGACCGACAACGTCGGCGTCTCCCACTACAACATCTACCAGGATGGCTTCTTTATCGGCAGCGAGTCGAGCACCAACCACACCGCCACCGACTTGACGCCCGCGACGTCGTACGACTTCCAGGTCTCAGCCCTCGATGCCGCCGGCAACGAGTCGTTGCTGAGCGAGCCGCCCCTTTCGGTGACGACGCTGGACACGATCGATCCCACCGCGCCGGGGACGCCGACCCTCGATTCGAAGACCGACGTCACGGTCTCGATCAGCTGGACGGCAGCCACCGATAACGTCGGCGTAACCGAATACCGGGTCTTCCGCGACGGCGCCCTGGCCGGCACGGTCGCCGCACCGACGACGTCGTTTATCGACTCCGGACTCGCGCCGGCGACGACGTATACGTACCACGTGACGGCGCTGGACGCGGCCGGCAACGAGTCGCTGGCCAGCGGAACCCTCGATGTCACGACCGATCCGGGCCCCGAGGCCACGATCCACGTCGGCGGCATCGCGATGCAACTGCGTAAGGCGGGGAAGTGGAACATCGGCAGGGCTGTCATCAGCATCGTCGACGAGAGCGGCGCCCCGGTTGATGGCGCGACGGTGGTGGCGCAGTGGAGCGGGCTCACTTCGGACCTCGACTCCGGTACTACAAGCGGCGGAGACGTTCAGTTCGACTCCGACAAGGTGAACAACTCGCAGTCCGGCCAGTTCGTCATCACCGTCACCGACGTCAGCGCCAGCGGCTTCGTCTACGATCCCACGGCGAACGTGCAGACGGAAGGCTGTATAGATTCGGCGGGCAACCTCTGTTCGGCAGAACCGCCGGACACCGATCCCCCAGCCGCACCCGCTTCCCTGACGGCGACGCCGGGTGAGGGAACCGTCGCCCTCGATTGGCCCGACAATACTGAACCCGACTTGGCGAGCTACTCGGTCCATCGCTCGACGACGAGCGGCGGTCCCTATAGCCTCGTCGTCGAGGGGCTGACGGACAGCCAGTACACCGATACCGGTCTGACCGGTGGAACGAACTACTTCTACGTCGTTACGGCAAAGGACACGAGCGGCAACGAGTCCGGTAATTCGCCCGAAGCCTCTGCGACGCCGAGTGATCCCCCCGCGCTCTCGGTTCATGTGGCCAACATCAGCGTGGCGATAGTGCAACATGGAAGGAACTACTACGGCAGCGCCACGGTGTCGGTGGTCGATCAGGACGGCCTACCCGTCGCCGAGGTGGAGGTTGTCGGCGACTGGACCTATAACTCAGCGGGCATCGGTGCCAGCAGTGGGACGACAGACGGGGGCGGCGTCGCGACCGTCGATTCTGCCAAGCAAAAGGCAGCGAGTGGAGATGTCTTCACCTTCACGGTGACCGATCTCATCCTCGCTGGATACACTTATGATGCGGCGAGCAACGTGGAAACCTGGGATTCCACTACGGTGCCGTAGGGGCAGAACGACCACGCGCGATCCCGATGAAGACGAACTCGAGCGTCCGCGTCGATGAGGACAAGAACAGGATCTACCTGTTCCTCGAGGGCTTCCACGACCTGGACGAGGCGGTGCGGATGCGCGAGGCATACAGGGAGGCGATCGCTGGCTGCCGACCCGGCTTCACCGTCCTGGCCGACGTGACGCGCTACAAGCCCGGTGCCGCCGAGGTACAGCAGGTCCACGCCGAGGCGGTCAAGCTGGCCGAGGACGCCGGCATCCGGGCAGTGGCGCGGGTAGTGGGAGAGACACCGCTCGGCGGCATGCAGATCGACCGCATCGCCCGGACCGAAGGCGGTTACGAGGCCCGCAACTTCGCCACCTACGACGAGGCCGAAGCCTTCCTGGATAGCTTGATCGAGTAGACCACGTCAGGCAGGGTTGGTGCTGCGGGGCAGTCGTCCGAGCGTAGTTCGGAGCGCGCGGCGGCGCAGCCGCCGTCCCGCAAACGAGGCGCGCGACACGGAGCGAGACGACTGCCCCGCGGCACCAACCTACTGTTTTGACTCAGGTGTATCCTGGTCGAGTGTCTCCCAGGCACCTTCCTCTGTCTCCCAGGCACCTTCCTCGGTGTCGAACATGCTGATCATAAAAATGACGGTGCCCTTGCCGATCCGCCCCTCCTCCTCCTGGAGCTCGCCCAGCTGGCTCTGGTTCAGCCGGGCGAGCTCGATGTTCGCGCTGGGAACTTCGGTAGCCTCAGCCTGGGGGTCGGTGAGCGCTTCGTAGGCATCCATCAGCTGGCGGCCGCTCCAGACGAACTCGGCGTTGGACAGGCGATGCCGTTCCAGCGACTCGGCCAGGACGAGCCGGGCCCGCATGAGCTTGCCCACGGACTGCAATCCAGACATGACCTCGCCGAACCCTGGCTCTTCCCCGCCCTCCTCGCTGGCCTCGGTGTCCTCGATCAGCTGGTTCAGCTCCTCGGCGAAGACGGCGACCTCCTCCCAGACCTCGTCGGTAACCGAGAAGAAGGTCCAGGCCTGCGATTCGCTCACTACCCCGTCCCCCGGCGGCTCGAACGGGTACTGCTCGGCCAGCTGCTCGAACCTCTCAGTCGCCTCGCCGTGGGCGGCGAAGCCGCCGATCTGTTCCGAGATGAAGCGGCCGGCGAAGAAGAAGAAGACCGCGGCCGCGACCACGACGACGAGCAGCGCCACGCCGCAACCGATGAGGATCTTGGCGGCGGTGGGTATGCCCTCACGGGCCGGCGGATAGGGGGGCGGGGGCGGCTGCTGCTGGTAACCAGGCCCGCGTCCGGGGCCATAGGGCGAGTCGGCCATCGTCGATCCCTCCGTTGCTACAGCATCAGGTGGCAGAGGTAGGCGGTTAGCACACCCAGGTAATTGCCGAGCCCGTAGCCGATCAGGGCCAGCATGATCGAGACGGGTACCAGGTCCTCGCGATGGACGGCGGCGGCGACCGGCGCCGAGGCCGCACCACCCACGGCCGAGACGCTGGAGACGGCGGCCATGCTCACATCGATCCTGAATAGGCGCGCGCCTAAGATGATGAAGACGAAGTGCACGGCGATGCAGACGAACCCGGCGATGAGGAAGAATTGGGCACCGCCGATCTTGGTCAAGTCCGCCTGCGCGCCCATCATCGTCATATAGATATACGTGAGTGTCATGGCGACGGGCATGGTGCCCGGCACCTTACTGAGCCCCGTGCCCGAGAGCGCTATACCCAGCGTGGTAACCAGCAGGATCGCCCAGGTACCCTCGGTGAGCACCGGCTCGACCTCGGGCAGGAACCCGGCCAGTCGGTTAGCGATCAGCATCGCGGTGAAGGCGAAGCCCACCAGGGTCAGAATATCCTTGAAGTGTATCTCCTTGCTCTTCTTTTCGACGTCCGCCGTCGCCTCGAAGACGTGATCGATGTCCTTCTGCGAGACGCGGGTGAAGCGGTTGAACCGCTCGGCCCAGCGCTTGCACGTGAGGATGATCGGGAAGTAGACGACGTAGACGAAGTTGTCCACCAGGACGACCATGCCGACCATCTCGCCGGGGGTGTCGAGGCTCTCGGCAACGGCGGCCAGGTTGCCGGTCCCGCCGATCCAGCTGCCCGCCAGCGCGCCGTAGCCGCGCCAGGTATTCTCCGGCAGCCCCTCCTTGAAGATGTAGAACGAGATCGCCGCACCGATGACGATCCCGAACGAGCCCAGCACCATCACACCGGCGCCGCGCCAGGCGACCTTCATCACCTCGCGGATGTTGACGTCGAGCAACATGATGACGATGAACATCGGCACCGCGAATGAGCGGAACGTGGTGTAGATCTCG
>CAYFSW010000141.1:0-28176 GCA_964345885.1 uncultured Gemmatimonadota bacterium | reverse complement strand
GAGACCATCGACAAGTACGTCGACGAATCTTGGCTACCGTCGGAGATCACGAGTAAGATCACTGTTCACCATCTGCTATCCCATACGTCGGGGCTCGGCAGCTACTTCAGCGAGAAGTTCTTCAACGAGTCGCGCCGCCTCTACAGAGACATCGATGACTTCAAGCCCCCGGTGCGGGAGGAAGAACTGGCGTTCGAGCCCGGCGAACGTTTCCGCTACAGCAATACGGGTATGCTGCTCCTCGGTGTGGTGATCGAGAGCGCAACCGGCGACAGCTACTTCGACTACATCCGCCAGCACATCTACGAACCCGCCGGCATGGCGAGTTCCGACAGCTACGAGATGGACTACCCCGTCGAGAACCTCGCCATCGGTTACGACCCGCAGCCGGGACACGAGCCCGCTTGGATGAACAACCTGTTCCTGCACTCGATCAAAGGTGGCCCGGCGGGCGGCGGGTTCTCGACCGTCGGCGACCTACACCGTTTCGCCCGTGCGTTGCTCGCGGGCAAGCTCGTCTCGCAGGCCTCGTTGGACCTCATGTGGGCCGCGAAGTCGGATACGGGCTACGGTTACGGGTTCGGCACCCGGGTGGGGCCGAAGGGGAGGGTCGTCGGACACAGCGGCGGCTTCACCGGGATCAACGGCGATCTCGCGATCTTCGTCGACGCCGGATACGTCGTCGCCGTCCTGTCGAACTACAGTAACGGGGCCAGCCCGCTATCCGGCAGGATCCAAGATCTCATCGGACGGGTGCAGCCGTGAGGGTGGTAAGCTAGGGCGCGGCGGCGGATGTCAAAAGCCGAGACCGGTGTGAGCGGCTCAGCTGCCGAGCGGGCTCTTCCGGGCCGGTGGGGGCCCGTCTCCGCTGAGGAGCGGATCGTCACCCTGGACGTGCTGCGCGGGGTCGCGATCTGCGGCATGCTGTTGGCTAACATCGTCATCTTTGCATTCCCAGCCAGTTCCAGAAACATGATGGGCGAAGCGGCCACCGCTGCCGAGCAAGCGGCGGCTACCGTCCTCGCGTTACTCGTCGAAGGCAAGTTCTACACGCTCTTCTCCATCCTCTTTGGAATGGGTCTGGCGCTGCAAAGCCTGCGGGCCGACGAGCGTGGCAGGCCGTTCATCGGCGTCTACGTTCGCCGGATGATCGTGCTGCTGGTCATCGGCGTTGCCCACGGCCTGCTCTTTTCCGCCGTCGACATCCTTGCCTTTTACGCTCTGATCGCTCTCATTGCTCTCCCTTTTCGGAGACTCGAGGCGCGGTCACTTCTCGTGACCGCCGTCGCACTGTATCTCGGCAGTGTTGTGGCGCTCGGTGTGTACGCTCAACGCGCGCTCGGCGGCGCGCTGCCGGGCGAGCCGAATTGGCAGCAACTGCTTGGCGAACGAGGTGGAGCGTCTGGGCAGACTGAGGATCCCCTTCGTGCGGGCGGCGCGAGCGCGTCGGGGATAGCGACGGGGCTGACGTTCATACCTCTGGTCACGAAGGTCTTCAAGGTATCCGAGCGCGAGCTTTTTGAGTTCATGGCCGACGAGGAACGCATCTTCCGCGAGGGCACGTGGGCGGAGCAGGTCCGTCATCGGGCCGTGAGCTACCTCGCCGTGGTGATGCCCCTCAGGCTCGTGTTCCTGAGCTGGCGTGTGCTCGCCCTGTTCATCCTCGGTATGTACTTCGTCAAGCGCGCGCTGTTCCTCGAGCGCGATCGAAATCTCGGGCACTACAGAACGATCGTCTTCTCGGGTCTGGTACTTGGACTGCTGCTTGAGTTGACGGGGGGAGCGGCGCAGCAGCTAAGCGCCGAGTACGCGGCGGCGATCTGGGTCTTTTTGATAGGCTTCAACGTCGGGATTCCGGCGCTGAGCCTAAGCTACGCCGGCGCGGTGGTGCTGGCCTGCGCGAGAAACGCCGGGTCGGGCGTCGTCCGCTGGCTTGCCGCGTTGGGGCGCACGGCGCTCACGAACTACGTGGGCCAGTCCGTTATCTGCGGCTTCATCTTCTACTCATACGGTCTGGGGCTATTTGGCAGGTTGAGCGGCGTCGAGGCCCTGCTGCTCGCAGTGCCGATCCTGGCCGGCCAGCTCGTTCTCAGCGTGGTCTGGCTCCAGTTCTTCCGATTCGGCCCGTTGGAGTGGGCCTGGCGGTCCCTGAGCTATTGGCAGGTTCAGCCGATGCGCCGAGGGGCAGCCCTGTGAATCGGCGTGTGGGCTGTCATCGTAAGGTGCGTTAGAGGGTTACGGTCACCGGCATGAGGTGGACAACCGTACGGCTACCGGGCCCGTCGAAATGATGGGAGAGGGTAATCCGGCAGCCTAACCGGTTTCAATCGCTAGTGTGTACTGGAGGGCGCCCGTGAAGGCAATCTGGGTCTGGGCGCGAAGAAGGTCCAGGTTCGAGGTCCTGGCGGCATCGGCTGTGGCGCTGGTAGGCATCGCTGCGGGCCTAGTCGCGCTGGAGGCCGTGACCGTGGCCCACCTTGAGGACTCCACACTTCAGGCCCCGACACGGATATACGCCCGCCCTCTAGTACTGCACCTCGGTATGCAACCGAGCCGCTCGCTGGTCGAGGACGAGTTCGAGCGGCTGGGCTACGCGCGCGCCACGGGCCGTGATGTCGGGATCGGCGAGTACCGCCTCGATTCACGAGTTTGGGTCATCGGCCGCCGGCCATTCCGTCACCACGAGAAGATCAGCCTAGGGGGCACCGCCAGCATTCGCTTCGACTACAGCGGCCGCATCGCGAGAATCGATGACGGCACAGGCGAGCGGCTTTCCCATATCACGCTCGAGCCGGAGCTGATAGGCAGCTTCCAGGGCAAGTCGCACAAAGATCGCGTTCCTGTTCGCCTGGCCGACGTGCCGGACCACTTGGTGGACGCCGCCCTGACCATCGAGGATCAGCGATTCTTCGAGCACGACGGGCTCGATCTGAGACGGATCGTCGCCGCGGCGCTCGCCAACCTCCGTGCGGGACAGGTCAGGCAGGGCGCCAGCACACTCACCCAGCAGCTCGCCAAGAACCTGTTCCTGAATCCGCGCCGCACGATGATCCGCAAGGTGCGTGAGGCGGCCATAGCAGTCGTTCTCGAGCGACGCTACAGCAAGGAACAGATCCTCGAGGCTTACCTGAACGAGGTCTACCTTGGGCAGGACGGTGGGCTAGCGATCCACGGTGTGGGTCGGGCGGCACAGTACTACTTCGGCAAGGATGTGAGCGCGCTCGACCTCGGCGAAGCCGCGACGCTCGCCGGCTTGGTACGTGGTCCGGGCCTCTACAACCCATTCCGGCGACTGGAAGCAGCGAGGGCGCGTCGCGACCTGGTGTTGCGGCGGATGGAAGAGGTGGGGGCCGTCGACCAGGAGGCTTACGAAGCAGCGGTAAACTCGCCGCTCATCGTAAGGGCTGAGTCCCGCCCGGCACGCAGCGCCCGTTACTTCATCGACTTTGTGAGAGAGCAGTTGAAGTCCGACCGTCAAGGCGGTCTCGATGGTCAGGGCCTCGCCGTTTTCACCACGCTGGATGCACGGCTCCAGCTGGCCGGCGAGCGGGCGGTGAGCCGGGGCCTACAGCGGCTCGAGTCACAGTACCCGAATCTCGCCCGCGATGATCCGCCAATACAGGCGGCGCTCGTCGCCCTCGACCCGCAGACCGGGGATGTCCTCGCCATGGTCGGGGGTCGCGATTACGGTGCCTCGCAGTTCAATCGCGCGGCCCAGGCGCGCCGCCAGCCTGGGAGTGCATTCAAGCCCATCGTGACGCTTGCCGCGCTAGCGCGTCGTGATGGCGGCAGCGACGATGACGAACAGCTTACCCTCGCCAGCATTCTACATGACGAGCGCTTTGTCGTGCAGACCCGGCAAGGACCTTGGGAGCCGGTGAACTACGACCAGCGTTTCCGCGGGCCGATCACGGTGCGCGAGGCGCTTGAGAAGTCGCTCAACGTGCCATTCGCCAGGCTCGGGATGAAGGTAAGTGCGGAACGAATCGTCGAGACCGCACGCGACCTCGGGATCGAAGGCCGTCTCATCGCCGTGCCCAGCATAGCCCTCGGCTCGAACGAGGTGACCCCGCTGGAGCTGACGCGCGCCTACGGGGTCCTGGCGGCGGGCGGATATCGCGCCGGCACCCGCGCCGTGTTCGGCGTGCTCGATCGTGAGGGTAATCTGATAGCTCGCAACGATAGGGCCGGCGAGCAGGTCTACGACTTGGCGGAGACGTATCTCGTGACCTCAGCCCTGCGTGGAGCTGTCGAGCGCGGCACCGGCCGCGGGTTGCGCTCGCTCGGCTACCGCGGCGAGGTGGCTGCGAAGTCGGGAACGACGAACGACTTCCGCGACGGCTGGTTCATCGGGTACACCCCGTCGCTGACGGTGGGTGTCTGGGTCGGCTTCGATGATGGACGAAGCATCGACTTGCCCGGGGCGAGGGCCGCGCTGCCGATCTTTGCTCGCTTTCTGGTCGATGCCATCGGCTCGCGCGGCGACGAGGGTCGGTACGGTGGCGGCCGCTTCAGTATCCCGCCAGGAATCGAGGTGGTAGAGATCGATCCGCGCACCGGCCTGCGCGCCGGTCTCGGCTGCCGCGGCGAACGCGAGCTCTTCCTGCGGGGAACGGCGCCACGTCGTAGCTGCTCGCCTTACGCGGTCGTGCGTTGGCTGCGTGATGGTGAGGAGTGGGTCAGCGATCAGGCCCGTCGCCTGCGTCTCGAGCTGCTGCGTCTGTTGGAGCGGGAAAGGCGGCGTGGGCGCGGCGGAGGTCGCTAGCCGTCGTCGTCACCGCCTTCACCACCACACGGCGCGTTGCAGTCGTCATTTCATAAGCTTGGCAATTCCAGAATCGGGTCCGTTTGACGCGTTTCGCAGATTATCGTAGCGTGAAGGGACCGATTCCCTCCCTGTAACCGAAGAGCGGGACATGTCGCTGACGCCGAAGGAGAAAGAGCTGGTTTCCGTGGGCGCATCGCTGGCCGCTGGATGCAAGCTCTGCGCCGACTACCACTTCAAGAAGGTGCGCAAGACCGGCGCCAGCGATGAAGAGATCGAGCAGGCCATGTCCGACGCGATCGCGGTGCGCGATCGCGCCAGAAAAATAATGGAATGGCATGGGCTCAGGCTTCTGGGGCGCAAGCTTCGCGGGGATTCAGGTGAGAGCCCCGTCGACGTTGCCGACGCGACCCGTATCACCGAGTTGGTGTCTATCGCGTCCGCGTTCGCGGTCAGCTGCACCTCGAGCCTGGAGAGGCATATCGAGGCGGCTCGCAGCCTAGGCGTTGCCGATGATGACATACAGTCGGCCGTGGACATAGGAAGGTTCATCAGGGGAAAGGCAGACTCTTACTGCTGCAAGCTCATCTAGCGACCCCCATCACGAGCTATCAGAAGATGATCTCCCCCGGGAACTGCGTTGTGGTCAAGCCTGAGTTTGAACGCTTTGTCTTCTACAAGCTTCTCACGGCGATCCCGGTTCCGCTGCCTTGATCGCCATCATTCGGCACTCGGAACTACAAGATGGGCGGAAAGACACACCACTGTTTTATGATCTGGGGCGCCCCCAAGATATGGAAACCGAGGTCGTCCGGAGAGCCGGGCCGTGGGGATCTACGCTCCCATCGAAATGCTGGTCTTGACGTTCTTCCCCGTTTACTGGCTGCTATCCCAATGGGAGCTTCTGCTTATCTACCTACTCTCCATCGCGGTCCTTGTGGACACCGTGGGGGGCGGCCGAGACGATGCGTGTCTTGCCGGGCCCCTGACCGTCGTCTGCCTGTGTCCGCCTGGACACAAGCCCGCACTCCGAAGCGAAGGGTCACGTAGAGTCAAACCGAGCAACCCGATATCCCACAATGGCATACCCTGTCGGTTTCGGAACTGGGGTGAGTCTGGCCCCGGGCCTGCCTCTCTGATTCCGTGAAGGCCGTGCTATGGATGGGACGTGGAATCGGAAGGAGGCTCAGCGTGATGGCGCTCAAAGTCCGAACCGAGGTGGTGCAGACGGCGGTGGCCGTCGCCCTCTGGGTACTGCTGACCCTCCTCCTGGTCTGAACCTGCCGCTCGACACCTTCCGCCTGCAAGCCTCGTAAGAGTGAATAGGGGATGACCCGGCTGCCTGTGATGCCCCCAACCAGCCCCTCTCCCAGGGCGTCTGGCCCATAATGCTTGACAGCGCTGGGGAGGGGGATTAGTATGGGGCACATGAAAATAATTTTTCAGCAAAGCCGGGGGAGAGCAGATTGACCAAAGCCGAACAGGCGAAGCTGAGCCGCAGGGAGCGGGAGATCATGGAGATCCTCTACCGATTGGGAGAGGCTAGCGCGGCCGATGTCGTTGGTCGCATGGATCCCGATCCCGGCTACGACTCGGTTCGGGTGACGCTGGGGATTCTCGAGAAGAAAGGCCACGTGAAGCACCGTCAGGAAGGGCGTCGCTACATCTACACGCCGACGGTTCCGCACGAGACGGCCTCGCGGTCAGCGATTCGCAACGTGTTGCAGACGTTCTTCCGCGGGTCGCCGTCGCGAGCGATCCTGGCGCTGCTCGGCATGTCGAGGCTCTCGCGGGAGGAACTGGATGTGATCGCGAAGTGGATCGAAGAAGAGAGAAAGTCACATGGGTCAGATGCTGACTAATCCATACGTGGCATTCGTCGTCGACTTGGCGGTCGACGTCTTGCTAAAAGGCACGATAGTGCTCGGGATCGCTGGAGTGGTCACGTGGTATCTGCGCGGGGCTTCGGCAGCGGTTCGTCATGCGGTGTGGACTGTTGCACTCGGCTGCCTACTGTTCCTTCCGATTCTGTCGTCGTCGCTGCCGGGTTGGAAGCTGGAACCGCTATATGTGTCGGTGGAGACAGCTGCAATTGCCGACGGCGATGTGGCTAGCGCAGTCGATGAAGAATTCTGCGATTGCGAGTGCGATTGTGAGCCCGAGGAGCGTGGAGAGTCCGCAGCGATGTTCGCTTCGGGCGACGATAACCGTGCGTCGCCGGGTCCGACGGCAAGTTCGGAGCGGGCGAGTATCGGAGCAGCGAGACCGGCGGGGCCCTCCGCCGCCGCCGTCGCCTTGATGATCTGGGCGTTGGGTGTTCTCGCTCTGCTCGCCCGCCTCGGGTTCGACACGTTGCGGGTCAGAGGCATCACGTGGCGTGCACGAGACTGCGGCTCGGCTGAAGTCTGCGGGCTTGCCGAGCGACTCGTCGCCGACCTGGGGGTTCGGCGGCCGGTCCGTGTGGTCGTGAGCGATGAGGTGTCGGTACCACTGACGTGGGGCGTGTTGCTGCCGGTCGTGATTCTCCCGGAGAGTGTGGCGACGTGGACGATGGAGCGGAAGCGGATCGTGTTGCTGCACGAACTGGCCCATGTGATCCGCTGGGACTACGCGGTCCTCCTGATGGTGGAGATCGTTTGCGCGATCTACTGGTTCAACCCGCTTGTCTGGATCGCCGCGCGGCAGGGCGCCATGGAGCGCGAGCGCGCCTGCGACGACCTGGCGTTGCACATCGGCATACGATCGCACGTCTATGCGACGCACCTCTACGAGATCGCCCGCGCCCAGGTTGTGGATGATACTCCGCGCGCCGCGTTCGCAATGGCACACGCTTCCAATCTGGCGCGACGCGTTCGAAGCATCTTGGCTCGAGGCTTGGATCGTACGCCTTTGTCCCATACTCAATTGGCTTCCGCGGCCGTCGGCGCTCTGCTCGTGGCCTTCCCGCTGGCGAGCGTCGAGCTATGGGGTACGGCGACCGCCGAACTGTTCAGAACGATTCAGCAAGGCGACCCGGTGCAGCAACGCATTAGCCAACTCGAGGACGACGATTTCCGTGTGAGACGGTACGCGGCCTGGGCACTCGGCGAGCTCGAGAGCGACAGAGGTGTGATGCCACTCATCCAGAGCCTTGACGACAGGGATTCCGATGTGCGGCTCGTCGCCGCTTGGGCGCTGGGTGAGATCAAAGACGATATGGCGGTCTATCCACTCATCGAGCTGCTCGAGGACGACGATCCGTTGGTTCGCGAGATGGCCGTTCTCGCCCTCGGAGAGATCGAACACCACGCCGCCGTCCAGCCGTTGACCGAGGCGCTCCGCCGCGAGGAGCGGCTCAGAGAGCCGGTGATCTGGGCGCTCGGTGAGATCGATACCAGGGATGCCAACCGGGCGCGTAACGCCGCATTCGCCGACTGGGGACGCGGCTCCTGGGGGAACGATGAGGTCTGGACCGGCCGGCTCGGCTCCAGCGAGGCCCGCGCTCTCGCCAACGACCTGGACGCGTTGACCGCGGCCTTGCGCGACGACGACCCCAGGATGCGACGCTCGGCGGCTGAGTGGCTCGGGCTGCGCGGTGACGAGCGCGCCGTCGACCCGTTACTCGATGCGCTGCGCGATCCGGAGCCCGCGGTTCGCGCCATGGCGATTTGGGCGCTCGACGAGATCAACCCGTCACGTCACGAGTTCTCGGACTAACGACGTAAGACCGGAAAGGAAAGGTGGGATTACCATGTCACTATATGAAAATTTCTTTTCAACCGGCGTCGCTCGCTTGATCTTCCTCGCTGCGGTGGCGGGCGCGCTGGCCACGGCATTCCCGGATGCCTTGCCGCAGCTGACCGCCGAGATACGGAGTGCCCTGCAGGAAGGCGACGACGCGGTGGCGCAGCGCGTGCGCGAGCTGCGGGACGACGATCCTCTGGTAAGGCGCTACGCGGCGTGGGCGCTGGGTGAGCTCGAGGACACCCGGGGCGTGAGGCCGCTGATCGAGGCTCTGGAGGACAGGAACGCCGACGTGCGTCTCGTTACCGCCTGGGCCCTGGGTGAGAGCAAGGATTACATGGCGATCCCGCCGTTAATCGAATTGCTGGGGGACAACGATCCGCTGGTGCGCGAGATGGCTGTTCTGGCGCTGGGTGAGATCGAGCATCCGGCGGCGGTGGAGCCGCTGGTCTCTGCATACCGGAGCGAGGTTGGACTGCGTGAGCCGGTGATCTGGGCCCTTGGCGAGATCGGCAGCAGTGAGGCGAACGCGGAACGCGCGGCGATATTCGCCGCCTGGGGCCGCGGCTCGTGGGATAACGATGAAGTCTGGACGGGCCGACTGGGCTCGACGGAGGCCAGTGTTCTGGGCGACGACGTGAACGCCTTGCTCGTCGCGCTGGCCGACGACGATGCGCGGATGCGACGCTCGGCGGCGGAGTGCCTGGGGTGCCTGGATGACGAGCGGGCGGTCGAGGGACTGTTGGACGCGCTGCGCGATCCGGAACCATCGGTGCGAGCGATGGCGATCTGGGCACTCGATGAGATCAACCCGTCGCGTCGGCACGACCACAAACACGACGATTGCTGTGAATACTAAGAGAATCGCCAGCGTGCTGGCCGCCCTGGTAGCGGTGAGCAGCGCCGCATCGCTGCTACAGGGGGCGTCGAGGCTTTTCGGACAGACGCAGGATGCAACGTCCGGGCAAGATGACGCGTATCTCAGGCTATCACGGCTCAGCGGTCCGGTGACCCTGGATGGGGTGAGCGACGAGCCGGCCTGGCAGGCGGTCGAGCCATTCCCGCTCATCATGTACACACCGGCAGCGGGCGGCGCACTGACCGAGCGGACGGAGATCCGGATGGCGTACGACGAAGGGTACCTTTACGTCGCAGGTCGCTTCTTCGACTCCGACCCAGCCGGGATCCAGGTCAACTCGATGTACCGGGACCGCTTGAGCGGCGACGACTGCTTTGGCATCGTGGTCGATCCTTTCAACGACAACGATATCGGGCTCTGGTTCTGGACAACGCCGGCCGGGATCCGCGGTGACGTGTCGATCAGTGGCGATGGGCAGGGTGCGTGGAACGGCAGTTGGGACACGCACTGGGATGTCTCGTCCGTACAGACCTCTGAGGGTTGGTTCGCTGAGCTGCGCATTCCATTCTCGAGCCTCGGCTTCCAGGCAGTGGGCGGTCGAGTCGAGATGGGGATTACGGCCTACCGCTACATCCCGCGCAAGAACGAGTTACAAATCTACCCGGAGATCGCGCCCGAGTTCGACTACCGCAGACCGTCCCTCGCCCAGGACGCGGTCCTCGTAGGTGTTACCACCCACCGGCCGGTCTACCTGACGCCGTATATGCTGAGCGGTGTTGGGCAGACGTCAGAGCTCAACGAGCTCGAAAACGGTTACGACCTGAACAGCCAAGGCGAGTTCCAGGTCGGCGGCGATCTGCGGTACAACGTGACCAGCAACCTCACGCTGGACCTCACGGTCAATACCGACTTCGCCCAGGTCGAGGCCGACGATTATCAGGTCAACCTGACCCGCTTCCACCTGTTCTATCCCGAGAAGCGTCGCTTCTTCCAAGAACGCTCTGGGGTTTTCGACTTCTTCACCGGAGGCGCGACCCGCCTGTTCCACAGCAGGTGGATCGGGCTCTACGCGGGTGAAGCTATACCGATCATCGCGGGTGGGCGGCTGGTGGGGCGAGCGGGCGAGTGGGATCTCGGCATCCTGAACATGCAGACGAAGAACAGCTCCTACCTGCCGGCAGAGAACTTCGGCGTCGCCCGGGTGCGTCGTAGGGTCTTCAATCAGTACTCTAACGCCGGTGCGATGCTAACCACCCGCTTGGGTGATGACGGATCCTATAACGTAGGGTACGGCCTCGATGGCACGTTCCGGGTCGCCGGCGACGACTACCTGGCGATCCGCTGGGCCCAAACGTTCGATGACGACATCATCGACCAACACGGTTTCCGCTTCGCAGAAGCGAGCGCCATACGGGTCTACGTCAATCGGGCGCGTGAGCGCGGGTTCTCGTATTTCTTCTCCGCTCGCAGGTTCGGTGCTGATTACCGACCCGAGATGGGGTTCATTACCCGCCAGAACTTCAGCGACTTCGAATACTCGCTGGCCTACTTTCACTACCCGGAAGGCGGACCGCTACGCAGGATCGATCCCTTCCAGCTGTTCGGCTCGCTCGCCCTGCGCAACCCGGACGGCAGCGTCGAGTCGTTCTTCATCGAGCACGATGTCGACCTGCTGTGGAGGTCGGGCTCGCGTATCGGACTCGATTTGGAGCTCTACTACGAGGACCTCCGCGAGCAACTCGACTTCCCGCGGGACACCTATGTCCCGACCGGCAGCTACTGGTTCCCCCGCTTCGAGTTCGATTATAGCCTGCCGCCGGGCCGAGCGTTCCGAACGTTCCTTGGTGGCGGCGTGCAGCAGTTCTACGATGGTTGGCGAGCGAACGTCTGGCTCGTGCCCGTCTGGTATGTGTCGCCGCATCTCGAGTTGAGTATGCAGTACTCCATGGATGTCGTCCGCTTTCCCGATCGTGACCAGGGTTTCGACTCCCACCTGGTTCGTTTGAGGGTAGGTACGGCGCTGGATACGAGATTCTCGATGAACGCCTTCATTCAGTACAGCAACGTAGGCGACCAGGCGGCGGCCAACGTTCGTTTTCGCTATAACTTCGCCGAGGGGAACGACCTCTGGTTGGTCTACAACGAGGGAGTGAACCTGAACCGCGATCGCGTGGATCCTGCGCTGCCTATTACCGACAACCGGACGGTGTTGATCAAGTATACCTACACGTTCGCCTGGTAAGCGACCGGGACATCGTGGTGCCTCAGTGACCTGCGTTCGGGCGGATTGCACGTCGATACCCTAACGCCCATCTTGCGGCTGGAATTTCTTCACGCTCCACTCTAGGAAGCCAGCACGGAGGTGCTTCGATGGGACCGTGTCCGCTATTCCGTCCACTCCCGCTGACCGTCTTGATTCTTGCTCTGGCCGGGCTTGCTGCAACGTCGGCCACGGCTGTCGCACAGGAGCCGGAGGTCGTCACGGACTCCGAGCGACGACCGATCGGGATCCCCGATATACTTGCTTGGAAGCGCATAGGTTCGGCCACGGTTTCCAAGGACGGGGCCTGGTTCGCCTACCGTTTGAGCCCCAACGAGGGCGACGGGGAGGTCGTGCTGCGCAGCACGGCTGACGAAGCTGAGCATCGGTTCCCGGTCGGTGAGGCGCCGCGGTTCGGTGGCTCGGTGGTTTTTTCGGAGGATTCGCGCTGGCTCGCCTTCACGGTCTATCCGGATCGCGCGGCGGCAAAGCGGCTCGAGAAAGAGAAAGAGCCTGCGCGTAACAAGGTGGGACTGGTCGAGCTGGCCAGCGGCGAGCTTACCGAGTTCGAGGACGTTCAGGCCTTCCGGTTCGCCGGTGAGGCCGGTGGCTGGATCGCTCTACACCGCTACGCGCCCCAAGGGCTATTGGGAGGACGAAACAACGGTGAGCGGGCCCGGGGCTCCGACCTGCTGCTCCATGACCTGGAGGGCGGGACGCAGCTCAGCATAGGCAACGTGTCGGAGTTCGCGTTTGACGAGTCGGGCCGCTGGTTGGGCTGGCTCATCGACACGGACGGGAAGGCGGGCAACGGCGTCCAACTCAGAAATATGCAGAGCGGTGTGGTCCGCGTCCTGGAGAGCGATGAGGCGGTGTATCGGAGTTTGAATTGGAGCGACGAAGGCGATGGCCTGGCGGCATTGAAGGGCGTGGAGGACGAGGACTACGAGGAGCCGCTCTACAGTGTCGTCGGCTTCAAGGACTTCGGTTCTCGCGGACCCACGAAGATCGTCTACGATCCCAGCGAGGATCAGGACTTCCCAGAAGGCATGACGATCTCCCCCAACCGAGCCCCCGAATGGACCGAACCGCTGGATGCCATTCTGTTCGGGATCCACGAGGTGGCGCTGAAGGAGGGTGCCGAGGGAGAGGGAGAAGAAGAGGCAGACGAAGAAGTAGAGGGAGAGGGGGAGGGAGAAGAAGACGAGGAGGAGCGGCCCGCGCGGCGTGGGGAGGACGAAGAAGCGGAGGAGAAACCGGACCTGGTGATCTGGCACTGGCAGGACGAAAGGCTGCAGTCGATGCAGCAGGTCCAGGAGGGGCGGGATAAGGAGTGGAGTTATCTGTCGCTCTACCGCGTGGCCGAAGACCGCTTCATCCGACTGGCCGACGACGACGTCCGGCAGGTGACGGCATCGGCCAAGGGGCGCTGGGCTATCGGTTACGACGATGACGACTACGAGTTGATGGGCAACTTAGACGGCCGGCGATTCCGTGATGTCTATGCTATCGATATGCACAGTGGCGAACGGACGCTGGCCCTGGAGAGCAACCGCTGGGCGTTCGGTCTCGCGCCCGATGGGAGCCACCTCCTCTACTATCGGGACGGACAATTCCACACCTACGAGATGGCCGGGGGACGTCACTACACGATCTCGCAGGAGGTCCCCACGTCGTTCATCAACACGGAGAACGACCGCCCCGTAGTGGATCCACCGATCTATCCCATCGGTTGGACGAGCGACAGCAGGTTCGTCTTGCTTTACGACAACTGGGACATCTGGAAAGTCGCCGCACACGGCGACCGTGGGGTCAACCTCACGGTGAACGGCCAGGCCGAGGGCATCCGCTATCGTCGGCGTTTCAGGCTCGACCCGGATGAGGAAGGGATAGACCTGTCGAAGCCGGTCTACCTCGCTCCCTACGGCGAGTGGACGAAAAAGGCCGGGCTGGGAAGGATCAACCGCGGTAGGCTCGGTGTCGAGATGCTGATGTGGGACGACGCCGGCTACGGCTCGCTCGTCAAGGCGGAGGATGCCGACACCTACCTGTTCACGCGGGACACTTACGAGGACTACCCGAACTACCATGTGACCGACGCGTCATTCAGGCGGCCTCGGCAGATAGCCGACGCCAACCCGCAGCAGTCGGAATTCAACTGGACCGCGGGCTCCATGCTGCTCGATTATGAGAGCGAGCATGGTGATCGGCTACAGGCGGCTCTCCACCTGCCGGCGGACTACGAGGAAGGGAAGAGTTATCCGACCATCGTCTATATATATGAGCGGATGTCCCAGACCCTGAACCGCTACACCACGCCCAGCGCCAGCGGCTTCAACAAGTCGGTCTACACGAGTAATGGCTACGCGGTGCTGATGCCCGACATCACGTATCGGGTGGACGACCCCGGGATGTCGGCGGTCTGGTGTGTGCTGCCGGCGTTGGAGGCTGCGATCGAGACCGGCGTCGTCGACCCGGAACGTGTGGGGCTGCAAGGCCATTCTTGGGGCGGCTACCAGACGGCGTTCCTGATTACACAGACGGACGCCTTCGCCGCGGCGTTGGCCGGAGCGCCGCTCACCAACATGATCAGCATGTACAGCTCGATCTATTGGAATACCGGTAGCGCGAACCAGCCGATCTTCGAGAGCAGCCAGGGGCGCTTCAGCGGCGGCTACTGGGAGGTGCCGGAGGCCTACATGCGGAACTCGCCGGTCTACTTCGCCGAGAACGTTACGACGCCGCTGCTGCTTCTGCACAACGACGAGGATGGCGCCGTCGATTGGAACCAGGGGATCGAGTACTTCAACACGCTACGGCGGTTGGAGAAACCGGTGGTGATGCTCCAGTACGTGGGCGAGAACCACGGCGTGCGCAAGCCGGCGAACCAGAAGGACTACACGGTACGCATGCGTGAGTTCTTCGACCATTATCTAAAGGGCGAGCCGGCGCCCGACTGGTGGACGGAGGGAGTGCCGCACCTGGAAATGGAAGAGCACCTTGAGGAGCGGGCGAAGCTGGTAAAGGAGAGGGGAGAGGAGGGCGCCCGATGAGGATGTCGAGAGGGCCAGCTCTGATAACGGTTATCGCGCTGACGGCCGCTGGCACGTTGGCCGCTCAGCAACCGGAAGGCCGTCTCATCACGGTCACTGGTGAGGCCGAGGTCCGAGTCGTGCCAGACGAAGTGGTGCTGACGTTGGGTGTCCAGACCTCTGACCTCGACCTCGGCATCGCCAAGGCGGAGAACGATCGGCGCGTCGAGGCGGTTTTGGCGGCGGCAGAATTGCTCGGGGTCGAGAGAGAGCACCTGCGAACCGAGTACCTTCAGATCGAGCCGCGCTATAGAGATCGCTACGAGGCGTTCGAGTTTCTGGGCTACTGGGTCCAGAAGACCATCGTCGTGCGACTTCGTGAGATTGGCGAGTTCGAGGACCTACTGTCGGCAGTCCTCGAGGCCGGAGCGAACTTCGTTCATGGGATCGACTTCCGCACTACGGAGCTGCGGGAACATCGCGACCGAGCACGGTCGCTGGCCATACAGGCAGCGGTCGAGAAAGCCGAGGCGATGGCCGCCGAGTTGGACGAAAGACTGGGCAGGCCCCGTTCGATCCGTGAGGACCAGTTCGGCTATTGGTCTTCATACGGCGCCTGGTGGGGCCGCCGTGCGGGTGGGGTGATGAGCCAGAACGTGGTCCAGAACATAGGTGCGGCGCCCTCCCGGCTCGAAGGGCCGACGACGCCCGGTCAGCTTTCGGTGACGGCGCGGGTGACCGTGAGCTTCGAGCTGGAATAGCCCGGCGCGTCCTGCTACAGCAAGCTCTCTAAGCCGAGCGAATCGGCATATGCGAACAGCGCCGGCAGTCCACCGGTGTGGAGGAAGACGATGGTGCGGTCGCGGGCGACCAAGCCGCGTCGCACGTGATCGATCAAGCCCGCCATCGCCTTCGAGGTATAGACGGGATCGAGCAGCAACGCATCACAACGCCCCGCCAGCTGCATAGCCTTCCGCGCCGCGTCCGTGAGCGCGCCGTAGCCCGGCCCAACGTAGTCGACGATACTGGTTATGTCGTCAGGCTCGAGTCGTGTGGGCAGGCCGACGATCTCCGCGCTTTCGTTTCCGAACGACGAGATACAGTCGGGGAAAGTCCATCCCGGTCTGATCGGCTGCGGGACTGCGGGCAGACCCACCAGGCGCACAGGGGACTCGCAGTGTTTTGCCGCGATCGCCAGCCCCGCCTGCGTGGCGTCCGACGAGCTCATCCAGATCTCATCGATCGTCAGATCGAGCTGCTCGGCCTGCTCGATGATTTCGGCGAACGCGTGCGCGTAGGCCACGGCGTAGCGCCCCAGTCGCGACTCGTCGCCGACTCGCCCGATGTACACCCTTTTCCCTTGTGACTCCAGCTGCCGGGCGCGCTCCCGAATGCGCTCCCCGTGCTCAGTCCAATCGACCCCCTCGATCGTCTCGACCTTCGCGCCCACCAGCAGATCAAGCAGCAGTCCGCCCTGGATCTCGTCGTCCCGTTCGGCGCGAACCTTGCGGAGCAGCAGGTGACATTCCAAGCCTAGCTTCGCACATGCAGCCGCCAGCTGCCGGCAGTAGTTCGACTGCACCGCCGCACCGGCCACCACCGTGTCGACTCCCTCCTCGACGGCTTGACCGAGCACATACTCGAACATCCGTGTCTTGTTGCCACCCGTGGCTAGCCCCGTGAGATCATCGCGCTTGACCCAGATTTGGGGGCCGCCCAGCTCACGGGTGAGCCCCGAGCAGGGCTCGAGCGGCGTGGGCAGATTGGCGAGCGGGACGCGTGGCCGCGCCTGCAAGGCATCCCGCAGCTCTGCTAGCCGCTGCTCGTTGACGTTTCTCACCGTTCCCGCTCCACCACCAGGAGCTCGAGGTGCGAAGGGAAGTCAGGCGCCCGGTAGACCGTGTGCGTTGCGTTTTGATAATCCTCTTCGGTAGCGTGATAGATATCGACGAACGTTTGCGGGTTGCGGTCGATCACCGGGAACCATGTGCTCTGAACTTGCACCATGATTCGGTGATCTTTAAGGAACGTGTGGCTCTTGTCGCCGAGGTCGAAGCTGATCTCCGTCACTTGGTCCGGAATCATGGGCTCGGGGTTCTCGAAGCTGTTGCGGTACTTGCTGCGGAACACCTCGCCGGCGAGCAGCATCTGAAAGCCGCCCATCCGCATGCCGGAGTCGGCGCCGCGTTTCCAGCTCCCGTCCGGGTATACATCGATCAGCTTGACGATCCAGTCGGCATCGGTACCGGTCGTCGAGACGAAGAGGTTGGCGATGACAGGGCCAGCGATGGTGATGTCCTCGGTCAATACGTCGGATTGGTAGACCAATACGTCCGGCCGGCGTGCCGCGAACCGCTGGTCCTCGACCATCCAGAGATGCCCCTGCCGGGTCTGAATGGCTGTAGACCACGGTACCGGTTTGTCGAGATCACTGATATAGGAGTCGTGGGCTTCGCTTGCATCGCCGGAAGGGGACTCGAACGAAAGCCCGCCGTCGGCCTGGAAATAGAGCGACTTCTTTGTCGCCTCCTCTGGAGGCCAGTGGTCGTAGGACCGCCATTCGTTGGATCCGGTCTCGAAGACCAGCGCCTCGGGTAGATGGAGCGGCCCCTCGTCTTTCAGGTAGTAGTTGAAGAACGGAAATTCTACATTCTCGCGGAAGTACTCGCCGGTCTTCTGCACGAAGTTGATCTCGCCCAGGGCATCCCCGTCCATCCACCCCCAGCCACCGTGGCGCCAGGGCCCGATGACGATCGTGCTCTTGTTGTCGGGATCATTCGCTTCCATGGTGTAGTAGATGTCCATCGGGCCACGAAAGTCCTCTGCATCGAACCAGCCGGCGACGTGTAGTACACCGAGGTCGATGTCGTGAAGGTGTGGCAGCACGCTCTGTCGTTTCCAGTAGTCGTCGTAGTCGCCGTGTTCCATGTACTCGTTCCAGGTCGGAACGCGGCCGTGCAGGTATTGTGAATCCACATTCGACAGGACGCCGAGATCGAGGAAGAACTGGTACCCGTCCGGGGTGCCGTAACTGAAGCGCGTCGGACCGGCGGTGGAGGGGCCGGTCCTCTGACTGGCGCTGCGGACCAGCCAGTCGAAGGTGTACATGAGGCGGAAGGCGCCGTTGTGGTGGAAGTCGTCTCCGATCCACATGTCGGCGGGCGATGCCTGCGGGGATGACGCCACCAACGCCGGGTGGGCATCGATCATCCCCATCACGGCCTGGAAACCGGGGTAGGAGATGCCGTAGATGCCGACCCGCCCGTTGTTGTTCGGAACGTTCTCCAGCAGCCACTCGATCGTATCGTAGGTGTCGCTGCTCTCATCGGTGTCCCGAGCGCCTCGCTTGTCCGAGTTGTGTGGCCGCATAACGACGAAGTCGCCCTCGGACATGTACGTCCCACGCACGTCCTGATAGACGAAGATGAAGCCTTCGCTCGGGTAGAGGTCGTTCGGACCCAGACGCTGGTGGAACCACGTCGGCCCGTAGTAGCCAACCGAATAGGGTGTGCGCCTCAGCAATATGGGGTACGTCCTGCTCCGGTCCCTCGGAATGTAGACCTGCGTGAACAAGCTGACGCCGTCGCGCATCGTGATGTAGTGCTCTTCCTTCGTGTAGTGCTGCAGTAGGTAGATGTACCTGACGCCGCGGATGTTGTCGGGCTCCAACTCGACCGATACTTGGTAGTTTTCGATCGCCGCGTCAAAATCCCCGTCGATCATGTACGCTTCGGCCAGACTGTCGTACGTGTTGAAGGCCTCGGGGTACGCCAGGACGTTGAGCTTGAGCAGCTCGATGGCCTCTGCCACTCGGCCCCCGTACAGGTATCGTAGGCCGAGGTCGTTCATCGGATACTCGGCAAAGATCACCACGTCGGGGTGCCGCTGCCGCACCGCGTGGAATAGCGCGACCGCCTTCGCCACGCCCTCGGTGCGTACGACCTCGAAAAACTCCTCCTGCGTCGGCACACCCTCCTGCGCCGATACCTGCAGCGCGAAGAGCAGACCGCACAGCAGGAGGACAGGAGTGGCTCGGTGAGCTCGCATCGCTCTCCCTCCGTCTCGATTCGCTGAGGCTGGATCTCGTTTCCTTAGATTGTGCCCGGGCAGGCAAAGTTGCAACACCGCTGTGGGACGGCAGCGCCAAGACTGCTGAGGCGCTGCGGGGATCTACGTATCGCTGGCGCCCGGTGGGCCGGGCTCGGTGTCGGCCGGTGGTGGACCGGGCTCGGGATCGGCCGGCGGTGTCTGGATCGTGGGGAAGAGCCCAAGATCCTCGCCGGGTCGCCTTTCACCCGGCACCTCGGGCGGCGGCTCTGGCGCGGGGCGCCGCTCGCCGGCGAGCTCGACGATGTGTGCCAAAGCCTCGTCGAACGAGTAGCCGGCCTGTTCGGCGGAGTCCATGAACGAGACGCCTTCCGTTAGGTCGGGGTTCGGGTTGACCTCCAGCACATAGGGCTTGTCTCCCTTCAGGCGAATGTCGAGCCGCGCGTAGTCGCGGCACTCTGTCGCGTGGTAGGCGCGGATCGCCACATCCTCGACCTTCTTCAGTACCCGCTTGGGAAGTGACGCCGGGCAGACCGTGTGGACCTTGTGGTAGACCTCGGACAGCGGGTTCCACTTCGCCGAGTAGGTGATGATCGGCGGGTACTCGGACGGTAACTCAGAGAAGTCGAACTCGACCGGTGGCAGGACCTCGGGCGGGTCGTTGCCCCAGACGGAGACGTGGAGTTCGCGGCCGTCGATGAACTCCTCGATGATAATGGCGCCGTACTCTTCGTATATGTGGTGGACACGTTCCTCCAGGCGCTCGGGGTCGTAGAGCACCGAGTCTCTGCTGACACCCGCACTGGCATCTTCCCAGACCGGCTTGACGATGATCGGGTAGCGAAGGCCGAGCCGCTTCGGCAGCTTGGGTTCGTAGAAGACCTTGAATCGTGGGGTCGGCACACTGTGGTCCTGGAGGACGCGTTTCGTGAGGCCTTTGTCCTGGCAGAGCGACAGGGCGAATGGCGCGGCCCCGGTGTAGGCGATGCGGTATACATCGTACATCCCGGCGATCGCCGCCTCCAATGAGGCGTCGTCGTGAAAGAACTCCACCAGGTTGAAGATGACGTCCGGCCGGTTGCGCTTGAGCACCCGCTCCAAACGGCGGAGGTCGTTCTCGAGGTTCACGGCACGCGCCCGGTAGCCGGACCGCCGCAGTGCGCGGGCGACTTCTCCGTACTCCTCCTTTACCGTGGGTACGTGGACCGGGTACTCGGGCTCGAACGGCAGCGTCGAGGGGTCGAACTGCTGCAGCTTCTCATACCAATCCTCGCCGACCTGATTGTAGAGGACGACGACGGATTTCGGCCTCTCGGGCTGTCCGGGCTCCTGCGCCGCGGTCGGCGCTGCAGTCTCGTCAGTCATATCTTATGGATTCTACTGCCGGCGGCTCGTAAAGGGGAGTCAGCCCCATTTGCCGGTCGCGATCGCGGCCACCGCCTTGATCGCGGCCTCGATGTGCTCTTCGGTATTGAACGGCCCCACCGAGAAGCGGACTGTGCCGCGCGGCGCCGTGCCGTGGTGCTCATGGATCAGCGGAGCGCAGTGTAGCCCCGTGCGCGTCTGGATCCCGTAGTCGACATCGAGAATGGTCCCGATGTCCTCGGCGTCGCGGTCACCGACCGTCACCGACATGGTGGCGACGCGCCGCTCCAGGTTCTTCGTCCCCCAGACCGTCACGCCCTCGATCGCTGCGAGACCCTCCTGCAGCTTTCCGAGCAGTCCGATCTCGTGTCCGTGGATGTACTCGAGACCCTTACCCTCGATCCACTCGAGGCCGGCCGACAGCCCGGCGATCCCGGCAAGGTTCAGCGTACCGGCCTCTAGTCGGAAGGGGTAGTCCTCGAGGTGGTAAGGCGTGGCGCTCCGCACGCCGGTACCGCCGTAGATGGTTCCCTCAATCTCCGCGTGGTCCGCCACACAGATCCCACCGGTTCCGGTTGGTGCCAGCAGGCCCTTGTGACCGGTGAAGGATAGGTAGCTGATGTTGCACTCGGCCATGTCGATGGGCAGCACGCCTGCCGTCTGGGCTGCGTCGACGGCGAACGGGACGCCTTCATCCTTGCACACCTTTCCGATGGCCTGCAGGTCCTGAACGACGCCGGTGACGTTCGAGGCGTGGTTCACGATGACTAGCGTGGTGTTCTTGCGGATGGCTTTGCGGATCTCCTCGGGGTCGATATACCCCTCGTCGTCAGGGGCGACGAACGTGGCTTCGGCGCCGTCCCTCACCTTGTGGTTGACCGGCCGGATGACGGAGTTGTGCTCGAGCATCGATGTCACGACGTGATCACCCGGCTTGACAATGCCGTTGATGATCAGATTGAGGCTCATGGTCGCGTTCATCGTGAAAACCAGCCGGTTCGGGTCCTTCTCGATGCCCGCTTCGACCAGACTCTTATTGAAGAGCGCGGAAAGACGCTGCCGTGTACCGTGGATCATGTGCTCGGCATTCAAGGCGAGGTCGCAGCCGGTACGGCCTGGGTTGACCCCGTTCTGGCGGTAAAAGTCCCGAACTGTGTCGTGCACGACGTCCGGCTTCGGGAAGCTGGTAGCAGCATTATCCAAGTAGACAAGCTGTTCCATCCTAGGCTCCTTAGTGGGCGAGCGGCTGGGGACTGCGGTTGGGATGGCAAAAATAGTGCCTGGCTCCGCTTCACAAAACCGCGCCGGCTGGACCGCGGTTCGGCGCGTGTGGCGCGCTTCGGCCGGGGCTGGCAGATTGCTGTTGGGTGGCAGGCGTTCCGGCTACCATGTGACGCGTCAAAGTAACGGGCACATGAGACTTTCTTTGCTCTCCGCTGATCTCGGTTACGGCCTCCGTAGACTTATGCGTGCGCGTGCCTTCACGTTGCCCGCGGCCGGCGCCCTGGCGTTGGGTACCGGCCTCGGCCTGGCGCTCTTCGGTCTCGTGCGGTTCGCCTCGCTTCGGCCGCTGTCCCTGGATAGCGTCCTGGGTCTCGATCCCGTGCGAGACGCAGGGTGGGAGTCGAGTTGGACTGCGCCGCTGCGGTCGGCGGCACAGATCCAGAGCGAGGGCCTCGGCGACATGCTGTTCGTTCTCGTGGTCGTCGCCGGTCTTGGCCTGGTCATCGCACTCGTCGGGCTCATCGGCCTGGTTCTGGCGCGCGCGTCGGGCCGCCGCAGCGACCTGGCGATCGAATCGGCGCTGGGCGCGTCGCCCTCGCGCCTGCGATCGCGGCTGCTCAGCGAAGGGCTCTGGCTGGCGTTACTAGGATGCGGGATCGGAGCACTGCTGGGGCTCGTCGGCACGGTTGTGCTGCGCTCGACCTGGCCTCACACGGTCTTGCCAGGACGCTCCACGGTCGAGTGGTGGGGGCTGGTCGTCGGCCTGCTTGTCCCCGCATGTGCGACTTTTCTCCTGCCGCTCGTTGGATCGGCGAAGCTATTGCGATCCGTGAATCTCGGCTCACTCGCCGTCGGTACACGTACGGCCGGCGAGCCCGGCGAACGACTACTGCGCGACAGCTTGGCAGTCGTTCAGCTGGCGGTCTCGGTGGCGCTCCTCATCGGAGCCGGTTTGTTGATGCGGAGTGCTTTTCCTGTGCCGCAGACGTCGGGCGTCGTCGAAGCGCGCGACACCCTCATCGTGGAACTCGGGCTTGCAGCCGAAGAGTACGGCGTTGCGGCGCGCCGACTCGACTACTTCGACGCGCTGCTCGAGCGGGTCGGCAGCATGCGCGGGATAGAGGCGGAGAGTCTATCCAGCCCGGCAGCCTGGCTTGCCGTAGGCCCTGCGGCGTTGGTCGTAGCCGAGTGCGGCAACTGCTCTCGCGGCAACGTGTACCTGCCGTTGTCTCCCGCGTTCGCACGTCATCATGCGGTGAGCCCGGGCTTCTTTGGCGCTTACGGGCTGGAACTCGTCGGCGGTCGCGATTTCACCGCCGCCGATCGTCTAGGCTCGATGCCTGTGGCGATAGTCAACCGGACCTTCGCGACCGAGCACTTCGAGCGCGGCGATCCCTTAGGCAGACGGGTACAGACTGGAGGCCCGCACGGTCCCTGGTACACGGTCATCGGCGTAGTCGAAGACATTAAGGGAATGACGCTGGGTTCGGCGGGGCGGACACCGCCGGCTCTTTATCTCTCTCTCCTCCAGCAGCCGCCCCGCGCCTGCGACCTGAGCGTGCGCGTGGAAGGCGATCCGCTGTTGGCCGGCGCAGCGGTCAAGGATGTGCTGTCGGAGATGGATGGGCCTGCGGAAACCGTCGGCGTGGCCAGTGCCGAGAGTCGGCTCGAGCGGCACATTGCACCGCTCCGCTGGCTGGGCCTGCTGTTCGGGGTGACGGGTGGACTCGCGACCTTACTCGCGGTGCACGGCCTCTATTCGGTGATGCGGTACAACGTGCTGTTGCGGCGGCGCGAGATCGGTATCCGGCTCGCAGTCGGCGCGACGCCGCGGGCCGTGTTGGGAATGGTCCTTAGACGCAGCTTCCTGTTGGTCGCCACAGGTGGGGCGGTCGGCCTGTGGGGTGCGTTGCCACTGATCGGCTGGCTGAAGACGCTCGTCCCCGGCATGCGAGTGCTCGATCCGGTGCTCTTCGGCGGCGTCACAATCCTGCTGGCCTTGACGGCGCTGGCCGGTGGAACGTTTCCGGCCCGGGGCGCTACCCGTCTCGACCCGGTGGTTACGCTTAGAGACGGGTAGACCCCGTGCCCTAGAGGCGGGGCGCCTGCGCGGCACATGCTTACGGCATCGGAACGAGAAGCGGACTGCTGCTTGCCCCCTGAGTCGATGGATCGTGTCCCAGCACGCCAAGGGCGTTGCTACCCCAGCAATACAAGTCTCCCTCCGATGTGGCAGCGCACGAAACAACCTCCCCCGAGGTCAGCGCTTCGAAGTGATGGGAGCCGGTGACCTCGGTCGGTTCTGGGACATCCATCATAATGAGGCTCCCCCCGGTGCCCAGCTGTCCGTCCGAGTTAGCGCCCCAGCAGAAGGTCCGGCCATCTTCCGCGAGGGCGCAGGTGTGTCGTGGGCCCACTACAATCCCAGTTCCCCCGGCAGCTATGGATACGTAACTGTGCCCGCCCACGACTGCGAGCGGCGTGGAGTTGCGGTCCTCGGAGGTGAACCCGACGCCCAGTTCGCCGCGGGTATTTGCACCCCAGCAATAGGCGGCCCCGTCGCTCGTGAGCCCGCATGCGTGCCCGGGGCTCGCGCTCAGTTGCACGAAGCGGTGTCCGCCGGAGACGGGGAGGGGATACCGGCTGCAGAGATGGCCAAGTGCACAGGCCTCTAACATCGTGGGGTCAGACCCGAGGTTTCCGATGGGAAAGTCGGCGCCCCAGCAATAGGCGGTCCCGTCGGATTTCAGCCCGCACGTAAAGAGGTGATCGGCGGTCAAGGACTCGAACTCGCCGACGCGCACGGGAGTCGTGCTGCATAGCCACCCGTCACAGGAGTCCAACGACCGGGTTGGTCCGAGCTGGAAAAAGTCGTGTGCCCCCCAGCAGTAGGCAATCCCGTTGCTCGTGACCCCGCACGCATGCCGGGAACTCGCTATTAGAGAGACGAAGGTGTGTCCGCCGGAGACGCGTACCGGGTCCTCACTGTCCGTCCTCGTGCCGTCGCCCAGCTGGCCCCAATAGTTCCAGCCCCAGCAGTAGGCCTCCCCCTCGACCGTCAAGCCGCAAGTGAAGACATTGCCAGGAGCTACGGATGTGAACTTCAGGGTGGTGGGTACGCGCTCAGGTGGCTGGAACCCTTCGCTCGACCCTTGGCCGCAACTCCCGTACGCATTTTCCCCCCAGCAGATGAGGGCGCCATCGGCGTCCACGGCACAGGCGTGGTGTATACTGGCTTCTAGCGACAGTATCCCGCTCCCCGTCGTGAACGTCGCCTGCACCTCCAACTCCAGCGGATCACCTTGCAGATCGAGCAGCCCGGTCGCGATCACGAGGCTGTAGCTCGTCGTCTCCTGCAACGGCTCAGCCGGAGTGAAACGAGCCCTCACACCCTTGTCAGTCAATTCCAGCGTCCCGTCCACCGGACTGCCGTTCAGGAGGAGCTGCACGTCCTGCTTCGTCATGGTGGCGCCATCGATCGGCTCGCTGAAGACGACAATGACCGTGACCGAGAGGACCACGTCGGTGGCGCCGTTCGGTGGAATGGTGCGCACGACGCGGGGTCGTTTGCGCGGCGGTACGCGCGTGAGGTACTTGATCCGGCTGCCATCCACGTATACGACCAGGATCTCGAGTTCGTCGTCCGTCTCGGCTTCCAGTCCGACGGGATCGAAACCGCCCGCTACCAAAGGGGTGGTGGCCGATCTCCCGTTGGCCAGGTTGGTGATCCAGACCGTCTCAGCGTCCGGGAACGTGCCGGGAAGAGCCGAAACGTAGGTCAGGCCCAGGGCAGCGGCGGCGCCGACAGCTCCGCCGGAGGCTGGAACGGTGAGACCGGTGGCTGAGGCGGTAGGATTGGAGACGGTGAGACCGGGGAACAGGTCAAGCGCGTCCTCACCGTACTCGTCTTGCTCCGTCGGCCCATCGCTGCAGCTCGCCAACACGGCGGCGAGCGCGAGCGGTATCAAGATCGACCACGTGCCGATCTTACGCTCGCTTGATCTGTGTATCTTTACCGAGGCCATGAGTACCTCCCGGCTGACTGCCCGGTTCTTTCGACAATGCGTCGTTGTCTGCTCCCCCCTCATTCCCCTCCGCCAGACAGCTGGAACGCGGCCCAATAGAACGGATTCGCGTGCCCCGGTTCGCGGAGCATTGAACGCTGGGCGTCCGCCAGCGACCGGGCCTTCGATCGACCGCTCCCGAGCCCCGTGTAGAATCTCTCCATCAGCGTCGCAGTGGCCCGGTCATCGACGGGCCAGAGACTCGCCACCACCGAACGCGCCCCCGCGTAGAGAAAGGCGCGGACCAGCCCCACCCAGTCGTCGCCGGGCGGCACGTCATGGCGAAGGCCGCTGCCGAGCGCGGTCTGGCAGGCGCTCAGCACCACGAGCTCCGCGTTCAGTCGCAGACCGAACACCTCGTGCGCCTCCAAGCGACCATCGGTCGTCTCGTCCGGGTTGAGTTGCAGGTGCGAGAAGAGCGGGTTACGCGTGTTCAGAACGCCCAACGTCGCCAGATGAAGTACGCTGCGTTCCGGTGCGAGATCTCTGAACGCGCTCTCCGTAGCGCGCGATCCGACGACGACCTCCGCCAGCGGGTCCACGCGACTGATCCTCTCTACCTCGGCTGCGGAGTTGGCCAGGATGTCCGGCCGCGGAGCCATGGCGAGGGTGCCGCGCGCGCCGATGGGCGGTGCGCGCCGCGCGAGCTCGGCCCACACCGAGGCCGAGGGCGTGTAAGCGATGTCGTACGACTCGATCAGGAAGCCCTCGCCGTGCGGGGCGGTTCGCAGCAGCGCCTGGAAGGGCAGGTAGTGCAGCTCGGCGTGCGGCGCGATGATGAGCAGCTGCGTGCTGTCGAGATGACCCGCCGACTCGAGGGGCGCGATTAGCTCGCTGTAGAGTCGCCGAAGCGGGGTGCGCCATAGGTCGTCCTCGTCGCTCGCTCCTAGGGTACCGCGTAGGAATCGGATCAGCTGACGCACGGTGTTGCGGTCGATAGGCAGCTTCAGCCCCATGACGCCGTCGTTCGAGACGACGAACGCTAGAGTCCACTCGTCGGACACCAGGTACTCGACCAACGCGGCGCCGGCGGGCAGCAAGCGCTGCACATCCGCTGCCGCGGCCACCGAGCCCGAGAAGAGGGCGGCGTATTCCGGACGCGACTCCTCCAGCCGCGCCAGCAGCTGCTCGTAGCTCTCTCGCGCTGCGGCCAGCGATTCCCGTAGCTCGTCGAGCTGTGGGGCCGACTCCTCCGGCACCTCGCGGAGTGCGAGATCGCTGCTGAGTGATGCGTACAACTCGTCGCTGAAAACGGTGATCTGACGACGTAGGTTCTCCTCCTCGCGGATCAGGGCAAGCTCCGGTGAAGGGGCGCTCGTCCGGCCGTGTGCCAGGAGATCGACCAGCTGGCGGGCGCGCATTCGTTCGCTGGTCTCGAACGCCGCCCCGGGCCGGCCGCGGTCCAGCTCGGTCTCGGCCAGCTCCGCGTAGACGCGCCACTTGTCCTCCATGTACGCGTAACGGCGCTCGCCGATCGGCATCGCAGCGCCGATGGTCTCCACGTCGTGCGCGGCGGCCCGCAGCTCGGCAGCCGCCTCGTCCAGCCTGCCCTGCCCGTGCAGCGCCGACCCCAAACCCAGCCTGAGGTACCAGCGGACCGGCCCGGCTGGCAGACCCTCTAGGCAGTCGAGAGCTGCCGTGTATCCGGCCTCGGCGAAGCTGAAGGCGCTCAGTTCCAGGTCAAGGTCGGCCAGCGCTCCGAGCGTTACGGCTGCGGCGACCGGGTCGCCGAAGGCTTGAAATGCGGCGAGTGCCTGCTCGTAGGTCGCGCGTGCGGCAGCGGTGTCACCGCGCAGAAAGCGCGCATCGCCAAGGCGCAGCCGCGCCATCGCCGTGGGCCGGACGTCGCCGAGAGTCTCGTGGGCTCGAAGCGATCGACTGAACGCCTCCTCCGCAGCGTCGTAGTCGCCGCGGATCAGATGCAGGTAGCCCAGTCCGGTCTCGGCCTCCGCTCGCCCCGTCGCGTCGCCCAGTTGCAGGTACGCGGCTTCCGCTTCCCGATAGAGCTCGGCGGCGCGGTCGAACTCGTTCAGCTCGGTCAACAGGTCGGCCCGCTGCATCGCCAGCGCCGGACCCAGGTACGCGTCGCCATCCGCCTCGGCGAAGGCCCTGGTCAGGTCCATCCGAGCGTCCTGTAGCCGTCCCATCGCTGTGTATACGGCCGCGATGTCGGCGCGCACCTCCGCGCGCCAGACCGTTATCCCGAGCTCCTCGAGGATGGCCAGCGAAGCGTTCAGTGATCGGAGCGCCGCCGGGTAATCGCCCCAGCTCAGGTGCAGCAGGCCGATGTTCTGAAGGTCCAGCCCTTCACCCTGCCGGTCGCCGGTCTTGACTCGCAGTGCCAGCGCCTCGTTGTACAGGTCGAGCGCCTGCTCGTAGAGCCCGCGGCGCGTCGCCAGGTTGGCCAGGTTGGTGAGGTTGTTGGCCGCGGTGCGCTCGCGGCCGTCGCCGCGATTGATATCGAGCGCGCGATGGTAGTACTCCTCCGCGCCCTTCAGATCGCCCAGCGATTCGCGCACGAGGCCCAGATTGTTCAGGTCCGCCGCCTCGCCACGGCGATCGCCGGTCCGCTCCCGCGCCTCCAAGGCGCGCTCGTAGTGCTCGGCGGCCGCCGCGAACTCGCCAGTGTCCTTGTACACGCTCGCGATGTTGCCCAGCGCGTTGCCGCAGGTGCGCTGGTCGCCGGCTTCTTGGGCGAGCTCCAAAGAGCGCGTGTGGTAGCGGAGCGCGCGGTCCAGGTCGCCCAGCGCGTAGTGGCCGGCGCCCAGGTTGCCCAGCACCGCTGCCTGACACGCCTGATCGTCCAGCGCGCGGCAGAGCGTGAGGCTGCGCTCCCA
>CAYFSW010000140.1:0-10362 GCA_964345885.1 uncultured Gemmatimonadota bacterium | reverse complement strand
CTGATCATGTCCAGACAGGCCCTGAAGACCCGGGAGAAGTCGTCTGCGTACATTGCTACTTTGGTTGTCTGGTCGAGGCTGTCGCGGGTAGGATTCCCCCAAGATGGGGGGTGGGGAGGGGATGTCAACTAAAAGTGCAAATTGCGCGGGGTTGGCGGGTTGGGCGAGTCTCAGGGCGCCGCCGGGCATAGGGACGCTCCGGCTTGCGCACCGCCCAGGGCGAGCGCCTAGGTTACATAATATGTATTATGTGACAACTACGCCTCTTTGCTCTCGGCCTATATGTCCCTGCCTGGATGAGGACTAGCCTCCGTCGCTTGAGGTGGCTTCGGAGGCTGGTTGCGATGTCACCAGCGCTTGAGCGTTCGCCTCGGCGGCCCGCAACTCGTAGTAGCTGCGCGCCGGGCTATCGTCGGGGATAAGCCCCAGGATCTCCTGGTAGAGGGCTGCGGCGCCGGCGCGATCGCCGCTGAGGGCGCGCAGGCGGGCTGCGCCCTCTAGAGCGCGACGCCGGTCGGCCTGGTGGCGAGCGCGTCGGCCGACGTCCTCGTAGACGGCGATCGCTTGAGCCGTCTCAGCAACCTCTTCGTAGGCGGCGGCCAGGAGGAAGGCGGCGCGATTGGAGAGCGGGTCGCGGCCTACCCTTTCGGCAGCGCGGCGTGCGGGGTCGATAGCTTCCACCGCCCTGTTCTCGAGTAGGAGCGAATGTGCCAGGAGCACACGGGCTTCGCGGCCGTAGGGTGTGTCCTCGAACTGGATGAGAAAGGTACGGAGGCGATCGACGACGGCGCTGGTTTCGCCGGCCTCTAGGTCGAAGCGGATGGCACGGATCTCGCTCGATGCTGCGTTATGCAGTTGCGCCTGATAGCTGAAGTAGTAACGGACACCGAAGACGACGATCGTCAAGGCGACGATCGCGACCACCAGAGTTCGTGTATTGCGCTGTGCCCAGTTCGTAAACTGGATTACGGAGGCGACGAACTTGTCTTCCTGCGAGTATTGCTCTGCCATCCGCTATTTCTCCTCGCCGCTCTTGGCGGCCATGTAGCCCGCTGCGAAGGCACGGGGTATCGCAACTTCCGCGGCAGCCGCCCCGAGACTAGCCACCAAATCCCGGATGCGGTCTCCAAATGTCCCTTCCAGCAACTCCTCGGCCTTGTGTGCCAGCCGCTCCGGACTCTCGGGCAGCGGCGGTGGCGCAGTTCCCTCGGCAGGTGTGAATGGGGGCGGAGTGTCGGCGCCGAAAAGGTAGTCCGGCAGATCGACGTCGCTCTCCTGTGGAGCAGCGGCTCCCTCATCCGCAGTCGGTGACAAGAAGGCGGGTTCCGGCTCTGCCGCCGGTGCAACCTCCTCCTCTACGGTTATGGGCTCCGTATCGGGCGTGGCCTCCTGGGTTGGCAGCGGCTCTTCGGAGGTGGTTTCCGTCTCGAAGAAGAAGGGCGGTTCTGCCTCTTCTGCTGCCGGCTCGGTGGCCCCTGCCCCGGGCTCCGGCTTGTCTGGCGACTCTGCGGGCTCGTCGGAGAAGAACGGCGGCTCGAGATCGGTTTGGTCCGTCCTGTTCTGCTCGGGACTGTCGGCCCCGCCGATAAACGGGGTTGGGATCGTCGGCACTTCTGGCACTCCTCTCGTAGGGTCTTATGGCCAGCCGAAATCTATACAGCGGCGGGCCCGGGTCAAACCGGGGAAATCGGCGTCAGTGCACGTACTTGAGGACGAAGAACCCCGCCACGAGCAGCACGACGAAGGCCACGCTCAGCAGGTTGAAGTAGCGGTCGATGAAGTCGCGGATCTGTGGCCCGAAGGCGCGAATCAACCCGGCGACAAGGAAAAAGCGGGCCGCGCGACTGACGGCCGAGATGACGAGGAACGGCACGAACGGTACGGCGAAGGCACCGGCGGCGATGGTGAACACCTTGTATGGGATCGGCGTGAAGCCCGCCGTGCCCAGCGCCAGCACGAGATTGGACCTGTAGAGCTCGCCGACACGCTGGAACGCCTCGTGGGCGTCGTAGAAGTCGATGATCGGCCGGCCGATCAGCTCGTACAGCTGATGGCCAATCAGGTAACCGAAGCTACCGCCCAGCAGTGAGCCGATTGTGCAGAGCGCGGCGAAGTGGAGGCTGCGGCGCGGCTTGCCGACGCAGAGCGCGATGAGCAGGACGTCGGGCGGTACGATGAAGAACGAGGCTTCGACGAACGCGAGTACGAAGAGCGCGGTCGCACCGTAGGGCGATTCGGCCCAGCTCAATACCCAGTCGTAAAGGCGCCGGACCCAGCCGCGCTCTTTGTCCTCCCCGGTCACTCTCCGGCTCGCCTTTCTGTTTCGTCGTGGCCACCCAGTCCGCGCAGCGGGACGAATCTCACCTGGCCTATCACCGTGTCTTCGATCTCTTCCTCAGCCGTCTTCTCTATCCTGTGCAACTGTTGCGACTCGCTGTCTCCGATCGGGATCAGCATCCGTCCACCCGGTCGCAGTTGCTCGAGCAGCGGCTTCGGCATCTTGAGTGCGCCGGCCGTGACCAGAATCGCATCGAACGGCGAGTAGGCGCGCCAACCGTAGGTACCATCGCTGGCGCGGACCGCGACGTTGGTGAAACCGAGCGACTCGATGCGTGCGCGGGCCGCCTCCGCTAGTTTCGGGACCCGCTCGATCGAGTAGACATGCTCGGCCAGCGTCGCCAGCAACGCGGTCTGATAGCCCGAGCCGGTCCCGATCTCGAGTACCCGCTCGTCGCCGTCCAAATTTAGCGCCTGCAGATAGAGAGCGTGGGTGCTGGGCTTCGAGATCGTTTGGCCATGGCCTAGGGGGAAAGCCTCATCGGTGTAGGCGCGGGCGGCGAATCGCTCGGGCACGAACAGGTGGCGCGGCACCTGATCGAAAGCGTGCAGTACCGCCAGGTCTTTGATCCCGGCACCCTGGAGCTGTTCCACCATACGGCGCCGCAGCTCCTGGTGCGAGCTCGTCTCTCGGTATCCGGATGGCACGCCGGTTATTCCGCTCGACCGGGGCGGGACTGGTCGAGGATGTCCAGCAATTCGTTGAGGCCTTCGCGCACTCGTCGCAGGGTCTGCCGGTCGAGAGCCTGTTCGGCGACTTCGTCGAGGTCGCCTTCTTCACGCAGTTTCTCGAGTCTGCGCCGCGCGCCGTCGATCGTGTACTTCTCCTCGTACAGCAGATGTTTGACCAGCTCGATGAGCTTGATCTCGCGCGCGCGATAGACACGGTTGCCCGCGCGGTTCTTTGATGGGCTGAGCTCCTTGAACTGGGTCTCCCAGTAGCGGAGCACGTGCGGCTTGAGACCTGCCATTTCGCAGACTTCTCCGATGGAGAAGTACTCGCGCCGAGCAATACGTTCACGTCGCATCGCTGCCCCCCCTGCCCCCCCATACTTCGGGTTTGGGCTCACGCAACATGAGATCCGCCGTGGCGCGCTCGGGAGACTTGTCCTCGAAGAGGATGTTGTGAACCTCCTCCACGATAGGCATCTCCACATTGTAGTCGCTTGCCAACTGGCGGGCTGCTTTCGTGGTCTTCACGCCCTCGGCCACCATCTTCATGCTGGCGAGGATCTCCTCCAACGTCTCGCCTCTACCGAGGCGCACTCCGACCGTTCGGTTACGGCTCAACTCCGAGCTGCATGTGAGAACGAGATCGCCCAGTCCTGCCAGGCCCGCGAAAGTTGGGGCCTTCGCGCCGATGGCCAGCCCCAGTCGCGTCATCTCGGCCAGCCCGCGGGTGATGAGCGCCGCCCGACTGTTGCTGCGGTAGCCGAGGCCGGCGGCGATCCCGGCTCCCAAGGCGATCACGTTCTTGAGCGCCCCTGCCAGCTCAACGCCCAGGATATCCTCGTTCGTGTAGACGCGGAAGCGATCGGTGTTCAGGTAGTGCTGTCCTTCGCGGGCGACCTCGAAATCGCTCGAGGCGACGACCAGCGCCGTCGGATCACCTTCGCCGACCTCCCGGGCGAACGTCGGCCCCGAGAGTACGGCCGGCCGTGGGTGCTCGGGTAGCAACTCCTCGAGGATCTCGCTGGGACGCTCGAGCGTGGCGACCTCGATCCCCTTGGCAGCCGAGAGGACGATGGCGTTCTGCGGGATGTGAGGTGCGGCTGCGCCGATCACGTCGCGGAACGCGTGGGACGGGACTACGGCTATGACCATCTCCGCTCCGTCCAGCGCCTCGCCGTGGTCCATGAAGACCTCGACGCTGGGCGGCAGCATGACGCCCGGCAGATAGTCGCGGTTCTCGCGCTCCTCGCGGATCTGGTCCGCCACCGTCTTCTCGTAGCTCCACATCCGGACGGTGTGGCCTTTCTCGCCCAATACCTTGGCGAGCGCGGTCCCCCAGCTTCCAGCCCCAATCACCGTCGCTCTACCCATGCTCACGCCTCACCTGTGGATTGGACTGACTCGGAATCGGCTGCAGCTTCCCGGCCTCCGGCACCGCGTGCAACGCGGTGCTCGCGTCCCGCCGCCAGTCGCCGGATGTTCGACCGATGCGTCCACCAGACCAGTACGACCAACGGCAGGCTGGCCCAAAAGACGAAATCGAAGCGGTGCCCGGTGGCCCAGATGAACGCCGGCAGCAGAGTCGTCGCCGTCAACGACGCGACCGAGGCGATCCGCACGACGGCGGCGACTGCCACCCAGGCCAGTGCCGCCAAGCCGGCCGCCGCCGGCGCGAGAGCGAGGAAGACGCCGCCGCCCGTAGCCACCCCTTTGCCACCGCTGAACCTCACCCAGATCGAGAAGATGTGGCCCAGCACTGCAGCGATGCCGTAGGCGAGGGCGAGTTGTGGGAGATCGAGCCCATCGAGCCCTGGGAAGAACCAGGCGGGCACGAACCCCTTCCCCACGTCGACTATCATGCAGACCGCTGCGTAGACGGGGCCCGCTGCCCGGTAAAGGTTGGTCGCCCCCAGGTTGCCGCTGCCCCACTCCCTCAGATCGATGCCTTTGCCGTAGCGGGCCAGCAGGAAGCTCGTGGGAGTCGACCCGAGTAGGTAGGCGGCCAGTAGCAGAGCGACGACGATCACGTCTGTCCCTTTCTGCGGGCCCGCAACCTCAAGCGTATCGGAGTCCCCGTGAAGCCCCAGGCTTTTCGAAACCCCTTCACGAGATAGCGGGAGTAGTTTTCCGGTACGTCCTTTGGGAAGTTTGTCCAGACCGCGAAGGTCGGCGGCGCGCTGCCCACCTGGGCCGCGTAGTAAAACCTGAGGGGTCTGCCCCTCTTTTGCGGTGGTTGGACAGTCTCGGTCAGGGCCGCCAGCTGCTTGTTCAGTTCCGGCGTCGGTATGCGCTTCGCACGCTCCTGGCCGACCTGCCATGCCAGGTCGAGGGCGCGGCTGACCCGCTGGCCGCTGAGCGCCGAGATGAAGACGATGGGAACCGCCTCGAGAAAGTGGACGCGCTCGCGTAGAGCCCTCTCCATCTGGACCGCCGTGTTCGTCTCTTTCTCTACCAGGTCCCACTTGTTGACCGCCATCACCAGCCCACAGCCCCGGTCCCAGGCCAGCTTCGCGATCTTGAAGTCCTGGTTGCCGACGCCTTCGTCGGCGTCGACCACCAGCAGGCAAACGTCCGACCGGTCGATCGCCCGCAGCGTGCGGAGCATGGCGTAGTACTCGAGCCCGGTTCGAACACGGCTCTTCCGGCGCAGGCCTGCGGTATCGACGAACACGAAACTGCGGTCATCGCTTTGGAAGGGCGTATCGATCGCGTCACGCGTCGTCCCCGCCTCCTCCGAGACGACGAGCCGGTCGCTGCCCATGACTTTGTTGATGAAGCTCGACTTGCCCACGTTGGGCCGGCCGATTACCGCCAGCCGCAGACCAGGCTCAGCTTCCTCGCCCTCTACCTCGGGCGGCAACAGTTCGACGATGCGGTCCAGCAGGTCGCCGCTTCCCTTCCCGCTCGCCGCCGACAGCGGCACCGGGTCGCCGAGGCCCAGGGCGAAGAACTCGAGATGCTCCGTGGCGTCGGGCCAGCTGTCCACCTTGTTCACCACCAGCAGCACCGGCAATTTCTGCTTCCTCAGCAAGTCGGCGATGTGCTGGTCCAGCGGATGGAGGCCTTCGCGCCCGTCGACCATGAAGACCAGGACATCGGCGCTGTCCAGTGCCGTAAGCGCCTGCCGCCGGATCGCACTCTCGAGCTCGCCCTCAGCATCCTCGACGAGCCCGCCCGTATCGACGATGTAGAAGCGTCGGCCCGCCCACTCGGCGTCGGCGAAGTGCACGTCCCGCGTGACCCCAGGCTCGCTATCAACGATCGCACGCCTACCCCCGACGATCCGGTTGAAGAACGTCGACTTCCCCACGTTGGGCCGGCCGATGATCGCCACCGTCGGTGGGTTGGCCCGTGCCGGTCCCTCGCCCTCCCGGGGCTCGGGGTTACCGGACGACTGGGGCGAGACTGTCGAAGAAGGTGCGTCTTCCATCTAGTGATGGGCTAAGGTGGACCAAGTTAAACACAAATCTAGGCGTAAGTTATACCCTGTCAACTATAGCGTTACTGGAGGGCCGATTGGCTGTGGAGCTTCACTGCTTGAGACGCCCTCTGCGGGTGGGCGCGACCGGGCCAGGCGTGGGGAATCGCTGGCCGAGACCTGCGGATTAAAAGTACGAAAAGACCCGAGGACTATTGGGGTCCATTGGACTCGAAACAAGACAGGAAGCGGCCTTCCAGCCTGTTGAGTATCCCGATAGTCCCGATCGAGACGAATGGTCTGTCTACAGTTTGTCTACAGTCCGGCTACTCGTACCTCTCCACCAGCGCCTGGAAGCGCGGGTGCTCGCGGAGGGGGTCCCAGGCTCTTAGGGTGTGCGTAGTTGGTGGGGGAAAGCGACAGACTCTTGCCTTCCGTCTCTGATTGGCTGGAAAACCCGCGAGAAAACACCCTAGTCTGGGCATGAGTTCGTCTTTGGGGACGGAAGGCGAACGGTCCGGGGCCTTAATAGGTCGCTCCTTGAGCCAGCAGTCTCAGAACAGGCACATGCATCGCGACACCAACTACCACGATAAGCAATGAGAGCCCACTGAGACTGCCACCGTCCATGATGTGCTTCCTGCTATCGGCCCGGACCCGTATTCTCGAACCACTCGATCAACCTGTCAGCGAACAGTTCCGGCTCCTCGAATTGGGGAGTGTGTCCGCTCTTCTCGAAGAGATAGAAGGTCGCATTCGGGAGCTTCGGTAGCACATCCTCCCAGAGCGTATAGGGCACGATAATGTCGTAAAGACCCTCAGCGACGAAGACGGGGGTTTCGATCTGACCCAGACCTTGGACGAAGTCGTATTCGTCGAGGAGTTCGCCGAGGCGCTCGTGCACCTCCTGGTTATCCGGCGCCTGGCCTTCCCACATCGGTGCCCAGTCAAACGTCACGTCGTACCAATACAGAGGGACATTGGCCTGCAGAGTTACCAGTCTAGCGTCTGCGGGTGATAGCTTGCTGAGCGAGTCCTGGGTTAGGTGTTCCCAATTGCGTTCCCAGATCGCTTTTCTCTCTGGGAGCGACTCCAAGATCTCATCTTGAGCAGCGAAGAAATCCTCCGAGTAGCCAGTAATGGGACACCCGACTACCACGACGTGGGTCACCCGTTGCGGATATCTCCTCGCGTACTCGAGCGCAAAATTGCCAAACATTGAATGCCCAAGCACCGCAACGGTCTCAAAACCGAAAGCCTCACGGATCGCATCCATCTCCTGTGCAAGGCTTTCTACTGTGATCGTCTCGACCTCGAATCCCGAGTCCGAAGGAAGAAAGAGCCTCGAGTCGACGGAGTAGATCTTGAAGTGGTCCAGGATCGGACCTCTGACCGTTCGTGAGCCGTAGATGGCGCTCGCGACCGCCAGCAACGGCGTGCCCTGCCCCCGGACGACATAAGGTAGCTCGAGGCCACCTGCGCTTATGACACCTTCAGTTGGGCCAGCGTCGTCGACGGTTCCGCTTTCACTCTGGCAACCGGCGGCCACCAGGACGGCTGTGACCGCGGCGAGACGAATCCTCGATGCGTAGTTCATGATCTGACTCCAAACTGCGGTCTGCGGGTGCGCCGATCGACACGTTCGAGGACAGCGAACGACGCGCCCGTATAAATCGCCAGCGCCTGCAAGACGGAACGCTGGTGGGCCTCGACGAGTAGCCGCTTGAGACGGGACATAGCTGCCACCTGCGGCGTGAGGTATGTGGGATTACGGGCACCCGGTTGTGCTCAATAATGCGGTTCCGCCGACTGAGGGGCAACGAGAACGCAGGAGCCGCAGCCGAGGCGACGGATATCCAATCCCATGCCTCACTCTAAGGCTACACGCCGCAATGCTTATGAGGGGCGCTGTGGCGGAATTGTGGCCACAACGCCAAACTCGACCTGCAGCTCTCGAGGCCGGAGTGCTTTCGACCTCAGCGGCACACTAGGCGCTTGGTACCAGGGGCGGTGAGCCGATTTGTCACCACGATCGTCACCGCGGCAGATGCCTACTCGTCCTTCTCCAGCAGTGCCGCCGAGGTGGAGCCATAACCACTAACGCATGATCCAGGCTGCCAGAGCGACCAGGATCAACAGGTGGGCGAGTTGGTCGAGCCCCAGAAGGTACCAGAACACGTTCTGCCCGGGATCCTTCAAAGCCGCAAAGCGGCTGCCAAGCCTGGAGCGGGTCAGATCGAGGGCGAAGTGAGTGACGAATACCACCCCCGCGGCGGTGGCCGCGGCGGGCGAAACCGGCGCCGAGAACAGGATCACGACGATCGCCACCAGGAGTGCATGAACCAGGGCGTGCGCCGCAATCACAGACAGCGGGCCGCCGTCCGCCTTCGCCTCATGCATCCGCGGCGTGGCCAGCGGTGAGAAGTCGCCCAAGTAGTGGGCGACCAGAAATCCGCAGAGCAGTCCTAACGCCTGGCTCGTCACGCGTCTCCCACGATCCCTTTGTTGCCCAACTCCAGAATCTCCTCGTTGAGTAGGATCTCCCTCAGGGAGCGCCGCGCACAGGGAGCATCACCTGCCCGGCGGATTCCTTTTGAAACATCACTCTTCACCACCGTTCTGAGCTCTGCCCTCAGCTACTTCAGCGTTCAGTTCCCGGATGCGCTGCGACATCTTCCGTACGATTCGAAGAGCGAGAGAGGCATCCTCAGCTATCCGGCTCACAAAGGTCTTCTTATCGATCGTCAGAAGACGTGCTTGTCCCAAAGCGCGCACGGTGGCAGAACGGACCTCGCGGTCGAAGATCGCCATCTCGCCGAAGAAATCGCCACTACCGAGAACCGCCAAGCGCACGCCTCCGTCCTCTGTCTCCCTCACGACCTCGACCTCACCCGCCTGAATCACGTACATACAATCGCCGATATCTCCCTGGCGGACAATTACCTCTCCGGCCTTGTATACCCTACCGAGGGCACCGCCACTCATGACAGTTTCCCACCTTTTCCAGGGAAAGTGGAGAAACCCGCAACAACGCTGTTCCAGAGGAAGCGTGCCAGAAACGCCGGGCCGAGCGTGCGCCGGAAGATATCCTTATAGGGCGCGCTCCCCGTGAACATGTCCCACAACACCATGCTCATGCGCGGCCGGGCGCTGTCCTTCCGCTGCTCGCACCGCACCATGCGTACAAGACCGCGGCGGGTAAGCCCCACCTTCTGTATCACACGCGTGACCAAGAAGATCAGATGGCCCAGGGTATTATCATGGTGCAGTCGCCGACAGGTCGGCCAGTAGTGGCGACGGAAATCCTCAGCCGAGATGCCTCGGAAGATGGCCGTTCTGGCGGCGGCCTTGGCCGTGCGGTAGGCCGCCCCGATGCCGTCCTTGTAGAGGCGGGTGACGCCACTATCGCCAATGAACACGATCCTGTCGGCGAAAGGCTCGACCGCGGCGTGAACGTTGATCCGCGGCGAGCAATGGCAGAAGTCTTTGGGCTTCTCCCAGTCCGAGGGCAGGCACCGATTCACCTGCGGCGAACCTAGGAAGGACTGTACCAGGGGCCCGTCTATGTCGTCACCCAGTAGGCACAGGGTGACGTAGTCGCCCTTAGGAATCATGGCGGAGAACTTCAGGCGCGGCAGGTCGAGCAAGAAGATGTGCATCGAGTTCCCCAGATGCTCCGCCACGCTCTCTTGACCCAACAGGAACTCACAAATGTAGGTCTTCGAGGTCTTGGGCGGCTTATACCTGAGCTCCAGATCCCGGAACATCTTGAGAGCGGTCGTGTTGACACCCACAGCGACCACGACCAGGTCGTAAGCACCGCTCGCAGCGTCCCGCGTCGTCACCACAAGCTGGCCGTCCTGCCTGCTGACCGTGGCCACCCGCTTCCTAACGACGTTCGCGCCTTTGCCGGCGGCGAGTTCCTGCAGGTAGCC
>CAYFSW010000139.1:0-3871 GCA_964345885.1 uncultured Gemmatimonadota bacterium | reverse complement strand
CTGGCGCTACTGCTGGCCGGGCCAGCGCTTTCGCTGCCCAACATGTTAGTAATTCGGAGCGTGATCGGGACGCGTAAGACGGTGGTCTACGTGGCGCTGGTAGTGGCCATGTCCACCGTTGCAGGCTTGGTCTACGGAACGATTCAGGGATAGGAGCTTTCATACATGAAGATTCAGATACTGGGTAAAGGATGTCCAAGCTGCGAAAAGTTGGCCGAGAACGTCGAGCTCGCCGCCCGCGAGCTCGGCATCGATTACCAGCTGGAGAAAGTCACCGACCTCAAAGAGATCATGCGCCACGGCGTCATGTTGACACCGGGGCTGGTCGTAGATGGCGAAGTGCGGTCGGTGGGTAAGGTCTTGTCGAGCGAAGAGATCAAGGAGTTGCTCCACTAACGGACTTGCGCCTCCGTACAGGCGACGGCACCATTAGAACGGGGAGTGAAACGCGGCGGTCGTTCCACCGCAATCGCCCGGTCCAATGGAGCTGTCGTTACTTAAGCGCAGGAAGATCCCGCTGCTCTTCCTGCTCGGCGTCGCTATTCCGAGTCTCGCTCTGAGCTACCTCGCCTTCCGAGGCATCCGGAACGAGCTGGCGCTACTGGAGCAGCGGAGACTCGGCGAGCACCGCGCGCTCGCCGAGCTCGTGGGCGACACCATCGCCGAGCGGATCGCCGAGGCGGAACGAGTCTTGTCCGCCGCCGTGGCCGGGCGTGACGATCTGCTCGCTTCCGACCCCCTAGATTCCCTCGACAGTCTCAAGCTAGAGCAGCCGCTGGTGCAGGAGGTCTTCTTCCTCGAGGACCGCGAGACGGTTTCGCTGCCGGCCGCCGACCTCTTGTTCCGGCCCGACGGGTCGCTGCCACCGACCACTGCGTCCGGGTGGCCGCCCGCGGCGGCGGCGAACATGCGAACCGGCCAGGAGCGCGAGTTCCAGCAGACCCGCTATCGCTCGGCCGCCACGTCTTACAGGCGAGCGTTCGCAGGGGTTTCCGATCCGGTGCTCAAAGGGGAAGCGCTGGTCGCCGTCGCCCGGGCGCAACGGAAGGCGGGCGATCTCGAGGCTGCGATCGAATCGTGCGAGACGCTCTCCGCAGACTTCGGGCAGGTGAGGACGACGGCCGGGGTGCCGCTGGGTCCGATGGCGCAGCTCGAGCACGGTGCTCTCCTTATGATGGCCGGTGATTCGACGGCGGCGCTTGCCGTGTTCACAGATCTCTACGAGCGGCTGGTCGACGGCGAGTGGGTGATGGAGCGGGCCCAGTACGACTTCTTCGCCGGGCAGGCGGGCAACGCCATCAGGACGCTGGCCGGGCAGGCGCCCGGTTCGCTGCAGGCGGACGAGGACCCGCTCGCCGGTGTGAGAGCGAGAGAGGAAGAACGCAGGGCGGCAGCGGAGCGGCTCATCCTTTTCCAGCAGACGGCCGGCGAGGATCTGGCGGCGCGGATGTCCCGGGCGGGCGGCGCCGCCGGGAACGCCGGGTCGCGCTTCGCGCTGGAGAGCGCGGCGCAAAGCTACCTCGTGTCTCTGCTGTATCAGGCTCGCGCCGAAGGGGGCGTCTGGGGTCTGCTCTTCGATGCCGACTGCCTACGAGACGATCTGCTGCGCCCGGCGCTTGAAGAAAACGTCGATCCCGAGACGACGGATTGGCTGGTTAGAGGCCGGGATGGTAGCACGGTCCTGGCGCGAGAAGATCCGCCGCTCGGTACGCTCAGCGTGACTGCCACGCTCGCCGGCAACTTCCCGCCCTGGCTGATCGAGTTCTATCGGCGCCCGCAGAGCACGTATAAGCGCCTCTTCGCCTCGGGCCAGAGCATCTACCTGTACATGTTCCTGCTCATCGCGAGCATTCTCATTTTCGGACTCGTGCTCACCGTTCGGGCGGTCACGCACGAGCTCGAGCTGGCCAGACTCAAATCCGACTTCGTCTCCACCGTCTCGCACGAGTTCAAGAGCCCGCTCACCTCTATCCGCCAGTTGGCGGAGATGCTGCAAGAGGGGCGAGTGCCCTCGGAGGAGCGACGTCAGCGCTACTACGACGTGCTGGTGGAACAGAGCACGCGGCTCTCCTCGCTCGTCACCAACATCCTCGACCTGGCGAGGATCGAGGAGGGCCGGAAGGAATTCCGCTTCGAGGCGGTGGAGATCGGCGAGCTGGTGAGCGACCTGGTGGCGACGACCCAGCACCGGGTGGGGCACGAAGGTTACGTCGTGGAGGCGCGGATCGAGGAGCCGCTGCCGCCGGTCCGCGCCGACCGAGAGGCCATCGGGCAGGCGATCTCGAACCTCGTGGACAACGCTGTCCAGTACTCCGGCGACGCGAGGCAGATCAATATCTGCGCTTCCGCCAACGACGGGCATGTGACGGTCGCGGTCGAGGACTTCGGTGTGGGTATCCCGGAGGACGAGATCGACAGAGTGTTCGAGCGATTCTATCGCGGCGGCCACGAGCTGACGCGAACGGTGAAGGGCAGCGGTCTCGGACTGACGTTGGTCAAGGAGGTCGTCGAGGCACACGGCGGCACCGTAGAAGTGAAGAGCGAGCCGGGGCGCGGCAGCACCTTCTCCATACGGCTTCCGGCCATGACGGAGCAAAGCGATGCCGAAGATTCTGATCGTTGAGGACGAAGACAGCATCCTGATGGCGCTGGAGGACGACCTCAGCCTCGAGGGCTACGCCGTGACCGGTGAGACCGACGGCAAGCGGGGGCTCGAGCGCGCCAGGCAAGGCGGCTACGATCTCATCATCCTCGACGTCATGCTGCCGGGCCTGGATGGCTTCGAGATCTGCAAACAGCTGCGCGGGTCGGGCGACACCACGCCGATACTCATGCTCACGGCGAAGAGCCAGGAAGTGGACAAGGTCCTCGGCCTGGAGCTCGGCGCCGACGACTACGTCACCAAGCCGTTCAGCCCCCGCGAGCTGCTCGCCAGAGTGAAAGCGCTGCTGAGAAGAGGGAAACCGGTCGACCCACCGCTCGAGCGCGTCTCCTTCGGTGACGTCGAGGTCGATTTCAAGGGCTACGAGGTGAGGAAGGGCGGCGAGCCCGTCGAGCTCACAGCCAAAGAGTTCTCTCTGCTACGGCTTCTGGTCAGTCACCCCGGCGAGGTCCTGCGTCGCGATGTGATCCTCAACGAGGTCTGGGGCGACGACTGGGACGTCTTCCCGCGCACCGTGGACACCCACGTCGCCAATCTGAGAAAGAAGCTCGAGGACGACCCGGCCGAACCCATGTACGTCGTCAACGTGCGTGGCGTGGGCTACAAATTCGTGGCCGACGGCCCTTAACCATCTCTTAACACTCGCTCAACGAGAGCTTCAATCATTCTAGGACGTGTTCCGGTAGATTCGACGTCAGAATCAGCCGGGAGCACTTCTCAGGAGTAATGACCATGAATCCGCATCGTGTGATCACTGCAGTTTTGGCGCTCGCGCTGGTCGCTGCGGCATCCGGATACGCCCAGCAGACCGCGGAGGAACTGTACCAGGCTGGCCTCTACCAAGAAGAAGTCCAGGGCAACTTGGAGACCGCCATCGATCTCTACGAGCGAATCCTGGAGGAGTTCTCCGCTAACCGGCCGGTGGCGGCGAGGGCGCTCATGCACATCGGCCTCTGTCACGAGAAGCTGGGCAGCCGCGAGGCGCAGCGTGCTTACGAGCGGTTGGTGCGTGACTACGCCGACCAGACCGAGGTGGCGGACCGAGCCCGGGCCCGGTTGGCGGACCTTCAGGGATTGGCACGAGCCGCGATGCCGGCCGGAGCGGCCGCGGCATCGGGGATCGTCGTCCGCGAGATCTGGGCCGGGAAGACTGGATCCGAGGCCGACGCCTCCGGTGGCCCATCGCCCGACGGGCGCTATCTCGCCTAC
>CAYFSW010000138.1:0-46409 GCA_964345885.1 uncultured Gemmatimonadota bacterium | reverse complement strand
CTGCGCCTGGTTTCGAGGTGAACGGCGGCGGTCTCAGCCTCTCCAACCTCCGTCAGGTTAGTCGCTTCTGCTGGTTTCGCGGTCGGTGGAGCTACCTCGCCGAGAAACGCCGTGGCCAGTACGATGGGCAGGCCGACGATGAACAGGACTACCGCGAAGGCTGGAAACCACTGCGGTAGACCCAGCCCCTCCGTTAGGGCCTGGACAGCCTGTCGAGTGGGGGGCAACGTGGCGCGGGGGCGGAAGGTTGGGGTTTCCTACTCCGCCAATATTGTGGTCGGTTCGTACTCCCCGTTCATCAACCTGAGGAGTCTACCTTTGATTCGCCGGAACTCCGGCATCTCTTCCTGCGAGATCGCCACGCCGGATGGGAGATTCACACCGCGGGCGTCGATGGCCCTGCCGTTGCGCAGCAGCTCGTAGTGGAGGTGGGGTCCGCTGGCGAGGCCCGACTGCCCGACGTGGCCGATCAGCTGGCCCTGGGAGACACGCGTGCCCCGTCTTATCCCCCTGGCGATGAAGCTCAGGTGGGCGTAGCGCGTGCTGTACCCGTTGACATGCCGGATCTCTACAACGCGGCCGTAGCCACCCCACCAACCGGCCCGGGTCACCGTACCGTCGGCGGTAGTGTAGACGCGGGTGCCGGTGTCGGCGGCGTAGTCGGTACCGAGGTGGGCGCGATAGATGCCGAGGGTCGGGTGGTAGCGGCGCCTGGCGTATCGAGACGAGATCCGCCGAAAGTCGACGGGCGCCTTGAGGAAGACCATCTTCATCGAGCCGCCGTCCTCGTCGAAGTACTCGCGGCGCGAGTCGAACCAGAACGCCTGGTGGGTTCTACCTCGATTGGTGAACTCGGCGGCCAGCACGCGGGCGTGCTTTACCGTTCCATCGGGACGGACGTGGCGTTCGTAGACGGCGCGATAGGTGTCGCCGCGCCGCAGGTCGATACCGAAATCGATCGCCCACTGGAAGGGACGATAGATCCCCCACATGACCCGCTCGATGCGCTCCTGGGCGCCGACCGCCGGCATCCGCAGTTCCATCACCGAATTGTAGAGGCTGCTGGCGATCGTTCCCGTGATCAGCATGGTGTCTACACGCACGGTGAGCTCGTTGAACTCGGCCGCCCAGCCCAACGCGTCGCGGACGAAGTACACCTCGTGGTCGGAATCTACCTGGACCGTGAGGTCGATCAGGCTGTCCCAGGCCGTCCATTGGGAGTGGACGGCTAGACCCGCTCTGAGCCGCCGCGGGTTGGCGTAGCGGCTCAGCTCCTCGACAATCTGTGCGGCGTCGGCGGGACCCAGGTCGTGCCGGGTTAAGACTTGAGCCAGTACCTCGCCGCGCCGAAGCGTGTCCGCCCTAACCAGCGACTCGGCTTCACGAGCGGAGACCACAACGGGCTCCAGCTCGGGCAGCCGCCGCTGCGAGCTGGCAGGGCGCCCCAGAATGAGCGTTAGGCCACCCGTGACCAGAAACGCAAAGATCAGCAGGCCTCTACCCATCACTCGAACGGGGAGGGGATGACACGTCGGGCGCGATTCGGTTCTGACTCACGCGACACGGCTCCTCATCTCAGTCCATCTGGCGCCTGATAAACGTTGGGATCTCTAGCTCCCGCGGGTCGGCGATCTCGAGCGGCGCGACGCTGCGCTCGGCCGCCGGCAGACGCACCTCTTTTCTTACCACCTTACGGGCTCCAAAGTTCGGCCGGGCGGCCCGGGGCGCTGCTTCCCGCTCCGCCGCGTCGAACCCCGTGGCGATGACCGTTACGCGGATCTCGTTCTCCAACGTCGGATCGTGGACGGTGCCGAAGATGATCTCAGCCTCGTCACCACACGCTTCGCCGATGATAGTGCTGATCGTGTGGACCTCGTCAATGGTGAGGTCGTTGCTTCCCGTAATATTGATCAGCACGGCCTTGGCACCGTGGATCGAGATATCGTCGAGCAGCGGCGACGAGATCGCCTCTTGCGCAGCTTCCTGGGCGCGGTTGTCGCCCTGGGCCCTGCCCGTGCCCATTAGTGCCGGTCCGCGGTTGGCCATCACCGTACGCACGTCGGCGAAATCTACGTTTACGTCGCCCGTCACGCTGATCAGGTCGGAGATCCCGCGGGTCGCCTGCAGAAGTACCTCGTCGGCCCGCTTCAGCGCTTCGCGGAAGCTCGTGCCCTTGCCGACGACGGCCAGCAGCCGCTGGTTCGGTACTACGATGACTGTGTCGACGGCCTTGCGGATCTCGGCCAGCCCGATATCCGCCTGATGCATCCGCTTCTTGCCCTCGAACTCGAACGGCTTGGTCACGATGGCGATGCTGAGCGCGCCGAGCTCACGGGCCAGCTGGCCGATGATCGGTGCGGCGCCGGTACCGGTACCGCCACCGAGCCCGGCGGTCACGAAGACCAGGTCCGAGCCACGCAGCACCTGGACGACGTCGTCCTTGTTCTCATCGATGGCCTGACGGCCGATCTCGGGTCGCGCCCCCGCCCCGAGGCCGCGAGTCAGCTTCTTGCCGATCTGGACCTTCACCGGTGCGCGTGTGTTGCCCAGCGCCTGCGCGTCGGTGTTCACGGCGATGAACTCGACGCCGGGCAGGTCCTCTTCGATCATTCGGTCGACGGCATTGTTGCCACCGCCCCCGATGCCGATGACGCGCATCGTCGCCGAGCGCGCGCCGCTCTCTGCTAGCTCGAATCGAATCATCCTCGTCCCCTCCCCGTTCATGTGTTCCTTGTTGTTACTTCTTGCAGCGGTTTAGGTGAACTGTGACTCCATGACTCATAGACTAATAGACTAATAGACCAATAGACTACTTGACTTCAGAGTTCAGCGGTTCGGTTCTCAAATCGCTAGTCAATTGCTCTATTGCTCTAGTAGTCACGGATTCCTAACTCCCATCTAGAAAAACTCCTTGAGCCAACCACCTACCTTCGATAGCGCCCGCAGCGTCGTGCCGCGGCCGTTACTCAGGTCCTCACGGATCCGCCCGACCCCGAACAGCATCAGCCCCGCCGCCGTGGCGAACTTGGGCCGACGCACCGAGTCTGCCAGCCCGGTGAGCCCGGCACCCGGCGCACCGCAGCGCACGGGCATCGTGAATATCGATTGCGCGACGTCCAGCGTGCCTTCGAGACTGGCGCCGCCACCCGTCAACACCACACCACCGCCCAGGCGGTGGGCGTAGCCGGCGCGATCGATCTCGTGCAGCACGAGCGTGAGCACCTCATCCATCCGTTGTTCGATAATGTGTGCCAGCAACTCACGCGGCATGTGCTTTCGGGCTCCGGGCGCCGGCCCGGGAACTTCGATCGACTGCTCCGGATCGACCAGCTGAATCGTGGCAACGCCGTGCCGCTCTTTCACGCGCTCGGCCTCGGCATACGGGATGCCCAATCCCTTCACCAGGTCGTTGGTGAAGCTCACACCGCCGCACGGCACGATCGCGACGTGGCGGATCTTGCCTTCGTGGAAGATCGCGATCTCGGTCGTGCGACCCCCGATCGCGACCACGGCAGCGCCGACTTCCCGCTCCTCGGTCGTAAGAACGCTGAGCCCTGCCGCCAGCGGGGTGAGTACCAGCTGCGCCACCTCGTAGCCGGCGCGGGCGACTGCCTTACGGAGGTTACGAGCCGCGGCGCCCGACCCGAGGACCATGAACACGTCGGCCTCCAACCGCGTTCCGATCATCCCCGCCGGCTGCTGGATGCCGCCACGGTGGTCAACCGAGTAGTCCTGCGGGATGACGTGCAGCAGTTCCTTGTCGGGCGGCACGACGACCGCGCGGGCGACCTCGTGGACTCGTTCGACGTCGTCCTCGCTGATCTCGTCTCCACCGATGGCGACGACGCCGTTCGACGTACTGGTCTGCACGTACTCGGCCGAGATGCCGACGTAGAGACCGCGCGGCTGCATCCCGGCCATCAATTCGGCCTGCTTGAGCGCCTGGCGGATCTCCTCCGTCGTCTCCTCGATATTGCTCACGGCGTCGCGGCGGATTCCGCTCGGTTTTACCTGGCCGACTCCGAGTACCTTGACCTGTGCCGGGCCGTCACCTTCGAGGATGAGCTCGCCGATCACGGCACAGGTCTTGGTCGAGCCGATATCGAGTGCACCGATGAGATAAGGTGTTGCGATCATAGCTGTCCTCTCCGGACCACGATTTGACCCGCATAGCGCGCCTCGACCAGCGCTGCTGCGATACCCCGGCCTCGCAGATCGGCGAGCGTTGCACGCACGCGCCGGGCGAGTGACTCGTCGATCTCGGCGGGCACGGCGAGGCGTCTCGCCGGTTGCGACACTACCAGATTCATCATCAGGCCCTGGCCATCCAGCAGGCGGAAATCTGAGACCACCGCTGCCAGGCCTGGGTCGACCTCCTGCAACTTCTGAAATATCTCGAGCGCAAAGAGCGCCGGTCCGACACGGAGTTGCGTCGCGTCGGAATTTAGAGCGACATCCATCGTCAACAGCGGCAGGTCGAGCGATGTGCCCGCCGGGTCGACCGGCAGTAGAGTTCCATCACCGAGCACGGCGCGGAGTTCGGGTGTGCCCGCCAGGGCGATCGGCTCGACCTCGCGCACGACGATGCGCAGCGCCTGTAGACCCGACCGGTGAACCCGTACTTCATCGATCATCGGGTGCCCAAGCAACCGTCGCCCGACATCGGAGAAGTCGTCCCACACAGTGCGGTCCGAGTCGATCGCTGCCAGTCGCAGTATCGAGTCGGGTGCCAGCCAGCGCGATCCCACCACCTCGACCTGGCGTACATGGAAGTAATCGAGTCGTGCCAGCAGCCGACCTCCCCAAACCCAACCGGCGATCCCCCCGGCCAACGTCAGAAGGCCGACCAGGTATGCCGCCCGTGGCAGTGCGCTGCGCCCTTTCATCGCACCGCTCCCAATTCGCGCAACACTTCTTCCTCGAACCCCCAGAATTGGATCTCGGGCTCGAGCGCGATCCCCGTCTCCTCGAGGACGCGCCGACGCGTCTCGACCAGTAGATCGACCACGTCCTGGGCGCGGGCGCCCCCGAGATTGACGATGAAGTTCGCGTGTTTCTCCGATATCTGCGCGTCGCCGCGACGCGCTCCACGCATCCCGACCCGATCGATCAACTGCCAGGCAGACGGTCCCGGCGGTTCGGGGTTCTTCCAGGTAGATCCGCATGACGGCAGGTCATAGACCTGCGACCTCAGCTTCGCCTCCCTACGGCTCAGGTGCTCCTGCTCGATGCGCTCGGGATCGCCGGGCGGCGCATCGAGCTCACCACGCAGAAAGACGGCCTGCGGGTCGAGATCGATCCCGCGGTACCGCGGGCTCACATCCTCGCTCGCCACCCGCTTCACTGTACCATCCGGCCACATCGCCTCAGCCCAGCGGGTTCGCTCCCAGATCCCTTCCTTGGCGGTGCCGGCGTTCATGCGCAGCGCTCCGCCCATCGTCCCCGGAACCGCCTCGAGGATCCAGAGGCCGGAACGGCTCAGACGGCGCGCCGTCTGCACGACCGTTGAGATCTGTGCGCCGGCCCCGAAGCGAATCGTCTGCTCGAGGACCTCGTGGTCGGCGAACTCACCCTCCAGCTGCAGCACGGGTGCGCCGGGTCCGGCATCGGAGATCAGCACGTTGGCGCCGCGGCCCAATACGAGAACGGGCTCACCGCTGACCTGGGCTAGAAGCGTGCGCAGCTCTTCATCGGAGCCCGCCTTCGCGTAGGCGGGCGCCGGGCCGCCGATCTTCCAGCGCGTCAATTCAGCCAGCGGCACGTCACGCATCCACATGGCTCCGCCTGAGCTCGTCCACCAGCGAGTGGGCGACACTAGTGATGTCACCGGCACCGAGCGTTATGAAGACGTCGCCGTCTTTCAAGGCGCGTCGCACCTGCACAAACAATTCCTCGAGGTCCGCCGCATAGCGCACTCGGTCTGCATCAGCGAACCTGCGAGCCGCCTCGACCACCAGCTCCGCCGAGACACCGGGGATCGGCGGCTCGCGGGCCGGGTAGATCTCCGTGACGAACACCAGATCGGCGCCGGCCAACATCTCGCCGAACTCGTGTGCGAAGGCGCGCGTCCGCGTGTAGAGGTGCGGCTGGAACGCGACGACCAATCGTCGACCGGCGAACGCCTGGCGCGCCGTCTCGAGCGTCGCCGCCACCTCGGTCGGGTGGTGCGCATAGTCATCGATCACCGTGACGCCCGCTGCGGCACCCAGATATTGGAAGCGCCGCTCGACACCGGTGAAGAGGGCGAACACCGGCGCTGCCGCCTGCGGATCCAATTCCAGCGCCACCATGACGGAGAGGACGGCGAGCGCATTACGAAGGTTGTGTTGCCCCTGCAGGGCGAGCTCGAACTCACCCAGCACCCGGCCGCCGAAGCTCGCGGTGAACCGGGTGCAATCCGGCTCGTAGCTGATGCCCGTGGCCCGCAGCATCGCGTCATGGCCGATGCCGTAGCTCAAACTGTGATCGGCAGCGACGGCGAGTCTGCGCCGTGCCCCGGCGTCATCGGCGCAGGCGATCACACGACCATCGTCGGGAACGCGACTCACAAACTCATCGAAGGCGGTTTCCAGCTCCTCGACCGTCGCGTAGGTGTCGAGGTGCTCCGCCTCGACGGACGTGACCACCGCGACTTTTGGCCACAGCGACAGGAAGGAACGGTCGTACTCATCCGCCTCCACCACGTAGGTTGTACCGCCGATCCGAGCGTTGCCGCCCCACGTCTGCACGCGACCGCCGACCAGCGCCGTCGGGTCGACGCCCGCCGACTCCAGCGCCATCGCGGTCAGGGCGCTGGTCGTCGTCTTGCCATGCGTACCGGCGATGGCGATCAGCGAGCCGCGGTTCACCAGCTCGGCCAACGCGTCGCTTCGCTTCAACACCGGCGTGCCCTGGGCACGGGCCGCCTCCAACTCGGGATGGTCCGCCGGCACCGCCGCTGTATGGACAAGAGTGGCCTGGCCGTCAGCGTGATCCGGATCGTGTCCCTGGTGAACCGCCATCCCTCGGCTCTCGAGGTCCCGAGTAGTCTCGTTTCGCTCACGGTCGCAGCCGCTGACGGCGGCGCCTCGCTCGGCCAGCAGCTGAGCGAGCCCGGCCATCCCGGCACCGCCGATGCCCATGAGGTGGATCGCGGCGCCGCTCGCAGCCAGCTCAGCCAAACCGTGCGCTTCGGTCAACGGTCCTCCATCAGGCGCCAGAGGTCGGTGGCGATCGCGTCCGCCGCGCGCGGGTTACCTCGCCCCTCTGCAGCCTGGCTCATGCTCTCGAGTCGTTGCGGCCAGTTGAGCAGATCGACGACGGTGTGCCACAGGGCCACAGGGTCCCGCTTCACCTCGAGCTCATCCAGCACGACAGCCGCGCCCGCCTCCTCCATGGCCACAGCGTTGTGGCGCTGATGATCGGCCGCCGCATGGGGCAGAGGCACGAGCACGGCTGGCACGGCCCAGGCACAGAGCTCGGCCAGTGTGAGCGCGCCGGCCCGTGACACGGCCAGCGTTGTCACCGAGAGCGCCTTCTCCATCTCGGCTATGTACGGCAGCGTCCGCACGGCGACCCGACTACTCAGCTTCGCCAAGCGCGTGGAGATCGACGCGTGATGCGACGGACCGGTCGACCAGAGGAGCTGAGCGTCGGGCGGCAGTGCCGGCAGCTCGCCGTTGTGGACGGCCTCGATCGCAGCGACCAACGCCTCGTTGATCGGCGCGGCGCCCTGGCTGCCGCCCACTATCAGAACGACACGTCCGGGCGCCAGTCCGTACTCCTCTCGCACCGAGTCGGGCTGCGGTCGCTGGTCCGGCCAGCGTATGGGGTTACCGTGAACGCGTACCAGCGTGTCACGTCCCGGCCACAGGTTCTTCATCGCCTCCTCGTAACCCAAGTGTAGCTGGTCCACATAGGGCGCCAGCCAGCGTGTCGTGATACCCGGGTAGCTGTTCTGTTCCTGCAATGCCGTAGGCAGCCGGTGGACGAGCGCCCAACCAACGACCGGTCCTGCAGCGTAGCCGCCTGTACCAACCACCAGGTCGGGAGCGAACGAATCGAGAAGGCGCCGGATCTCCCGGCTCGCCACGACCGCCGACCGTAACAGCCGCCAGTTCTGCCACGGACGACTGCGGCGAAGCGGCTCGAGAGGCAGAAGGCGATGCGGGACACCACGCTCAGGAAGTACCCGAGCCTCGACTCCTCTCTGGGCGCCAACCAGCAGTATCTCGATCTCATTACGCGTCGACCTCCTCAGTGCTTCGGCCAGGTTCAGGGCCGGGTACAGGTGCCCGCCGGTTCCTCCGCCTGCGATAATCGCACGGTATGCCACGTCATCACGCCCGCCAGCTGCCGATGTTCAGGAGGATGCCAACCGCCGCCAGGCAGACGACCAGACTCGAGCCGCCGTAACTGATGAACGGGAGCGTTACTCCTGTTGTCGGCAGCAGGCCCAAGGTCACACAAATGTGAATCAAAGCGCTAACCACTATCAGCGCCGTCAGGCCAACGGCCAGTAGAAAACCGAAAGCATCCGGAGCGCGTCGCGCGACCCGCAGCCCCAGGATACCAATTGCCGCGATCGCCAGTATTATCGCCGCCGTGCCGATAAGTCCCCACTCCTCGGCGATGACCGCGAACGCGAAGTCGTTATGCGGCTCCGGCAGAAAGAAATACTTCTGCGTGCTCTCGCCGTAACCGACGCCGACCAGGCCGCCCGAGCCAACAGCGATCAGCGACTGGTGCAGCTGGTGGCCTGCACCTGCAGGGTCAGTCCCACCGCTGAAGAACGTTGCGATTCTCTCCATCCGATAGCTGGCGGAGCGAACCCACTCCCAGAAGAGTGGCAGCGCCAGCAGGGCGATCAGCACGAAGTGGCTCACCCGTGCGCCGGCAGCGAAGAGAACGATCGCGCAGAGCATTCCGATTACGACGGCCGATGAGAGATCGGGCTCCAGGATGATCAGGTAACCGACGGCCAAGTAGATGACGCCGAACGCCCCCAACCCCCAACGTAGACTGCGGATGCGTTCCCCCTTCTTCGCCGCTATCGCAGCCGCCCAAATCACCATCACCAGCTTTGCAACCTCCGACGGCTGGAAACGAACACCCAACTCGAGCCAGCGGCGCGCGCCATTCCGCGGCGGCGCGATCGTTTCGGTGCCCGGTATCACGAGCACCAAGAGCGCGAGCAGCGTTAGTCCGAGCAACGGCCAGGCCAGTTGCGGGTAGATCCGGTAGTCGACTCGCGCCAGCAGGTACAGCGCTAGCAGACCGACCAGCGCTTTGCTCGCCTGCTGGCGGAGATAGAAGTGGTCGGGCAATCCCTGCGTCTGCGCGAGGAACGAGCTCGCGCTGTACACGGTGATGAGGCCGGCGAGCAGCAGGAAGATCGTGACTGCGAGCAGCACACCGGCATCGCGCCGCGCGCTGCCTGCCGCCGGCACGTAGGCGTCTACCGTTACCGATGCCGCAAGATCTCTCACGATATCTCCTGACCCACCAGCGTTATGAATCGTTCGCCGCGCTCTTCGTAGTTGCGAAACATGTCGAAGCTGGCGCAGGCGGGCGCGAGTAGAGCGGAGTCGCCCGGTTGTGTCAGGGCACGCGCCCGCCGCACCACATCTTCAAAGGGTCCGTCCTCACGCACGAGCGTCACCTCGTCGCCGAGCTCGGACTCGATCTGTGCCGCCGCTTCGCCGTAGGCGACGACCGCGCGAACCCGCGCCTTCAGGTCGGGCGCCAGAGCCGCAAACGACTCTCCTTTCGGTCGTCCGCCGAGCAGCAGAACCACGGGGCGATCCATCGCCTGTAAGGCCACACGGGTCGAAGCCACGTTCGTCGCCTTCGAATCGTTCACCCAAAGGACACCGCCTTTCTCCGCCACGGGCTGGAGGCGGTGAGGTAGCGGCTCGAAACCCCGGAGCCCCTCACGCACTGCAGGAAGAGGAACGTCTGCGAACGCAGCGGCGATAGCGGAAGCCAGTGCGTTGGCGACGTTGTGAGCTCCCAGAAGCTTGAGCTCGCTCCGCGCTACGAGCCTGACTTGCTCACCGCCGTAGCGGGCGGCCAACACGTCATCGCTGTCGAGATAGGCCCCCTGTTCTCCGCCCGGTGGCCGGGAAGCGACGCGGAAATAGCGGGCAGTTCCGGGCTTTTCGGCGGCCAAATCCAAAACGCCTCGATCTTCTCCGTTCAGCACCCAGCGACTGTCAGGACCCGCGTTGTCGAACAAGCGGGCCTTGGCGGCGTAGTAGTTCTCGACATCCACATGCCAATCGAGGTGATCGGGGCACAAGTTGAGAAACACGCCGATCGCCGGGTTGAAGCGATCTATCTGAGCGAGCTGGAACGAGCTTACCTCAGCGACGACCCACTCGTATCGGCGATCGCTCTCCAAGGCCAGCTCGGATAGCGCTCGCCCTATGTTGCCGCCGACCCCGACGCGCAGGCCGGCGCACTCGAGCATCGACCCTATCCAGGTGCTCGTCGTCGTCTTACCGTTCGTGCCGGTGACCGCGATGATCGGGGCTTCGAGAAAGCCGAACGCCAGCTCGAGCTCGGAGATCAGCGGCCGCGACCGCACCCCCGGTGCCTGGAAGACCGCTGCACGGGGGGGTATCCCCGGGCTCGTCACCAGCACGTCGCACCGTCCCAACTTCTCGACATCGTGCCGCCCCAGCTCGACGTCGACCCCCGGTCCGCGAAGGCCCTCTACCTCGGCGCGGAGCTCCAGCGTTGCCACGACGTCGCTGGCGTAAACCGAGGCGCCGGCCTGGGCCAACAGCCGCGTCGCCGCGCGTCCGCTACGACCCAACCCTAGTACTCCTACCCGGAGCTCCGACCACGACTCGGGAGTCCTCACCGTATCTTCAACGTGCTCAGCGCGATCAGCGCAGCGAGCACCCCGGCGATCCAGAAGCGGACGACGACCTTCGATTCCGGCCACCCGAGTTGCTCGAAGTGATGGTGTAACGGCGCCATGCGGAAGATGCGCCGGCCTTGCCCAAAACGTTTCCGCGTGTACTTGAACCAGCTCGTTTGCAGAATGACCGAAAGCGCCTCGGCCACGAACACGGCACCGACGATCAGCAACAGGAACTCACCTTTGATCAGAACGGCCACCGCGCCCAACGCACCACCGAGCGCCAGCGAGCCAGTGTCGCCCATGAACACATCCGCGGGGTGGCTGTTGAACCAGAGGAAGCCCAACGCGGCACCAGCGAGCGCAGCGCAGAAGACGGATAGCTCACCCACGCCCGGGAGATAGAAGAGGCCCAGGTAGTCCGAGGCGTCAACGCGGCCGATTAGATAAGCGAAGACGCCGAACGTGCCGCCGGCGATAGCGGCGAGCCCGGACGCGAGACCGTCGAGTCCATCAGTCAGGTTCACCGAGTTCGCGCTGCCGCTTACCACGAGAGCGACGAACGGGATGAAGAACGGTGCCCAGATCACCAGCCGCCACTCTTTGAAGAAGGGCAGCGTGGTGTGATTCACCGGATAGTCGCTCAGCGGATACTGCCAGAGCAGATAACCGAGCAGCAGGCCGAGAGCGAACTGACCGACGAACTTGTAGCGCGCCACCAGGCCACGCGACTCGCGCTGGACGACTTTCATGTAGTCATCGACAAAGCCGAGCAGGCCCATAGCTGCTGTCAGGCCGAGTGCGATGAGCACATACGAATTGTCGAGACGCGCCCAGAGGATCGTTGGAACGACGACGGCGGCCAGGATGATGAGGCCACCCATCGTCGGGGTGCCGGCTTTGTCGAGATGTGCGTGTGGCCCGTCGAGCCGCACGACCTGGCCGATGCCACGTCGCTGCAACCAGCTGAGGATCGGCGGGCCGGTGACGAAGGCGATGAGCAGGGCAGTAACCGTCGCGCCACCTGCCCTGAACGTGATGTACTGGAACAGGTTGAACACAATGTGCTTGTCGGCCAGCGGAAAGAGGAATTCGTAAAGCACGATCGTCCCTCGCTAACCTGCCGTACCTGAACCCGACTCTCCCCCAGCCCCGAAGTCGCGCTCGAACCAGGGGATCGCCCGCTCGAACTTCATGCCCCGCGATGCCTTGAGCAGAACGAATTCGCCACCTGCAAGGCGCGCCGCCAGCTGCCGGTAGGCCTCGTCCAGCTGCGGCTCGAGGATCAATTCCTCATGCGCCCGGGTCCCGGCGCGAGCGAACGCTTCCACGAACGCGCCGGTCGCGGCGATCAGTTCGACGCCGGCATCGAGCATGAGGCCCGCCACTTGCTCGTGTAGCACAGCCGAGCGGGCGCCTAGTTCCAGCATCGTCCCGGCGAGGACCGCGCGCCGGCGACCCGCGGCGAGCGCGCTGAGCGCATCGAGCGCAGCTAGAAACGACGCCGGATTCGCGTTGTAGCAATCGACGAGCAGCGTGAGATCGCGAAGCCGACGCACCTCACCACGCATAGGTGGCAACTCGGCGTTCGCCAACCGCTCGGCCGCCCGCTGCGGATCGACACCTAGTAGGGACGCCAGGACGACCGCAAACAGCGCATCGCGTATCAGGTGCGTGCCGAAGCCTCGCAGATCGAAGTCCGTGCCGCCCCAGCGCCACACCACACCGTCGCCGGTGACCGACCAACTCTCCGGTCGTTCGTCGGCCGCCGCGTCCAGCCCGACGCTGCGAACCTGCGGATAGCGCCCGCGTGCCCGCTCCACCAGGTCGGGTGGCTGATCGCAAACCAAGACGACGCCCCCTGCCCGCATGGTGGAGAGGAGCGAGAGCTTCTCGTCCAGGACTCCCTCCAGGTCACCGAGCCCCTCGAGGTGGCCTTCGCTCACCGTGGTGACCACCGCGTAGTCGGGCTCCGCGATGCGGCCCAAGCGCTCTATTTCGCCGCGCTGGTTCGAGGCGAGCTCCAGCACCCAGATTTTCACACCCTCGGGCGCCGCCAAGATCGAGAGCGGCAGGCCGACGAGGTTATTGAAGTTGCCCGGACTGCCGTAGGCCTCGCTCCCCAAGGCGGCCATCGCGAGCTCGCGCGTCGTCGTCTTGCCGCTCGTCCCCGTTATGGCCACGACGATGGGATCCAGAACCGACCGCCGCGCTGCAGCCAATCGGCCCAGCGCCTCCAGGGAATCGCCGACGACGAACAGCTCGAAGTCGGCCGGGAGATCGTCGGGGCGACGCTCGACCACCGCGCCGGCGGCGCCGGCCTCAGCCGCAGCGCCGACGAAATCGGCCCCGTCGAACCGCTCACCGCGCAGTGCGACATACAGCTCTCCGGGACGAAGACTGCGCGTGTCGGTCGAGACACCCGAGTACGTGCGTGCGGCCGCGCTCGGCGCTGCGAGACCTAGAATCTCGCACAGGCGCTCGCTCGTCCAGGAGAACCGCGGCATCATATGCCTTCCCGACCGGCGCCGAGCAGATCCGCCACGATCAGCGCCTCGTCGAGCGGCCTGACCTCATCGCCGACGATCTGATAGTCCTCGTGTCCTTTGCCGGCCAGGAGGACCGCGTCCTCAGGGCCGGCGATCTCCAGTGCCCTGGCGATCGCGGCGCGGCGATCGACGACCACTTCGTGGTCCGCCGATCCAAACCCCGGCAAGATGTCCGCGATGATCGCCTCGGGCTCCTCGCTCCGCGGGTTGTCCGAGGTGACGATGCTGTGGTCCGCGCCCTCGGCAGCCGCCCGCCCCATGAGCGGCCGCTTGCCGGGATCGCGATCGCCTCCACAGCCGAACACCACGATCAGCCGCGTCCTCGCCAGCGGACGCAGCGCCGCCAGAGCGCGGCGAAGGGCGTCCGGTGTGTGCGCATAATCCCGCAGCACCAGTGGATGCTCCGCCAAGACTTCGAGCCGCCCGGGCACCGGTGACACGTCGGATAGCGCCTCGCCAAGCACTTCCGCCTCGATACCGAGGACACTTGCCACGGCCGCCGCAGCCAGCGCGTTCGAGATGTTGAATTCTCCGAGCAACGGTAGCTCGACCTCGATCTCGGCTTCGGGCGCCACCAATTTCCAGCGAGAGCCGCTGCGTCCTAGCTTGATGTCGCGGGCCGTGTACTCCGCGTCGCCTGCCAGACCGAAGCGCACCGTTCGACGTTGCGGTAGATCCGACCACGCCGGCTCGTCGGCATTGACGACCAACGTGCCATCAGCGGAGACCAGATCCGCCAGTCGCGCTTTCGCCGCCCTGTACTCGTCGAAGTCGGAATGATAGTCGAGATGGTCGCGAGACAGGTTGGTGAATGCGGCGACCTCGAAGACCACTCCATCCACCCGACCCTGCGACAGCGCATGCGATGATACCTCCGCGACTACGCACTCGACCTCATCCTGCTTGAGGGCGGCCAAGCGGCCCGCGAACTCCACAGGTCCCGGCGTCGTCAACGCCGTTGCCTCGCGCACGCCGGAAGCGCTAACGGCACCCAGAGTGCCGAGCGAGCCGCTGGCAAAGCGCCGCGCTAGGACGTGGCGGGTTAGGTGAACCGTTGTCGTCTTGCCGTTGGTGCCGGTCACGCCGATGAGTCTCAGGCCGACGGCGGGTTCCCCAAAAACGACTTGCGCCGCGAGGGCCGCGGCGCGCCGGCCATCGCTGACGTGTATCTGCAGCAGGTCGAGCTCGGCACGTGGGTGCTCGACGAGCGCCGCCACCGCGCCGGCCGCCTCCGCCTCCTTCAGGAAGTCGTGTCCGTCGTGTACGTAGCCGCGAATCGCGCAGTAGAGATCGCCGGCGCTGACTTGGCGGGAGTCGGCGCTGATCCCTGTGACAGCGAGATCAACCGTAGGGCCGGGTCCCTGCAGGAGCCCGGCCGAGTCGAGACGCGCGAGGACATCGGCGATCGGTATCACCCCGCTCCAGATGCGTTGCCCGGCTGAACCGGTGGACTGCGCTCGCTGCCAGAGAGGAGCACCCGCTCGCCCAAGCGCAAGATCGTTCCGACCGCTGGCTCCATCGACTCAACACGTCCACCTCCACGCACGGCCACCCGCCAACCTGCCCGGTGCAACCGGTGTGCGGCGGCACGCAGCGACAGGCCTCTAAGGTCGGGCAGCACCTCCGCGACCCGAAATGCACTGCTCACGTCATCATCGCGGGTCCTGAGCAGCGGCGTGTCGAGCGCGAAAACATAAGGGCCACCGGTCGGCGCCAGACCCGCTGATACTCCCGCCTGTTCGTCCGGAATTTCCGGCTCCCCCATTAGCGGCGGCGCCGACCAGTAGCTTCCCGCAAGAGCGGCACGCACCGCGGTGCGCATGACCGGGGCTGCGGTCGCGCCTCCGTAGTACGGCCCGCTCGGCTCGTCCAGTTTCACCAAGATCACTAGTTGCGGATCGTCCGACGGTATGAGGCCGACGAACGAGGAAGTATATGAGTGCCCGTCGTAGCCCAACTCCTCATCGAAGCGCCAGGCAGTCCCGGTTTTGCCCGCGACGCTCAGGCCTCGGACGCCAGCGCTGCGGCCTGTACCCTCGGCCACGGCGTGCGCGAGCACCTGCCTTAGAGCGGATGCGATCTCCGCCGACACAACGCGGCGAATGACCTCCGGCCCCTTTTGCCAGCGCATCCTCCCATCGGCAGTCCGCGCCTCGTGCACGAGCCGCGGCCGCATGAGGACGCCGCCGTTGGCGATTGCACCGTAAGCCATCACGAGTTGCAGCGGTGTAACCGCTACCTCATAGCCGATGGCCAGGGAGGCGCGGCTCTGTGCCGACCATTCCGAAGGGCGTCGTAGAAAACCGGGGGACTCGGAGGGGTAAGTTAGACCGGTAGGTGTCCCAAAGCCGAAATTTCGCAGGTAGCTGAACTGGACGCCCTTCGGAATGCGCTCGGCAAATATCGCCATCCCCACGTTGCTGGAGACCGTAAGTGTCTGGGCAAGACTCAGCCGACCGTGGGGTGTTTCATCTCGGATCGTTCGACCGGCCGCTCGATACAGGCCGATGCCCGTATCGACGTTGTCGGAAAACTCGGCCAGTCCTTCCGCCAGGAGTGCCGCCACCGTGAATGGTTTTAGTGTCGAGCCGGCCTCGTAAGGTTCCGTCGCCGCCGTCAGGTGCGGCTCGCGCCCCCGCAGCCGCTCGCGCCGGCTCGCCGCGGCCAGTAGGTCGCCGGTCTTGGGATCGAGGATCAGCAGATCGCCACCGGCCGCGTTGGACTCGGCTACAGCCTCTTCGAGCACCGACTCGGCCAACGCCTGCATCTCGGCATCGATCGTTAGATAGATGTCGTGTCCGGGGGTCGGCGGAGCTATCTCCACCATGAGCCAGGCGGCCGATGCGCCGGTGGCATCTTTGCGCGAGAGGCCCACACCGGGCTGGCCGGCAAGCACCGAGTCGAAGCTGAGTTCCAGGCCGCTCAGCCCGCGACCCACCTCGTTCACTCGGCCGATGATCTCGGCCCCCAAGTCACCACGCGGGTACGTGCGCCTGACCCGCGCCTCGGCGTGCAGCCCTTGGGGAAAACGGTCCTTTAGCTCATTCAGCTCAAGCGCCGAGTAGAGGCCCGGCAGCCGGAACCAGCCCGCCTTACCCTCGGCGACCAGGAGCGCCTTCTCCGGCTCGAGATCTACCGCGCTCCGCAATGCAACCGCGGCGGCCTCAGGATCATGCAGCTCCTTCGGCGCGACGTAGAGTTCGTAGTCGGTCCGGCTAACCGCTAGCTCGCGACCCTCGCGGTCGTAGATCGTTCCACGCGGCGCCGGGAGCGGATCCCGATACTCGTGCTGGCTGATCGACCTTGCCTGCCAACGCTCGCCCTGCAGCACCTGTAGCTGGAAGGCGCGAGCCAGCACCACCCCGCACGCCAACAGCAACACCAGCTGCAGCATGCCGTGTCTCAGATGGCGGCGGCGAGCCTGTCGCGCTTCCGATCTCACAAGGAGCCTCCCGACGCCGTCGATGTCAGATCGCTCAGATCGAGATACACCAGCTCATCCTCGCTCGGCAGGTGGAGCCCCAACGACTGCGCGGCGTGCACGATTCGCGAGCGACTGCGCAGGTACTCGACCCTCCGTCGTAACTCGTTCTTCAGCACCAACGCGGTTTCCTGCTGATTATCGATCGCGCTGACCCGCTCGGCGATCACGCGGCCGCGGGCGCCCCTATGCACCGCGATGAACATCCCGGCCAAGAGCAGCATCGCCGAAACGGCGGTTAGCATTCCGCGGAGCCTCATTCGCCTCGCTCCCAAGCACGAAGGCGCGCACTCCGCGCCCGCGGATTACCCTCCACCTCGGCCGCCGACGGCCGCTGCGGCGAGCGAGTGAGTTCTCGACCGAGCGCCCGACCCCGACACTGACAAACGGGGATGCCCGGCGGGCAGACACATTTGCGGCTCCAATCGCGGAAAGAGCGCTTCACCGGTCTGTCCTCGAGCGAGTGGTACGCGATAACTACCATGCGGCCGGTCGGAGCGAGCAGGTCGCGGAGGGAGGGGAGCGCACGCTGCAGCGAATCGAGTTCGCGGTTCACCGCTATGCGCAGCGCCTGAAAGATCCGAGCAGCATCAGGCGCGGCGACCGCCCTGCCCCACACCCTCTCCATGACCTTCATCAGATCGTCGCTCGTCTCAAGCGACACGTCCTCCCGGCTCTCGACGATCGCCGTCGCGAGCCGCCTGGCACGTCGCTCCTCGCCGAAGTTGCGAAAGATCTCGGTCAGTTCATCCGCCGAGAGACCCGACAGCAACTTCGCAGCCGTCGGTTCCGGCCCCTCGCGGAACATCCGCATATCGAGTGGAGCGCCTTGGCGGAACGAGAACCCGCGCTCCAGATCATCGATCTGGTGGGAGGACACCCCCAGGTCCAACAAAACTCCAGCCAATGCGCCCTCCCCCAGATCGAACAAGTCACTCACATCCGCGTAGTCGCCTCTTGCAAACCGGACGCGCTTCCCAAAGCTCTGCAACCTTGCACGCGCTTCATCCTGCGCCTCAGGATCTCTATCCACGGCCAGCAGCTCGGCTCGTTCACCGGCTCGCAGAATCGCCTCCGCGTGTCCACCGCCTCCCACAGTCCCGTCCAGGAACAGGCCGCCCCGCTCGGGCGCCAGGTACCGCAACACCGCTTCCGTCATCACCGGCGTATGGAACGTGCTGGCGCTCAAGACTCCTGCCGGGTTAGCGGGTCACCGCGCGCGACGCGCGGACGACCCCCCTTCACCAGACAAATAGGACAGTGGACAGACGGCGTTGCCCTACCCCTAGGTCCACACAGCCCTCCCCCTGCCACCTGCCCACCGTCCCAATCTTTGGGTCCAGCAACTGACGGCCATCGCACCTCTCACCACAGACGAGCGATTCCCCCACGATCCGCCCACCACCCAACTCGACCGCCAGCGCCGGGCCCAGCCACATCACACGAGGATCTGCCGAACGAACTCCTCAAAGCCCGGTTCGGCCTCCCTCGTCGTGTTTTCAAATAGCTCCGGGTTCCAGATCTCGATCTTATCCAGCACTCCGACGATCAGCGCCTCACTATCCAACTGCGCCGCTCGTTGCAGCCGTTCCGGCACCAGGATCCGGCCCTGCTTATCGGGGATCACCTCGACCGCGTTCGCCGTCAGCCCTAACACTCTGCCCCGCGCCTTGGGCTGCCGCCGCAGCAGCTCCCCTAGGCGCTCCTCCACCGCCACCCAGGCCCGCGCCGGATACAGGAACAGCGCCGGTTCCACGGCGTGGATCAGGACGAATCCGCCGTCCCCGGCGGCACGGCGAAATGGTGCCGGCAGCGCCAGGCGGCCCTTCTCATCCAGCTGATGGAGGTAGCTCCCCAAGAAGCCGGTCAAGTAAAACCTCCCCCGGAAGGCTCGCTTGGGCCCGGTCGGCGGGATCCGGGCACCTTTAGGTGGGCGAGAAATGCACTTCCCACCACTTTACCCCACTCCGACCCCCAAGCTAGTGACATGTCCCCACTGCGTCAAGGACTTATCTTGTACGGGATCTCTTCGGGTCGGGAATCCCCGATTGGGGAGTCCCGGAGTTAGGGCTCTGGGGATTCACAAGGTGGGGCAGCGAATCCGAGGGATCCGTCGAGCAAAAGAATTCGGGGATTCGGGGAACTACCTCCCCGAATCCCCGATTCCCCGAATCCCTAGATCTCAGCGGCTGCCGCGCTGGGCGCGGCGGATCCGCGCGTCAATGTTGAGCAACCAGCGCTCACAGGCATCGAGGAGCTGCGGGACCTCGCGGCGCACGTTCCCGGCCCGCTGGAAGTGGCCCTGAGCGGCCTGGACATTGGAGCGGGCGCGCTCGAGGACGCGAACCGACGCATCCTCTGGCGTTGCCTGCCGCTCGCCCAGCTGGTAGTAGCTGTAGCCCCACCAGAACTCGAGTTCGCGCCTCTGGTTGGCAGGAGCGAAATTGGAGGCGGTCTCGAAGTGTCCAATCGCCACCGTTAGGTTGCCGGAACTGCGGGCGCCGTGTGCCTCACCCCAGAAGAGCCTGAAGACCTCCTCGGATGTGGAGGCGCCGCTCTCTACAGCCAGATTGAAGTCGGCGAGAGCGGCCTGCCTATCGCCACCCTGCAGCTTGAACCGTCCACGTTTGAGCAGAGCTGCGGGATACTGGGGATCGATCTGGACGACCCTATCCATGGCGGTGCTGGCGTCGTCGAACCGCTCGGCGCGACCGAGGGCGTCGGCATAAAGCGACCAGAGCCGGGCGCTTTCCGAGTGCGATTGTAGGGCCAACTCGGCGAACTCGATCGCCTCAGCGGTTCGGTTGGCCTGGGTGTAGGCGGCGAGCGCGTTCTCGACGATCGAGAGGTCGGTCTCCTGGCCTTTGATCTCGAGCACCTGTTCGTAGGCCTCGAGGGCGATGTCCACATAAGTGGAGTCGGTAGAGGAGTAACGCAGTGCGTAGTCGCCCAACGACTGCAGGAGATCGACATCGCGTTCGGCGATCTCGAGTCCGGCCTGGATGATTGCGATGGCTTCCGGCATCAGATCGGCATTAGCGAGGTCGTAGGCGACCTTGATGCGAACCGGGACGTTGCCCGCGTCGTACTCCAGGTACCTCTGGTAAAGCTCGCTGGCCCTATCAGCCTCACCCGACTGGGAGTACATGAAAGCGGCGTTCTGCAACGCTGCGCGATGGCTCGGCTGGCGCTCGAGCACCATCTCGAAATAGGCGATGGAAGAGTCCGCCCAACCGTCCGTAGCGGTCTCTTCCTGCTCGAACATGACACGGTAGGCCATGCCCTTGTTGAACAGCACGTGTACGCTGTTGGGGTTGATTTCGAGAGCTTCGTCGCAGTTGCGCAACGCGTTCTCCAGCTGGTGACTTTCCACGTACTCGGCACAGAACTGCTGTGCTCGGACGAATCGGACTTGTTCCTCGAACGCTGCGATCGTCGCGTCGACCACCCGATCCCTCGACTCGTCACTCCTGTCACTGACGCGGACAGGCGGCACAGGTACTTCGTCTCCAGTGCGGACGTCGATGAAGGTGCCCCGGACCTCGAAGGCACCGTCCACCGCCTCGAGCGTGGCGAAGTAGAGCACCTGGGCACCCATCAGGTTGGCTAGCTGGCGCGCTCTGATCGCGTTCAGCTCTTCATCCTCCAGGTCGTACTGATCGAGGGCGCGCTTGTAGTCCTTCTCCTCAACAGGGGCGTGCGTGGGGAAATCATCGAGGCGCTCTCGGATCTCGTCCGCCACCTTGTCGCCGAACCTGCGGTCCAGCGCTCTAGACTCGAAGGGGATAACGAGGACACGGTACCGTCCACCGGGCTCCTGCGCGTATGCGTCTCGGGCCGCGGGAACGGTGAGGGTCGCCAAAAGCACCAATCCTACCAGCGGCCAGAGGGCCGCAGCTCCGCACCTGACTATGCAAGGCTTCATGGGCTTACCCCCCACTTGGGTTACTACAGCGAGCATCTGTCCGCGCCTAGATACTGTGCGCATCGTTTCGTCGTCGGCCCGATTCCGGGCCGCGACGGTTCACCCTCCGGTGATGGGCGCGCCTGGACTCGAACCAGGGGCCTCTGCCTTGTAAGGGCAGCGCTCTTGCCAGCTGAGCTACGCGCCCCGACCCCCCTGAGCTAAGCCGGGAGCATATGACCGGCCTGACGCGTCGTCAACCGGTCGCTCCTCAAAGGATGAGCCCCAGCGGTATGAGGACCACGTAGGCCGCAACCAGGAGAAGCGGCGCCACCACCGTCGAGAGGACCGGCGAGCTGCTGGCGAGTGCCACATAGCCGACGACTATCAGCACGGCCGCGGCGGCGAGTAGCGCCCAATTCAGTCGCGTGAACTGGAGGGCCCGAGGCCCATCCACGACTCCCCTGGCTGACACGCTGCTCTCGTCCTCCGCTCTCTATGCCATGCGGGCCACATACGTCCCGCTCTTCTCTTGCCAAGCGTAAGATTGGGGTCTTGAACCGCCCAAAGCTATTCGCTTCCGCCAAACTCGTCAATCACGTCGCGGCCGCCGCCGGCCGGGCCGGCTTCCGCCGTACCCTCAAGGCGTGCCTTGACTTCGCGGGCCGCCACCGCCGCCTCGAGCGCTTCTAGTTTTTGACGGGTTCGTCTCTTCTTCCAATACCCCAGAACCAGCAAAAGGATCGTCAGGACGGTCCAGAAGACGGCCGCCTGAGCCAGGACGAGAAGCCAGCCGAAGCGCCGGCCGACGTCTCTGCGCCACAGACGCTCGAATTGGCCAAGGGTCAGCCCGTAGGTCCGGCGGAGGGCAGGGTCGAGCTCACCCATCTCGCGCCAGCGTTCCAGCAGCCGGGCGAATCCATCGGCGCCCCCCATCCTGTGGAGGAACTCAACCGCCGTGTAGGAGAGGAGATAGGCATGATCGGCGCTGACGCGCCCGCGAGCGAAGTCGAGGCTCAGCGACTCCAGCGACTCCAGCCGGCCCTGGAGAATCGCGAAGCGCAGAGCCCATGCGTCACTCGCGTTCCAGCTTCCCGACGCCAACTGCGCGTAACCCTCATGGAACCAGCGAGGCACCGCCGAGCCGAGCTGCCGGGTGAGGGCGATGTGTGCCAGTTCGTGCCGCAGGACGGTCGCCAGCGGTCTCGCGCCGGCCCGTGGACCGAAGGTCGGCAAAACGATCCGGTCACCCTCTGGGAACGCTAGACCGCCGCTCCAATCGGGGGCGCCAGGCGCCAACGAATCATACGTCGCCTCGTCAGGCGCCAGGAAGACGACGATCTCTCCCGTGTCGAGGACATCCGGGGGTAGCCCCGGAAGCGCCGGTGAGGCAGCCGCGTTTCCAGCGAGCGCCTCTGCTGCTGCCTCATGGCCGGGCCAAAAGCGAAAGACGAGCGAGCCCGCGCGGACCTCACCTTGGGGCGGTACCTGGCTCGTGTGTACAGATTGTGCTGCACCGACGAGGAGGAGGAGTGTGAAGCAGAGGGTCAGTCGAGCAATGGCTGTACGCCGGACTCGGCGCTCCGCGCCGCCTCGGCGCAGCGGCTTGCCCAGAAGCCACCCTGCGGTGCCGCCGCCCCGTCTTTCCAGGCCGAAATCGCTTCCGCCTTCCTGCCGGCCAGGTAGCGTGTTCGCCCGAGCTGGAAGGACGCCTCGCTCATCGTCGGATCCAGCTCCACTACCTCGTGCAGGAACGATTCGGCGTCGTCGTACATCTCTCTGGCCAGGTAGACGAGGCCGAGGTAGTAACGACCGTAGATGCCTGTCCTCTGATCGGTCGAGCCCCGGATCGCCTTCGAGAGATGCCCGATCGCCTCGCCGTAGATCCCTTTCCTCAGGCAAATGTACCCCAGGTTGACGCGGGCCAGCATGTCCTCTGGGCGAACCACCAACAGTTGGTGGTAAGTGGCCAGCGCATCGTCGTACTGCTGCGATATCGTCTGTGCCCAGCCCAAGGACGATAGGACGCTCGGATCGTCCGGCGCCAGGTCGAGTGCCTCCGTCAGCAGAGCGACGGCACCGTCGTGGTCACCGGAGCGAAGCAGCTTCCACCCTTTCGCCACATAACTGCCGCCCAGCTCACTCTGGCGCTCCGCCACCGCGGGCGGCAGACCCACGGCCCCTTCTGGCAGACCGGGCAGAATTCCGTGAACTTCCATCAACTGGCGAAGCATCTCGCGCAGCTCCGCCACGCGCCCTTCCAACTGTTCCAGCGTGTCCAGGAGTTCCGCGGCCGCCGCACTCAGCCGGGCGGATTCCGCCGTATCCTGAGCGCGGGCCAGAGCGTCTTCCAGCTCACGGTATCGGCCGAGCAGTGGCGACAGCGGGTCGATGCCGTTCAACCTCTCGACTTCTTCTTGGCGCGCCGCGGCGCGCGCTTCTTGCCTTTGGCGTGGGTACCCGGCTTCGCAGAATCGACCACCTTCTCGAGTGCTATCTTCTCCTTCGAGCTGAGGATCTCGCCGACGTCGAGCATGATGATCATGCGGTCATCGTCCTTGGCTAGACCATCGAGATACCGTCCTGCCAAGCCGCGGAAGAAATCAGGTGGTGGGCTGACCGAATCTTCGGCCAGAGGTACGACGCCGGGAACCGTGTCGACGACGAGGGCGGCCCGGGCCTCGCCGATAGCGACGATCAACAACCGGCTGGGATCGCCTGTCTCTCGCTCTGGTAGGCTGAAGCGCTTGCGCATGTCGATGACTGGGAGAATCGAGTCGCGGATGTCGACCACTCCTTCGACGAACGCAGGCGCCTTGGGTACAGGGCGCACCTCCGGCACCGGGAGAACCTCGAACACCTTCATCACATCGACACCGAACTCGTCCTCGCCGAGCTGGAACGTCACCACGCGCAGCGGCTCGGCGGCCGCGTGTCTATCCTCCATGGATTCTCCCTTCTTTCCAAGCAGCTCGGCCCGGAAGGCGACAAGCGCCGCCGGGTCGACATAGCGGACCATCTCACCATCGAGCTCGAGCAAGTCGTCTGATCGATCACCTGGTGACCGCCCGGTGCATCGCCGGACAACTTCGCCCGGGCCTTGAACTCGGAGGCCTAACCGGCCGTTCTCACGGCCCAGCACCAGCAGCAACGCGTCCGCTGAATCCGGATCCAAACTCGGCACGTCGCTGACAGCGCCGGCGAGCTCGACGACAGGTATCCAGCGGCCGCGGACGCGGGCCAAGCCAACTCGAGCGCCATCGGCACCGGGAAGGCGATGCTCGATCGGGCCGGCCTCGACGATCTCGGAGACTACATCCGCCGGGATCGCAAATCGCGAATCGCCGAGTCGGAACGTGATAACGTTGCTCATTAGTACACTTCGTCGCCCGGGACCGTCAGTTCAGCCAGGCACTCGACGATGGCACCCGGCACCCCATCCAGAGAGACAACTCGTTCCGCCGCTCCCTGCTCCACTGCCCGACCGGGCATCCCGTAGACCACACTCGTCGGCTCATCCTGGGCTATCGTTCGACCGCCACTCGCTCGGATGGCCGCCAGACCGTTCGCGCCGTCGCGACCCATACCGGTCAGCACCACGCCCACCGAACGCTCTCCAAAGGCTTCGGCCACGCTTGGAAAGAGTGCATCGGCGGCCGGCCGCGTACCCCAGATCGACTCGCGCTGGTCCAGCGTGATCTTCACCGTCCCTTCAATCCGCCTTACCCGCATATGGAAGTCACCAGGCGCGAGCCAGGCCCGGTCCGGCACAACGGACTCGCCACCGCTCGCCTCCACTACCGGGAGCGAGGCTACAGCGCTCAACCGTGCCGCCAGCGTCGAAGTGAAACCCGGCGGCATATGCTGAACAATGAGCACCGCGGCCCCCAGGCTGGGGGGTAGCGCGCGGAGAACGGTTGAGAGCGCCCGCGGTCCCCCCGTGGACGCGGCGATGGCTACCACCGCCTCACCGCCAATCCGTGGCGCGACTACGGGCTCGGCCTCCAGCGTCCGTTCGGCGATCAGCGCCCCGACGTCTGCCGCCGCTGCGGCTTGCAGGGCTTCGTAGAGCCGCACTTCCACGCGGCCGAGGTCGAAGGAGATCGGGCCCGAGGGCTTGGCCACGAAGTCAACGGCGCCCAGATCGAGCGCCCGCAGCGCAGCCACCGACCCGCTTTCTGTGTAGGCAGAGAAGACCACGATAGGCCGCGGTCGTGATGACATAACGCGCTCGAGCACACCGAACCCATCGAGACGCGGCATTTCGATATCAAGCGTAACCAAGTCGGGTTCGAGCTCCTCGATGCGCCGCAATGCTTCCTGACCATCGGACGCAACGCCAGCAACGTGGAATCCAGGGAAGCGGTTGATCATGTCGGAAATCATGCGCCGCATGAACACGCTGTCGTCGACCACCAGGACGGTGGTGCCGGATGCGCCGCCCTCAGATCTCGACACGGCTCCTCCCCTGCGAGGAGACGACTAAGCGACCGTTCGACAAGTCGAAGTCGATCGAGCGGCCGAACCCGCCGCCCACGTCCTCGGCGACGATGGGGATTCCATTCCGAGCCAATACCTCACGCGCCGCCCCGATGTTGCGCCGGCCAACGTTTGGCCTGTCCTGCGGTGCCAGATCCTCGAACATGGCGGCACCACCGACGAGCCGCGCGGTGATGCGACGGCGCATGGCACCGGCTTTCTCCAGTTCATCCAGCAGCGCAGGGACGGCCTCCGTCACGAACAGCCAGCAGCGGTCGCGCTTCGAGAAAGAGCGGTCCGGCAGGAGCACGTGTGCCAGGCCTCCCACCTGGCTCGCCTCATCGTAGAGAACGATCGCGACACAAGAGCCGAGCCCTGTGATCGATAGCGTCCCCTCGCCCTGCCCAACGCGACGATCGCCCATCGGAACAAAGATCCTCACCGCCGCTGGTATATCCTCTCTCGCGCGTCAACCACGTCGAAGTACTCCTTCACCTCCCGGGCCAGCGTCTCAACCCGGCCCAACACGAGGTAGCCCCCCGATCGTAATACGTCGACAAATATCTCGAAGACACGGCCCTGGGCTGGTCGGTCCAGGTAGATCAGCAGATTACGACAGAGGATGAGATCCGCCTTGAAACCGGGGCGGCTCTTCAAGATGTCGACGTTTCGGAATTCAACCATGGAACGTATCGGGTCCTTCAGCCGGTTCAGGGGTCCGGGAACGAACCAGCGCCGCCGTATCTCTTCCGGTGTCTCGGACAGGGCGACCTCCGGGTACTCGGCCGAGCGGGCGAGGTCGATGCTAGCCTGATCGATGTCGGTGCCGATGATACGCACACCGTTCAATTCACCCTTCTCGCAGCTCCCCAGGCGCTCCCACACCAGGATCGCCAGGCTGTATGCCTCTTCGCCGGCCGCCGACCCGGCGCTCCACATCAGAACCGGCTCACCCCGAACCAGCAGCCCGGGAAGCAACTCGTTAGCGATGACGTCCCACGTCTCCCTGTTCCGGAAGAATTTGCTGACGTTGATGGTCAGGACGCGCAGAAGCCAGTCGTATTCGGCCGGATCCTTATCGAGCAGCGCCGAGTAGTCATCGATGCTCGTGAGACCGCGGGCGCGCATCCGTACACCCACCCTGCGGCGCAAGCACTTCTGCCGGTAGAGATTCCCACGGAAGCCTCGCTCGCGCTCGATCTTCGCGAACAGTGCAGCATACGCCGTGTCATCACCCGTCGCCGGCATTGCCCTTCACGAATTCCAGGTTAGTGCGTACGACTTCATTCGCCGGGTTGATCTCCAACGCCCGCCTCCACATCTCGACTGCCTTCTCGCGATCGCGCCCCTTGTAGTAGACGTTGCCCAGTTTGGCGTATACATCGTCCCCAAGGTTCGGGTTGGCGCGCAGTGCCCGCTTGTAAGCCTCCGCAGCTTTGTCGTACAGGCCTTCTCGATAGAGAAGGTCACCCAGATTCTTCGACGCCTGTGGGAGCGCCGAGTCTTGCTCGAAGGCCTTCTCGTATAGCTCCCGGGCACTCTCTAGGTCACCCTTCCTCTCCATGATCACGCCTGCGTTGTTGACGAGTGCGGCCGAGCCCGGGTGTCGCTCGACCCCCTCAGCAACCATCTCCGCCGCCGATTCCAGGTCGGCGGACATCGCGTCGGCCAGTGCGCGCGCCGAGTAGTACAGAGGCGGCAACTCACCGCCCGCGCCCGCCGCGAAATCGTCGAGCGTGCTCTTCGACGCTGCGGTATCGCCCAGCTTCAACTGGCATACCGCCTTTGTTAGCAGGAGCTTCGGGTGCGCTTCAGTCCTTTTCAGCCCCTCGTCGAGCAACGCCGCCGCCTGCACCAGCTTGTCCTGGCCCGCCAGCACGATCGCGAGGTCATTGTATACCGCTGGTTGGACCGCTCCCCGTTCCATGATCTCGACGAGCTTCTTCTCGGCCGCCTCGAGATCGCCGCGCCGCAGTGCCACGAGTCCCAGGAAGAACTCGGCGTCGAGTGCTTCGGGCTCGAGTTCGAGCACTTGCTTCAACTCGCGCACGGCCTCCTCGTACATTCCGGTCCGATAAAAAGCCACACCCAGGTTACGGTGCTCCCCCACCCTGGTCCGGGCCTCGGCCCGGGGTGATTTCCGCTCGCGCTTGCCAACCCTGCGGACCAAGCCCGCTGTGACCAAACCGAAGACCGCTTTCCCCACCTCGAACTCGCCCAGCGCCGTCTCCTCGATGATGTCCCAACCGCTATGTACCCCGTCGAGCAACGGGAGAATCTTCTGCTGCTCGTCCGTCAAGTTGAGCGACGATATCGCTTGTGACCGTTCCGGGTGCAGTGAAAAGACCAATTCGAGCGAGGGGACTTTCTTCTCTATCTGGCTCCACTCATCTACTCGCCGCGCCCCTTCCAGCAGTAGGCTCTCGGGGTCGATTGAGACCAGTATCTGCTCCCGATCGGGGCGCTGGCCCGGCTCGAAGTAGAAGGTGCCCTGGCTCCAGGTGAACAGGTGGTACACCGCCTCCTCGATCTGATAGCGTACCCACCTGTGCAGTGTCTCCTGTTCGATATAACCGCTGTCCTTCAGGATCTCGCCCAGCCGCCGGCCGTCGCGGGTGGCGCTCTGCTCTTCGATCGCGGCGTCCAACTGTTCGCGGGAGATCACCGACTCCCGCACCAGGATATCACCGATCCGGTCGCGCCGATTGAGCAGCGAGGCGTAGACGATTCGGCCTTCCTCGAAGTAGATGTAGCCGAAGCTCTGTCTGTCGGTAACCGACAGGCAGCCCGTCTTCCCTCCCATGGTGAGGAGTTGCAGGACATCGGGCAGACTGGCTTCCTTTAGGCTGCCCTTAATGGCCATCGCTCCAACCCTCCATCAACTGCTCCTCGATGACCGGCCAATCCCAAACGACCTTCTCTTCGTCGAGAAAGAAATCGTCGACCGCCAAGTTGGAACGACGCGCCTCCTCCAGCAGCTGCCGCGCCTGCTCGATTCGCCCTGGATCCCTCAGGGACAGATCATCCGGGACCTCGGCATCGAGCCGACGCAGCTCTTCCTCGATCGATCTGAGCGTTGCGACGTCACGCTCGTAGGCGGCAATGACCTGTTCCGCATCGACCGTCTCATCGCCTTCGAGGTACGTCTCTAGCCGACTCGTAACGTACCCTTCGCCCTCCCATTCCAGAATTGCGCGGGCAAGATCTTCACGCCATTTCGGAGAGCCGAGCGCTTCTTCAACCGCGCTGGAGACATCGGTAAGAAAATCCTCGAACTCGGCTCCCGTGCGCTGCGCCGCTTCGGCGAGCCACGGCATATCGTCATCTGACACGACATCGGCTAGCAGGCGATCCACCTCATCGGCCTCTACTTCGCGCCCTTCCGACTTCTGGGCCGCCAGCACTCTGTTCAACGCGCCCTTCAACTGGCGCACGTTCTCGATCGCACGGCGCGCGATCGCCTCGACGACCTCCGATCTGAGGTCCTGACCAACGGCGGAAAGACGCAGCTCGAGGATCGCCCGACGCGTCTCCAGTGTCGGCCTTCCGATGTCAACAACCAGGCCACCACTAAAACGAGACAGCAGACGGTCATCGAGTTCGCCCAGCTCCAGCGGCGGACGGTCACAGGCAAGTGCCACCTGCTTACCCGACATGAGCAGATGGTCGAGCAGGTGGAAGAGTATCTGGTGGCCCTGCCTGTGGTTACCGATGAACTGAAGATCGTCAATCAGCAGGATATCCGCGTCCCGGTAAGACGAATCGGAGTCGTTGGTGCTGGACAGCGTTCGCATCAGCTGTTCGAGCGGTGCATAAACGACCAGCAACTCCGGCTGTAACTCCTTGGCACGATTGGCCAGTGCGATCAGCAGATGGGTCTTGCCGAGACCGGTATCGCTGTAGATGAACAAGGGATTGTAGGTCGAACCCGGCGACTCAGAGGCAGTGCGCGCAGCCTCGCATGCCAGGCGATTTTCCTGCCCGACCACGAAATTGGCGAAGGTCAGCGACGGATCGATGGCAGTGCTCATCCCGGCTCTCCCATCGTATCAGCGGCGGAGACCTCGAGCTTTCTCGCCAGTTTTTTCAGAACGCCCTCGCTCGCCGATCTCAGAGTATCGAACACACCCTCCCCCAGTAATGCCGACGCGGGGTGACTCGGTACGTTTCTGAAGTTCAGCTCCTCTTCCAGTTGTTCGATGCTGAAGACGTTAGGGAGGTCGCGCTTGTTGTACTGAATGACTACTGGGATGTCACGAATGTCGATCCCGTGCTCGAGCAGGTTCTCGTGCAGGTTGCGGAGCGATTCGATATTGCCATCGATCTGCGGCCTCTGGCTGTCGGCGACGAAGACGACTCCGTCGGCACCCTGGAGGACGAGCCTGCGCGTCGCATTGTAGTAGACTTGACCCGGCACGGTGTACAGCTGGAAGCGAGTTCTGAACCCGGAGATCTGGCCGAGTTCCAAGGGGAGGAAATCAAAGAAGAGCGTCCTGTCCGCTTCCGTTGCCAGCGAGACCATCTCGCCCTTCCGATCCCAGGGGACGCGGCTGTGTATGTACTGCAGGTTCGTCGTCTTGCCAGACCGTCCGGGGCCATAGTAGACGATTTTGCAGGTTATCTCTCGTGTTGCGTAGTTCACGAGCGACATCGTCAACCGCCTATCAAGTCATGAAAGAACTTGTCGAGGCTCGTCTCGAGTTCTGCCTCGAACTCCGCCGCGCTTACTGTCTTACGCGATGCATCCATAGATGGCAGTCGACGTATCCCGCCGACGAACTGCTCGAAAAAAAGTCGGACCAGGCCGATTGACGAGCGGTCATCGAAGACCGCCACGAGCATGAGCTGTCCGGCGGCCGAGTCAAAATGTCCGAGAAACAGCTGCCGCGTTCGCCCCGCATGGTGCAGATGCTCGAATTGCTCTTCGCCGAGCTGATTCGCAAGGGCACGGCTCGATGCATTGATACCGGCGGCGAGCGATGCGACACCGACGAGGTCGAAGACCTTATCGAAGCCGTGCTGTGCCAGGACCTGGCCGCTGCGATTGATCAGCACCGCCAGCCCGACGCCCGACTCGCGCACGAAATCTCGGAGCGGCTCATCGAAGGCATCCTGTATCCGCTTTATTTCCAGGCGCTCCATCTACGCCTGCCCCTCCAGCGCCGCCAGTCCATCGGCGGCCCGCTGCACTGCCACCCGCGCCTGCCCCGTGTTTGACCGTCGTTGGAGGACTGCCATCATAGCGAGGTCATTCTTGCCGGCGATCATGATGCGGCCGCCATCGGCCTCCAGCTCGACGAAGCGACCCTTGCCCTCGGCGGCGCCGGTCGCTCGACAAGCCCGGCGGTACAGCGATGCGGCGAGCGCGGCTACCGCTTCCCCCTCAACGCCGACGTGCACACGGCCGTCGACCACCAGGCCGTCGCGCACGGCGACGACAAGGGCACCACGGACGCCTGGCGCACTCATCACTCCAGCCAGCAGATTCCCGTACGGAGTCCTCATCGCTGCTTGTCATCCAGATGAGTCTCGGCGATCTGCCGGGCGCGCTGCACGAGCCGGGCCGCCTGGCCAGCCGGGACCTCAGCGCGTGTCGCCACGATCACAACCCCATCGCTGACAGGGGAAACGGTGAGGCGAGCCACCGCGCTTTCGATGACTATCCCCTGCAACTCGCCCAGGCCTAGATAATCCGCGACGCGTGTCGCCTCGGACTTGGCACCGTTCAGTGTCACGCCGAGCATCCGATCCGACTCAGCACCGCGTCGCGTCATTCGACCCTCCAGCAGCTGACCGTCTCCGCCGACCAGCATCACACCGAGCGTGCCCGGTTGCTCCCTCTCGAGGGCAGCGAAGAGATCGGCTGACGCGGCGCCCTCCGTCTGGTCGGGAGCCGCATCGCGCCGCGCGGCCTCGAGCGCCTGCCAGAGCTCGGCAACCGCGTTGTCGGCGGGGGCAAGTTCGCGAGCAGCGTTCAGCTCGATCTCCGCATCGATGTAACGCTTCTCGTCCAGATAGAGTCGGATGAGCGCCAAGCGCGAAGCTACATGGTCCGGCGCCAACTGCCGTACGATCCCCCACTCGTCCAGCGCCAGCTCCCGTTCGCCACGCGCTTCATAGATCAGGCCGAGCTCGAAGTGGGCCTCGACGTGTGTCGGATGCCGCTGGAGACCACGCAGGCAGAGCCGTAGAGCACGTTCGGTATCGCCACGCTCCCGGTAAGCTGCGGCCAGCTCCACAAACGCGGTCGAGCTCGGGTTTGTGGCGACCTCTTCGCTCAGACTCTGCAGCGATCTAGGGGTTTTCCCGTCCATCCAATTCGTCCAAGACGTCTTGCAGTTCGCGCGCGGCGTCTATCGCCCTTTCAACAGTGCTCTGGTCAACCGAATCTGGCGCCATTCGCAGGTATGCCGTCCACTCACGTGCCGCACCTTCGATGTCTCCCAATTTCAGACGCACCAAGCCAAGCCTCTGTCGAGCTTCGACGGCCAGCGGGTCGATGGCCAGGGTCCTCTCATACGCTTCCGTGGCACCGAGCCAGTCGCCGATTCGTTCTAACGACCTGGCGGCGAGCAGGTGTGCGCGCGGTTCCTCCGGGTGTCGCTTCAGCACCGACATGATGTGGCGCCGTGCCTCGCGAACCTCCCCGCTCTCCAGCAGGAGCTCCGCCTGATCGAGAGACACTTCGTGGGGAGGTCTAGTGCGGGCGATCTCGTCCTCATCGCCGATCTCGACCAGACTCAGTTCTGCAAGCCTCGATATGATCTTGCTGATTTGGACCTCGTTGCGCCCCAAGGTCCAGGCGATCGACTTGACGTCGCTAGTACCATCGATGCGACCGAGGATCTCCCACTCCTCCGGCGCGAGATCGATCATGCCGCCCTCGCCGGCCCGATCGGACAAGCGCGGCACAGCGGTCGGGCTCTCGATCGTAGTGGCAAGCGCCGACATCTCATCCGCCCGGCGGGCTCCTTCCATCAAGATCGACTCGACCGGAATAAGAGTGACACATTCCGAGTCGTCGACGTCGCGTTCCTCGAATGAGAATTTGCCGTCCTCCCAACCGAGGATCTCGTAGGCAGTTTCCTCGATCTGGAACCGGATGAACCTATCCATCTCCGACGACTCGACGACCTCCATCGATGTCAGGATATCGATCCACGACCGGCTCGGGTCCTCCGAATGGAGCTGGTCAGCCCGGTGAAGGTCCGCCTCCGTTATCTTACCCGCATTCAGCAACATGTATCCAAGACGCGGACTGGCCTCGTCGAGGATCGTTCCCACCACAGTCCCATGGTTGAATATCACCAGCCCGGTGCTCCCCGATGGCTCGCGCACGATCCTCAGCTCACCAGTCTTCCGGGACAGGTGAAGCAGCTGAAAGATGTCAGTGAGCGCAAACTCACGCAGTGAGCCTTCGATCGGCATCAGGCGCCGCTCCCTGCTGTCTGACCCTCAAAGGCGCTGCCCGTCCCCAACGCGACACGCGCCTGCACCCGTGCGCGAGCTGCATACTCGCTATCCGGGGCCGCCTCGATGAGTCGACGCCAATAGCCCAGCGCCTCGCGGTAACGGCCCGACTCGGCTGTGAGCTCTCCGAGGCGAAAGAGCGCGGCGGGCCGCTCCGGATCGAAGCGCACGACGCGGACGAGCGCCTGTTCCGCGTCGCGGCGCCTACCCTCAGCAAGCAACGCCTCGCCCAGCAGCGCTAGGGCGTCGAGGTTGTAGGGCTCGGTTTCCAGAAACCCGACCAGCAGGCTCACAGACTCACGGCCCCGGCTCTGCCGGTTCAGCAGATCGGCGAGCAGCAGAGCGCCGTCAGCGTAGGTGGGCATGAGCTCGAGCGCCTGTCGGATCTCGGCCTCCGCCTCGCTGTACGCACCCTCTTCGATCAACAGGCGCCCGAATTCCACTCGCGCCGCTGTGAAATCTGGGTCCTCGGCGATCGCCATCCGGTAGGCATCCCGGGCGCGCCGCCGGTTGCCCACTGCTAGCGCGGCCCTGGCAATCTGTCGGTGCACGACCGGGTCGTGCGGAGAAAGCTGCGCCGCCAAGTCAAGCACTTCCATCGCCCGTTTCGCTTCACCCGAGCGGGTCAGCGCCTCACCAACCATCAACAGATTGGTCACATCCTGGCCCGCCTGCGGCTGCAAGGCTTCCGCCGCCAGCCGCGCCTCATCGACGCGATCGAGCTGCAGTAGACAGCGGGTAGCGCCGGCCAGCACCTGCGGATCGTCAGGCCGCAGCGCGCGCGCTTCCTCGAAGCGCTCGAGGGCTTCGCCGTAGAGTCCGCGCTGCAGATAGACCTCACCGATGATCACCGCACCCACCGCCGCATCGCCGCCCTCCCGTAGCACGCGTGCAGCCTCGACAAGAGCCCGATCGTAGAGGCCGTTGGCAAGATGGTCACGAGCCAAATCGAACGTCTCGCTGGGCGGAGCCTCCTCCCCGGGCTCGGGACCCTCGAGCTCGTGGAAGACCGTCTCCAATTCTGCCGGATCGAAGTCGAAATCACGGACGCCGTCATCCTTCGGCGCGACGCGTTCAGGCGCCGCCAGCTCCGGTGCCCACACGTCGCCACCCTCATACTGCAGATCGATCGACAGTTTGTAGCGGGGCGCTGTGTAATAGGGGTCGAGCTCGAGTGCTATCTTGGTCTCACGCAGGGCATCCTCATGCTCACCAAGGCGAGCGAGCGCGAAGCTCAGATTGTAACGTGCCGGCGGGAAGTTCGGATTCGCCCCCACCGCACGCGCAAATGCGTTGCGCGCCTCGGCGAACCGCTCCATAGCCATCATCGCCGAACCCAAGCCATTCCATGCATCCGCACGGCTAGAATCCACCTTCAGCATATCGCGGTGCAGCTGTAGACTGCTATCGTGCCTGCCACCCAACACCCATAGCAGCCCCAGATTGAGCCGCGCGTCGGTGAGCTCAGCCTGTATCTCAAGCGCGCGCTGGAACGCGGCCTCGGCACTTTCCTCGTCACCGCGGTGCGCGGCCGCCACGCCAATGTTGTTCCAGGCCAGGGCATAACCTTCGTCGATGTCGAGGGCGCGACGGTAACTCTTCTCGGCTTCGTCCAAACGTCCGACCTGGTGAAGCGTAACCCCGCGCTCGTTCCATACCTTCGGGCTGCCGCTGACTTTGGCGAGCAGCGCATCGTATCTGGCTAACGCCCCGTCCGCATCGCCCTCGAGCAGCGCCAACTCGGCTTCCGCCTGGTCGATCAAGGTCGGGTCTTCGCCGGCCTCGCGCCCGCGGGTGAACTCTTGCTTCGCCTCTTCGTACAGCCCACGTGCCCGAAAAGCGATTCCCAGACTGTAGTGCGCAAACGCTTTATGACCCTCGACGCTCGGTGTAGCCGCCTTACCTGTGAGCTCGACGTACTGCGCTGGACTGTAGCGATCGAGTGAGAGGTTTGCCCGTGCTTTCGTAGCGGCCGGGTTGAGCTCTGCGGCAGCCGCCGCATGCTCGGCCGCCTTGTCGGCCGCACCGATGTCGCCGTAGACGAAGCTCAGCAGGTGGTGCACTTCGGCGACGGAAGGATTCAGCTGCAGCGCCTTGCGCAGGTGGGCGATCGCCTCCTCGTTCATCCCCTGGTTGTAGAGGATCTCGCCCAACGAATAGTAGATGAAGGGACGGTCGGGCTGGAGCTCGCGGGCCTTCTCGAACCATTCGATCGCCCGCTTCAACTCGCCGCGCTGCTTCTCAGCAGCGCCGAGTCTCAACAGCACTCGAACGTTGCCGGGCTTCTTCTCGATCAGCTTCTCGTACTGGACGATCGCATCATCGAACCGGCCGGTATTGAAGTATGCCTCGGCGAGGCTGTAGCGGGCATCGTCGTCATCTTCATTGGCTCGCAGGCGAGCGATCAGCTCGGCGATACGACGGTCGTAGTAGCCCGTCTGATGATAGGCTATGTCCAGGTTCCGTCGCGCCACTTCCATCTTACCATCGATCGCCAGCGCACGACGAAACTGTTCGATCGCCTCCTCATAGAGGCCCTTTTGGTAGAACACCACTCCAAGGTTGTTGTACGCGCCCGCGTCCCCCGGGTCGATGCGCTGAGCCAGCGCGCGGAGGATGCGAATGTCGCCCTCGGAGTGAACCGTCGTCGTCATATTCACACCAAACGAGCAGCTTTCAGTATCACTTGAAGACTCGCCGGATCTGGCAACAAGACGAAGTGACCCGACATGCTGCCGTCGCCGGGTTCGAATCGAAAGCGGGTGTCCAGGATAATGACGTTTCCTTGCTCGTAGGCGAAGTCGAGGTAAGCCGTGGACAGAATCGCTGCGCTTAGGTCGATTGCTAGGCTCGGCACCGACGGAATCAGCATCAGCCCCAGCATGTCGGACAACCCGTTCAGGTAGGCGCCGGTCAAGATGTTCGCCGTTTCTTTGAGGGCCGACTGCTCAAGCTCCGCAAAGACCTTGGTCGATCCCGGCTCCCGACTGAGCAGCATGTCTGCAAGCTGCAATGCCAGACTCTTCTCAAAGAGCAGCAAGCTGCGGCCGGTCAGGTCACCCAACACCTGCATCAACACGGCAGCGACTACGCCACCATTGCCAACAGCGGAAGCCGCTTCCTCGATCGTGCAAATCTGCACCTTCGGCACATCGATCATGATGCGGCGATGCGTCAGCTGGCTGAGAGCCGTCGCCGCGTGGCCGGCGCCGATGTTCGCCACTTCCTTCAGAGCATCAAGCTCTTTGTCGTGGAGCTCACGATTCGCGTCCATTCACGCCATCCCTCAATGGTGAATCCGCGTTATCACGACAGATTACCTACGTCCAGCACCAAGGCCGGTCGTCCGTCCGGCCGCACGATGGCACCCGAGAACACCGGTACAGCGCCGCGCGGCGGATCGAACGGCTTGATCACGATCTCCTCTTCACCCAGGAACTCGTCGACCGAGATCGCCATCCGTGACTCCCCAAACTCGAGACCCACGAGATTGAGGAAGCCAACTCCATCCGTCGATGATCCGTTGCCCTCACCGCCGGTGAACAGAGTCCGCAGACGAGTTAGCGGCACCCGCTCGCCGCCCCAGTAGATCCACTCTTGACCGTGTGCCCGCTCCACCGCCGCCTCCTCGACCTCGAAGCTCTCGCGCGTGAACGTGGCCGGTACGGCATAAACCTGACCGTCCACTTGAACAATCAGAGCGCGGAGGATCGCCAGGGTCAGTGGGAGATCGAGACGGAACGAGGCGCCGGCACCCAGCTCGCTCCTGAAGTTTACCGAGCCGCCGAGCCCGCGGATGGTTGTCTCGACGACGTCGAGCCCGACTCCGCGGCCGGACAGCGTGGTAACCTGCGCAGCCGTGGAGAAGCCGGGTCGTGCCATGATTCGGAACAGCATCTGGTCCGTCGGTTCCTCGCCGGCATCCAGAAGCCCTTCACGCCTCGCCTTATCAATCACACTATCGCGATCGATGCCTCGCCCGTCGTCACTTATGGTGATCACCAGGCGGGAGCGTTCGCGCATTGCGGCGAGCTTGATGCGACCAACTCGTGGCTTTCCGGCACGCTCGCGCTCTTCTGCAGGCTCGATGCCGTGATCCACGGCGTTGCGCAGTAGGTGGACGAGTGGATCGCTGATCGCGTCAAGCAGCGAGCGGTCGAGCTCAAGCTGCTTGCCAGTGATCTCGAGCTCGATCTCCTTCCCTACCGAGCGCGAGGCATCGCGAACCAGGCGCGGGAAGCGATCGAAGATTTGCCAGACAGGTACCATACGGCTCCCGACAACGTGGGCCTGCATCTCGCCGATGAACCTGCCGGCGCGCTCGACGGCATCTTGGAGCGACTCGGCGCCGAGTTGATCGGCCAGGGCCTTCATTTCACCGCGCAGGATCATCAGTTCGCCCATGAGGTTCATCAGCGCGTCGAGGCGGCGAATATCGACCCGCAAGCGGCTGCTGTCGGAGCGTCGCGATGTGGGAGCCGCGACGCGTTGCGCCTCCGTGGCAGGAGCGGGTGGAGTCGGTGCAGCCGTTTCCGGCGGCTTCGGCTGCACCGCACTATCGTCGGCCAGTCGCCAGAGTACTAGTCGCTCGATGGCAGCCGACGGATCCGCCGGCGTTTTGCCGGCCACGGTAGCCTCGACGGCGCCCTCGAGGAGATCGGAAGCCTCCAACAACAGGTCAACGACTTCGGCGCTGACGGTCCGCCCGCCGGACCTCAATTCGTCGAGCACCGACTCGATATTGTGCGCGAGTCGTGTCGGCACGTCGTAGCCCATTGCCGCCGCCATCCCCTTGATCGTGTGCACCGATCGAAAGATGGCGTCGAGGGAGGCCTGGTCCCCAGGTTCCTCTTCTAGAGCAACGAGCGCGCGACCCATCTCCGCCAGATGCTCGCGCGCCTCAGCTGCAAAGAGCTCGGCGTATTTCTGCTGCTGGCTCATCCCAACAAGCGTTGCAGCGCCTCGAGTACCCTTGAGGGCTGGAACGGTTTGACGACGAAATCTCGGGCACCGGCCTGAATGGCTTCGACCACCAGCCCCTGCTGGCCCATGGCGCTGCACATCAGGATCCTGGCGTCAGCATCGAACTGGATGATCTCGCGCACCGCATCGATCCCACCCATGTCGGGCATTACGATGTCCATGGTCACAAGATCAGGTCTAAGCTCCTTGTACTTCTCAACGGCTTCCGCTCCGGAGGAGGCCTCACCCACGACTTCGAAGTCCGCGCCCTTGAGGATGTCAGCGATCATCGTTCGCATGAAGATCGCGTCGTCTACAATCAGCACCGTGCGGCTCATGAATCGCTCCTATCTAACCGTCGACCCGAGCCGGATCGACCGTTCACGGTCTCCGGCCTGATCGAAAATCCGTGCGAAGATCGCCGGTACATCGAGCCGTATGTATGGCCGCGGCCCGAACTGCCCCACTCCCACCGCAAGTTCTCGAGCACCGAGCGCCTCCAGCAAATCACTCTCGACGTCGAGATCGGTCCCCGAGTAAGGAGCCATGCCGATCACCCGATCCACCATCAACGCGACCCGCCGATCACCGTCGGCGAAAACCACGAGCGCCGACTCGACTCCAGGCTCCGACTCCACACCCAGGAAGGTACCTAGCTCTGCGGCGACGATGACTTTGCCGCGCCGGTTCAGGAGCCCCAGCACACCCTGTATCGCTCCGGGGACCGGCGTCGCCTCCGTCATATCCATCACCTCGCGAACCTCGTCGGCGGCGGCGGCGAACAGACTCCCACCGACCTCAACAAGTAGCTGGCGCCTGGCAGAGTCCGACACCTAGTGCAACCCTCGGAGCACGTTAATGGGAAATGGGGGAGGTATCGCGGTGCGGCCACTCGCGGAAGTACAAGTATAATAACGACTAACGCGTCGGTCAACTTGTCCGGCGGGCCCACTCTGCGGCCTCCGCCAGGTCCTCGGGGAGAGGGGTCGAGAACTCCAGCGGCTGACCCGTTACAGGGTGCGCGAAGGCCAGCTCTGCCGCGTGTAAGAACTGGCGTTTCACCCGCTTTGCCAGGTCGCTAGGCCAACGCCCTTCCAGTCCACGCTCCCAACCCTGACCGTACTGCCGGTCGCCGACGACCGGGTGACCGATATGTCTCAAATGGACACGGATTTGGTGGGTCCGGCCTGTGAGAAGTCGGACCTTGAGCAGATCGGCTGCCTTCCACCGCTCGAGGCGCTCGATCTCGGTGACCGCCGTCCGCGAGCCCGGTACCACGGCCATTCGCTTCCGATCGCGGTGGTGACGGCCGACGTCCGCCTCCACCCGGAGGGCGTCCTCCCGGAGATGTCCCCAGCAAGCAGCCAGGTAGCGGCGGACGATCTCACGCTGGGCCAGCGAGCCGGCCAGGCGGCGATGGGTCGTCTCGTCCTTGGCGACGATGATCAAGCCCGAGGTATCCTTGTCCAGCCGATGAACGATTCCGGGCCTCCGCACCCCACCGACCGGGGACAGTACGCCTACGTGGTGCAGAAGGGCGTTGACGAGCGTGCCACGCGGATGGCCGGGGGCTGGGTGCACGACCATCCCGGCCGGCTTGTTTACAACGAGGAATCCCTCGTCCTCGAAGACGACATCGACAGGGATATCTTCCGCGACCGCGAGCAGCGGCTCGGGCGGCGGGACGACGACAGTAATGACGTCGTCCAACTCGGGAATGTAGCTCTTCTTGGGGATTTGGTCGGCGACGTGGACACGACCCGCGTCAATCAACGACGCAACCTGGGAACGGGAAAGCGGAAGTTTGTCTGCTAGATAGCGGTCGATCCTCTGGCCGCTGGGCTTGTCGACCTCGACCCGGTAGGTTGCGTAACCTTCCCGGTCCTCAACCGGATCCACTCTTACTCTGGTCGCGCCGCTGGTCTTCCGCCCAGAGCGAGGCGAGGAGCAGGATGGCCCCCAAGGTGACGGCCGTATCCGCAATGTTGAACACGGGCCAGCGGAGGTTGCCGATCCCGAAGTCCAGGAAGTCAACAACACCGGCCGCAGACCGGATACGGTCAATCACGTTGCCCAATGCACCGCCAGAGATCGCCCCGATCGCGAACAGCCTCAGTCGGTCATGCGCAGCGGTGTGCCGGTACATCACGAGCAGCACACCGAGAGCGACGAAAGCGAGGGCGAGGAAGATGAAGCGCGAGTAGGGCCCAAGGTGAAGCCCAAACGCCGCACCCGGGTTATAGATGTAAGTGAGGCGAAAGAACTCGCCGATGACAGGGATCTGATCGTAGGGAGTCAGCGTCTGTTGGACGAGGTACTTGGTCAGCATGTCAAGGGCGAGGATCGCGCCCGCCGTGCCTGCAAACGCTCCCAGCTTCCCCTTCAGCGGGGCTGCCCCCGCTAACTCCTCCCTCGCGCTCATCTCCTCCGCCCGCGAGTACCCGCTAGTCACCGCCGTCCTCCTCCCGCTCCTTGCACTTGATGCACAGTCGCGCGTGGGGAAGCGCGTCCAGCCGCTCGTACCCCACTTCATCGCCGCACTCCTGGCAGATCCCGTACCTGTCAGGTGACTTGTAGAGGCGACGCAAGGCTTCATCAATGTGATACAGCAGCCGACCTTCCTTGCTGGCGAACAGGAACGCCTTCTCACGTTCCATCGCGTCAGTCCCCTGATCTGCCATGTGGAAACTGTAGGCCGACAGATCGCCATCGGACCCCTGGAGCGTGTCGGAGAAAGATTCGTCGAACTGGGCCAGCTGCTTGACTATCTTCTCCCGCTCATCCAAAAGGCGCTGCTCGAAGTGCGCCCGATCTTTCTTGCTCAGTGGCATATCTACTCCTTCAGTGTTCCCACAGCGGTCAAGATACTTTGACCCCGATCTCAGCCTCTCCGCTTTCCAGCCGGAAGCGCTGCCTATGCGCGTATGTGCCCTCAGCCAGCGGCTCGCGACCCACCTCCACAGCCAAGGCCAGGACCTCACCGGCTATGTATTCGCTGTGGGTTTTCGCCGCTGATACCACGTCGGGCGCCCCAAAGATACCCAAACGGATCCGGTCGTCCAGTTCCAGCCCTGCATCACGCCGCAAACGCTGAATCCGGTTGACAAGATCCCGGGCGATGCCTTCCAGCCTGAGCGACTCGTCCAGAGCCGTGTCGAGCCCCACCGTGACCCCACCGTCCGACTGGACGACCAGGCCCGGCCGCGGTTCCTGCACGAGAGCCGCCGCCGTTTCCGGGACCTCGATCCGCTCATCCAAGACGTCGAGCGACAGCGGCCCGCCCCGCGCCCGCCAAGCGGACAGCTCGGGGCCGTCCAAAGCCTTCAGGGCCTCCGCCACCGCCTGGGCGCGAGGGCCGAACTGGGGCCCCAGAACCGCAAAGTCCGGCTCCGCCCTGTAGGAAACCAGCTCATCGGCGTCGGCGGTGAAGGTAATCTCCTTCACATTCAGCTCGTCGCGCACGATTCTCAATAGTTCCTCGTCCATCCCGGCGGCTTGCTCTGCCGGGAGGACGGCATACAGCCGACGCAGTGGTTGGCGAACCCGGGCTCCGGCTACCTCCCGGGCGGCTCGGCCGAGGCGGACCAGCTGGCGGCTAGCCTCCATCGCCCGGTCCAGCTGCGAATCGCGCCGATCGCCAGGCTCGGGGTAGGGCTCGAAATGCACGGAAACGCCGTCGGTCAGCTGGCGATGAATCCAGTCGCTGATGAACGGGATCGCCGGCGCCATGAGGCGGCAGGTCGTGACAAGCGCCTCCCACAGCGTGCTGAAGGCCTCATTCATCGTCTCACGCGTCGCCGCTCTCGTTCCCCAGAAGCGTGCCCGCGTGAGCCTCACGTACCAGTTCGACACGTCATCGGTCACGAAGTCGCTGATCCTGCGAATCGCGTGAGTGACATTGTAGTTGTCGAGGTCCGATCGGCAGGCGGCTACGACAGCGTCGAGGCGCGAGAGCAGCCAGCGATCCGTTAGCGGCCGGCTGCCGACCGCCCGCTCAGCGCCCGGCTTCCAGTTCTCGAGGTTGGCGTACATCTCGAAGAAGCGATAGGTCGCCGACAACGTGGCGAAGAACCTACGGCGCACTTCGCCGATCGCCTTCGGGTCGTGCCGTTTGGGAAGCCAAGGATTGCTTACCGAGAGGAGATAGTAGCGAATCGCATCGGCGCCGTATTCGCCGACCGCGTCCCACGGATCGACCACATTGCCTCGCGACTTCGACATCTTGACGCCGTCGGCGTCCAGGACCATGCCATTGACGACTACGTTCCTGTACGGCGCCTGATCGAACAAGACCGTCGAGATCGCCAACAGCGAGTAGAACCATCCCCGCGTTTGATCCACTCCCTCCGCGATGAAGTCTGCTGGGAACAGACCCTTGAACGCGTCCGCGTTCTCCATCGGGTAGTGCCATTGGGCAAACGGCATGGAACCGGAGTCGAACCAGGTGTCTATGACCTCCGGGGTCCGCCGCATCTTCGCGCCGCACTCCGTGCATTCACCTTCCAGCGTGTCGATGAGGGGCTTGTGCGGATCGAAGTCCGGACCCAACTCGATGCCTGCATACTCGGCAAGCTCGCTATAGCTACCGATCACGCGAATATGAGCAGGGTCCTGATCACAGATCCACACCGGAAGCGGCGTGCCCCAGTAGCGATCGCGCGACAGGGCCCAGTCAACGTTGTTCTCGAGCCATTCACCCATGCGGCCGCGGCCGATCTCCAGCGGATGCCAGTTGATGGAGGCATTGTTCGCCAGCAGTCGATCCTTGACCGCCGTTGTGCGCAGATACCAGGAATCCCGTGCGTAATAGAGCAGCGGCGTGTCGCAGCGCCAGCAGAACGGATAACTGTGAGTGTAGTCCGCAACCTTCCAGAGCCGGCCGGACTCCTTCAGGGCCTCAACGATTTGAGGGTCGGCATCCTTGACGAAGACGCCGGCCCAATCCGTCACCTCCGGGTTGAAACGGCCTTGCTCGTCAACCAGGTGGTGCATCGGGAGACCGAACTGCAGCCCGAGGTCGTAGTCGTCTTGACCGTACATGACCGCGGTGTGCACGATCCCGGTCCCCTCGTCGGCAGTCACGAAGTCGGCCACCGCCACGAACCAGCCGTTGTCCTTGCCAACGACGTCGGCGAGAAACGGGAACGGCGGCTCATAGCGAAGCCCCTCTAGCTTGCCGCCGGGCATCGTCTCCAAGATTTCGTAGTTCTCACCCAACACCTCGTCGGCCAGCCGTTCCGCCAGATAGAAGATCTCGTCGCCGACACGTGCCTTCACGTAGGCGATCATCGGGCTGACGGCGAGGGCTATGTTCCCTGGCAGCGTCCAGGGCGTTGTCGTCCAGGCGAGCAGGTACTCGCCCGGTCGACCCTCGACCGGGAACTTGACGGTCACCGCCGGCTCGGTGACGTCCTCGTAACCAAGGGCGACCTCGTGACTCGAGAGACCGGTCCCGCAGCGTGGACAGAACGGGACGACCTTATGTCCGCGGTAGAGCAGGCCCTTCTCGTGGAACTGGGCGAGCGCCCACCAAACGCTCTCGACGAACTCCGGCGAACAGGTGATGTAGGGGCGCGAGTAGTCGAGCCAAAAGCCAATGCGGAGGGACAGCTTCTCCCAATCTTCCTTGTAGGTGAAGATGTGTTCCCGGCACACCTCGGCGAACCGCTCGACGCCAATCTTCTCGATCTCCGGCTTACCCGAAATGCCGAGCGCCTTCTCCGCTTCGACCTCTACCGGCAGGCCGTGGGTATCCCAGCCGGCGATGCGGGTCACCGAGCGTCCTTGCATCGTCTTGTAGCGACAGAAGGTGTCCTTGAGCGACCGAGAAAAGACGTGGTGAATGCCGGGCCGACCATTCGCCGTCGGCGGACCTTCGTAAAAGACGAACGGCTCGCCGTCCTTGGTTATCTCCAGCGAGCGGTGGAAGGTGTCCTCTTCCTCCCAGGTCCGCAGGACATCTTCTTCGAGCTCGGTTGGATCCTCGGGAATCTCGCGGTAAAGCTTATCTGTCATATCCGGTCATCTGCCCAGGCGGCCAACCACGCTCTTGATCAGTAGCGTGAGTTTCGGTTCCGCCGCGCCGGCCACTTTGATGATCTCCTCGACGCTCGCCGGCTTGAGGGCGTCCGGCAGGCAACTGTCGGTTATGATCGAAACGCCCAGCACCTTCATGCCGCCATGCACGGCGACAATAACCTCCGGCACGGTCGACATCCCGACGACGTCGGCGCCGATCATCCGCAAGAAGCGGTACTCGGCCCGCGTCTCAAGGTTGGGTCCGCTGACCGCGACATAGACACCGCGCCGCAGAGTGATCTTCTCATCTCGAGCCACTTCGATAGCGAGACTCTGCAAACCCTGGTCGTAGGGCTCCGACATATCGGGGAACCGCGGACCCAGTTCGTCGGCGTTCGGGCCGATGAGCGGGTTGTTGCCCAGCAGGTTGATGTGATCCGCAATAAGCATGAGATCGCCGACATCCCACATCGGGTTCATGCCGCCGCAAGCGTTGGACACGATGAGAATCTCGGCGCCCAAGTCGCGCATGACCCGCACGGGGAAGGCGACTTGAGGCAGCGTGTACCCCTCATAGCGGTGGAACCGCCCCTGCATGGCAACAACAGGCTGCCCCGATAGGTCGCCCATCAGCAGCCGCCCGCTGTGGCTCTCGACGGTCGAGACGGGGAAATCGGGGATCTCCTCGTAAGGTATGCTCGCCTCCGCATCGATCTCCTCCGCCAGAGCCCCCAGACCGGTGCCCAAGATGATTGCGGTGCGTGGCTTTAGCTTGGACCGGCTCTCGATCACCTGTGAGGCGGCGCGGATCCGCTGCACGAGCTCGGCGGCGGCAGAGCTCGCCATCAAACCTGCTCCTCCTTGTCGGTATCAGCGACCAGCGAGGAGAGCCACTCACCCTCGGCGGGTGCCGTCGGCTCCGCCGAATTGGTCTGCTCCGCCGAATCGGTCGGCTGCTCTGCTTCCTCCTCCGGGGCCGGCTCTCGAGCTGGCTGGGTCGGCGGTGCGGCGGCCTGGCCGGACGGTACAGCCGGCACTTCGATCTCCGACTCGCTGAGCCGCGCCTCCTCGACCTCGAGCTCCGAGAGATAGCGCTCGAGCAGCGTTCCGAAGGCCCGGACGAACTGTCGCCTCCGGGTGCGGAGCGCTTCGATGTCGCGAGCGATCTCGCGATACGACCGCTGCCCTTCCTCGACGATGCGCTCAGCCTGACTCTGCGCCTCGCGGCGAATCAACTCGGCCTCACGGTCAGCTTGGGCCTGCGCCTCGGAGCGGAGCTGTTGAGCCGTCACCAGCGCCTCGTTGAGCGCCTTTTCACGCTCGCGGTAGGACGCGACCTGCTCCTGAAGGTGTTCCGCTCGTTCGGATAACGCGACGTTCTGCTTAACGAGTTCCTCGAGGCGTTCGGCGACCATGTCGAGGAAGTCATCTACCAGTTCGGTATCGTATCCCCGGACGGCTCGTCGGAAGTCGCCCTTCTTCTTGCGAACATCGAGTGGCGTCAAATCAATCATCGTACCCGCTCCCCAAACAACGCAGTGCCGATTCGGACCATCGTACTGCCTTCCTCGACCGCTATCTCGAAATCGTTGGTCATGCCCATCGAAATGTGCTGGCCCTCGAACATCTCGAGCTCGTCCCGGCAGCGGTCGAACAGTGCGCGTGTGCGTCGGAAAGTCTCACGCAACACAACTTCATCGGCGGTAAACGGCGCCATCGTCATGAGTCCCTCGACCCGAACGTGCTCTAGAGCGCAGATCTCAGCTATCGGGCCGAACGCGTTATCGGCTGAGAAGCCGTACTTAGATTCCTCGCCGGAAGCGTTGACCTGGACGAGGACACCTGCCCTGTGCCTCAGCCGCTCAGCTTCTTTGTCGATGGTCACCGCCAGACGAAGCGAGTCCACCGAATGGATAAGCTCGAACATCTTCAGCGCTTGGCGCACCTTATTGCGTTGAAGATGACCTACCAGGTGCCAGCTTACACCGAGGTCGCCTGCGGTCTCCCATTTCTTCTGCGCTTCCTGCACCCGGTTCTCGCCGATCACCTGTAGCCCCGCGTCGCGAGCCGCCTGAATCGCTTCCAGTGGGTGACCCTTGGTCACCGCGACGACCGTGATCGAATCGGCGTCGGAGCGACCAGCGCGTCGGCAGGCCCGTTCGAGTCTTTCGCGCAACTCGGGCAGCGCGCGCTCAAGTCGCTCAAGATACATAATTAAGCAAAGTTACGCGGGCCACTCGGGCGAATCAAGACAAAAGAGCCCGGCATCGCCGTTAGGCGATGCCGGGCCCGCTAAGCAGCGATAAGCCTCTACTAGAGGGGAACCTCGAACAGGATCGGGAACGCCACCCACACCGGCACCCGCTTGTCCATGTTGAGGGCCGGTGTGAACTCGATCTCGTAGACCGCCTCCATAGCGGCCGCGTCGAGCGCCTCGTTGCCAGAGCTCTCCTGTACCTGGGCGTTCTGAACACGCCCGTTCGTGTCGATGAACAGCCAGACGTACACCGTACCGCCGATCCCAGCATCCTGCAGGATCTTTGGATAGTGGCCCATCACGACCTGCACAGCGCGCGCGCGATCCTTGATCTCGGGCCTCACCGTGTACGGTGTGAAGACCGGTCGATCACCGAGGCGGCTCACATCGCTGGGCGGCGGCGGTAGGCTCTCGACCGGGTTCTCCTCGAAGGTCGTCGGCGC
>CAYFSW010000137.1:0-11778 GCA_964345885.1 uncultured Gemmatimonadota bacterium | reverse complement strand
TGGATCTCAATCCCACCAGCCGTGCCAGAACCAACCGCGGCGTCGCGGGTCGTAGAACACCCAGAGTAGATCACCGGCGATCGTGCTCACCCGGTAGTACTCGCGCCGGTAGTGGTACTCCCACCACTCGCCGGAGAGACGTTCCGGGCCTTTGAGCTGCTCGACGGCGCGCCAGCCGCCGTCCACCAGCAGCGCCCCGAGTTGGCCTCTCTCGATGTGCACATCGAGGCGTCGCGGGCGCGGCCAGAGCCGCAGCACGAGAGCCGGCGCCTCGGCGGGGAGCGACGCGTTTCCGTTTCCGTCGAGCACCGCGCGTCTGGCGAGCTCGGTCATCAGGTCCACCGGCTCCCAGCGTCCCTGTTTTTCGGGTCGGTGACTGTCGGCGGCGGCGGGCTGCACCACCGAGTCCGGGCCCCAACGCCCCTGCAACTTGCCCAGCGCCGTCGCCAGGGCGTCGGGGTCGGGCCGCGGCGGCTCGAACAGGTCGGCCTGCTCCGCCATCGCCGGGACGACTTCCTCGACATCGACCCGAATCCCCAGCGCCCGACCGGGGACCTGCAGGCCATCGAGGGCGTTCCGGCAGAGCGAGAGCAGCATCGCCACCTGCCGGGTCGGCCGGGCGGGCCGCACCGTCTCTTGGACCGGTCCATCCTCGGTGGCGATGGTGAGCTCGAGCCCGCGCAGACAGAGCCCCTCGGCGGCGAGGGCGTCCGACAAGTGATCGAGGCATGACTTGAGCAGGAAGAGGAGCGGCTCGAGACGCTCGACGGGGCCGGGAAACTCGACTTCCACCGTCCAGTCGCCGGGCGGCGCTCCGCCGAACGGCCCCTCTCTACCGTCATCGAGCCCGCGGTCCAAGGTGGACCCCCGAGCCCAGCCGTGGACCCGCACTCCCTCGGCGCCCAGCCGCGCTTCCACTTCGCCGGCCGGGAGCGCCGCCAGCGCGCCCACCGTCTCGAGGCCCAGCGCCTCGAGTAGCTCGAAGAGATCTTCGGAGATGGGGAGGACGTCGAGGGGGAGCGGCGCCAGGAAACGAGCCTCATCGCCCGGCGCCACCCGGTGGACCGCTTGGTCCTCCAGCCGGGTCGCGGCCCGGGCGGCGGCCGCGGTACCGGCGATCCCGAGCCGCGCCTCCGGATAGCCGGCCGCCAACGCCGCCGAGCGCACCGCCTCGACGAACGCCTCTTCGCCGCCCAGGCGGTCCCAGCCGCCGGCGTCCAACCAGAAGGCACCGAGCCCAGCCTTGCTCACCCGGGGCGATGCGGCAAGCAGCGCCGCCGCCAACTCGGCCTGGACTTCGTCGTAAAGGGCGGGCGACCACTCCCACTCTTGCAGCCCCGGTAGCTGCGCCCGGGCGTCCGCCGCCCGCATCCCGACGGTGATCTCATGGCGGCGCGCTTCCTCCGAGGCCGCCGCCACGAGGGCCCGCTTCCCCTCGCCGCGCACCACGATCGCCGCGCGCCGCGGGTCGGGAGGCAGCGGAGGTCCGGCGGAGCGCAACCCGCGAGCGGAGCAGGAGGGTGCTTCCGCCCTCTCACGGTGCACGCGAGCGGTGGAGCGAGCCGGATCCTCCGCTGCCTCCCCTTCAGCGCGCCGGTGTGCGGCGATCGGGAAGTCCGGAATCCTCAGGCAGGCGATACGGGAGGTTGTGGGCATACGACACCTCGTGGGTGAGGTGGCCCCGAACCCGGATGCGACACGATCGTGCCCTCGGGTCGGAAGCGAACTGTACCCGGAACCCCGCCAGCGGCACGCTGCCCGGCCGGTCCACCACCGCGATCAGCGCCGCACCGATCTCGCGGGCCAGACGCTGTAGTCGGATCACGGGCGTCCGGGACCAATCGGCGCCCTCGGCGATCACCAGACCGAAAGCACCGCTCCGACACAACTCCTCAGCCGCCGCCAGCACTCCCAGCGGCTCCGGCGGCCGCACCACCCAGAAAGGCGCCGCTCCGCCCGGCCCCCCACCCGGCCCCCGCCGGCCCAAGATCCAAGGCGCCGGCGCCAGCGTACCCGTCCCGTCCACGTAGGCCGCGCCGGCACCCGCACCCCACACGGCACCCACCATCTGGCGCAGCGCCGCCGTTTTGCCCGCCGAGCGCGGGCCTGCCCACTCGGTGATCTGCCCCCGCGGCACCCCCCCGGGCAGGGCGGCGTCCAGCTCCGGCCAACCCAGCGGCCAGGCGGGAGCCGACCCGGCCAAAAGCTCGCTGGCTCGGGCCAATGAGCCGGCCGGGCGGCCGGCCTGCTCGGCGAGGGAAAGGGCGGCAAGGACGCTGGAACGTGGCATAGACGTGGCTCGTGATCCATGGTTTGTGGACCCAGGGGACCCCGAAGATAACCCGAAGATAGGGCCGGCGCAAGAACCCGTACGCGGGTCGCAAGAGTCGGCCACCAGGACCCCGAATCGTTGTTCGGTTACGGGATAAGAGATCCCAATCCCAGACAGCGGCCGGCTCGCACCGCTCGCATCATCCTCGACTAGGTGCCAGATTCTCGGAGGATGGCGGCTCGCTAACCTGGCACGGTTCTTCCCTTCCGTGCGCCAGGGGCGGCAGCGATTTCCTGCTGGGGTACGTCAGCGAAACTAAACTGGACTGCGACTTCAACGACCAGAGAAAATGATCGAGCTTCGCAATGTGGAGAAATGGTACGACACGGGTGCCGGGCGCACCTTCGTGCTCCGTCAAATCAACATGGAAGTCAGAGAGGGCGATTTCGTCACCATCATGGGCCCGTCGGGCGCCGGCAAGACCACCTTGCTGAACATCATCGCCATGTTCGACAGCGACTTCGGCGGCGAGTACTTCCTGGACGGGCATGCGGTGCACGAGCTCAGCCACAAGGAACGCAACAAGCTGAACAAGCGTTACGTCGGCTTCGTCTTCCAGCACTATCACCTGCTGGAGGATCTCACCGTCGCCGAGAACCTGGATATCCCTCTCTCGTACCGGGATGTGAAGCGGTCGGAACGCCAGTCGATGGTCGCCGACATTCTCGACCGCTTTCAGATCGTGGCCAAGAAGGACCTGTACCCAAGCCAGCTATCGGGCGGTCAGCAGCAGCTGGTGGCGGTGGCGCGGGCGCTGGTAGCGGAGCCCAAGCTCATCCTGGCGGACGAGCCGACGGGGAGCCTGCACTCTTCGCAAGGCCAGATGATCATGGACCTGCTGAAAGAATTGAACGAGCAGGGGACGACGATCATCCAGGTGACTCACAACGAGAACTGGGCGGCCTACGGCGGAAAGGTCATCCAGCTGCTCGACGGCTGGATCACTAAGAACCCATAGGAAGCAGGCGGATCACTCCAGGCCCACGGCCCGGAAGCGGACGTCGGGGTCGGGCCGGCCGCGTGAGAAGCGCGGCGCTTTCAAGATCCGCCGGTTATCGCCCCAGGTGAGGTAGAAGCCGTCCCCATCCACCGTGCCGTCGTTGTAGTCCCCCATGTAACAGCTCTTGACCAGCGGGTCGAAGTTCGGGTTGAGGGGCGGCACGTCGAACGATTCGGCGGTGACCCGCCGGTTGACCCAGCTACGGCCGCCGTCGGTGGAGACGGCGCGGTAGACGTCGATCTTGAGGTTGCGGGAATCGTTGCGGCGGTCGTAGAAGAAGACGCTCACCTGCCCATCCAGCGCCACGTTCAGGACCGGCATGAAGTTGTCGTTCCGCGTCTCATCGCCGTTCTGCTTGACGGCGCGTCCCTTCACGACGTTGACCGGCTCGCTCCACGAAGCACCGCCATCGGTGGAGCGGACGACGAACACATCTGAGTTGTCGCCCCGGTTCTGGCGGCCCGGGTCGGCGGCGAAGGCGATGTAGACGTCACCGCTATTCCGATCGACGTCCATACTGGGGAACTCGTTCACGCGGATGAAGCCGTTGAGCGCCGGGCGATAACAGGCTGACGTGGCGCTCCGGTCGGTGATGCGAGTGAACGTCGCGGCGGTGTACTCGGTGCCCCAGGTCCGACCGCCGTCGGTGGAACGGCGCACCCTGATGCGGCCGCCCGTCATTCCGGAGCGATCTTCCCACGCTACATACAGCTCGCCGCGTCCGCCCACGGCCGGCATGGCGCCCTGGACCTCGCGGCCGGAGGACAGCTGCTCGGCCTTCGAGTAGGTCCGGCCACCATCGGTGGAGCGGGAGAAGAGTATACGCGACGGTCCACGGAGCGGAAACTCGGTCCAGACGAGATAGACGTTGCCATCGTGTCGACCCTCGCTGACATCGACGGCGATAAACTCCTTGTCCTGAAACGCATCGGCATCGAGACCGGATATCAGAACCGGCTCGCTGAAAGTCACGGCGTCTTCCGTCTCGGTCGATTTCGCAACGCCGACGTAGGAGCGGGCCCGTGAGTCCAGCGCCAGCGTCGCGAAATAGAAGTTGCCGTCACGGTCGACGGCGAGCGCTGCGTCACCCAGGTTGCGACCACCCTTCGCCGGTTCCAGCACACCGGCATCGGTGAACGTCGCGCCGCCGTCCAGTGAGTAGGCGTAGCCGGTCATACTGTTGCGACGTGTGAACTCGCCGGAATCGTTGAAGCCGATGACCACCACATCGCCGTGTCGCGCCACGGTGGTCTCGCTCTGGGTCGTGTTGTTGCCGCGATCGACCGACGGGTCGTTCACCAGTACGTCGTCGGCAGCTCCGAATCGCTCCGCACGTTCACCGCAGGTGACGAGGCTCGCAATCAGGCAAAGACCAGCGACTGTCTTCGCCCCCCTCGCCATCGCGGAGCTGACGTGAGGCCTCATCGATCAGCCTCCCAAGCGACGAGAAAGGGACTGAAGGATCGAATTCTCGAGCGTGCCGTTGGAAGGCAACGGTCGGCCGCCCAACGGGCCCTCGCCGCCGCGGACGGTGGCGATGATCGTCGGATTCACCTCCACGCGGAGGCCGCCATCGGCCGCAACCTTAAGCGTCAGCTCGAGTACGTAGCGGCCGCCCTCTTCACCGATGAAGCGCCGATACTCCTCCGGCACCAGCCGCGCCAGGTCATCGCTTGCCAGCGAAACCGACTGGCTGTTCAGAAAGCCTTCCTGACGTGTCGTATAGGCGTCGACCAGGCTCGTGCCCAGTTCAGGCGCCATGTCGGCCGACAGCGCGCCAGACTCGACAAGCGTGGCCGTGAGCGCGTCGACCACGCGGTCCGGGCTCTGGGAAAAGACGGCGAAATTCTGGATATCAGTCATCTGACCACCCGTCTCGTAGGAACAGGCGATCGCCAAAGCGGCGAGCGCCGGGGCGAGGCGCCGGAATACGTTAGCAGACATAAGGGTGACCCGTCTCCTGCTGATTGTCCCAGGACTGTCGGCAGCCTTCCGCCGCCACCCGGCAGCCCCCGAACGGTTTGGCGCGATCAATGGTGTCCCTAAGATAATACGATCGCCCGGCGCAGTGGGTTTCGGCGGGACCGGTATGCCGGTAGCCAGTATGTCGGTGGCCGGTACGTCGGTAGCCGGTGCATCAAGCGCGGCTTGCCCAGGAGGATTCTGGACACTAGTTAGTCCTTAACGGGGGGTCGGGCCGAGTGACCGACTACCGGCTACTGGCTACCGGCCACCGCTCATTGGATCTTGTTGCCATGCTCTGGGTCCTGCTGATCCCCGTCTTCATGCTTGCCGCTGTGCTGGCCGCGCTGCTCACGCTCTGGCTAGTCGGCGAGCGAGGCCACCTCATGCTCCCATCGACCCGCGCCGCTTTTCGGAGGGGGCGCGGCCGGACTCCGACCGGCGGCGGTGACGGGTCGGGCGGCGGCAACGGCAAGCGTGGCGGCCTGGCCATGGCTCTTCACGGCTACGTTTACAGCCGCTGGCCCTACCAGTACATCAGCTTCGCCATCCGCCGGCTGCTCCCGCATATGACGCCCGAGCAGAAGCGCTGGTGGGCCGATCGTTATCACGGCAAGGTCCTGACGACCGAGCTGGCCCGCAGGGTCATCACGCTGGACCACGACATCAAGCGGACCGACCTGGAGCGGATCATCCCCTATCCGATGGCACGGGACATCGTGCTCAAGGGGCCGCCGAACGTGGTGCTGCTGGACTGCCCCTGCCGCGCGATGCGCGAGAACCCATGCCAGCCTACCGATGTGTGCATGATCGTCGGCAAAGGCGATTTCGTGCTCGAGCACCAACCGCAGCGGTCGCGGGCCATAACGCAGAATGAAGCGCTGGATGTGCTGCAGGCCGAGCATGAGCGGGGGCACGTTCACACAGCGTACTTCAAGGACGCGATGGGGGACCGCTTCTACGCCATCTGCAATTGCTGCTCTTGCTGCTGCGGCGGTTTGGAGGCGATGCGGCGCGGCGTGCCGATGGTCGCCTCATCCGGCTACGTCGCCCAGGTCGACGAAGCGGCCTGCCTCGCCTGCGGCGACTGCGAGACCGCTTGCCCATTCGACGCGGTGACGCTCAACGACACTGCCGTCGTCAGCTGGGAGAAATGCGTGGGCTGCGGAGTGTGTGAGGGCCAGTGTGAGAACGAGGCGATGCAGCTTGTGCTCGACGAGCGCAAGGGGCTACCGATGGATGTTCAGGCCATCGGTGTGTAAGCTACCAGTTGTAGAGAACATCGAACATCGGACATCGGACATCGAACATTGACCCGAAGCGCCGCAGGCTTCGACGTTCGGCGTGCAATGTTCAATGTCGGATGTTCATCAGGGGAGGAATGAACATGAGCGACCTAACAGACCTCTCCCAGGGCGACCTGTTCAGCCCACCCGACCCCATCGTCACGTGCACGACGCTGGACGAGTTGCACGGCCTGATTCGCAACTGCACGAAATGTGACGAGTTGGCGGAGTACCGGACGCAGGCCGTGCCCGGCGTCGGCCCGGCGAATGCGCGAGTCGTGTTCATCGGCGAGGCTCCGGGTCGCTGGGAGGACGAGAAGGGCGAACCGTTCGTCGGCGATGCCGGCGCCTACCTGACAGAGCTGCTAGAGAAGATCGGCTTGAGCCGCTCCGAGGTATTCATCAGCAACATCCTGAAGTGCCGGCCGCCCGATAACCGGAACCCCAAGACGTCGGAGATGGACAGCTGCGCGCCGTACATAGAGCGGCAGCTGGAGCTGATCAAGCCCGACCTCGTGGTGCTGTTGGGGCGTGTGGCGCTGGAACGGTTCTTCCCCAAGGAAAAGATCACGGAGGCCGCCGCGACCCCGCGCCGCCGGTTGGTCGGCGCCCGCGAGGTCACTTTCCTACCTATGCTGCACCCCGCGTTCGGCATACGCCGCCAGGACCTGAAGCCGGAGATCGAGCAGCAGTTCTGGAAGATCCGCGAGGTCCTGGACGACCTGTAGACCTGCCCCGCTTGCCTACTCGTAGCGCAGCACGGCGAGTCCGGCGGCCGCCAGCGCGGTCAGTTCGAGCTGCAGGTCGCTCGTCTCACCGTTAGCTGTCAGAGCGATGTACAGCGGGCTCGAGGCGGCCAGCGGCCTCGTGATCCCGGAAGTCCGGAGCTCGGCGAAGGTGAGCGGCTCCGGCTGCAGGAAGTACTCCTGCGGTGGTTCTTGCGGAACCAAGATGCTGCGCAGCCGCCACTTCGGAAACTGGTAGCGGTCCGCCAGGCCCGGGATGGTGAGATCGTCTGCCCAGAGCGCCACCGCCCAGTCGGCGAAGAGCCTGAAGAAGTCTTCGCCCGTCTGCACCTCGATATTAGCGACGCCGTTCGGTGCTGCGGAGACGATGTCGCGGAAGACGAAATCGCCGTACTGTTCTGCGAGCCAGCGTAGGAACAGCCAGGCGGCACCGCGCTCGTTGAGTGTCCCCGACCCCGAGACGACGGTCAGCGAGCTCGTGTCCGGTTTCTCCAAGAAAGAGGCGGCCCTGGAGAAGTTGGCGCCGTAGAGGTTGTTGGCAGCATCGGCCTCGCCGGCGGCATCGGCCTCGTCACCGCCCAGTTCTTCACCCATGTGGGCGAGACCCTCGCTCAGCCAAAGTTCCTCTAGAGCGGGCGCAATGTGAACGAAGATCTTGAAGCGATAGTTGATCATGTGCACGGTTTCGTGGACCATCACGCCCGGGAGCAGCCGGAGGACGAGCTCGCGCTCGCGCGGGTCACTATGGATCCCGTTCTCATCTGGCACGAGTCCGTAGAAGACCTCACCGTCGTTCGAGAACTCGCAGATATCGCAGTTCGGGGTACCGGGATCGAACAGATCGAGCCCGAAGAAGAAGCCGACGACCACACCGTCGGCGTCGGGCTCCGTGAGCTTGTTGACCGTTGGTGTTAGAAGGATGATGACACGATCGTTATTGTCAAAGTCGCTGGGCTCACCGAAGAAATCGACGTCCGACTCATAGAGGATCTCATCGTAGAGGTGGCCGAGGTCCTCGATGTCGGAATCCGTGAGACCGGGCGAAGGGGCGGCGTTGTCCACGTAGAGGAGCGTGTGGGTACCGACGAACTCCAGCGTCGCAGTGACGCGATCGAAGTCGTCGCGAGTCGCGTCGGGCAGCGCGTCGGTGTTTCGAATCACCCAGAAATCGCGCCTGCTGCCAACGGGCGGCTGGGCCATGAGCTGCGCCGCTGCCTGGACGCCGCGTGCCGCCGCGCGAGCTGCCAGCCCGCGCGTCACAAGCTCTTGCTCGAAGGCTCGCAGCCGGGCGTCGAAGCCTTGCACCACCGGTTGAGCGGCGGCGTCGGCGGCCGAGAACAGGACACTGCTGCCGCCCAGCGTTACCGAGACCTCGAGATCGGTCTCGAACTCGGCGCTCAACGCGACCAGCATGTATTTGGCCGAGCCGCCGTCGGCGGGCAGAATCGCGCAGTCAACCTCGCTGCTGCCTTCCATCACGAGCACCTGCCCAACCTCGAACGGCTGCGCCGGCAGGGAGACGGTGAGGTTGCGGGTCGGACCGGTGTAGCCTTCCACCCGTAACCGTACGTCCACATCAGTGGGTCCACAGACACCGGCGGGCGCCGGTACCACGGTGCGGATCGTCGCGGGTGACCCGTCCTGCCGCTCGCTGATTTCACCGGCCACGCCATCGAAGAGGATCTCGATCGCCATGCCGGGTGATAGATTGGTAACGATCACGTCGATTACGTCGCCCGGGGCGGCGCTGCTTGCTGAAAGCGATTGGATGGCTGGCACGGGAAGTGTTGTGAGGCCACCAAACGTGACGGTGCTGAGTCCCTCGACGCTGGCCTCGACCTCGACACTTTCGGCGGCATCCCCCAACGCGATGCGCGTCGTGGCGAAGCCATCGGAGTCCGTTACAGCGGATATCCGGGTCGGCTCAGCGGTGCCCTGGGCGACCCTCCAGTCAACGGTCACACCCTCCTCGCCCACGCCACCGCTCTTGCGGCGAACGGCAACGACCAGCGGTTCGGCCAGCACGGTACCGGCCACCCCGGTCTGGCCACTACCGGAGACGGCGATCAGCTCGAACAATGTCGGGTCGAGACCCGTGGGGCCGTCATCGCCGTTACAGGCGGCAACGAGCCCGGCAACCGTCGCCAGAGCCAGGAGCTGCGCGATCTTCATTCCAGACACCCGCATCTTATTTCCTCACCTTCCCTATGGTCTCGCCGAGCCAGCGGCGCGCCGTCCACATACCGCACCGGGCTCAAAGATACATCCGGACCGGCCGGGGGGCGCAGGCGGCGCGGCACACCGCCGGGCAGCCGAACGTCCCCAAGCTTCGACCCACCATCGGGCGATTTCGTTAAACGCGATCGGTGGTGGCGGGTTCTCCGTTTGCTGTGAGATACTGGGGGGCTCAACGGACGCCCGCGGTCAGTTCGAAGCGGCCTCCTTCTCGATATCGGTCAAGTCGATGACCGGGCTGCCGAGCAGCTGGGAGCGGCCTGTACGGACGCGACCCACGACCGTCACGTAATCGAGCGGCTGCAGGCTCTCGGCGATCGGCAGGAGATCATCCGGAACCGCCAGGTAGACGAACCCGGCGTCGCCCGCCGCCCCGCGGGCGTGGATGAACGGTTCGCCCTCCTCGAAGTCGGAGCGCGCCCGCTCGGCACGACGCAGCGAAATGAATTGGACGCGCCAGCGCACTAGCGCACCCCGGTAGCGGGCCGGGTCAGCGCGCAGTTGTGCCGGGGTCAGGTCGCCGGTGTCGGCGAGGTTGAGGGCGGAGTCGAGGGCGGCCGGGCCGTAGACCCACCCGTCGAGGCGGATCCGAATCCAGTCGCCGGTCCGTCCCAGCACCTGGGCCTGCGCGCCCTGCTGGAAGGTCGCCACCGTGTCCCCATCGGGCGTGGCATGGACGACCAGCGGAGAGACCGCGGTGATCACGGGCGACACAGCGGCACCGGCCTCGCCGCCGGCCGGTGCCGCCGGCTGTCCGCCAGCCGCCGCAGCGCCGCTCATCTCCAGCGACGCCCGCCACAGCCAGCCCAGGCGCCGGACCTGGATCCAGCTGCCGCTAGCGCTGGCACCCAGGCGCTCGAGCAGGCAGCCCTCCAGGAGGCGGGCCACTAAAGCACCGTTGGGACGGGCGCGGAGATTCTCGCCACCCGTCGCCCGCACGCTGAGATCGAAGCCGTCCCGGCTCGTTGCCCCCACGGACGGCGCCCATATCCAGCCCGCCAGCTCCACCTGCGCCCAACCGCCCTGCTCGGCGACGACTGACAGCTCAGCCCCCGCCATCACGGTGGCGAGTTGGGTCCCGTTCGGGTCGCGGCGGAAGTTCTCCTCGGCGGTGACCCGGGCGGTGGCCTGGGCGTGCGCCGCTGACGGCGGCGCGAGAAGCAGCAGCAAGACGGTCCAGCGGACGAAGCGCATCAACCCGGCTCTCATGAGTCTCCCCCTCCCCAGCCCTCGTGACCTCAGGGTCGCTCCGCCCTTCACGCCTAACGATCTTGGCGGCGGTTGTCAATCGCCCGCGGTTGCGCGGTGGGCGCGCCGGCTTAAACTGCCGTATGCACAAGCACGAGTATGCGACTCTTCTGGTCGTCCTGGCGGTGGGCCTCGCCTGGCCGTGCGGCTTGCAGGCCCAGCGGGTGCCGTCGCCCTACCGTTTCATCGAGCCGAAACAGGACCTCGGTCTCTCGTTCAGCTATATCTGGGCCAACGCCGGCAAGGCCGGGATCGGGCCGAAGGCCGGGCCAGCCGTCGGCCTCCGCTACACCCGGCGCATTAGCCGCCCGCTCAGCCTCACCCCCGAGGTCTTCTTCTTTCGAAGCGAGCGCGACGTCATCGACCCATCTCTGGAAGAGGGCCAGGAAGATCAGGGTAACGGCTCCGCCTTCATCGGCACCCAGGGGCTCGATATCCTGCTGGTGGCCGGGCGCTTTAACCTGAACCTCACCGGTACTCGGACGTGGCATAGTCTCGCCCCTTACCTCTTCAGCGGATTGGGCATCGCCATGGAGATAGGCGGAGCCTCCACCTGCCCCGAATCGCCGGCGCCAGACTGTCAGATCGAGCTGCGCGAGCGCTTCGACTTCGGGACCAGCTTGCTGTTGCAACTCGGGCTCGGGACGGTTTGGATACCGCGCCAGCGCCTCAGCCTCCGAATCGAGGGGCTCAACCGTATCTGGCGGATCAAGACACCGCCCGGCTACGTCGATCCTGGCGTGACCATCTTCCCCATTCCGCAGGCCACCGACTGGACCAACAACTGGGAGCTCGCCCTGACCCTGTCCTACTGGTTCTGACCGGCACCGCGGCGGCTGCCCCCAACTCGGCCCAATTCCGCGCCTTTCCCGGCCGCGAGCCCCCGAAACCGGGCCCGGGCCCTCTTTTTCGCTGCATCTTGCGCAAATGGCAGACGGTATGTCAGATTGTGCACGTTCATTGCTGCCT
>CAYFSW010000136.1:0-27475 GCA_964345885.1 uncultured Gemmatimonadota bacterium | reverse complement strand
ATCATGGCGGCCGTATCTCTTCCGTACCAGGCGCTCCTGCTGAAGGGCGCTACCTATGTGAAGGTGAACGCCATAGAAGGCGAGCTGACCGATACGAGCGGTCGCGAGCTGCTCGAGGCACTGGCCAGCGCGCTGCCCGGCCACGCTACCCGACCCCCCGAGCTGGGACTGCTACCCGAGGAGGGCAAGGTCGCGGGCAGCGAAGGTTATCAGCGTGAAGGGTTCCTGGGGCTGACGGAGCTCCCGGGCTGTGTGTTCGCCGACTACTCCGCCCCTGGCGACGCGACCTGGCAGGGCTTCGTCGTCGTACCGCCCGCCGGCTCCGCGCCGGCAGCCGTATGGAACGCGCTGGCCGCGGACTGGACTTCACTGGAGGAGGAGGGACTCACGGTTCTTTACCGTGACATCCCCTACCGAGGGCTCGTGGGCGTGGCGATGACGGACGGGTCCATTGTCGGTGTCTCGGGTGCCGCCGACCAGGCGGAGCTACTGAGTCGCTTGCAGGGACTGACCCACTAACGCCGACCCAACTGTACGCCGCCACCGATGGGTGGCGGCTCGAAGGGTGCGTAGGAACCGCCCTGCCAGGCGAGCCAGCGCCAGCGAGGCGATTCCAGGGGTTCATCGAAACGGAACGCCACGTCGGCGGGTCGCCCATCCTCGACGCGCAGGATCTCCACCACGAGCCCGGTGAGCTCCAGTCGTTCACCGACCGTGAACGGTCGCGTTTCCGGATCACGGAAGACCCGATCAGCCGCCAGCGCCACGCGCTGGAGATCGACGAGATTAGCGTGATCGCCGTTCACCACCGCTCCCGGTGGACACAGGTAACCACAGCGCGGAGTGATCACCAAGGTCCTGTCGTCGGTGCGGCGGGCCCGAGCGCCGTAGATTCCTGCCCAGAGAACCAGGCTCCGCCTCGGCTGCGGGGCATCCGCCTCCGCCCGGATCACATTGGCGTAGCCGGACATTAGAACCGTTGGCGTCGACACGATTAAGACGTCCTGCCCCGCGATTCCCGCGTCGACCGGGATGCTGGCGGCGAGCGAGCGAACGTTCGCCTCGCCCCGGTTGAGCGTTCGCAGCAGCCCCGGGATGGAAACCGGCGGCACAACCAGGTGAACGATCGCCAAAACGCCGAGGACGCCCGCTGCAGCCGCTTGCCGTGGAAGCGTGTGCACCGCGCGCTCGCGGACGACAGCCAACAGGTGCGCCAACAGTAACGCCAGCAGACCCGCGGCGCCCACGCCGCTTAAGAGCAATAGCCGGCCCGAGGGAAAAGTCGTCGTGGCGGGAACAATCGCCAGGACCATGCCGAGCGCCAGAAACCGCGCTACCGGGTGCCGGCGCAGAATCGGGAACAGCGCCACGACCAAGAGCACGGCAAGGAGGATGGCCATGGACCACATCGCCCGTTGCCCTCCGGCCGTCATCAAGAAGTGCACATCCGCGGGGGGCCACGCCCACTGGCCCCAGAGCAGGATCGGCCCCCGCTCGATCAGGAGCCCCAAAAAGCGGAGCGGCGCGGCTCCCGGCTCGACGTACATCCCCGAGCCGGAGGCACCGAATCCGGCAAGGCCGTAGGCGACATACCAGAGTATGCCGACGCCGGCACTCGGCAGTAGGGCTACGATGCGGCGACGCGGCGGCGCCGGATCGAGGAAGAGGGCGTAGGCCACGAGGTAACCACCCACGGCGATCCCCCCTTCGTTCGACAGCACAGATCCCAGCAACGCCAGCGGCGCCAGGACCGCCCCCGGCCTCCACCTCCCACGCCGCCAGCCGTCGTAGGCCAGCAGTGAGATTACGCCGAAGGCCGCGCAGATGATCGCGTTACGATTAGCTACCCAGAGCACCGGAAACGTCAGGCTGTCGTCAATCGCGTAGATGAGGGCGGCCAGCCCCGCCAGCGCCGCAGTCGGCAGGATCCGCCGGTAGAGCGCCAGGAGCGAGACGACCAGGCAGACGTACCAGAAAACCGAGTGTAGGTGCGCCCAGAACGCGTTGTCCGGGAAGAGGCGGAAGTCCAGACCATGGGTGAGGCCCGCCAGCGGTCTGTAGAATGCGACGCGCAACTCCGGATCGGACCACCAAGGAAAGAGCCCGGCATCGATCAGTCGCCGAACTTCTGCGGGGTCGCCGTCCACGTAGGAGAAGAGCTGCGCCGGTGAACGGTTCCCAAAAAGCCCCGAGTCGGCCGCGAGCAAGGCGCGGTGGACATGGTCGTCGGCGATCCAGCCGCTGTCCAGTCCGGGCGCCAGCATGCCGAACCCGAGAAAGGGCAGGACCCAGAACCAGTGACCGCTGCCCATAAGAGCAGCGAGCCGAGCGACGAGCTTGCTTGCCTGAAATCCGGTCATCGCACCTCCTGGCGATCCTATCATGCATTCGTCGCCCGAAGTCGGCCAGGTCCGGCCCGGCTGGGAACCCAGAAAACGGATGGCGCGTTACTCCACCGCAAACTCGACATAAACTCAGCGAGGAGCAGCAGTGTCGATCAGACCGATCAAGCGCGTCATAGAAGCGCAGCCCACGACGGAAGGCGCGGGCGTTAAGCTGCACCGTGCATTCGGCTTCGGGAACACCGGCGAGTTCGATCCGTTCCTCCTGTTCGACGACTTTCGCAACGAGCGCCCCGAAGACTATCGGGCCGGCTTCCCCTGGCATCCGCACCGTGGCATAGAGACCATTACCTACGTCCTGGCCGGTACGGTGAGCCACGGTGACAGCCTGGGGAACAGTGGCAGGTTGGGGGCAGGCGACGTGCAGTGGATGACGGCGGGCAGCGGCATCCTCCATCAGGAGATGCCGCAGGGCGACGTTCAGGGCAGAATGCATGGCTTCCAGCTCTGGGCGAACCTGCCCTCGTCTCTAAAGATGACCGCCCCTCGCTATCAGGACGTTTCCTCAAACGACATCCCCGAGATAACCGACGACGACGGCACCCTAGTTCGGGTCATCTGTGGAAGCTTCTGGGGACAGACGGGACCGGTGGACGGCATCGCCGCCGACCCCCGCTACCTCGACGTCTGGGTCCCGCCGGGTCAACGCAAGAAGCTACCCGTCGAAACGGACCGACACGCCTTCGCCTACATCTTCGAAGGCGATGGCACGTTCCGCGATGCCTCGCAGCCCCGCGCCGTACTCACCGAAGGTGCCGGACCAACCGACACCCCTGTGCCGGACACGACGGGGAACCGATCCTTGATTCTATTCGATAGCGGCGAAGACGTGACGGTGCAGGCTGGAGAGAACGGGATCCGCTTTCTGTTGGTCTCGGGGAGGCCCATCGAGGAGCCCGTCGCCTGGTACGGGCCGATCGTCATGAACACCCAGGCAGAGCTCCGGCAGGCGATGGCCGACCTCCGCGAAGGGACGTTCATCAAGCACGGCTGAGACCCGGTTGCCAGCCCAACCCGCCCAAAACATATAGCTCTGTAATTGCCGTCGAAAAGCGAGCGGTCGCGAACCGTGGGTTTTCTCGACCGAGTGCGTCTATATAGGTGGAGACTCGCGAGACTCTTACCCGCACCCTGGAGGATGCCGCGTTGCTGACCGAGGCCGAGTTGGTGCAGATCTACAGGGAGCACACCGGCCCGCTCTACGCCTTTGTGTCGCGTCGAGTGGGCGGTGATAGGACCCTGGCGGAAGACATCGTGCAGGATGCCTGGCTTAGAGCCGTAGACACCTGGCCGCGCCGCGGGACTCCCGACCATCCTCGGGCCTGGCTGATCCGAGTCGCACGCAATCTCCTGGTGAGCCATTTCAGACGCCAAAGACCTACGCCAGTCGATCCCGCCGAGTTGGAGCTGGCAGCAGATGACTACCGTCCCGAAACGCCTTGGGCGGCTGCACTGGTGAGCTGGGGCCTGGCGCGGCTGCGGCGCGGCCAGGCCGCGCTGCTCGAGGCGTTCTACTTCGAAGGCAAGAACACGCGCGAACTCGCCGAGGCATTCGGTTTATCGGAGCGCGCGGTGGAGGGCCGTTTGCACCGCGCGCGTCAGAACCTCGAGAAACGCTTGAGACCATACGTCAACGCCGAGGCGCCCGTCTCAATCGCAGGAGAGTCAGAGGTTGAGCCGGTTGCTGCCTTGGAGTTGTCCGAAGGAGGCACGAAGAATGCGTGACAAACACGAGCCCGATCCGCGCTTCGTAGAAAGCTTGGAAGGGGAACTCAGCAGACGGCTGCGTCGGAACAGGCGAACGGGGGCGGGCCCGCAGCCCGGCGTCCGCTTCATGAAGACGGGTGGCCTGATTGCTGGCTCGCTCGCGCTGGGTGCTGCAGCGATGGGCTTCTCGCAGCAGCTCAGCGACGCCTGGCGCAGAGAACTGCTGGAAGCGCGGTTGGAGGTCCAGCTCGAGCTGGCGCAGCAGAGGGTGGAGCTGCAGCTCGAGACATTGGGCCTGACACGCGAGCAGGTGGAACAGGGCGTTCGCAGCGACAGGGACCTGATGTACTTCGAACTGCAGATAGCAGAGGCGGAGGCCGCTGCAAAGACGATGGAACTGGAGCTGGAGGAGGTCCGTCGCTCGGGCAGGGAGCCGCTGGGCGAGCTGTCTTCACCGTTGGTGGATGGCCGCGACTTCGTGAGCGAAAGGATCCAAGTCCGCATGGAAGTAGCGCGTCACCATCTCGACGTCGTTCGGCACGACGAGGAACTGGCTCGGCAGCGGGCGGAAGCCGGGTTGATCTCCGAGAATGAAGCACGAGCACGGAACCTCGTCGCCTTGCAGGCGGAGCTGACACTGGAGTCCCTGACCAAGCAACTCGAGTTGCGGCGCGCTTATCTCGATTCGGAGATCACGGCAGTCGAGGCCGAGCTCAGACTGCTGGAAGTACAGACGCAAAATCAGATCGTCTTGTTGAATGAGCGTAGAGATCACTTTCAGCGCGAGCTCGAGCACATGGAAGAGGCGGTCGGCCTCGGGGCCACGCACCCGGCCGCTGCCGCTCAGCTGAGGACGGGCGTGGCCGAGGTCGAGGGTCAACTCCGCTTGGCCAGGGCTGAGCTGGAGATCGTGCAACGAGAGTTGGACCGGAGATCGGTGAACCGCTAGATCACCGCCCCCCGTCGACGCTGAGCGTCTGGCCGGTGATCCAGGAGGCATAGTCCGAGGCGAAGAAGAGGACGGCGTGGGCGATGTCCTCAGGCTGTCCGAGGCGGCGCGTAGCGATGGACTCCAAAAGCTTGCGCTGCCCTTCTTCGCCGTACGACTGCCACTGTCGCTCCGTGGTGGGGTTGGAGCGGATGAACCCGGGCGCCACACAGTTCACCGTGATCCCGAAGGGACCCAGCTCGTGGGCCAGCTGCCGCGTGAACCCGATGAGCCCGGACTTGGCCGAGGCATAGGCCTGGATGCCGGTGAGGCTCACCCGGATGCCGGCGCCGGACGAGATGTTGATTATGCGGCCCCACTCCCCAGCCTTCATGCCGGGCGACACCGCCTGTGAGAAGTTGAAGGCGCCAGTGAGGTTCACGTCGAAGATCACCTGCCAGTCTTCTGGCGCCACCTCCTCCAGAGGGCGGCCCACCTGACCCACGACACCACCGGCGTTGTTCACCAGAATGTCCACCCGACCCGACTCGCCGGACGCCTCCTCGACGAACGACTTCACCGCTTCCCGGTCCCTGACGTCGACCTTCCGAGCTTCACACCCCTCTCCGCAGATCTCCCGGGTCTCGGCCAGGGGGTCGGCTAGAATGTCGCACGTCCAGACCCGGCCGCCCCGCTCGACGAAGGCCCTAACCATCGCTCGCCCCAAGCCGTGCCCACCACCGGTGACGACGATCGTGCGGCCGCAGAAGTCGAAGTTCATGACCAGCCCTCCTCCATCGTCTCCCGGGCCTCCGCCACGGCCACCTCCCAAATCACCATCATCTCTTCGTCGGGGCGCTCGTACACGCCGCCGTAGTTCCCGTCGCCGATGACCTGCCTGAAGGCGGCAGGATCGAGAACCGATTTCAGGGCCTTGTCGATGAGCGGCTTGCTCTCACGCGGAAGGGCCACACCAGCCAGACGAGTCCAGGGGAAGTTCTCGATCCACGAAGCGTGCGAGCCCACCGGATCTACCTCTCGAATCTTCGCTAACGTCTTCGCCGCGATCCACCAATCGAAGACCCTTACCTGATGGCCCGGGTGTTCCGCCATCCACTCCAGGGCCAGGGAGCCCGCTGGCGCGTTCCCGCCGTGGCCGTTCACGAAGACGATCCGCCGGAACCCTGAGCGCGAGAGGTTGTCCAGGACGTCCCGAATCAGGTTCAGGTAGGTCTCCAGGCGAAGCGTTACGGTACCGGGGAAGGCCGAGAAGTAGGGCGAGAGCCCGTAGGGCACCGCGGGGAAGACCGGGATTCCCAAGGGCTCGGCGGCCTCCCGCGCCAGTCGTTCCGGAATCAATGTGTCGGTCAGGAGACTCAGGTAGGCGTGCTGCTCCGTGCTCCCCAGCGGGACCACCGCCCGGTCGTCGGTCTTCAGGTATTCCTCGACCTGCATCCAATTCATCTCTGCGATTCTCACCGGATAACCTCCTAGAACCGGTTCTTGGCAAATATACCTGCCGTAGCCCGCCGCGCCGAGCGGCGTCACGACACGACCAGGCAGCCTTCTTATCCAGCTTGGACCCGATCAGGGCTTGTCACCAGAGGCGTTTGTCTTACGTTGTAATACATGCGTACGACACTCACCATCCGCGCCGACGAGGCACTGCGTGACGCCTTAACCGAGCGCGCCCGAGCTCAAGGGAAGACGTTGTCACAGCTGGTCCGGGAGATCCTCGAGGCCGCCCTGGTTGAACGCCCCCTCGAGAAGCGCGCCGGCCACCTGAGGGGTCGGCTGATGCTCCGTGAGCAAGCGACGGAGCCCTGGCGGGAAAGCCTCCGTCAGCACAACTGGCGATCGTGAGGACCTGGCTGGTCGACACGGGCCCGCTGGTCGCCTACCTGGACGCCGGCGATCCCTCACACGCGCAGGTCGCTAGCTGTCTGGACGAATTCTCGGGAGCGCTGGTCACGACCAGCGCAGTGATCACGGAGGCGATGCACCTGTTGGCGGTGAGCCGGGACGGGCCTCGCACTCTAGCCGAGTTTGTCGCGGCGAGTGGGATGGCGGTCTACGATCTGTGTCGTCCGCCGGAACTGCACGAAGCTGTCGTACTAATGGAGAGCTACGCCGACACGCCAATGGACTTCGCCGATGCGACGCTCGTCCTACTGGCCGAGGGAGTGGACGTTCGCGATATACTCACCCTGGATCGCCGAGGCTTCTCAACCTACCGGACTCGACAGCGGCGGCACTTCCGGCTTGTCCTCGACGAGACTTCCTAGTTGATGGGATAGAACGAAAACGACTTCACTTTCCACACGGCGCTCGAGTCGCGCCTCATCACCCAGAGATACCGAGCCGACTCCCTGAACGGACTCGCGCCGTTCCTTGGGTTCCAGGTCGTTTCAAACCTAGCCACCACGTGCGCCCAGTTGCCGGCGGTCTGGATCGTCTCGACCTGAATAGAACTGCCGGCCGCGGCCTGTTGCCGGAATACCTGTTCAACAAAATGCCTAATCGAATCTCTGCCAACGATTCCAGGAAGCCTCGGATGGATCAAGACGGGATCGGCAGCGAGAATGTCCATTATGCCGTCGACATCGCCGCCATCGATCAAAGCGGGCCAAGCATCCACAACGGATCGGACCGAGGCATCCTGTGCGGTTACCTGATCTCGGATGGCCGCTAGCACGTATCCCTCGATGATTGCGTCGTGCCAGACCGGTATGCGTTCGCCGTTGTAGCGCCCACCAGTCTGAACATAGACGAGATTCTCTTCGGGAATCACTACGATGAACTGCTCCCCCCACCCCGATGCGTAAAAGGCATCGAGTCCGCTATAACGTCTCAGCTTCCATTGGTATCCGTAACCGTCAATACCGCTCCCGTCTGTCACGGCAGTTGCCTTTGTCACCGACCGCTGAACCCAGTCCGAGGACAGAAGTCGGTGACCATTCCAAACACCGTTTTGCAGCATGAGTTGGCCGATCTTGGCCATGTCCCGTGGGCGCAGATACAAACCGCCCGACGCGAGTGAAACATCAGGAGCTCTGAAACAGTCGGCCCATTGATACGTGGTAATTCCCAGAGGCACGAACAGGTGTTCTTCAGCAAATGACGGCAGGCTCTGTTCCGTGGTTCGCCGGATGATTTCCCCCAGGAGAACGGTGGTCCCGCTGTTGTACTGATAAGTGCTGCCAGGAACATGAGCCACATCTCTCCCCAGCATGAACGCCAAGGGATCTTCAGTCACGAACAACTGAAAAGCATCATTCCTCGAATCAGAGACGGGATACGTCCGCTCGTCGAAGGGCAATCCTGTGGTCATGGAGAGCATCTGGTGAACCGTGATCTGGTCCTTTTCAGGTGTCCTGAGGTGCGCATAATCGGGGAAGAATGAGACCATCCTTGTGTCGGTACCAGAGATGTACCCCCGATCCAGGGCAATTCCAAAGACCTGCGATGTGACGCTCTTGGTAACCGAGGCTGTAAAGTGCAGTTCATCCCTGGTGAAGTGTTTTTCCTCAAAGCACAATGTACAACCAATCATCATGTTTTCGTCGAAGAGGTTCAGGTCGGCGCCGTCGAAATACTCTTCGAAGACCAGTGTACTGTCTTTGACGACGAGGATGCTGTGGATAAGATGATTTTCGGTTGCATGAAGACGGTTCATCAGGCGCACGAATGGATCCGCAGCCATGCCTTTGTCCACCACAGACGCGGTTTGCCAACCGTCACCCGTCTGAACAGGAACTCGGTACTCGTATTGGTATCCATCTCCTGGAATTACGTACGCCGCGCAAACGCAAGCGACACCGAGCGCCCAACACAAATAGAGGATGCGAGGTTCCGTTCGTACTTTCCCGATCTTCATGACTCACCTAGCTGACTATTCAATTTGTTCCTTGCAGTGAACACATACGCTGACCACATCGGGCGTGTTTCAGCAAACTGCGCACCTGACCAGCGGGTGACTCTTCTGTGCGGGCTAATATGCTCGCCCTGGCAGCTCAGAATGAATACTTTCCGGTATCCACCTGGTACAACAGAACCTGTCTCGGGGGAGGACTCCGCAAGTCGCCTTTCAAGCACGTCTTCGATCAGCCGCACGTGCGCCCGTCAAACCGGTGCGGCAAGCCAATCACAGGTAAGATGGGCTGCGCTGTGGTCTTCGCGGCCAGCTGGTGCGCTATTCTGGGCTGTGAGCCGAGGGGAGAGGACCAGGCAGAGGTTCTCGCTGGCCTTTTCTCCGGTGGGGGCGCCGAGTGGATCGACATGTCCTATTCCTACGATCAGCGGACGATCTTCTGGCCGACCGCGCAGTCTTTCGAGCTGGAGGTCGTGTCGGCCGGCATGGCCGAGGGCGGGTATTACTACGCTGCCAACAACGTCTGCATGGCCGAGCACGGTGGCACTCACTTCGACGCGCCGATCCACTTTGCCGAGGGGCAGCACACCTCGGACCAGGTCCCGATCGACCGTCTGGTCGGCCCCGCCGTCGTGGTAGATGTCAGCGCCGCGGCAGAGGGCGATCCGGACTACCGGGTCGACGTCAGCGTGGGAAGCCGAGCACGGCCGAATAACCGACGGCGCGATCCTGCTACTGCGTACCGGCTGGGGAAGCCGGTGGCCCGACCCCGAGCGCTATCTCGGAACTACGAAGAAGGGGCCCGACGCGATTCCCGAGCTTCATTTCCCGGGCCTGCACCAGAACGCTGCTCGCTGGTTGGTGGAGAACCGTCGGATCGATGCGCTCGGCATCGACACGCCAGGCATCGACGACGGGCAGTCCACGCTGTTCGAGAGCCACCGGATCCTCTACGCCGAGAACATTCCGGCGTTCGAGAACGTGGCCGCCCTGGACCGTCTCACACCGACAGGCGCCTACGTAATCGCTCTGCCCGTGAAGATTGCCGGCGGCAGCGGCGGCCCGCTGAGAATAGTCGCTGTCCGGCCCAGGCTGCCCGGAGACTGACGGGTATCGGCGGAGATTCCGCCGCCACAGCCTCCTCTCCTGGCTGGTTCTGAGACACTGGTGCACAGTAGGGGTAGCCTAATCCTCAGGGCAGAACAATCGCTTTCATGACTCGCACGGTCATGACGCACGTCCTTTGTGAGAACGGCGAACGCCCTCCCGCGCAGACGGACGCTCAGGTTGACCCGATTGCGGGAGGGCGCTCCTGCTATTCAGAGTCACTCTACCGGGATCTCGCTCAGCAGATTGTCGCTGTGCGTTGCCCAGGTAATCGGCTCGTCCATCAAGGTCGGTATTGCCTCAAAGAGCTTCTCGAAGCCCGTCTCTATGGACTGCCAGTTGTCCGTCTCGGCGAGGATATACAAGGCGAATCGTGGCCCAGTGTTGTGGACGAACAGGCGAACCCTGGTGAACTCGCCGGTCTCTCGCATGATCTTGACCCACGTCTGAGCCTTAGCGATTGCCTCGTTTGGAACTGTTCCTAATCCGATCTCAAACTCCTCGATGTAAAGGTAGTTGGGCCCTGTGATGGTTTCTTGGACGGACTCCGTTGTGACGGCCGGGTACGCCCCATAGGCAGCAGGGATGGCGAGCGCGAAAGCCGCGACGATGGCAAGAGCATGCCGGCGTTTCATGGTAACCTCCTAGCTGACGGGGACCGGATACGAAGAGCAGACCGATAGAACCAGCGAATCGAAGCGACGACCAGCTTGAAGAGATGTCTTGCTGCGGATTGTCTGGGCACGGCTGAAGGCTCCGGAGCAGGTACTTCGCTCACGACCGCCTCAGCCACCTCCGGGCATCATCCATCATGTGTCAGCGTGGCCAAAGGCGCAACGCCTTTTGGGGAACGGAGGGCACCGTTTCCGCCCTGTCCTATATGCACTCTTTCCCGCGCATAAGAGAAGTGAGGCATGGGAAAGGAAGCGCGACGCCGACAGTTAGGGGCCCTCGTGGACGAGCTCAGCGGGGGCGGCGCTCTCGCTATGCTACGTCTTAGCCTCCTCCGGACGCTGGACCAGTTCGGCCCACAGACGGTTACAGAGATCCCGCGGGCCTGGCCGCTCACCCGCGAGCATATCCGCCGGGCGATCCGCTCGCTCGCCGACGACGGGCTGCTGGAGCTCCGCATCGACAGCGCTCGTTCCCGCAGCGGCCCTGCCACCGAACGGCGGCAGGGCTCTGTTGCGATGACCCGGCTTCTGCCGAGGCTCACATCTGCGGCGCGGCAGCGGCCGGAGTCTCTCCCTCCTGGTACAGCCAGGCCCCGGCGACCGTCGCGATCGGGACCTCGAAAAACTCCCAGATCAATACGATCACCACGAGGTTCGTGGGAAACATCCCGGCGATTATCGTACCGCCGAATCCCAGGAGCCATAGTAGGAACCAGGCCGCCAGGCCCGTGATGACGGCGGTCTTGGGACCCGGCCCGAAGCGCGGCCGGACTGCTGCGTACAGCCAAACGAGAGCTATGCCCAGCACGAAGTTCCAGGCGACGTACGCGATCATCGTTCCCGCACCTTCAGGCGCCGCCATGTTCAACGACTCCATGGCCGCAACCCAGCGGTCACCGAGGATCGGCTCGTTGAGCACGTACTCGAGGACGCTGAGGATCACGCCGGCGAGCAGACCACCCAGGAGCACCCGTCCAAGATTGATCTTACCCATGAGTCCACCTCCTTGAAGATATTTGGTGGGCGCTAGGAACTTGTCTTTGTCAGGTAATGGGTACGCACGAATATGCCGCAGCTTCTGTTCCAAGGCAACGATCCGCTCCGAGGCCCTCGCCGTTGCTCGCGAGATAGTCCCCTCACATCTTGCAGCAGCCCCGACCTCCAACCGCCGACTGACTGGAGGATCAACAGATGGTCTCTCTACTCGAACGCCTGAAGGAACGCAAGCTCCTCCAGTGGACTGCGGCCTATCTGTCGGCTGCGTCCCTCTCGGCTCTTCTCGTACTCGCCTGCTCCGAATCGCCAGCCTGGCGTGAGGCGATCCCTGCCGGATGGCCGTACTCGTTGGATGCGGCTGCCGTCGAGGCTACGGGCGGTATGGTCGTCAGCACCGACCGCTACGCCAGCACTGTCGGAGCCGACGTGTTGAAGGCAGGCGGCAACGCGATCGACGCTGCGGTAGCGACTGCGTTTGCGCTGGCCGTGGTGAACCCTGAGGCAGGCAACATAGGCGGTGGCGGATTCATGGTGATCCGCCTCGCCGATGGGACTACGGCCGCTCTGGACTTCAGGGAGAGAGCACCCGCTGCCGCCTCGCGTGACATGTACCTCGACGAAACGGGAGAGCTGACCGATGGTTCGCGTGTGGGCCACCGCGCCGTCGGCGTACCGGGTAGCGTGGCGGGTCTCTGGGAAGCGCACGGGCGGCTCGGAGCCTCGCCGTGGAGCAGTCTGCTTGAACCAGCGATCAGATTGGCGGAGGGCTTCGAGGTCAGGGAACGCCAAGCCAAGTCACTACGACACTACGCCGAAGATCTGGCCCAGTACCCTCATACCGCTGAGATCTTCCTCCCCGGCGGCGAGCCGCCAGCAGTCGGAGACACACTGGTGCAAGCCGACTTGGCCCGCACGCTACGCCGCATCCAGGAGCACGGGCGTGACGGGTTCTACACCGGCGAGACCGCCCGACTGCTCGCGCTGGAGATGCAGCGACACGGCGGGCTGATCACAGAGGAGGACCTAGCGTCGTATGAAGCGGCCTGGCGCGAGCCGGTCGAATTCTCCTACCGAAGTTACGGAATCATTGCGATGGCGCCGACCTCGTCGGGCGGTTTAACCCTCGCCCCTATGTTGAAGATCCTCGAAGGATACGAATTGTCGGAGATGCGCTGGCACGCGCCGGAGCACATCCATCTACTGGCCGAGGCCTGGAAGCGAGCATACGCCGACAGGAACGAGTACCTGGGCGACCCCGATTTCGTCGATAACCCGAGAGAGAAGCTCCTTTCTTCCGAGTACGGTGCCGAGCGTCGCGCCAGCATTTCGCTCGAGCGAGCCACGCCTTCTACCGAGGTAGCGCCGGGCATGGGCCCCTACGAAGTGGTACAGAACACGACCCACCTCTCGGTCGTCGATCCGACGGGCAATGCCGTCTCGATGACCACGACGATCAACTCGTTCTACGGCATCAAGGCCGTAGTGGAGGGGGCCGGATTCTTCCTCAACAACGAGATGGAAGATTTCTCGGCGAAACCAGGGACCGCCAACATGTTCGGCCTGGTACAGGGCGAGGCGAACGCGATAGCACCGGGCAAGCGGATGTTGAGCGCGATGACGCCGACCATCGTGACGCGCCCCGACGGCTCGCTGTTCTTCGTCGTCGGTTCGCCGGGCGGCGCCACGATCATCACCAACGTGTTCCAGAACATCATGAACGTGGTGGACTACGGAATAAACGCCGTGGAGTCCGTCCATGCCCCGCGCCTGCATCACCAACATCTGCCCGACCGCATCGACTATGAACGAGGCGCGCTCGACTCGGCGACGATCGCCGCCCTGGAAGCGATGGGCCACACCCTGCGCGAGCGGCACAGTGAGACTTCGCTGTACCCCTACATCGGCGACATCCAGGCGATCATGGTGCTGCCGGATGGGACGCGCGTCGGCGTGTCAGACCCGAGGAGAGGTGGTGCGGCGGTTGGGTATCAGATGCCGTGACAAACTAAGACCCGAGTCGACACACAGCGGGCCGCTCTTCCGTAAGGAGGGTCGGGACGGTGTGCATCCGCCTACCGTAGTCGGTCCGCTTGCGGTACTTTGGCCCTCAAATGATGTCTATGACCGAGATTCCCGACGCCCTCCGAGCGGCCCTGCCGAAGCGATACGAGCTCAGCCGGATCGTGGGACGTGGCGGCATGGCGACCGTCTACCTGGCCGACGACGTGCGCCACGACCGTCAGGTAGCCGTGAAGGTGATGCACCCCGAGCTTACCGCGTCCATCGCCGGCGGCCGCTTTCTGAACGAGATCGGCTTGTCGGCTCAGCTAACCCATCCCCACGTGCTCACGCTCATCGACTCGGGCGACGCGGGTGGCTTTCTCTACTACGTGATGCCGTACGTGGGCGACTCGCTGCGAGCGCTGCTGGAGCGCAAGGGCAGCCTGGCCCCACAGCAGGCGCTGGAGCTGGCCTGTGAGGTGGCGGACGCGTTGAGCTATTCCCACCGGCGCGGGATCGTGCACCGGGACATCAAGCCGGAGAACATCCTACTATCGGATGGACATGCCGTCGTGGCCGACTTCGGCGTCGCCAAGGCCATCTCCACCGCCGGCGGCGACAAGATCACGCGGACCGGGTACCCCGTAGGCACGCTCGGGTACATGAGCCCCGAGCAGGCGGCGGGGCGCTCGGACCTGTCCGAGGCGACCGACATCTACAGTCTCGCCTGCGTCACCTTCGAGATGCTGATCGGCGAGCCGCCCGGCATGTGGGTCACCGAGGAGGCGGGCCGTATGGCGCGCTTCGTCGATGCGCCGCCTAAGCAGCGCCTCAAGCTGGATGGGTTGCCGGGCTCTTTGGAGAGCACCCTGGTGCACGCCATGCGCCTTCGTCCCGACGAGCGCTTCTTGACGGCCGGCGAGTTCGCCGAAGCGCTCAAAGCGGCGCTCGGTGCACCCAAGGTGTACGACGAGGACGAGGCTCAACGCATCGTGCAGCGCGCAGCCGATCTGGAAGCGAAGCAGGACAGACACGAGGATGCAGCGATGTCGCTGGGCGGCGTCGAGCGGATGGCCGCCGAGATCGGGATCGCGCCGGAGCTGGTGCGGGAGGCCGCGCGCCCGGCCCCGATCGTCGCGCCGCCCCCCGCCGATCCGCCGAGCGGCATCGAGAAAGGCGGCGTGTTTGGCTACACAGGCAGGGTGGAGCTCGAGCGCACCGTCGATGTGGAGGTGTCCCCCGAAACCTACGGGATCCTGTTGGAGGAGGTCCGTGACGACATCGGCCAAGCGGGGCAGATCAACGAGACCCTGAGTCAATTCCTATCTTGGGAGTCAAGGATCGGGCTCTTCAAGAAGAAGGGGCAGGTCAAGGTTCACGTCAGCCCGCGACGGGGGAAGACCCGTATCAAGATCACGAAATTCCCCAGCATCGGCCGCAAGATCCTGACCACATCTCTGCTCACCGCGGGTGTGATGACAAGTCTCTCTTTCGTTATTGCCGGTGCCGAAGGCGGCGCTGAGGGCGTCGGGTTCCTGTTCGGCGTTGGGACGGTGGCTGCACTGTACGGCGTTTCCCGCGCCTGGTTTCGGGCACGAATGCGCGGAAAGGAAAGGGCCTTGACCCGGCTCCTCGATCGCCTGAGCAATATCGTTCGCGACTACGATGCGCCCGCTTTGCCTGGCCCGCCTTCGTCGTCTAGCAGCCAGAGGCGCGACAGCGGCTAGTCCTCTACCGCGCGCCACCACCCTTAGCCACCACGTACCGCTGCCCACGCGCCGTCGGGCATATGACCTCGGCGTTCACGTCTTCCGCCGCCACGTCGGACACAAAACCCTCACACATCTCGCCATCGCGGAAGTGCATCGCGAACAACATCGGTACCTCGAACTCGCGAGCAAGATGGACGGCCCGCGCCAAGTGAGGCCATCTATGGCTGGGAATCCCACTCACGAACGCAAAATCGATCCGATCACTGATCGTCTTTAAATAGGCGTAGTCATCCACGTGGTCGGCCATGTAGTCGCCGTTGTGATACACGACCCACTCTCCGTGACGGACCAGGTATGCCACCTCGGGGATGTCGTTATGGTGAGAATCGATCGTGTAGACCTGTAAGCCACCCACCTCCGCCGTTGCCCGCAGCCCCGCCATGGTGTGACAGCCGGCGTCGGCTCCGACGAAGCGCTCACAGTGCGATTCCGGCTCTTCCTCCCAGCCGATGACGTACGTGAGGCTCTCGATCTTTCCCTGCCACTCGAAGATGACGGGGTCGTAATGGTCACCGTGGGCGTGTGTGACGAAGACGAACACGTCGAGGTCGCCGAGCTCTTCGGGATCGATGAATCCGTTCTCGAGGTTGCGCGGAGTCTCGTGGGTGAGGCCCTCCATCCCCATCGACTCCTGGTAGTCGAAGATCAGCAGCACGTCGCCGAGGCGAACCGCCCAGCTCGCGTGGCGCAGGTACCATACGGTCGCCTCGTCGCCACCTTGACCGGGCACTTCCTGCGCGCTCGCTGTCGTCGATAGCAATCCGGCGACCAGAACGCAGGTCAGAACATGTCTCATGTTTCTCATATTGGTCCACCTTTGTTGCCTCGAGCCGACCCGCTGCTAGGGGGCCGTCTCTTGCCGTATATGTGATTGCCGATCCGCCGGACTCGGGCCATCTCCTCCTGGTCGAGGGGCCCGGCGTCCAGGGCCTTGAGATTATCCTCCATCTGCTCTGCCGTCTTGGGGGCCGTGATACAGACGTTCACGTCGGGATTGGAGAGAACGAAGCGGTAGCAGTCGGCAGCCGTCAACGGGGCCTCGCCGGCCGGCATGAGCTTGGGTTTGAGGAGCTTGCGCCAGCAGGTGGCGGTGAAGACCACGACACCCGGACGGTTATCCTGCGGCAAGTGCGGGAAGACGTCCTGCTCGGCTCCCGAGTGCACGGCGTTGTAGCGGACGTGAAAGAAGTCCACCGGCGCCTTCACCGCCCCGCTGGCGATCTGGCCGAGGAGGGGCCGCTTGTGACTGGACATCCCCAGGAAGCGCACCTTGCCCGCCTCCCTGAGCCGCTCTACCCGGTCGAGGAGCTTCGGGCTGGAAGGCTTGCGCAGGTCCTGGAACAGCAGATCGACCCACTCGAGCCTGAGCTTCCTCAACCAGCGCTCTACATAACTTTGCAGGCGGAAGCTCCGCATAAGCGGCCTGGCCAGCACGATACACAGCTCGTCACGATGACTGGGCACCAGGTTGCGGATGGCCTGCACCATGTTGCCCAGGTTCATAATGGGGGAGATATAGAGATAGTTGATGCCGTACTCGTGAAAGGCCTTCTCGATGGCCGCCGCGGGTACGCCGTAGCCCGACGCCAGACCCATCCGGCTCACCATCAATCCTGTCCCGCCGAGGGGAGCTCGCTGCTTGAAGTCCATTCGCGTCGCTTCCCGATCAGCAGCCGCACGGGCCGCAGACCCAGGCTACTCGCAGCTCAGGCGTTGCGGGTACGCTACCTGATATACGGTTCGAGAGCCCGGCTGATGTCGTCCAGATGGCTCTTGAACATCTCCGTCGCGGGTATCTCTTCCCACCCGGAGTCGGAGGTGCGCTTGAGCCGGGTCTGCCCCTCGAACTGGACCCGGTACAGCCTGGTTTGAAACCTCCTCATGTGGAATCTGGCCCTGACGATGATGCGCGTCACTGCCACCTGGAAGCCCTGCTCGGCCTCGTCAAGGAATGGGCGCCTCGACTCCCATTCGGTTTCGAAGTAGAGACTCTGTGGCTGCTGCTGGCGACGGATTACGCGATAGCCGAACTGGTTGAGTACGTGGGGCACGTACGTGAGCACGCCCCCGTAAGTCAGGCCCGTCACTTCTGGCCCGAGGGTTCTTCCCGCTTTGCCACCGCCTCCGGTGGACGCGCACCCAGCCGCTTGGGCAGCGAGGAGGACCACTGCCATCAGACGCACAGCGTATCTCATTATCAGAGTTCTCCTTGGACTCGGGTGCAGAATGCGTGCTGGTATGCGTCCGCCCGGCTCCCACCGATTCCGCGCGGCCCAGCTCGGCAGGCTGATAACGATGCGAGTTGTCACAACGGCTGAGATCTCCCCAACCGGCCGGACAGACTTCAGCGCCCCCTCAACCTCACCCCGGCTACACTCACGATGCGGCCAGCAGCCACGGAACCGCAAGAGCAGGAGATTGCCACGGCATCTAGCTCCTCGGGCGAAACAGGCAAGCGAAGGCTAACACATGGGAATCCAGAGAAGCTAGACTGTCGCTTCGCTCGCCTGGATCGGCGCCGCCTGCGGTGGCAAGCTACGTGCGCCGCGAGTCGCGGCGCAGGGCGGTGCCTGCTAGTGCTCCTTCATCAGCTCGCGGGGAGCGACAGTGATGTCTCCCAGGTACGCGTATTGGATGTTCTTGATGTAACGCGTCGCCGCGGTGCGGACATCGTAGGGCGAGAGCCTGCGCAGCTCGTCGACGCGGTCTTTCGGAGTCTGCAGCTCTTTTCGATACAGGTACGACCGAGCGAGGAAGTCAGCCTGCTCCGCATTCAAATGCCCCACCCGGTGTGGGGGATTTCACCCTTCCATCTTGGACTGCAACCTGCCAACCAGGAGATGATCCCTTTGCGCATGCCGTTAGATGTGAAGGCCTACGGCCCACGCAAAGGGTCAACGAGCGAATTGGCACGATGTGTGTTCCAGGTGTGTTCCTGGAGGCGTGCACCCTGCATCGTGACAGTTCAAGAGGGCGTCAGAATTTGCTGTAAGTGCCTGCTATTCCAGTCGGGACGGCGGGGTTCGCGTGGCAGGAGCCGCCCAGGCGCCCGCAAACGAAGCGCCGCACGTTCCTGCGCGCGGTGCGCGTCGCCACCCGCCACCTCCTGAACCCATTCAGGCGCTGAGCGCTCGTCAGCGTCCGTGAGCGACAGTCTCCGCGGGTTGTCGGCGTTCCAGCGTCCGTCAGCGACAGCGCGCGCCAGTGGGCGTTGTCACTGACGCTCACACTGGCGGAGCCTAATCTGAAGGCCTACCCGACATCTGCAGCGGTGAGTAACTTTGTTGCGAGGAAACCACAGCTAGAGGGCCATGCGACCTTGCCCAAGATTTCGGAGTTCTTCGGCATATCGATCTATCTTTACTACCGCGACCATGGCCCTCCGCATTTCCATGCGCTGTACGGCGGTGACGGAGTGGGCAAGCCTGCATCAAGAGGAACTGCAGGTCGTCTGGAGGCAAGCGAGGGCCCATGAGCCTCTCAGCAAGATTGACCCTCTTGGATAGGAAACGAATGCGCTATCGAATCGAGTCAGTGGAAGCTCGCCCGGGATATCGGATTTGGATCCGCTTTGCCGACGGAGTCGAGGGCGAGGTAGACCTCTCAGAACTCGTTGGGCACGGCGTCTTCCAACCCTGGAAGGATCCGAACGAGTTCAAGAAGGTGTTCATCGACGAGGAGAGCGGCACCGTCGCCTGGCCGGGCGGCATCGACCTGGCGCCGGATGCACTGTACCGGGACGTGGCCGGAGTCAAGACGTCCTAGTGGCAGAGGGCAAAGCAAGCCTCAGTTTGTAGTAGGAACCTCGCCCGAAATCGCAGCGCGGGGGCGAATTTCCACCCGCGACCTCCTGAACTCCATCAAGGCGACGAGCGACCGGCAACATCCGTGAGCGACTGTTTTCGTGGGTTTTCGGCGATTCAGCGTTCGTGAGCGACAGCCAGCGTCCTTGGCGCTGCAACTGATGTTATCACTGCGCCCGAGACGGGGGTGATGCGGTTTGCGACTGGAGTCGTCCGCGGTACTCCTCAGTGGGTTGGTTGATGATCGTAGTAAGCTGGTCGAGACGAAAAGTAACGTAGCGACTCGCGTCGCGAAGTAACCGAAGACTCCTCTTGAGAATGGGCCAGTCGTGTTCTCCCGAATCAGCACGAGGGCTTCGGTCTAGCCAAGTCACGAGAGTCCTCCGCGCCCCAACACGTCACGTCCGTGTCCAACTCGGACGTCCAGGCCGGCCAGTGGGCGCGCGGGATCTCGTGCGTCGAGGCAGAGTTGACGATCGATCGAAGAAACCGGTCGAGATGCTCGTCCGCCGCGTCATCGCGAGTGTACCGTCTCCTTCCCGCTGGGGTGCGTTGAAGGTGTGTTCCTACAGGCGTGCAGCTTGAGTCGTGACGGGCCGCTCAGCTATGCAGAATGTGCGGTAAGTGCCTGCCATACCAGTCGGGACGGCGGGATTCGCGTTGAAGGCGCCGCCGGGTGCCGGGATACCGAGCGGCGCGCGTTCCTGCGCGCGGCGCGAGTCTCCACCCGCGACCTCCTGAACCCCATTCATGCGACGAGCGCCCGTCAGCGCCCATGAGCGTCGGTTTTCGCGGGCTTCCAACGATTCAGCGTCCGTGAGCAACAGTCAGCGTCTGTCGGCGTTGTCACTGACGCTGATACTGTACCTGGCATCGACCGCCGGGACCTACACCGATGCTGCTGCATCTCCCAATATGCTCAAAAAGCGGGTCGCTATGACGTTGGAGTAGTGTCCGATACACTCCAACGAGTCTCGCGCCGCGGGCGACGAGCTCGTTCACGTGCGGACCGCTTGCAACTTTACAGCGACTCGCAGTATCCAATTCCATGGACGATCTATGAGTAAGTCATCTTGTGGTCACCGCCTCAAGTCGGCACGATTTTTCGTACCGCTGATCCCTGCGCTGGTGGCGTGCGCCGAGCACGGATCGCCGACCGCCTCAGAGTGGCGAGCTGCGTACGACACAATCGCGGATACCGTGATCGTGCAGACGCTCGGCGGCAGCGTCTGGGGCCACGAGGCGGAGCTGGTCGCCGAACTCACCATCGGCGAACGCGAAGGTTCCGACGAGCAGATGTTCGGGGAGATACAGTCGTTGGCGGTGGCGCCTGACGGTGCCATCTACATCTTCGACGGAATGGTGCCCGCGCTGCGCAAGTACGCCCCGGACGGCAGATACCTGAAGACGTTCGGTCGTGCCGGGGGCGGCCCGGGAGAGTACACGTTCCCCGACGCCGGACTGGCCGTGCTTGGCGATGGAAGAGTTCTACTACGAGACCCCGGCAACATTCGGATCAGCGTCTACTCCTCCGACGGCGAGTACCTCGACGGCTGGCGGATCCGGGGCGACGGCACCTCCCGACCACTTTACAAAGACCAACTGGGGAACTCGTACACGCAGATCGTGCTCAATCCTCTGGACGAGGTTACGGACTGGCGGTTCGGGCTCGTGCGATACGGACCAGCTGGGGTGCCGGGCGACACACTCGCGGCTCCAACATGGGATTACGAGACGCCCTCGCTCAGTGCGACTTACAGCGGCGGCGGCGGCACGCTGAAGTACCTCCCCTTCGCTCCGAGAGGCGTGTGGACCTTCAGCCCTCTGGGCTACATGATCGGTGGAATTCCGACTCGTTACTCGTTCGATCTCTTCCTGGCACCGGGCCGTGTTCTGCGAATCGAGCGAACGAACTGGCGGCCTGTACCTGTCGCGCCTGCGGAGCGCGCCGAGCACGAGCGCATCGTCACAGACATGATGCGGCGGGTCGATCCGGCATGGCGCTGGACCGGACCCGGGATACCCAACACCAAGCCTCCCTACACCGGCCTGCTCGTCGGCGACTCGGGACGCATCTGGCTCCTCCTGCATCAAGAAGCGCAGCAGAACGAACCGGACCTCGAGGACACTGATGAAGCGGCAGCGAACCCGCAGCTAACCTGGACCGAGCCGGTCGCTTTCGACGTGTTCGAACCTGACGGTCGGTACCTCGGCATGGTAAGAGCCCCGAGGGGATTCTCGACCCGTCCAAGCCCGGTCATGCGCGGCGACACTGTCTGGGCCGTGGTGCATGGCACGCTCGATGTCCCGTTCGTGAGCCGCTTTGTCATAAGGCGGGACAACACATCGCGATAGTCAGTGCTCGGAAGGTGCCGAGCCAAGGAAGGCGAACTACAGCGAGGAATCGGGACGGCGGGATTCGCGTTGCCGGCGCCGCCAGGCGCCTGCATACCGAGCGCCGCGCGGTCCTGCGCGCGGTGCGAGTCGCCACCCGCGACCTCCTGAACCCCATTCACATCGATGATGTAGTCAGACAGAGCGAAATGTAGTATTCACACGGTGTTTCGGGCGTCCACTGTTGTATCGAAATGATAGGGATGTAGCACGATGTAGCATACTTTTACCCCACTTCTTGCCCCCCGCCCGGGGCCGCGTGTGGCCGGCTCAGCTCATCTCTCGGTTCCTGGTCATTGTTCGTTGCGCTTTGTATTCTGGAAGATACTGGCGCTCTTGGAGCACCCTACTCGTCTCGGGTATCGATTTCAAGCGGTGCGTCATCCGAACTCTCCGCGCACCCTCGGCTCCCGTTACAAGGGCAGTCTAAGGTCCTGGAAAATCTGCTGCGAGGCTGCCAGCGACGCCACTGGCATGCTCAAATGCTGGTGCTGGCCTCGTCGGCAGCACGCCGCCGGCCGCACCGGACCCGCTCTCGACCCGGAACTGAACGGCGGTCTCGACACGCTGCGGTGGGTAGCACAGCCGGGCGTCGCACGCCTGGAACCGCACTGTGAGCACGACAGTCGCGCGTCCCTCCGGCGTATCAGGCGGCACGCGCAGCCGAACACTGATGAGGGCCGATCCCGTGTAGGACAGCAGCGCAGTGGGCTCACCCCCGTAATGCACGGTCACCGGCTGCGGCTACGGCCACACCACCTCGACCAGCTCGGTTCCCGGAGGGGCGTCGGCAAGCTCGATCTCGGTGGGGATCGGATTCACGCCCTCGAACTCCTCCGGCACCACGGGCTCGTGCGGCCAGGTGTGGAAGCCGGACGCATGCGTGAGCGTCACCGCGATCGTCAAGACGTCTCCCGGGCGCACGACCGTCTGGGCAAGACGGTCATCCACGCGCACGGCTCCGCGCGGTGGGTTCTGTGCCACCGCAGGGCTCGCGCCGGCCATGGCGATGAGGAAGACGGACACAGCACTGCCCCGATGCCTGCCGAACCGCGCACCGGTGAGCACACAGCCTCTATGCGGTCGAGGACGCGTCCAACGAACGGTCGGCATGCTCACCGTTTGGACATGACGTCGGATAGCGTCTGGTCCAGCCGCTCTCCGCGCAGATCCGTATCGACGGCCACGATGACCCCGTTGCGGTCCACCAGGACGGTCCTCGGCAGTCCCGGGATCTGAAACGCGGTCACGATGTCCGATGTCCAGTCGTCGCCCACGAAGGCATGTATCCACGGCATGCTCCACGCCGTCTCCGACCGGAAGCGGACGACGTCCTCCGGTGCATCGTCGAACGACACGCTGAGGATCGTGAAGCCGGCCGGGCCGTACTTCTCGTACGCCGCATGCAGGACGGGCATCTCCGCGACGCACGGCGCACACCAGACGGCCCAGAAGTCGATCAGCACGATCTGACCGGCGAACGTGTCGTTCGTGTACGTCGTGCTCGAGTCCGACAAAGCTCTCACGACGAACGCGGGCGCCTTGGCTCCGACCCCCAACCCAAACCGCGCTCTGGCCCGTCGCGCTTCGTACGACCTCGGGTACTCCGCCAACAGCCATTCGTAGAGAATACGTGACCGGTCGATGGCCCCGCGCTCCTCAGCGAGCGTGATGAGACGCATCAGGATCGGTGGTTTGAGTCCTTTATCGGCGTGCGTGCGCAGGGCGGTCAGGTAGTAGTTCTCGTAGGCCTGCTCATGGCCGGAGGCGATACCGGCATTGGATATCGTGTAGTAGCCGTGCGCCCACTCGGGGGCATCGGGCTCGAGCTCGGCGAACGCCGTCATCGCCATCGTGGAGTCAATGCCGCCGGCCCAGTCCAGGTAGGTCGTCAAGAGTGTTCCCCTGCGCCGCGGGTCCGGAATGTCGCGCAGGGCCCCCTCGAGCACGAGGCGGTTCACGGACCAATCGTACTCATTCCGAAACCGAGCGATCTCCACCTCGTCTGCGCCGTCAGCCACCATCGCCTGCAGGCGGGCGTAGTACGCGTCCCGATTCCGGCGCAGATCCGTCCAGAACCGTGCGAACCGGGCCGCGGTTGTCGAATCGGGGCGGAACGTCATGGTCTCCCGAGACTGCGTCTCGGGAAGCTGCCGCGGGTCGTACTGGATGAGGATCGAGTCCCCGACCGCGGGGACTCGCGACCGGTACGATCCGCGACCGTCGAACTCGTAGGCGGCGTTTCCGGTGCCGTTCGTCACCAGGGGGTTCGCGGGGTTCGTTCCGCGTTCGACGATCTCGTACGCGAGCGTGTCTCCATCGGTCGCGACACGGGCGGCATAGGTGCCGGTCGCGGTCTGCTCCATCTCGACGTATCCCCTGTATGGCGAGAACTCATTGAAGGGCCCGATGACGGCAAGCTTGGCGTCGGCCGCGATCTCGACCGCTGACAACGTGACGTCGACACGATATTGGCCGTCGGGTTCGGCAAGCAGCACGGTCCTCGCCGCCGCGTGGTCGACGCCACTGAACCACAGTTGGAATACGCCCGACGTATCGGCTTCGAGTCGGTACGACCCGTCGGCAGCGGCTCTGGCCGTGGCGATGACCAGCGACGGCATCTCCAACAGCGGGATCATCGGCGAGCGCATCGGATAGAGGGTCACGTTCGCGGCCTCCATTGGCGTTCCGTCTGAACCCACTACCGTCCCCACGACGACCAGCCGTTGTTCCTGGAGATGAGGTGACATTGTCGCGCACACAATGAGCGCCAGGAAGCGCAGAGTCGTCATGGGTCACCTCCCTTCGGACGAATGTCCACGAAGCGGGTAGCGCGAAGCGACGGGACTGGCTTCACTGCAGAGCGCACATAAGAGAACAATCCGACATGCCAAGCCCTCCGCGTGATAAACGACTCGTATCCACAATACAGATAATTTGCCACCATCGCCACAAAAGAGTATCACGTCACTGGGCGGAAGCCCTGCGAGGACGCGATTGAAACGGAAAAGATCGTCAAGCTGGCTGTCTGAGACATGTTCTGTTTCGCGCATCGCCGTCAGAGTTAGTGACTTTGCGGCTTCTTGAACAGTACAGCTGAGCGAGGTGCCGCGTTTACACGGATTTCAGGGGGTCCCGCACCCTGACAACGAGGCGATGTCCGCGGCCAGCGTTTACAAGATCACGCATACGCTGGACGGCACCGTCGATCTGGCGACGATCACCGACGGCAGTGGCGGTTTCCGCTACTCGCAGTCCCGCCTCCTGCCAGAGCGCCGGTTATCGGCGTTAGGCCAAATGCGATCGCAAGGCTTCTGATCGCTCTCAAGCTCATGGTCCCGCGTCCTCCGGTCTGGGAGGTACCGTCATTTGCCAAACGCATAGTGATCTGGCTGGACACCGATCATAGCTTGTGGGATTCGGCTCGTTGCGCTATGCTGCGCAGCTAAGGTCTCAAAACAATATCAACTCGTTAGTGAAAGCGTGAGAGACATTATTGCCGACTGAGTTTCTGCAGCCAGGCTGATATGGCTGGCCCCGCCTGGCTGGAGATTCGCGAGAAACTGCCTACTCCAGAAGAGCGGAACAGGGACATCGCTCCCTCCTTGAGCTGACAAACCACACTCGGCCCTGAGGCTAGCTGCCATGGTGACCGCAGTGCTCCTCAGATGAGAGGAACGACGATGCTATTGAACCTGGCTCCTTGCGGTCGCGCCCCAGCTCTGCGTCGAAACCCAACTGATAGAACGCCGCGGTTGACGGAGGTGCAGACAGGCCACACCGACACGAGGATGCTGCGTCACCGCAGGACACCGGAACACGGCGTTTACGGTTTCAAGGCAAGAGCCGCACGCCTTGGCCTATGGTTCTGGGTGGCTACCGTTCCTACACTTACCTTCTTGGATGCTCACTGGGTATTCGGTCAGGAGACTGGCGCGAGTCCCATGCTCGAGCGCTCATCGGCGAGTGACACTGAATTGCCTCGCCCATTCGGAGTCGGGCTCACCGTCTATTACCAAGATCAGGACTACTCACTTGAGAGTCTGTCCTTGAGTATAGAGCTTCCAGGTGTCCCCCCGGCATCTGATGTGGCGGTAGCGAATGACGTCATAGAGGCGAACTTGAGATTGGACGCCTGGCTGTTGCCCATGGTCAACATATTCGGCCTTGTTGGCTTCATAGATGGACGTACGGATGTTCAGGCTCCCAGCCCGAACGGCGGGAGTGAGCCGCCTTTCATGCTGGAGATCGACTACGACGGTCTCGTGTATGGAGGAGGCATTGTAGTTGCGTACGGAGTAGGCCAGTTCTTTGGGGCGATCAATACCACGTTCACTGGAACTAGTCTCAGCACAACTGGGTCCACTGTGAAAGCGTGGGTTGTTATGCCTCGAGTCGGCACTGTGTTTAGTGGTGTGGGCGTGTGGGCCGGTGCCATGTATCAAAATGCCGACGAGCGACACCGTGGGGAGATCTCTATTCCCATGATTGGCGATGTGGGGTACGACGTGGAGCTAGAGCAGAAGGACCCTTGGAACTTCATGGCAGGTTTCTTCACAGGCTTCCGCAGGCACTGGGAAGTTGAAGCGTCGGTCGGACTAGGACCACGCACGAACGCGAGTATGTTTCTCGCATACCGTCCATAAAATAATCTGGAGTAACTACGAGTTCCTTGACAGTTGAGGTCTAATCTCGTGGCGCGTCCCTAATCACGGGCGCTGCGCCAGTCGGGACGGCGGGATTCGCGTTGCAGGCGCCGCTTGCGGCGGCTGCATACCGAGCGCCGCGCGGTCCTGCGCGCGGTGCGAGTCGCCACCCGCGACCTCCTGAACCCCATGATTCTGCCACAGCCACTGATTCCCGACCTTATTTCCATTAATGGGTTGTGGTGTCCCGGCTCTTGGCCGGGTAACCAGACCGCTCGAACCGGCCTATTATCCCGTCAAAGTGGGGCAAAGAGTGGGGATAGGGCCTCACCGAACATCAGGCCGGCCCACCTGGTTCCACGCCGAGGAACGCCAGCGCGTCAGAACCTATACTGCTCTCAGGCTCCTAGATCTCATTCATTTCACGTTCGGTCGCTCTTGGCAGGGTCACGCGAAACACGCAGCCCTTGCCCTCTTCAGTCTCCAGCTGGATATCGCCGCCGTGGGCTTCCACAGCCCAGCGGACGATAGCCAGGCCGAGGCCACTGCCGCCGCCCGGGCGCGACCGGGACTGATCGACGCGCCAGAATCGCTCGAAGACGCATTCCCGCTGTTCGGCGGGAATCCCATGCCCCCGATCGATGACCTCCAGCACACCGGCGCTCTGCCGCTGACTGACGGCGAGGCGGATGGCGGACCCTTGGGGGCTGTACTTCACGGCGTTGTCTACGAGGTTGATGACCGCGCAACGCAACACTGCGCGGTCTGCGCTGACGTGCACGGTCTCCGGTGCCTCGACGGCAAGCAACTGACCTTTCTCTTCGGCGAGCAAGCTCATATCGGCGGCCACCTCACGGGCGAATGCGCCCAGGTCGAGGGGCTCCAGCTTTAGCGCGACCCGACCGTCATCGGCGCGGCTGAGCGTCAACAGGTTATCCGTTAGCCGTGCCAGCCGGTCTACCTCCTCCAACATGCTCCCGATCGTCTCGCGATAGGCCCTCTCGTCACGCGGTTCCCGCAACGCGACCTCGCCGACGCTGCGCATGGCGGTCAGCGGAGTACGCAGCTCGTGGGAGGCGTCGGATGTGAACCGGCGCAACTGCTCGAAGGACCGTTCCAGGCGAGCGAAGGTCTTGTTGAAGACGTCCGCCAGGTGCCCGAACTCGTCGTCGGG
>CAYFSW010000135.1:0-3899 GCA_964345885.1 uncultured Gemmatimonadota bacterium | reverse complement strand
GGCGCGGTCGTAGCCGCGCAGGTGAAACGCTAATCCGTTAGCCTGCGGGCGGCAGCGAAGCCGGTACAGGCTGGGAGCACCTAAGCATATCCGGTCTGCTTCAGTTATATTCTCAAAGTAGTGACCAGAGGAGGTGGAATGCAGACGAAGCAGACAGTACAGCAGATACTCGACCGGCTGCCTGACGACTGCACGATCGACGACGTTCTCTACCACCTGTACGTGGTTCGCTCCGTCGAGCGCGGTCTAGCCGAGGCGGACGCGGGCAAGACGATCCCGCATGAGCAGGTAGTGCAAGATCTCCGCAAGAAATGGTTAGTCGGCGACGCCGGGTGATCTGGACGGAGTATGCGAGAGACGGACTGGACGAAGTTCTCGCCTACATAGCGCAAGACTCGCCTGCCTCTGCCCGCAATGTCGTCGAAGATTTCATAGAAGCCACCAGCAGCCTGAGCACACTCACTGAACGAGGGCGCATCGTTCCGGAGATTGAGGATCCGAAAATTCGAGAGCTCCTGGTGCATACTTATCGAGTCATATACGAAGTCCGGAGAGACGACATTCGAATCCTTGCCTTGGTGCACCAGGCTCGAGACTTTGCACGGTTCGCTCGTGATGTGACGCCACCGCCGTCCGAGCCCGCAGGCTAACCAGCGTTTGCACCTGACGCGGGCGCCGTTCGTGATGTGTGCCTTAGAATGTTTCTAGTCGTGTACTGTACCCCGACCGCGCCCGTGGTTGGGCGTGATCGTAACCGCGCAGGTGAAACGCTAATCCGTTAGACCGCAGTGGGGATAATGAGTGAGAAAGACATCGAAGATCACATCATCCGTGATCCGGGTGCGTTGGGCTATCCAAACGCTTATAGCATTCGCAACGTGCGGGTGTCTCCGGCGAGTGGTCGTGTTGATTTGATGATCGTGCCTTCAAGCGGTCGCAAGAAATTGGCGCTCGTTGAGGTCAAGCAAGCGTCGTCGCCCGAGGCGTCGTCAAAGCTCGTTGGGCAGCTCATTATGTACTACGCGGCGTCCCTTCAAATCGGATTGAGAGGCCTGCGTAGGATTCGAACGTTCGCCGCAGCGCACCAACGTGAAGCCCGCTCCCCGCGCAACACCTCACTTAACAAGTTAGCGGGCGGGGCTTCCTCGCAGGAAGCGGGATGGCGGTTGCTTCGAGAGGGACGTAATCTCGAACCACATGAAATCGACCTTTTTCTTGCGCTCGACGACGAACCGGCGACCAAGCTTGTGGATAGTCTGCGGCTACTCAAGACGAAGCATGGGTTGAGGATCCGATTGGTAATTGCGAACCGCCGGACGATACGAGTCAGCCCTGCGGTCTAACCAGCGTTTGCACCTGGCGCGGGCGGTGCACGGGGAAGGGGCCTTAGAATCTTGTTCGTCGTGTTGAGCGGTCGGGCCGCCTCCTCAATCGGGCGCGGTCGTAGCCGCGCAGGTGAAACGCTAGTCCGTTAGCCTGCGTAGGTTTGAGAGGAGAGTCTTTCTGTGGTGAGGATGTGCCTGTTGCTTGCTGCGACATGGATCACGCTAAGCGCGGCGCCAGTAGGAGCGCAGACAGCAAAGGAAGTAATCGATCGATATGTGGAAGTGATAGGTGGTAGAGAAGCGCTCGATGCCATCCAGACCATCCGCACCGAAAGAGTGTTGACGCACATTGAGGAAGGTCGAATCATCGAGCGGACGACATACAGAAAGCGGCCGCATCTGTATCGAGCAGAGACGAAGCATGGCAGCAGCTCGGTCGTGAACGGGGATCGCGCCTGGCGCAGCGACATGGATTCCGCGGGGGCGATTCATTGGAGTGAAGTAGACCCGCCACGCGGTACTGATTTCGAGGCGCGTCTAGGTTGGTTCATCGATTATGAAGAGAAGGGCTATGAAGTGGTGTTTGTGGGGACCGAGGTGATCGATGGCGTCCAGATGCACCATTTGCGGATGACGTGGCCTGACGGTGTGACAAGGGAGCTGTTCTTTGAAGTTGCCACCGGCTTGTTCGCGATGTTCAAGCCGACCACTTGGGGCATGGTTCGAATACACGACTTCCGCCGCGTCGGGGGAGTCCTGTTTCCGCACCTCACGGAGGCTCGGGGGACATCGCCGACAGGCCTGAAGGTGCACCATCTGAATACGATTGTGTCACTCGAGGTCAATCTGCCACTCAGTGACTCGTTGTTCGTTCCGGTGCCGCCGCCTGAAGGAAGCTGAGGAGGTTCTACGCAGGCTAACAAGCGCATGAAGCAGCGAACGCGGTAGGAGCGATTGATTTGTGAGCGTGGTGATTTCATTGAATACCGAAGCGAAATCGCTCCTGGTGAGTTTGCGTTCGCAGCTTATGCGCAAGGTCGTTAGGCGGCGCTACTGAGCGCACCTTCAACATGGCCAAGACACACCGGCGTCATTTCGACGAGGACATCTCTCGAGCCGAAGCTATACTCGCGACCGCAAAAGCCAGGAAGGGCGACGCGAGGGTTTCCTCAGACCTCCGGCTGTCACCAGTCAGTATGGCAGTGGGTGCAATGGACGCCTATTTGTGCGATGCGTACGTCGATTGCCTTACAGCCGTTCTGCGTGCATACGTCACGGGACAATGGAACGGTGGTCAGTTGCCGTCGCACTACGCGAAACAACAGCTGCCCGCGGGCGAGGTGCTCGATTCATCGCGCACAGAACGTCCCCTCTGGTCGCTTCGGATGGCGGCCCGCTCGGTGATGGAGCGTGGTAACATGCTGACGTTGTCGCGTGTACCTGAGCAGTTTAACGGCATCTTGCCCGACCGCCATAAACTGTGGGTCGGCCTAATAGATAGGCTGATTTAGTTTGGCTACAAGCGCCTGACTGCTGTCACTCGGCCTGAAGTCAACAAGTTGTCCGGTAAGCGCCTTGAGCAGGCGAAGAAACAAGCCATCAAAACCTTCTTCAACCGGATCTCAGATACGATTCAAGTACGGCACGATTGGGCTCACAATTGCGGAAGGCCTAAGACTGCCATCAAGACCTTCTCTCACGGTCAGGCCCGCGACCGGATTCGAGAGATCAAACTGTTTGTCACGGCTTTTGATGATCACTTGCAACAGCATAGGAAGGTGTGAGGCGCCGCCTAACGAGCGTTTGCACCTGGCGCGGGCGCCGAGGGTGATGATGGCCTTAGATCCTTCAATCGGGCGCGGTCGGTGCCGCGCGGGTGAAACGCTAATCCGTTAGGCCGCAAGCGCTCGGCGCTTGGTATCTGCTTGGCAGTGGCAGTGGAAGGTTACAGATTGTAGTAGTGGGCTAGCTCCGATGGTTTCCCTCCAGCAGACACCGACGCCCCTTCGCGGGGTGACCGCTTCAGATAGATCGCCGTTGAGGCGCCGTTCTGCGCCGCGGTGGAGTACGCGTGTGGCCAGACGGATATACACTTGGGATCCCGTGCTGAGGCGAGTTCCGAGGTGAATGGAAAGGGCCGCTTGCGGTCTAACTAGCGTTTGCACCTGACGCGGGCGGCCTTTGGGGAGTTGGCCTCAGATTCTCGTTGGTCGTGTTCAGCGGCCCGGCCGCTTCCTAGATCGGGCGTGGTCGTTGCCGCGCAGGTGAAACGCTAATCCGTTAGGCTGAAAGGCACGTATCGCAGGTCCTGGGTTGGCAACCTCCGTGGCCGGGCCCAGATTACAGTGTTGAGCTAGCTCCAACAGGAAGCCCTGGTAGTTGAGTGCAGTGCCCACTTCAAGAAGTGCCCGCTTCCAGATAGAGAACTCGAGCTGTTCCGAGCAGCGCCGCCGTGGAGGACCGCGTGGCGCGCCAGGTATTCTCACTTTTGTCGCAGGTGTAGCAGGCTCCGGTTTGAATGGACCCTCTGGCTTTCAGCCTAACCAGCGTTTGCAGCTGGCGCTGCATGCTACG